>NZ_JBSKGP010000001.1:0-961495 GCF_054075165.1 Flavobacterium erigeronis | reverse complement strand
GGAACGAGAAATCGCACGCGGGATTCACATATTGTCGAGTTTCTAGTGCGATTTCTCGTTCCTCTAAATGACAACATTGGCACAAAAAAACAATATAAAACTCTTACAATTTATTATTTCTTTCAAATTTATATTTGTAAGTTTGTTTTGCAAACATTTCTAAGGAGAAATCCTTAAACATATTAAAGTAACAATAAGCGTATACCACGTCATGGTGAAGGGAACGGGAAACCGCCTAAAATTATTCCTTGGAATGTTTGCACACCTAAAACGTGGTATTCGTGTGTCTAATATTTTCTAATATGCAAACAGAAAATCAAAAACCAACACACCACGACGTTATACCGTCGATGGCCAATTTCCTTTCCAATTTATGGTTTGAAGGAGATTTTAGAGAACAACCCCATTATTTATCTGAAATTTTCAAGCGAATTCTGGAAACAGATTTGGGAGATGACAAAGATTTAAGATCCAAAATGATGGAATGCATCAAAACTAGTGAAATGCTTGCCAAAGCGCTCGAACCGTTTTCGGATAAACAGATTGAGAAAGCTTGCAGTAAATTTGCTGTAGTTTAAAACAGTCCAAAAAAGCGTGAATTTTCAAATTGAATTTCGCGCTTTTTCATTCTAAAAACAATTATAAACACATTTTTCATCCAAATTAGTTTTCTTACAAAAAAAATTAGATATTAGCGCCAAGAGTTATTCAAAAAACTTATAATTATGGAACTATTAGAAAGCTTGCCTACTCTGCTTAAATCTTTTTGGTATATCGCTATTCCATCAAGTTTAATTTTTCTTATTCAAACTATTATTACCTTTTCAGGTCTTGATATCGCGGATGGTTTTGATACCGATTTTAATGCTGATATGCATGATGGTGGCGATTTTCAATTATTCTCTTTAAGAAATTTGATCAATTTTCTGTTAGGTTTCAGCTGGACAGGAATTTCTTTTTACTCTACAATTGGTGAACATACTTGGTTTTTGATTGTACTTTCTTTTGTTGTGGGGGTTTTATTTGTGCTTTTATTTTTCTTCGTAATCAAACAAGTTCAAAAATTAGCCGAAGATAATTCGTTTAAACTTTCTAATACACTTGATAAAACTGCAGAAGTTTATTTAACAATTCCAGAAAATAAAACTGGAAAAGGCAAAATTATGATTAGCGTAAACGGCGCTTTTCATGAATTGGAAGCCATGACCGAAAATGCCAGAATTGCTTCTGGAACAGCTGTAAAAGTTGTTAAAATAGAAAACAACCTCCTCATCGTAGAAACCCTATAACATAAACTATAATGATAATGAACCCAATTATTTTGATTGCAGTTGCGGCAATCGTTCTATTCGTAACCATTTCAGCATTAATCTCAAGGTACAAACGATGTCCTTCAGATAAAATTTTAGTAATCTACGGACGTACTGGTGGTACCTCAGCCCGTTGTGTACATGGTGGAGGAGCTTTTATTTGGCCAGTAATTCAAGATTATTCTTTTCTGGATTTAAAACCGCTTTCTATCGAAGCCAATTTAACTAATGCATTAAGCCGTCAGAACATTCGAGTTGATGTACCTTGTCGTTTTACAATTGCAATTTCTACAGAATCAGATAGTATGAATACTGCTGCTGAAAGGTTATTAGGTTTATCATCAGAACAGGTTCAGGAACTGGCAAAAGACATTTTATTTGGTCAGTTGCGTCTGGTTATTGCAACAATGACTATTGAAGAAATTAACTCTGATCGTGATAAATTCTTAGACAATATTTCTAAAAACGTAGACAGCGAATTGAAAAAGATTGGTTTAAAGTTAATCAACGTAAACGTTACCGATATTAGAGATGAATCGGGTTATATCGAAGCTTTAGGAAAAGAAGCTGCTGCAAAAGCCATCAACGAAGCAAAAATTAGTGTTGCTGAACAAGAAAAAATCGGAGAAATTGGTAAAGCTCTTGCCGATAGAGAAAAAGATACTCAAATTGCAGAAACACATAGAGATCGTGACGTAAAAATTGCGATTACTCAGAAAGATAAAGAAATTAGTATCGCAACTGCTTCTAAAGACGAAACAATTGGTAAAGCAGAAGCAGAAAGAGATACAAGGGTAAAAACTTCTGAAGCCAATGCCATTGCTATTCAAGGAGAAAATGAGGCAAAAATTGCTATTGCCAATTCAGAAGCACTTCGTAGAGAAAAAGAAGCAGAATCATTACGTGTTGCAATAGCCGCAGAAAAAGTACAACAAGCAAAAGCATTAGAAGAATCTTATATTGCAGAACAGAAAGCCGAGTTGGCGCGTTCTGAAAGAGAGCGTTCTACACAAATTGCCAACATTGTCGTTCCTGCTGAAATTGCTAAACAAAGAGCAATTATCGAAGCACAAGCTGCTGCAGAAACTATCAGAGAGAATGCAAAAGGAGAAGCTGATGCAATTTTCGCTAAAATGGAAGCAGAAGCAAAAGGTTTATTCGAAATCTTAACCAAACAAGCTGAAGGTTATAAAGATGTTGTGGCTGCTGCAGGTGGAGATCCAAGCAAAGCATTCCAGCTTTTATTATTGGAAAAACTTCCAGAATTGGTAAAAACTCAGGTTGAAGCGGTTAAGAATATCAAAATTGATAAAATTACGGTTTGGGATTCGGGTAATGGCCAGGGCGAAAATGGATCAACAGCCAATTTTGTTTCTGGCATGATGAAAACTGTTCCGCCATTAAATGATTTATTCAATATGGCTGGATTAAATTTACCGACTTACCTAAAAGGTGAAGACACTCCAGAAGTTCCTCCAACTATCCAAGTAGAAGAGACAAAAGAGTAAAAATCTTCATTTTAGAAAATAAAAAAGCGTGAATCGGTTAACTTTTATCGATTCATGCTTTTTGCTTTTAAAAAATATTATTTGATAAATTCTCCATATCCAAAAAATTAAGATATTAGCCCAAAAATTATCTAACCAAAAACAAATTAGCTGTATGAAGAAAAAAATATTTGGCTTCTGCTTAATATTAAGCGCTTTGACATCATTTTCGCAAGAAATTGTAAGCTCTGTGCCTATCGAATTAAAAAAGAATCGTGATATCTTTCAGGTTGTAAATAATGAGAAGAAAGATGTTACTTTATTTGTTAGTGATAAAATAAAAGTAAAAGCGATTCATCTTGACGGAAACATGAAAATAGTGGACAGTATTTCTGCCGAAAGACCAAATACTAAAACATACGACATGATGATTGGCTATAACAGCAATAATAACAATCCGCGTTTGTTTTGGGCGTCTAACGATTACGAAAACATCTTTTCTCAATTGTATGATGTTTCGAACAAAAAAGTTACAACACAGCAATATACTCTTGACCTTAAAGAAGAAAAAGTGCTTCAGAAATTCAGCGAAAGCGAGAAATTTTACATTTTAACTGTTCCCAAAAAAGGCAACTCTTTAAAACTACATGTTTTTGACAAAAATGGTGTTTATTCAGCAAAAATTATCAATTTGGACGGATTCCATTTCTTCAAATCTAATTATACAAAATCAGATATCTATGGAATTTTAGGAGAAAATCTGCTTCCGTTTGAAGCTCCATTTTCATTAAAAAACATCAATGTTGAAAATCCGACTTCATTAACAGACGCTGCTAGAAAAAGAAAATGTTATTTTGATGGCAAAACGCTTGTTTTAACTATTGATACAAATTCAGATTACACACAGGCAATTATAATTGATACACAGAATTTTTCGGCTACTGAAAAGATAATCCGATCTCCAGGTATTTCTAATGTAACTTCTACAGGATATAAAATCGCTATAACTTCGAATTCATTTTATTTTGACAATAAATTTTACATCTTAAAATCGTCTGAAGATCAATTTTTCTTTACTGTAAAAGACTTAGAAGATAATACGTTAAAAGAATTTTCAGCCACATCTGACACTCCAATTGATTTTAAAAACTCAGACATTTATCTTGAAGGCGGAGATTTTGGAGGAAAAAGAACCTTAACAAACAGCTCTCAATTTTTAAGAAAAATTGTCAATTTAAATGCTGGTCTTTCTTGCTATCATATTGGTCAAAATACGCTTATTACTTTTGGAGGTATTTCTTCTACAGGACCATCTACAGGACAAACTGTTGCAAATCAATTTGGCTTAATTGGAGCTTTGGTAAGTGTTGCATTCTTAAGCCCTACGATGGAGAATTTTAATTCTTATGCGAATAGAAAAGTAGTTAAAATTGAAGGTCTTTTTGATAATCAAGACAATCATATAAAAGGCGATTTACAGCCTTTGGCATTTGATAAAATACGCACTTTCTTTGATGACTACAAAGATGTTTCGTCTCAAATTTTATTTAATATAGAAGCGGTATATTATCTAGGCTACTACGATAATAAAACAAAAGAATATACAATTCGAAAGTTTGCAGATTAATGTGAATCTAAGAGCTTTTAAATAAATTAAACAAGCGTGAAATCTTTAGTTTCACGCTTGTTTAATTTAATAAAGAAAAGTATTCAAACCTTTATACAGAAAAAATTAGATCTTCACCCAACCAAAAATTGCCAACTTAATCTATGCTAAAAAAATCACTCCTTGCCTGCTTTCTTTTTCTGACTATTAACACCTTTGCACAGGAAATGATAAAAGAATTTGATCTCAAATTAGAAAAAAAAAGAGATTTCTATCAGGTAACTAATAAGACCAAAAATGAAATTGTGTTATTTTCAAACGATAAAGAAAAAGTTTCTTCAATAAGATTTGATTCCACTTTTAATATTAAAGATTCGATTTCTGCTGTAAGGCCGGAAAGCACTTACGAAGAAATTCTTGGATATACTCAGAAAGATGAAAGCTATAGCATTTTCTGGGGTTCAAAAGACAGAAAAAAAATATTTGCACAATCTTTTGATTTTGCAACAAAGCAAATCAATATTAAATTTTTTGATTTAGAACTGAAAAAAGAAAAGATTGTTAAAGAACTTACTATCAACAATGTTTTTTATATAATTACTCTTGTCAAAAATATCGGAAATTTAAAATTTTATGTTTTTGATCCTTCAGGTGAATTAGACACTAAAACGGTCGATTTGTCGAAGTTTGAATTCAACAACAAAGAAGGAAATCCTGTAAATTTACATACTGCATTAACTTGGGAATCTTCCAATTTCTTTTTTCAAAATATTAATAACGAAAGCCCTCCTTCACTGGCTTTGAGTACTAGAAAAAATAAAATCTATACTTATAAAAATGACGAGATTATTTTCACACTAGATACTGGTCCACATGCTACAGATATTTTAAGAATAAATCTAAACGACTTTACTGCTTCTTTAAAGGCAATTAAACAGCAACGCACAATAAGTCATGAATATGATGGATTTTTATTTGAATCCAATTCTTTTTTAATCGATGACAAACTCATTCAGATCAAAACAAATCCTGAAGTTCTATATTTAACCATAAGCGATTTAGATGGCATGAGAATTAATACTTACAAAGCATTGCGAGATGAAGAAATCCCTTTTAAAAATACGGATGTTTTTCAGGAATCAGGCACATTTTCTAATAAAAAAATATTAGAAAAACCAAAACAATTTATACGCAAGATTAATAACTCTACTCCTGGCATATCGTGTTATAAATTAGATGGTTTATATTATACCGTTATTGGAAGTTCAGAAGACATAGCAAATGGAGGTGGAATGGGAATGGGAATGGCAGGTGGATTTTCAAGTGCTCCTATCGCCATGTCTTATTCAAGCTACACTATAGAAAACCTGATTTCTTATAGAGACAAAAATGTGGTTTATACGACTTGTCTGTTCGATTCCAATTTTAACCATTTGAAAGACGAGGTCAAAACCTCAGCATTTGAAAAAATAAGAATATTTCTAGAGGAAAATGAAAACATAAAAGACGGCCGAACACTTTTTAATAAAGTCTTATATAAAGATTTAATTCTATTCAAATTAGACAGTTCTATTTATCTTGGAAATTATAATAAACAAAATAAAAAATACCAGATTTTTAGCTTTAGCGAATAATATTAAAAATCAGAATTTTAAAAAATATTTTTAAAAAGCGCGAACCAATTAAGATTTTTAATTGATTCGCGTTTTTCGCTTTCAAAATACTCCCTTTCTAGATTATCTTTGAAAAAATAATTCAAGAACAAAATACATTAAATGAAACTCACCAAACCAAGATTAGCCTTAATCTGCGGTATACTTTGCATATCCATTTTTCCGATATTGGTAAAATTACGTTTAACTCCAGGCTTGATTTCGGCATTTTACCGAATGTTTTTTGCTGTGACCCTGCTTTTACCTTATGTTATAATTTCAGGAAATTTCAAATTACCGAAACCAAAATTTCTGCTTTTAGCAGCGCTTTGCGGTATTTTATTTGCTTCAGATGTTGCCGTTTGGAATATCGCCATTCAGGAATCAAGCGCAACTCAGGCTTCTTTGCTGACAAATTTATCTCCTGTTTGGGTCGGGGTCGGTTCTTTTTTCTTTTTGAAAACAAAACCAGCCACAAATTTCTGGATTGGTACATTGGTCGCTTTGCTCGGAATGATAACTCTAGTCGGTTTTGAGTTTTTTATCGATTTAAACTTCGATCAGGCATTTCTATTTGCGGTTTTATCTGGAATCTTATATTCAATTTATCTTTTGGTCAGCAAAAATGTGCTTTCGCAGGTTGATGTGCTTTCGTTTATGACCATCAGCTTAACCGCTTCAAGCATTTATTTGGGAATTTTATGTTATTCGTTAAACGAACCTTTCACAGGATTTTCAGATGCAGGCTGGTTTGTTCTAGTGCTTCAAGCTGTAATTTGCCAATTGTGTGCTTGGCTTTCCATAAGTTATGCGACACAGCACATGCGCGCCACAAGAGTTTCATTGAGTTTGTTAAGTCAAGCTGTAATTACCTCTATTTTGGCTTGGTTGTTTTTGGAAGAAAAAATAACTTTACAAATGGTTTTCGGCGGAATTATTCTGCTTTGCGGAATCCGAATAACATTTTATGATAAGACGATTTCTTTGAAACGATTGTTTTCTAAGAATTGAGGTTAAATAGTTTCACGCAGATTTAAATGATTTAAGCAGATTGAGCGGATTTACTTTTTTAAATCTTTTTAATCCTTTAATCTGTGGCAAAATATCTCCCGCAGATTTGACAGATTAAGCGGATTTAATTATTTAACCCAAAAGAAATTTGTGAAAATTTGTGCAATTGCTTCGCCTGTTCGCTATCGCTCGGGTTGTGGCTAAAAAAAATTTCACGCAGATTCAAATAGATTTCAGCAGATTAAATAATCCTTTTTAATCTTTTAATCTGTGGCAAAATATCTCCCGCAGATTCCTCAGATTTTTGCTAATCTTTATAAAAAAATTAGTGTAAATTAGTGTAATTAGTGGCAAACCTAAAAAACACCTGAAACAAAAACATTATGTTACATAAAACTAAAATCCCAAACTTAAAAGTAATCGCCTTTGATGCCGATGACACTTTGTTTGTAAACGAACCTTACTTTCAGGAAACCGAACATAAATTCTGTGCCTTAATGGAAGATTATCTTTCGCATCAAGGCATTTCGCAGGAATTATTCAAAATTGAAATTGCCAATCTGCCTTTATATGGTTACGGAATTAAAGGCTACATTCTTTCGATGATCGAAGCGGCTATGAACATTTCGAACAATACCATTCCTATTGAAGTCATTGAAAAAATCATTCAATACGGAAAAGAATTACTCGAAAAACCAATCGAATTGCTGGACGGAATCGAAGAAACGCTCCAAGCCTTAAAAGGAAAATACAAATTGGTCGTTGCTACAAAAGGCGATTTGAAAGATCAGCACAGCAAACTGCACCGTTCTGGCTTGGGACATTATTTTCACCATATCGAAGTAATGTCAGACAAACAAGAAATTGATTATCAAAAACTTTTAGGCCGTTTAGACATTCAGGCGCATGAGTTCTTGATGATCGGAAACTCATTAAAATCAGATGTGCTACCAGTTTTAGGAATTGGCGGTTATGCCGTACATATTCCGTTTCACACAACCTGGGAACACGAAAAAATCAATCACACTATAGAACACGAGCATTTTAGTTCTTTTGAAACTATTGCAGAAGTGGTTCCGAATTTATTATAATGAAAACACTTTTAGACTTAGAAAATTGGAATAGAAAAGAGCATTTTGCGCATTTCAAACAGATGGAAGAACCTTTTTTTGGCGCTACTGTAGAAATCGATTGTACCAAAGCGTATCAAACCGCAAAAAGTATAAATGCTTCTTTTTTCATTTTCTACTTACATAAAACGCTGGCTGCGGTAAACGCCATTGAAAATTTTAGATACCGAATTTCAGAAGACCAAATATACATTAACGATCGTATTGACGCATCAGCCACAATTGGGCGTGAAGATGGGACTTTTGGTTTTTCTTTAATTGAATACGATCCGGATTTTAAAACATTCGAACAAATAGCATTAACGGAAATCGAACGCATTCAAAACACAACCGGACTTTTTACCCGATCTTTTGATGATGACAATCTGATTCATTTCTCGGCAATTCCGTGGTTGAATTTTAGTTCCATAACCCACGCACGCAGTTTTACATATCCAGACAGCTGTCCGAAAATTTCATTCGGAAAAATGATGGTTTCCGAAACAGGAAAAAGAACCATGTCTATGGCAGTCTATGTCCATCACGGTTTAATGGACGGAATGCATGTTGGTCAGTTTGTAGATCTTTTTCAAGAGCTTATGAATCAATAAAATAAGGAATGATTTTTGCGCCCAAAAACACATGAAACGAATTTTTATTTTTTTGTTTTTAATCTCCTCCACCTCTTTGCTTAGTCAAACGGTGCTGACTACTTATGCAATCGATTTAAAAAACAAAATTGGCCAGTCGGAAATTGTAGCTGGCGAAAATACCGTTACTCATGACGTGTTTGTTTTTGCCGCAAGCGCAGACAGCCTTTCTATCCTAAAATACAATAGCGCTTTATTTTTAAGAGATAAATTGGTCACCAACCGTCAGTATACCGAAAACAGATCTCTGATGGGATATAGTTTTAGCGAAGACGGAAATCCTACTTTGTACTGGTTTTCGAAAGAAGAAAAAACCATCATTCTGATTAAATATTATCTGGAAAGCAAAACTTCTAGAGCACTAAAATTTCAGATTCCGCTTGAAGACAAAGCTATTTTGGCGCATTATCAAAAAGATAATAATTTCTATCTGCTGATGCAGGAAAAAACCAAACAAGCACTAACGGCTTTTATCTTTAAAAACGGAATGGCACAAGAAAAGTTTCTAGATTTTAGTTCTTTCAAATTTATAGATAGAAAAACCCAGCCTAGAACATTCAATCAAATTTTGAATGAAAACCCGATTGAAAAAATGGATGCTGGAGAATACAATCCGTTGTATAAAGTTTCGGCCAAAAGTAAAATTTATACGCTTCCAAACCGATTGATTCTGACTTTAGACCAAAGCTTTAGAAAAACGCAATTATTTGATATTGATTTAGAAAGTCTGGAAATAAAAGAAAAGACATTTTCGAAACCAGTTGGAGAAAAAAATCCAAAAACGTCCAACTCTTTTTACCACGAAAACAAGCTATATCAAATCAATGTCAACGCAGACGAACTTTTGTTTGATGTTAAAGACTATGAATCTGGCCAATCGATAAAAACATTTTCGGTTTCCAAAAAAGATACCATCCGTTTTAGCAATTCGCCTTTGCTAATGCAGATTGAGGATCGCGAACCTAGAAAATTAAAGAATACCGCTAAATTTTTAAAAGCATTATCTGCTCTTGATGCTGGACTTTCGGTATATAAAAATCAAAAGAATCTCTTCATTACCTTAGGCGGAACGGGAAGTAATTTCAAAACAATATCTATAAACGCTTTTAATGATCCGTTTGGAGATTTCCCTTCCAACAATTATTATAATATTGAAAGCAATTATTCCGTGTTTTTTGAAAGTATTTGGACCAAAAAGCTGGAATTGACGCAAGAAACACATGAGCCATTTGCTAGCGATAAAATCTTCTATTTTTTAGATACACATAAAGAAGCCGTTCTCTATAATACTCTAAAGCTAAATAACTACACAATTTTAAGCTATTACGACATTATTGCCAGACAATTTGTTCTCCGAAAATTTACCGACGGATTGGATTAAGAATTCGTAATCAGCAACTTAAACAAATTCAGCACATTTTTTAATTTTTCTTTTTATCATTATCTGTTTTTAAATTTTGAAAGTGACCTTATTCTAATACTTTTTTGACTTTTAAAGAAGGTTTTTACTTACATTTTTTTGTTGTTTTGGGCAAAAATTTAAAAATAAGAAATAATGAAAAAAGTTGTAATGACTCTTGCATTTGCCCTGGCGTTAACTGGAGTACATGCGCAAACAGAAAACAATAACAGTTTTAATAAATGGTCTATCGATTTAGGCACGGGAGTTAATAAACCTCAACGCCCATTTAGTAATGGATATGCTACTAACACCTTAAGTCCTTGGACTGGAGATTTAGGTGTTCGTTATATGTTAAACAATAAATTTGGTTTGAAGGCAGACTTTGGATACAACAGTTTTACTGCAAAAGGCAGCTCTATCGACTTTGATTCAAAATACTACAGAGTAGATTTACAAGCTGTTGCCAACTTAGGCCGCATCATGAATTTTGAAACTTGGACTAAAACTTTTGGTTTGTTAGGACATGCTGGTTTTGGTTATGCTCAATTAAGAAGCGATAATTTTAAAAAAGCAGATGAAATAGGAAACTTTATCGCAGGTTTGACTGGACAAATAAGATTATCAGACAGAATTGCTTTAACAGGTGATTTCTCTACTATTTTAAATGCAACACAAGACCATACGTTTGATGGAGCTTATGTTCCTGGAAACAGAGGTTTCTCTGGATTAATCTTTAACGGAACAGTTGGTTTAAACGTTTACTTAGGTAAAAACGCAAAACATGCTGACTGGGTTGTAACAGAAAACAACGGCTATACTGATATTTCTGCTTTAGAAAACAAAGTAACAGATCTTGAAGCACAAATCAAGAAAATACCTGCAACGAAAGAAGTTGTCGTAGAGAAGCAAGCAAACAATACTCAGTTGACAGATAATGATTTGATAAGAAAAATGATCAATGACAAATACTACAGTGTGTATTTTGATTTCAACAAAACAACTCCAATCGAAAACTCTACTGCAGCAATTGATGTAGTATTAACTTACTTAAGAAAAAATCCTTCTGCTACTCTTGATCTTGTTGGCTATGCTGACCAAGTTGGAAAAGCAGACTACAACGATAAACTATCTTACGCTAGAGCAACAAACGTTAAAACTATTTTTGAAAAAGCTGGAATTGCTTCTTCTCGTTTAAATGTTATTGCAAATGGTGCAGATACAACAATTCAAAAAGAT
The DNA here is from genome assembly GCF_054075165.1 of Flavobacterium erigeronis. NCBI lineage: Bacteria > Pseudomonadati > Bacteroidota > Flavobacteriia > Flavobacteriales > Flavobacteriaceae > Flavobacterium > Flavobacterium erigeronis. The sequence goes on along the minus strand of NZ_JBSKGP010000001.1, from coordinate 950,032 downwards.
TCTGATGAAGCTAGAAGATTAGCTAGAAGAGTTACTTTCATTGTTAAATAATTCCTTTTTTTAAATGTAAATCGAAGTCCTTAAGACAATTATCTTAAGGACTTTTTTATTTTATAATTAAAATGATCGTACTACGGCATAAAATTTGAAACAAATCTGTGATATCTCAAGAAACACATTTATGAAGAAACTACTACTCCTTTTTCTTTTGTTTTCTAAAACAGTTTTGTTCAGTCAAACAGTCTTAAATTCTTTACCACTAGATCTAAACTTTCTAGGAAAAACTCAGGTTTTAAATGCCAAAGATGAAAACACCAATGATATTTATGTTTTTACTTGGGATGACAAGAATATTAATATTCTTAAATACAATGCTTCTTTATTTCTTTCGAATCAATTTACAGATTCGCTGAAACACGAAAGAAGCCGAAATTTAATTGGCTACAGCATCAGTAAGGATAAAAAACCAGCACTATATTGGAGTTCAAATAATTATAGAGACGTCCTAATTACGGTCTATAATCCAGATGACAAAACTTCGGAATTATTAAACTTCGATTTTCCGCAAAATCATGAATACGTAATCAGCAGTTTCCAGCAACAGAATACTTTTTATATTCTTGCTAAAGAGAAAGACCTTGATCATCTTCTTCTTTATAAATTTGAAAACGAAAAATGCAGCATTAGAACATTTGATTTTTCCAACTTTACATTCAAGAATAAAAAAAATGTACAAATCTCTTTTGATAAGTTTATTAAGCAAAACCCATTAAATCAAGTAGACCCCGATATTTATGCCCCAATAGATTTGGCTTCAAGCACAAGTAAAATGTTTGTGGTTCGTGATCATATTATTCTAACATTCGATACTGATTTTATAAAAACACAAGCATTCGATCTTAATATTAAAGCTGGCGGTGTAAAAGAAAAAACGTTTAACTTTCCAGCTCATGAAACTCAATCCCGAACATCGAATTCTTTTTATAGCGATAATAAACTATTTCAAATAAAAGCAAGTAAAGAATCGTTTCTATTTGAGATTAAGAATTTTGATTCTGGCGAAATCATTAAGAATTATTCTTTTTCAAAAAATGATACCATCCCATTTAAAAACTCTCCTTTCCTTATGCAAATTGATAACGGCAAACCGCGTCAATTGAAAACGACTGAAAAATTTATAAAAAATATAAACGGTCTTACGGCTGGCATATCCGTTTTTCAAAACAACAAAGACAGCTTTATTACCTTTAGCGGCCTTGGAGAATACTCCGATTTTTATTTTTCTTTTGATGGTGATTCTGATTTTGGAGAGCGCCTTTCCTACTCATTAAGCAAAGTAGTTTATTTTGATGCGATGTTAAATGAGAAATTAAATTTTACGCCAGACTATCAGACAAGGCCATTGGCAATTGAAAATCTATTTTATTATCTAAACAATAATAAAACAATCAAATTATACGACGCGCTAAGATTAAAGGATTATTACATTTTAAGCTATTATGATAGTACTTCCAAACAATTTTTCATGCGCAAATTTACCGACGGTTTTATGATGGAAGACAATGAAAATCCTATTATGAGCAAGTCTAACTTCTCAAAGCCGTTTTCTTTTGGCACAATTGCACCTCGTTAAGTTTAAGAGCGTGGACAAATCCAATGTTTTCAAGGTTTAGAAAAATGAAATGAATAATTTTTCTTAATTTTACAAAAAAGACATCTATTATGCTATCAAAAAATATTGAATCGGCTTTAAACAAGCAAATCCGCATAGAAGCAGAATCTTCGCAAACGTATCTTTCTATGGCTTGTTGGGCAGAAGTACAAGGTTTAGAGGGAATTGCTCAATTTATGTACACACAGTCAGATGAAGAGCGTGCGCACATGCTTAAATTGGTTAAGTATGTAAACGAACGCGGAGGTCACGCTCAGGTTACAGATTTAAAAGCGCCAAAAACGACTTATACTACATTTAAAGAAATGTTTGAGGAACTTTATAATCATGAACTTTTTGTTTCGAAATCTATCAACGAATTGGTACACATTACTTTTGAAGACAGAGATTATGCTACACACAATTTCTTACAATGGTATGTTTCTGAACAAATCGAAGAAGAAGCTACAGCTAAATCTATTTTAGATAAAATCAACTTGATTGGGGATGATAAAGGTGGACTTTACTTGTTTGATCGTGATATTCAGCAATTAACAGTTACTAGTTCAATTGCTATCAATCCGAAATAGAAAAAGTTAAAGTTTATTTAGAACATTTAAAAATAACTTTTTTCTTTTATATTTGTCTCTGTTTTTATAATACAGAGGAAAATTGGGCAAGAAAGAAAAAGACAAGGACAAAAAAAAGGATAAAAAGAAAAAGAAAAACGCTGATATCCTTGATAAAATTAAGAAGATTGAAAACTGTAAATCTTCTTGCTGTGAGAAATATAAAAAGAGTGAAAAGAAACGCTGCTCACGCTGTCCTATGTTTGATTTATTCAAAAAAACTGCTTAACAACATATAGAAAGACCCATCAGATTTCTCTGGTGGGTTTTTTAGTTTTAAATTGCAGTCCACTTTCGATTTTTAAATTCCATTATGAAAAACGATTTTACAATACCTAAATCTAGTCTTGACTTTTTAGTTGAGCTAAAACTGAATAACAACAAACCTTGGTTTGAAGAACATAAACCGCAATATTTGATAGAACTCAATCATATCGAAAATTTTGCTGGCGCTTTACTGAAAGAACTTTCCAAAACTGATGTTTTAGAAAATGCTTCAGGAAAAAAAAGCGTTTACAGAATCTATCGTGATATTCGTTTTTCTAAAGATAAAACTCCTTTTAAAACATTTTGGGGCGGCAGTTACACGCGCGCCACAGCTGCAAGACGCGGCGGTTATTATTTTCACTTAGAAAAAGGAAACAGCTTTTTTGCAGGTGGTTTTTGGGGACCAAATGCTGCAGATTTAAAACGAATAAGAACCGAATTTGCCAACGATCCAGAGACTTTTCAGAAAATCTTAAATTCAAAATCATTCGTTACCAATTTTGGAACTTTGCAAGGAGAACAGCTCATAACTAAACCAAAAGGTTTCGATATTGATCATCCTGCTATTGATTTGCTTCGTTTCAAACAATTTTTGGTTATAAAACGTTTTACAGACAAAGAAGTTTTGAGTCCGCAATTTTTAGAACTCGCTTTGGACGCTTTCAAAAACATGCGTCCATTTTTTGACTATATGAGCGAAGTGCTCACAACAGATGCTAATGGGGTTTCGGTTCTATAAAAACATTAACCCGACAGATTTTTTCACGAGGCTTCGGAACTGTCGGGTTTCTGTCGAAATTAGCTTTGTCAAAGTTTAAAACTTTGACAAAGCTTCTAAATGAATCAATATGTTTATGACGAAGATTAGGGACTATTTGTTCTTAAAATCCGGTTGCGTGAGGGATAGAAGCAATCCACCGCGGTGGAGCGGATAGCCCGACAGCATCCCGTAAAAGGGCGAATAAGCTCAAGCAAATTTGGCCCTTTTATCGGGATGGTGGCACGCCCAATATATTGGAATTTGTGATTTTGAAACTTAAAACATTATTTTCCCAACAATAAAACTTCATTTGCCACTACTTCGGTAATATAGCGTTTTTCACCGTTCTTATCATCGTAGCTTCGATGCGTTAGTTTTCCTTCAATCCCAATTTCTTTTCCTTTTACCACAAACTTTTCAATAATTTCTGCTGTTTTTCCCCAAGCAGTAATGCGATGCCACTCGGTTTGTTCTACTCGTTCTCCTTTGTCATTTTTGTAATAATCTTTTGTTGCAATTGTGATGTGCGCTAGTTTTCTTCCGTTATCTAATGTTTTAACTTCTGGATCGTTTCCTACATTCCCAATTAGCTGTACTCTGTTTTTCATGGCGTATATTATTTTAGTGTTATAATTAATATTGAATTGTTCTTCAAATTCAACAATGCAAAGATGAGAAACCCCAGCATCGGCAGTCGGTTATTAACTGTTTACTATCGACTGTAACTATTTGTAAGCGTTTGTAAATGGAAATTGTTTTTTGTATATTTGAGATAAATCTTACGATATGCAGACAAAAATTAAAAAAGTAGAGTTAAGAAATCTTGAAATTGAGGACTATAAACAATTAAAAAAATCAATGATTGAATCGTATCCAGAAATGGCCGATTCGTATTGGGGATCTGATGATATAGAAAGATTGCTTTCTATTTTTCCGGAAGGCCAGTTGGTGATTTTAGTTGACGGAAAGGTGGTGGGCTCTGCATTATCGCTTATTGTCGATGAAAAATTGGTGGAAAAAAGACACAATTACCAGCAAATTAGTGGTGACTACACCTTCTCTACTCATAATCCAAATGCTGAAATTTTATACGGAATAGATGTTTTTATACATCCAAATTATCGAGGTCTCCGTTTAGGCCGCCGATTATATGATGCTAGAAAAGAACTTTGCGAACAGCTGAATTTAAAAGCAATTGTTTTTGCAGGAAGAATTCCGAATTACAGGGAACATGCCAAAAAGATGTCTCCAAAAGCCTATATCGAAAAAGTTCGTACTAAGGAATTGTACGATCCTGTGCTTTCTTTCCAGTTAAGCAATGATTTTCACGTTTTAAGAGTCATCAAAAATTATTTGGAAGGCGATGAAGAATCGAAAGAATTCGCAGTTTTGCTCGAATGGAATAATATTTATTACGATGATAGTCCGAAACTGATAAATCTGAAGAAAAATATCATTCGTTTAGGATTAATTCAATGGCAAATGCGTCCGCTGAATAATGTCGAAGCGCTTTTTGAACAAGCCGAATTTTTCATTGATGCCGTTTCGGGTTACGGATCTGATTTTGCACTCTTTCCCGAATTGTTTATCGCTCCGCTAATGGCTGATTATAATCATTTATCTGAAGCAGAAGCTATTCGTGAACTGGCCCGTCACTCTGATCCTATCAGAAAGAAGTTTCAAGAATTTGCTATTTCATACAATATCAATATTATCACCGGAAGTATGCCGTACATGGAAAGCGGAAATTTATATAACGTTGGTTTTTTATGCAAAAGAGACGGAACTTCAGAAATGTATACCAAAATTCATATCACGCCAAACGAAGTTATTCATTGGGGAATGAAAGGCGGATCGCAATTTAAAACCTTTGATACCGATTGCGGTAAAATTGGAATTTTAATCTGTTACGATGTGGAGTTTCCAGAACTTTCGAGACTTTTAGCTGATGAAGGAATGAATATTCTCTTCGTGCCATTTTTAACAGATACTCAAAATGGATATACACGTGTGAAACATTGTTCGCAAGCACGCGCCATCGAAAACGAATGTTATGTAGCCATAGCAGGTTGCGTTGGAAATCTTCCAAAAGTGAACAATATGGACATTCAATACGCGCAGTCTTCTGTATTTACGCCTTCAGATTTTGCTTTTCCAAGTAATGGAATTAAAGCGGAAGCTACTCCAAACACCGAAATGACATTAATTGTGGATGTTGATCTGAATCTATTGAAAGAGCTTCATGAACATGGAAGCGTAAAAACATTAAAAGACCGTAGATCTGACCTTTATGAAATTAAAAAATTGAATTCATGAAAACATGCCTGGAATGTTCCGCTAAAATTTTCGGACGTGAAGACAAAAAATTCTGTTCCGACAGTTGTCGAAATGCGTACAATAACAAAATAAATAAAGATAGTACGAATTTCATGCGAAATATAAACAACAAGTTACGCAAAAATTACCGTATTTTGGCAGAGCTAAATGTAGAAGGAAAATCGAAAGCTTCAAGAGATAAATTACTAACAAAAGGCTTTGATTTTGAGTTCTTTACAAACATTTTGCAGACCAAGACAGGAAATACATATTACTTCTTGTACGATCAGGGCTATCGTTCCTTGGACAATGATTATTTTATGCTTGTTAAAAAAGAAATATAGTTAGTATTATTTTACCATGAGAAAAAACCAAACCTCAATTCTAGCCATAACCTGCGTTTTAGCTTTGCTTGGCATTATATACGCCACGATGATGCCGCAAGGAATCTCTAAAGACGACGAAGCGCTTGCGGAGTTTTCTACTGAAAGAGCCTTCCATCAGGTTGAGATTATTGCGCAGAAACCACACTATGTCGGATCGACAAATCACGAACTTGTTGCCAATTATCTAAAACTGGAATTAAACAGAATCGGTTTAGAAACGAGTGTTCAGGAAGGTTTTACTCTAAATGATAAAGGTCTTTTGGTTAAGTCAAAAAATATTTTGGCTCGAATTAAAGGAACCAACAATACCAAAGCGCTTTTACTTCTTTCTCATTATGACAGTGCACCGCATTCTTTCTCAAAAGGTGCTAGCGACGATGCTTCGGGAATTGCTACAATTTTAGAAGGTGTACGTGCTTTTTTATATTCCAAAAATCCTCAAAAAAACGATATTATCATCTTATTTTCTGATGCAGAAGAATTAGGATTAAACGGAGCTGCTTTATTCGTAAACCAACATCCTTGGGCAAAAGATGTAGGTCTGGTTTTAAACTTTGAAGCAAGAGGAACTTCTGGACCAAGCTACATGCTGATGGAAACCAATAAAGGAAATGAAGCTTTGGTTAAGGAATTTACAAAAGCAAAACCTTCTCACCCAGTTTCAAATTCTTTGATGTACAGTATTTACAAAATGCTTCCTAACGATACCGATTTGACCGTTTTTAGAGAACAAGCCAATATCCAGGGATTCAATTTCGCGTTTATCGATGGTCACTTCAACTACCATACGCAGCAAGACGATATTCAGCATTTAAACAAAACGACATTAGCGCATCAAGGCACTTACATCATGCCTTTGCTAAAATATTTTTCTAATATTGATTTAAACCAAACTGAGTCAACACAAGACGATGTTTACTTCAGCGCTCCTTTTTCATTCATCAGTTATCCGTTTACTTGGGTAATGCCAATGACGCTAATTGCTTTTGGTTTATTATTCATCTTCATTTTTGTTGGAAAAGTAAAGAGAATCATCACTTTCACAGAAATTTTCAAAGGTTTTATTCCTCTTTTAGGATCTATTATAATTGCTGGATTGGTAACATTTTTAGGATGGAAACTTATTCTTGAAATTTATCCGCAATATTCTGATCTTCTAAACGGATTTACATACAATGGACATGCGTATATTGGCGCGTTTGTTACATTGAGCATTGCTATTTGTTTTGCTTTCTACCATCATTTCTCCGAAGCTAAAATTACAATGAACCATTTTGTAGCTCCTTTATTGCTTTGGATTATTATTAATGCGTTTTTAGCTAATAGTCTAACAGGAGCTGGTTTCTTAATTATTCCAGTTTATTTCGGAATTCTATTATTCGGAATCTTTGTTTTCACACAGCATTACAGCTTAGGAATGAATTTACTTTTCAGCATTCCTGCTCTTGCGATTGTGGCGCCTTTTATTGTAATGTTCCCAATCGGATTAGGACTTAAAATACTTTTTGGAAGTGCAATTTTAACCGTTTTACTATTCGGATTATTATTGCCAATATTCGGTGCCTTTGCCAAAAAAGGAGCTTGGATTATTGTTTTCTTTATTGCTTCTATTTCGTTTTTCATTTACGCTGGCTATCATTCTGGCTACGAATATGGCAAAGCCAAATCAAATAGTTTATTATACGTTTACAATGCCGACAACAATTCTGCTGTTTGGACAACGTATGATACTAATTTGGACGAATGGACCAAATCTTATTTAGGCGAAAGCAATCAAAAAGCCGTAGGTTTAAATACGTTGCCGCTGTCAAGCAAATATAACACGACATTTACGTATAGCGCTATTGCTCCTGTCGTTGAAGTTCCAAAACCGACAATTCAGTTTTTAAGAGACAGTGTTATTGGAAATAATAGATATTTAAAAATTAAAATCACTCCAAACAGAAAAGTAAACCGTTACGACGTTTATGCTAATCCGAAAATGACGTTTTACAACTTTAAAGCAAATGGAGTGGCAACTTCTGGCGAAAAAGGAAATCGTCTACAAAGAGAGGACAGCAAAATTTTATGTTACTATGTTGTAGGAAATGAACCGCTTGAAATGGAATTTTACATCAATAAATCATCTATTTTTGATATGGATTTAATCGAAAGTTCGTTCGATTTAATGACCAATCCGTTATTAAACGTCAAACCAAGACAAAACTGGATGATGCCGACACCTTTTGTTTTAAATGATGCGATTTTAATACAGCAGAAAATCAAAAGATATACGCCACCAATAAAGCCGCTTGAACCAGTTGTGGTGAAAGATAGTTTGGCTGTTGCCAAAGACAGTGTAAAACCTGCACCAATTCAAGAATAAATACAATAATCGGAAATATTAGAAAAAGCAGACTTTGATTAGAAAGTCTGCTTTTTTATTTTTAGCAGGCACATTCAAATTTTAAACCTTCTGTTTTTCCTTTTGTACCTTCAGTTGCATAGCCATCAAATTTCCACCACTCTATTCCTCCAATTAGTTCTTTCACTTTAAAACCTAATTTCGCCATATTCAAAGCACCTTTTGTTGAAGCATTACAGCCAATTCCGTCGCAATACGTAACATACAAAACATCTCGGTCTAAATGCTGTGTTGTTTCCAGATTCATTTCGCGATGCGGAATATTAATCGCGTTCGGAATATGTTCTGCTTCAAATCCAAAAGCTTTTCTTGCATCAAGAGCAATTACTTTTTCGCCATTATTAAGCGCGTCAAACAAATCTGACGGATCCATTTCAAAAGCTAATTTGTTTTCATAATGTTTAATTTGTGCTTCCATTTTATTTTGGTTTTAAGGTTTTTACTTTTCCAAAAGTAGACGAACATTCAAGACCATAAAAACGAAAAGAATTCATCAAAAGCATTACTTTTTTTCATACAAAAGTCAGTCTAAAATTTTGTTTCTTTGTGTATTAAATTCATTTAGAAATGGAAATACGCCACTTAAAATTGATAAAAGCGATCGTCGAAGAAGGAAGCATTACAAAAGCGATCGACAAACTTCATTTGACACAATCGGCTTTGAGCCATCAGCTCAAAGAAGCAGAATATCAATTGGGAACTGCCATTTTTTTAAGAACGAATAAAAAACTGGTACTTACAAAAGCAGGCGAAAAAATCTATGAATTGGCCAATGAAATTCTGAACAAATTGGCCGAAACAGAAGATCAGATCAAACAAATGGTTTTTGGAGAATATGGCGAAATCAGAATCAGTACAGAATGTTTCTCGAGTTACCATTGGCTTCCTTCGGTTTTAAAGCAATTTCATCTTCTATATCCGAATGTTGAATTGAAAATTGTAGCCGAAGCAACCCATATTCCTTTACAAAAACTATTAGAAAATACGATTGACATTGCCATTGTAAGCGATCAAATAAAAGATAATAATATAAAATATCAGGAGCTTTTTCAAGATGAAGTTGTAATGGTAGTTTCTGAAAATCATCCTTGGGCAGATAAAAAACATGTCGTTGCCGAAGATTTCATTAACGAACATTTTATAATTCATTCGCTTCCGTTGGAAACGGTTACAATTCATCAATTTCTTTTGGCTCCAGCCAAAGTAAGTCCGAAGAAAATAACGCCAATGCCATTAACCGAAGCTTCTCTTGAAATGGTAAAAGCCGATATGGGCGTGATGTCAATGGCAAAATGGGCATTTACACCCTATTTAAAAACCAGTTCGCTACGCGCAGTAAAAGTTGGAAAAAATGGTTTGAAAAGAAAACATTTCATTGCAACACGTGCCAACGAAAACTATCCGGATTATTTTCATCATTTCATCAGCTTTTTGCAAAACGAAATCAACTTACAATGGAATATTCAATAAGAAACTGCGAAATCACAGACTTGCCTAAACTGTTAGTTTTAATTCAAAAACATGCAGAGTTTGAAAAGGCTGAATTTTATCCTGAAAGAAAAGAAGAAGGCTTAAAAAATGCTTTGTTCGGCCAAAATCCTAAATTATACTGTTTAGTTGTCGCTACAAAAGAAACTATTGTGGGTTATGCATGTTATACTTTTGATTTTTCTACTTGGAATGCACAGACCTTTCTCTACATGGATTGTTTGTTCTTGGAAGAAGAAACCCGAGGTTTTGGAATTGGCGAAGTCTTAATTGAAAAACTAAAGGAAATCGGAACAAAAAACAATTGTGTCAACATTCAGTGGCAAACACCCGAATTTAATACAAGAGCAATTAAATTCTACAACAGAATGGGCGCAAAAGGAAAAGATAAAGTGCGATTTACTTTAACTTTGTGAAAAATTTAGTCGCGTAAAGTCGCTATTTTATTTCACGCAGATTTAAAAAAATTTAAGCTGATAGACGCAGATCATAATTTAAATAAATCTGCAAAAATCTGTTGAATCTTCGTGAAACAAAGACTTTGAATCTCCACCTTTGTATCTTTGCACCTTCAAAAATAAAAAAATGAAACAAATAAGCATATTAGGCTGTGGCTGGCTCGGTCTTCCTTTAGCAAAAAACTTAATTGCAAAAGGATATTCTGGTAACGGCTCTACAACTTCAGAAAATAAACTTTCCATTTTGAAAGAGGCAGGAATAAATCCGTTTATTGTCATTCTTAGCGATCCCGAAACTTCGCGAGAAGGAGCGCTTGAAAGTGATTCCGTTTCTGAAAATATCAACGTTTTTTTAGCGGAAAGCGAAATTCTAATTATCGACATTCCGCCAAAATCGAGAGCTGCCGATCCCAATTCTGAGAAAAAAGCTTTTGTAGAAAAAATCAAGAATCTAATTCCGTTTATAGAAAAATCAACGGTTAAGAAAGTGCTATTTGTAAGTTCAACTTCGGTTTATGGCGATGATAACGGTATTGTAACCGAAGAAACTATTCCAAATCCAGATACTGAAAGTGGCAAACAATTAGTTGCAGCAGAAAAGCTTCTTCAAGAAAATCAAAACTTCGAAACTACCATTCTCCGTTTCGCCGGATTAATTGGCGAAGATCGTCATCCTGTAAAATTTCTCGCAGGGAAAGAAAACCTAGAAAATCCAGATGCTCCAATAAATTTGATTCACAGAAACGATTGCATCGAAATCATAGAAGAAATTATAAATCAATCCAAATGGAATGAGGTTTTTAATGCTGCTGCGCCATTTCATCCAACAAGAGAGGAGTATTATTCCCAAAAGGCGATTAAAATGAATTTGCCAAAACCGAAATTCAATTCTGAAAAATCAAATATTAAAAAGGAAATTTCAAGTATAAAAATTGAAACACTCTTAAATCATAAATTTAAGCTGGATCAATATTAAACCATACAAGTCATGTAAGTTTATGAAAAGAGTTTAGAAAAACTTAAATTTGCTTATATAACTTATATGGTTTTGGAAACCGAGAAATTTATGGAAACAGTATTCATCAACTCGCCTTTAGGAATCACCAGAATTGTTGGAGATGAAAATGGTATTGCTATAATTTCTGTTTCAGATGTTGGCACCAATGATGTTTCAGAAACTATTCCTGAAGTTTTGCAAGATGCTGTTTTCCAGTTAAACGAATATTTTGAAGGCAAAAGAACCGATTTTGATCTTAAACTGAATCCGCAGGGAACCGAGTTTCAGCAAAAAGTATGGAAAGCATTGTTAGAAATTCCATATGGAAAAACGGTGAGTTACATGGATCAGACCAAAAAGCTTGGCGACGTAAAAGCAATTCGCGCCGTAGCATCTGCAAATGGTAAAAATCCGCTTTGGATTGTGGTTCCTTGCCATCGAGTTATTGGCACAAACGGATCTTTAACGGGTTACGCCGGCGGATTGTCGCGCAAAAAATGGCTTTTAGAACATGAAAGTCCTTCTCAACAGCAAAGTTTATTTTAGTTTTTAGCCACGAATTCACGAATTTTCTTTTTAATCATAGCATATTAATTATTGTTCTAAAAATTTATAAATAAGAAAATACATTCAATTTGTACTTTCAAAAAATATTGAGATCAAATTTGTGTACATTTATATCAAATAAAAAATAGTATAATTTTCGTGAATTCGTGGCGAAAACCCACAGCAAAATTATGATTGAAAAAGTAAACCTCAATAACATTTTATTTCTTGATATAGAAACCGTTCCTGAAGAAGAGAATTTCAATTCGCTTGACGCGGAAATGCAGTCACTTTGGGATTTAAAAACGCAATATCAGCGTAAAGATGAATTTACTCCAGAAGAATTTTACGAACGCGCCGGAATTTGGGCTGAATTTGGAAAGATAATCTGCATTTCGGTCGGCTTTTTTACGATCAAAGGTGATGTTAGAAATTTTAGAGTGACTTCGTTTTTTGGTGAAGAAAAGAAAATCCTGAAAGATTTCAGCAATTTGGTTAATAATCATTTCAATCAGCCGCAGCATTTGCTTTGCGGACATAATTCGAAAGAATTTGATATTCCGTTTATTGCACGTAGAATGATCATCAATCAATTGCAAATTCCAGATAAACTGAATCTATTCGGCAAAAAACCGTGGGAGATTCCGCATCTGGATACTTTAGAGTTATGGAAGTTTGGAGATTATAAACATTTTACTTCTTTAAAACTGCTCACCAAGATTTTAGGCGTACCATCGCCAAAAGGCGATATTGATGGAAGCCAGGTTGCTCATGTTTATTATGTCGAAAAAGACATTGACCGAATTATTACGTATTGCGAAAAAGATACGATTGCTGTAGCTCAGATTTTCTTACGCTTACGCCGAGAAGATTTATTGATTGAGGATGAAATTATTCATGTCTAATTGGAGGGACAAAGGGACAGAGAAACAAAGGGACAAAGTCGTCAATGAACTTATATAACTTAATAATCGTTTAAAAAAGGACAAAAATGAAAAATCTATTGATTTATATTTTATTAATATCTGCAATTGGAATTTTGTTTTTCCCATTTCTTAACAACTCTACAACACACACTTCTTACTCATATTCAACAAATTATTTTGAATATATGAAAGGAATTAGTGAAAATATCATTTACCTTATGAGATATCCTTATTTGGAAACAATAGATCTTATTATCATTTTTTTACTTCCCATTTCTATTTTATTTGAAATAATTTCTTTTCATTTCAAAAAGCATAAATTAACATATGTATTGATTAGCTTGTGTTTACTTTCTTCTGTTTATTTTATCTATTTTAATCAAAGTCAATTAAAATATGGCATTTACATATTAGTTATTCAGCAACTGGCATTGTCTTCTTTTTTAATTTTCTATTCTAAAAAATCAAATTGTGGTACATTCTGAAATTTCACATTATCGTCTGGTTTCTCAAAAACTTTATAAATCAAGTTCTTGTTTGCCGCAAGAAATTGTGAAGCACTTTGGCGCCATGCAAGCTCAGGATTATGCCATGGCGAAATGGGCAATTGGTTCTCGCTGTGATTCCTCAGAAAAAGAGATTCAAGAAGCTATAGATTCAGGTAAAATTATTAGAACTCATATTCTACGTCCGACTTGGCATTTTGTTTCTCCAGATGACATTTATTGGATGCTGGATCTTTCTGCTCTACAAGTAAAACGTTTTACGGCTTCTGGAGCTAAAAAATTTGGTTATGATGAGAAAAAGTTGAATCAGGCGAATGCTTCTATCGAAAAACTATTGTCTGGAAATAATCATTTGACTCGAGATGAAATTATGCAAGAACTTGGAATCAAGAAAACTTCAAGTGACGATTTCCTAAGTGCTGCGATTATGATGAATGCCGAATTGGACGGTTTGGTCTGCAATGGCAAAATGAAAGGCAAACAAATTACTTATGCTTTACTCGAAGAAAGAGTTCCCAAACCAAAAACTCATTTATCCAAAGAAGAAGCTTTAGCAAAACTCGCCCAACGTTATTTTGAAAGTCACGGTCCAGCAACAGTGCTTGATTTTTCGTGGTGGTCAGGTTTTCCACCTACAATTTGCCAAAAAGCCATTAGTGCAATTGAGTTGCAATTAAGTAAGCTTACCATTGATAATCAGCAATATTGGTTTAAAAAAGGGTTTTCAGACGAGGATAACTTTCGCGAAAGCGTGCATTTTCTTCCCTCTTTTGATGAGATTTTAATTTCGTATAAAACACGCGAAGCTTCATTTAATACAGAACATCAATCGAAAGTTTTTACCAATAATGGGATTTTCAAACCTATTATTTTAGAAAACGGAAAAGTAATTGGCATCTGGAAAAGAACCATTAAAAAGGATCATGTTAAAATAGAAACGGAGTTTTTCAATGAAATAGAAGTGGACAAAAAACAGGTTCTTTTGGAAGGAATTAAATCTTTTGAAACGTATTTAGAAACTAAAGCTGTTATTTCTTGATTTGAAAGCAGTGCTAAATGTGTCGCTCCGCTGTAGCTTTTTCTTCTGTGACTAAACCTTTTCTATAAATATGTCGCTCTTCCAGAGCTTAGTTTCAGGATATAAATAGCTCTGGAAGAGCGACATATTTACAGCAATTAAATCCGTTCTCTAACAGAAGCTCCAGCGGAGCGACACCAAAATTCAAGTTTTTAAATCAATTATTTCAAATCCAAAGAATCAAATATTCTTCTGAAACAGAATCTTTATGCTTATTATTGCTAAATAATTACATTTACAAAAAATTACAATTATGGTATTAAGCAGATTTTGGTTAGCGATTTTCATTTCTTCGATTGTTTTTATTGTAGTCAGTTTGTTTACTGCCAATACGTATACTATTGATTCTATTTTAAATGGAAAGAAAGACGATCCTATTTTAGTTTCTGAAAAATACGTCGAAGAACTTCCTGCTTTCTTAAAAGACAGCATAAAAAAGGCGCCAGATCAGACCATGATTATCAATCGTGATACGCTAAATGCCGACACTACTTATGTTTACAAAAACAAAACGGTAAAAATTTACAGCGGACTTCAAAAATCTGACGGTTTATTACCAACTTGTAAAAGCACTTTGGTCGATTTAATTCTGCCTCTTATTGCATATCTAGCCTTTTTCTGTGGCTTAATGGAACTTTTAATTGTTTCTGGAGCTTCAGGAAAACTAGCTAAAGCTTTAAGTCCTGTATTTGTAAAAGTGTTTCCAAGCATTCCGAAAAATCACCCTTCAATTTCCTATATGACTTTAAATTTTGCTGCCAATTTCTTGGGATTAGATTCGGCTGCAACTCCATTTGGACTGAAAGCTATGGAAAGTTTACAGGAAATAAACCCCGAAAAAGACAAGGCCAGCGATGCGCAAATTATGTTTATGTGCCTTCACGCTTCTGGATTGACATTAATCGCAACTTCGATAATTGGGTATCGTGCGGCGGCAAACGCAAGCAATCCTGCTGATGTGATGCTGCCTTGTATCATCACTTCGTTTATCGGAACTATTGCAGCATTTTTAATTGTTGGAATCAAACAAAAAATCAATTTTAAAAGTGCTTCACTTCTTATTGGTTTAATGGTTTTGATTGTGGCTATTGTGAGTCTGCTGATGTATGTGAATCATTTGGATTTAATTGGAAAAAACTATTTTACCTCTAACCTTTCTGGATTAATCTTAATTGCCATTATTGCTTTTACTTTAATTTTCTCATTTGTACATGAGAAAAAATTCAAAGAAGCAGAAACAACGGTTTTTGATACTTTCGTTGTTGGTGCCAATAATGGTGTGAAAACGGGAGTTACTATTTTTCCTTATGTTTTAGGAATGTTGGTGGCGATTTCATTATTCAGAAATAGCGGTTTATTCGAAATTATCAGTGACGCCATCGGATTTATCTTTTCGAATTTAGGCGTAAGCAAAGAAATTACGAATGCGCTTCCTGTTGCCATGCTACGCCCATTTAGTTCTGCAGGTTCAAGAGGATTCTTGATCGATTCAATGAATACTTTTGGAGCCGATTCTCTAACCGCTAGATTGAGCAGTATTTTCCAATGCAGCGCCGAAAGCACTTTTTATGTAATTGCGGTGTATTTTGGTTCTGTAAATATCAAAAACACGCGTTATGCACTAGGCACAATGCTTTTGGTAGATTTGATCTGCGTGATTACGGCAATTTTTGTGGCGACTTGGTTTTTTTAGCATTTTAGCTATTGTCAAATTTTAATTTTGGAAATATAAATCATTTCGTCATACCAGATTAAAATCCAGATTACAAAATTTTTCTAACATTTCCCGAATTAAAATCCAGATTTAAAGATTGTTGGAACGCTTCCCCGGATTAAAATCCGGGGCTACAAAATTGTTCGAGCCGACGGCTCTTTTTATTTGCGCAACAATTTGCAAAAGTTCCATCGGAACGTTTAAATATTGTAGCAACGGATTTTAATCCGTTGATCATAAATGACAGCAATTCAAGAGTTCCGTAGGAACGTTACATATTGTAGCCACGGATTTTAATCCGTGGAGATAACGAAATATGTCAATCAACAAAAAAAGAAAGTTAAATATTACAAAAAAATATCTAATTCCATTTTATAGCATTTATTTTTGCCAGAAAAAAACATGGCAAATACCTATCATCAAGTCTACATTCGAGTAGTTTTTGCAGTTAAATATAGAAATGCTTTAATTGAAGAAAGCTGGAGATCTGAATTACTTGGCGTAATTGGCAATTTAATTAACGAAAATGGTTGCAAAAGCATTATTGTAAATGGTGGTGAAGATCATGTACATTGTTTGGTTGCGCTAAAACCAACAATTACCATATCTCATCTCATGAAAAATGTCAAAGCAAAATCTTCAAAATATATCAATGACAATAAACTAACGAAATCTCAATTTTCGTGGCAGGTTGGTTATGGTGTTTTCTCTTATAGTCAATCTCAAATTGATTCTGTTTACAAATACATTAAAAATCAAAAAGAACATCACAAGAAACAAAGTTTTAATGATGAATATCTAAATTTTCTAAATAAATTTAATGTTGATTACGATGAAAAATTTATATTTGAAAATCTAACATAAACATTATGAAAATAGCCCCCCTCTTCTTCGTATTGCTCTTAATCGGATGCCAGAAAACAAAACCTACAGATGCTGCACCACCAATTGCAGAAATACTTGAAAATCACGAAACCTTGCCCGTTACAAATGATGAGAAAATCATTAAAACTGATACCGTTGCCATTTATATGGACGGGACAGAATCTGCCACAGATTATATTCTAGCACATTTGGTAGAACAGCAGGCAGATAAAGACAGTATCGTTTCTGTAAAATACCGATTAGATTTTTATCAGAATAAAACCAAAACAGCTTCTTCAAAAATTGCAATTAAAGGTTTCGAAAAAGGTTCTGAATGGATTGCTTCTTACGGATTAACATCGGAAAATTTTACAAATTCTCCTTTTTTACAGATTTCTGTCGGGTATCCAGCATGTGGATATTCACATGATAATTATTTATACTACATTAAAAATAAAAACCTGCAATTAGTACATCAATGGAATACGATGTCGGACAGTGGTTGGGGTAATTGGCTGGAAATCATTAATCCAGAAAAGAATTCTGAACCAAAATCTTTTTATTGCAAAACTGTTGCATTTGTTCCAGATGATGAAAACGAAAATCAAGACATGGGAATTCTAAGATATTCTGATTCTATTGCTTTCGAATTAAAAGATAACAAATGGAAAAAGATGTTGCTTTCTGCTAAAGACAAACCATACTTTGAAAAAAAGATGACGTTTGACCAATTTAACACCATAGAATAAAAACAGCTACAGAGTCGTTATTCAAATTCTTTCTTAGGTAAATAATTTCTAAATTTGTAAAAAAACAAAACTAATGATTGATTTTATATACCAAGATCCTTATCCGATCTTAAAGGATGATACGCAGTACCGCAAAATCACTTCTGATTTTGTAAAAGTGGAGCAATTTGGAGAACGTGAAGTTTTAACGGTTGATCCAAAAGGTTTAGAATTATTGGCTGAAGAAGCGTTAACAGATGTTTCGTTTATGTTGAGAACGACACATTTGCAAAAGCTAAGAAAAATTCTAGACGATCCAGAAGCGACAGACAATGATCGTTTTGTTGCTTACAATTTACTTCAAAATGCATCTGTAGCTGCCGAAGGTCAGTTGCCTAGTTGCCAAGATACAGGAACTGCAATTGTAATGGCTAAAAAAGGTGAAAGCATTTTTACTGGTGTTGATGATGCAGAATGGTTAAGCCGCGGAATTTTTAATACTTATCAAAAAAGAAACTTACGTTATTCGCAGATTGTTCCGATTTCGATGTTTGAAGAGAAAAATTCAGGATCAAATCTTCCGGCGCAAATTGATATTTATGCTAAAAAAGGAACTTCTTACGACTTTTTGTTCATGGCAAAAGGTGGTGGTTCTGCAAACAAAACTTATTTATACCAACAGACAAAATCTTTGTTGAATGAAAAATCTTTAGATGAATTCATTCGCACTAAAATTAAAGATCTAGGAACTTCGGCTTGTCCTCCTTACCACTTAGCGTTAGTAATTGGTGGAACTTCTGCTGAAGCCAACTTAAGCGCTGTTAAAAAAGCTTCTGCTGGATATTATGATAATCTTCCAACAACTGGAAACATGGCTGGTCAAGCTTTCCGTGATCACGAATGGGAAGAAAGAGTTCAGAAAATCTGTCAGGAAAGTGCAATTGGAGCGCAGTTTGGAGGAAAATATTTCACGCACGACGTTCGTGTAATCCGTTTGCCTCGTCACGCGGCTTCTTGTCCGGTTGGATTAGGCGTTTCTTGTTCTGCGGATAGAAACATCAAAGGAAAAATTACAAAAGACGGAATATTTGTTGAGCAGTTAGAAACAAATCCAAAACAATTTTTACCCGAAACAGCTCCACATTTAGAAGCTCCAGTAGAAATTGATTTGAATCAGCCAATGGCAGATATGCTGGCTCAGCTTTCTAAATATCCAGTTAAAACGCGTTTAAAACTAAACGGAACTGTAATTGTTGCGAGAGATATTGCTCACGCAAAAATTAAAGAAATGTTAGACGCAGGAAAACCAATGCCAGAATATTTCAAAAATCACCCAGTATACTATGCTGGTCCTGCGAAAACTCCAGACGGAATGGCTTCTGGAAGTTTCGGACCTACAACTGCTGGACGTATGGATGTTTATGTTGATGAATTTCAGAAAAATGGCGGAAGTATGATTATGTTGGCAAAAGGAAACCGTACTAAACAAGTTACAGATGCCTGCAACAAATACGGCGGATTCTACTTGGGTTCTATCGGAGGTCCTGCTGCAATTTTAGCGCAAGACAATATTCTTAAAGTTGAAGTAGTTGATTTTGAAGAATTAGGAATGGAAGCGGTTCGTAAAATCACCGTTAAAGATTTCCCAGCCTTCATTATCACAGACGACAAAGGAAATGATTTCTTTGCCAATCTATAGGCATTTGCCACAAAGGCACAAAGTCACAAAGTTTTTTATAAAAAAGCAAAACCGCCCAAAAGGCGGTTTTTGCTTTTATATAGCATATCTTTAAAAAATTCTTTGCGTCTTAGTGCCTTTGTGGCAAAACTTATGCGCTCATGTCCTGTTTTTCGAAGGCTATAAAATGCGAAATTTCTCCTTTGAGATTGTAAACCGGAGAGGCATCGATTTTACATTTGTACGTATTGCCGTTTTTTCTATAGTTTTCGAGTGTTTTTTCAAAGGGGATTTTCTTTTTTAATGCTTCTCTAATTTCCTTTAAATCTTTTTGAGAAGTTGCCGGACCCTGAAACATTTTTGGGGTTTTGCCTAAGATTTCTTCTTCTCTATAACCTGTCATTTTTTTTATTCCGCTTGACGCGAAAACTATTTTCAGATTCAAATCGGTTACGACAACTACTTCATTTTTAATTCTTTCTTGAATGTTAAGTTTCTTTTCATCCCAAGTAAATTCGTCAGAGATTTTACTTACTCTTTTCAAATCAGTGTTTAGGGCTTTTAGTTCATTAAGGTATTCGTAATGAAAATCCCAAGCTAGAATTGGAACTGAATTTCGCTGCTGCACATCATCAGAATTTTTACTTTTCATATAAAACAATGAGATAGATAAATCTTTTTTCTCAAAGATAGGAGAAAAATCTTGCTATTCACAGTCAACATCTTATTTTGAATTTTTAAAAATTGTTATTAAAACGTAAACTTTAACTGTACCACAACTGCCTTTTTTACTTCGGTATTCAAATTACTCAGTGAAATTCCAAGCAGCCGAACGGAATCTTTCATTTTTTCCTGATACAATAATTCCTCCACATTTTCCATAATCAGACTTTTATCAGAAATAAAATAAGGCAGCGTTTTGCTTCTTGTCTGTTGCGAAAAATCGCTGTATTTAATCTTGAGTGTAATGGTTTTTCCAGAGATATTATGCCTTTGCAACCGTTTTTCAAGCGAAGTTGCAATACGCTCCAATTGCTCCATCATAAAAATTTCAGAAGACAAATTCACATTAAACGTATGTTCTGCAGCCACCGATTTAGTAATTCGGGAAGGTTTTACTTCACTGTTGTGAATGCCTCGAACTACGTGATAATAAAACGTTCCCGATTTTCCGAAATGCTTTTCTAAAAACTCCAAAGACTTGCTTTTCAAATCGGTTCCAGTAAAAATTCCGAGCTGATACATTTTCTCTGTTGTCACTTTTCCAACTCCATAAAACTTACGAATCGGAAGATCTTCCAAAAAAGCTTCTACTTCATCAGGATTAACCGTTTTCTGTCCATTCGGTTTGTTGTAATCGCTGGCAATTTTAGCTACAAATTTATTGATTGAAATTCCAGCAGATGCCGTAAGACCGACTTCATTCAAAATTCGCTGTCTAATCTCTTGCGCCAAAAGACTTGCGCTCGGATTTCCTTTTTTATTCTGAGTTACATCCAAATAAGCTTCGTCAAGCGAAAGAGGCTCAACCAAATCGGTATAATCGTGAAAAATTTTATGGATTTTGGATGAAATCTCTTTATAACGATCAAATCTTGGTCGAACGAAGATAATTTCAGGACAATATTTTTTGGCTAAAGCTCCGCTGAGAGCACTTCGAACACCAAACTTTCTGGCTTCGTAACTTGCCGCCGAAACCACGCCCCGATTCTCTGAACCTCCAACGGCTACTGGTTTCCCTCTCAATTCTGGATTGTCCATCTGTTCTACCGACGCATAAAATGCATCCATATCAATATGAATAATTTTACGATATGTTGGTGTTTCAGACATATTGCAAATTTACAGAGTAAAAACAATAAAAAAGCGCTGTAAACAGTTATAAATCATATCAATTTTTAAAGAATATGAATTCGATGAGTTCAAACCAATTATTCTTTTTATTTTTGTTCTTCTACTCGAAAAATTAAATAATGCGAACATTTGTTATAGGTGACATACACGGCGGATTACTTGCACTTGAGCAAGTTTTAACCAGAGCCAAAGTTACTACTGAAGATACTCTAATTTTTTTGGGCGATTATGTTGACGGCTGGAGTCAGTCTGTTGAAGTAATTGACTATTTGATTGATTTAAAAAGCAAACAAAACTGCATCTGCATAAGAGGAAACCACGACCAGCTTGCTTTGGACTGGCTAGAAGAAAGAAACGATGATTTTGATGAAGAAATGTGGTACAAACATGGCGGAAAAGCCACTGTTGAAGGCTACGCCAAAATTTCTGAACAAAAGAAAAGAGCTCATATCGAATTTCTGGAAAATCTTCAGGATTATTATCTTGACGATCAAAACCGTTTGTTTGTTCATGCTGGTTTTACCAATTTGAATGGTGTAAAATGGGAATATTTTTCAAAGTTATTTTATTGGGATAGAACACTTTGGGAAACGGCTCTATCATTAGACCCAAAATTAAAGGAAGACGACTTACACTATCCTAAAAGATTTACCGTTTATAAGGAAGTTTATATTGGCCACACTCCAGTTACTCGAATCGGCGAAACGGTTCCTGTAAATAGAGCTTGTGTATGGAATGTAGATACGGGTGCCGCATTTAGAGGTCCGCTTACGATTTTAGACGTCGACACCAAGGAATACTGGCAAAGTGAGCCTTTAAACGAATTATATTTTAACGAAAAAGGTAGGAATTAATTTATTTAAATGAGTTACTTTTGCCATTCAAAATAATTAATATTAAATTTTTATGAAAAAGGTTTTTACACTCCTGTTTTTGGTATCATTCGGATTTATTAATGCGCAAAGTGCGTTTACAGGAAAAGGTGACATGAGAGTAAACGTAGGTGCAAATTTACAAGATGGAGGATCTGGAATTCAGGGTTCTATTGATTTTGGTTTAGGAGAAAATTTCTCTTTCGGATTTGTCGCAAATTATTTATTAGGAGTTGATAATTTTACCGGTTTTTACCACGGAAGCAATGTTGCTTATAATGATGCTGATCCAGATTTTGGAGATCGTTTTGATGCAAAAGCAAGAATCAATGCTAACTTATCTAGCGTAATTGGTGTTCAGCAATTAGACATTTACCCTGGATTAAGCTTAGGTTTACACAACTTTGGCGGTCACGTTGGTGGTCGTTATTTCTTTACTGACGGATTCGGTGTTTTCACAGAAATCGGATTTCCAATTGCAAAATACGGTTCAAACAATGATCCGTTCTATCATTTAAATAATCAGGCTACTTTCAGTTTAGGAGCTTCGTTTAATCTACAATAATATTTAGCTGCTAAGGCTCTAAGACCCTAAGCTTCTAAGTTCAAATAGAAAAAAACCGCCTAATTTTGGGCGGTTTTTTATTTTTTATATCATGCTAAATTTATGCTCTAGCAAATTTTCTTTTTAATGCTACCACAAACTCTTTAATTGTAACTCCGTTATATTCGTGTGAATCATCTTCTAATAATTCTGAAATATCTTTTTCTCTGTACGGCACAAACAAGGATAAATACCAACTACTGGTACTTGTAATTGCACTTCCATTTAAAAATGATGCTAAAAGAAAAAAGAAAGTCAAAAGCCTTATAAAAACAAAAAACTTTCGATAACCTCGGCTTAAACCATATTTTTTGTTTTCTCTAATTGCCTTATTAGTAAAATAAAAGAGCAGAATTATAAGAACTATCACAATAACATTGTCAAAATATCGCAGACTTTGTCGGTCAATTAGAAACATAAATAGCGTGATAATTGTCGAAACAATCAAATTTGCGACAAACAAGTAACTTCCCCACTTAATGTCTATTTCAAACTTTTCCAAATGATGCCTTTTTTTAAATTCGAACAAATGTAAATAAAAGATTACTTATAATTCATCCTCAAAAAACAAAAAACCGCCTTTTCGGCGGTTTTTGTTTTTATACACAATCCAAAACTTTGTTCCTTTGAGCCTTTGCAACTTTGTCCCTTTTTTAAATAATCATCTCAGGAATTTCACCTTCAATAATCAAATCGGCTTCGGTTGAGGCGATGATGTGCTCGACTGAGACACCTGGCGCTCGTTCTAAGAGCCTAAAACCTTTTTCTGTTACTTCGAGAACCGCGAGCTCTGTTACAACCTTTTTAACGCATCCTACGCCCGTAAGCGGCAAAGTGCATCTTTTTAAGATTTTTGATTCTCCTGCTTTGTTTACGTGCATCATGGCAACGATTATATTTTCGGCGGAAGCCACCAAATCCATTGCGCCTCCCATTCCTTTTACCATTTTTCCCGGAATCTTCCAGTTGGCAATGTCTCCATTTTCAGAAACTTCCATTGCCCCCAAAATCGTTAAATCTACTTTCTGGCTTCGTATCATTCCGAAACTGAAAGCCGAATCAAAGAAACTTGCTCCAGGAAGCGTTGTAATGGTTTGTTTTCCAGCGTTAATAATATCAGCATCTTCTTCTCCAGCAAATGGAAAAGGCCCCATTCCGAGAACGCCATTTTCACTTTGAAATTCAACCGCGATATCTTCACGCACATAATTCGCAACCAAAGTCGGAATCCCGATTCCTAAGTTTACGAAATATCGGTCTTTAACCTCTTTTGCAATTCGTTTTGCTATATCTTCTTTTGTCAACATATTTTTCTAAATGAGTTAATTTGGAAATTAGATAATTAGATAATGCTACTTTTGCGAAATCCAAATTAATTATCTAATTATCACATTTTCTAATTATCTAATTCCTCTGACGTACTGTACGTTGTTCTATACGTTTCTCAAATTTTTCTCCTTGAAAGATACGCTGAACCATAATTCCCGGAATATGAATTTGATTTGGATCCAATGTTCCGACAGGAACTAATTCTTCAACCTCTGCGATTGTGATTTTTCCAGCTCCCGCCATGCAGACATTGAAGTTTCTAGCAGTTCCTTTGAAGATTAGATTTCCAGCTTCATCACCTTTCCAAGCTTTTACGATTGCAAAATCAGCTTTGAAGGCTTCTTCCATGATGTGCATTTTTCCGTTGAATTCGCGTGCTTCTTTTCCTTCCGCAACTTCAGTTCCGTAACCTGCTGGCGTAAAGAAAGCCGGAATTCCAGCTTGAGCCGCACGACAGCGCTCTGCTAAAGTTCCCTGAGGCGTTAATTCAACTTCCAATTCCCCAGAAAGCATCTGACGCTCAAATTCGGCATTTTCTCCCACATAAGAAGAAATCATTTTCTTAATCTGCTTTTTTTGCAACAATAATCCCAAACCAAAATCATCTACACCTGCATTGTTAGAAATACAAGTTAAATCTGAAATTGATGTGTTTACCAAAGCCGCAATGGTGTTTTCAGGAATACCGCATAATCCGAAACCTCCAAACATGACGGTCATACCGCTTTCAATTCCGATGATGGCTTCCTGAACGTTATTTACTTTTTTTGTTATCATAACAAACTATCTTTATTGCTGAATATTTTTGATAAAAATAAGATTTTTAGATGAAATTATAACGATTTCGTAAAATAATATATTCATCAAATGTTAAGTAACCGCAGAGTACGCTAAGATTTTTAATATGTAAGTTTCTATAAAAACGCAAAGTTCGCAAAGCTTTGTGTTATTGTTCTTTGTGTAAATCTTTGCGCTCTTTTTTGATAAAATCTATTTCTAAACAAAAAAGTCCGCAAAGTTTAAATTAAACTTTGCGGACTTTGCATATATCTTAGCGCTCTTTGCGGTAAAATTTTATCGAGACTTACAACTCGAACTCGTCTGTATTTTGTTCGGTTTGTGTAGTATCTTTTACCACAGCTGGCCTTTGATAGCAATCTACTTTAATAGAAAGATTTGCCGGACGCTCAAATTCTGCTTTAGAAACCTGAAGATCTTTATCTGCATAACACAATTTCATGAAATAACCCCAAACTGGAAGTGCTGCAGTTGCTCCTTGACCGTAAGTCAAACTTTTGAAACGAGCCGAACGGTCTTCACATCCAACCCAAACTCCAGTTACTAAATTCGGAACCATTCCCATAAACCAACCATCAGACTGATTTTGTGTTGTTCCTGTTTTACCAGCAATCGGATTTCTAAACATGTATGGATACCCTGTCCAACGGTTATCTCCGCTACCACCGCCTTCGGTACGTAAACGTGATCCAGAACCACTTTCTGTTACCCCTTGAAGCAATTTGATTACCGCAAAGGCAATATCTTTATTTAAAACGTCATGAGATTCCGGAATTGGCTCATAGATAACTTCTCCACTTTTGTTCTCAATTCGGCTTAAAAACTGTGGTTTTACATAAACTCCTTGATTGGCAAATGTGCTATACGCCGCAACCATGTCTTCAACTGTAATATCTACCGCTCCTAAAGCAATAGAAGGCTGAACTGGAATTTCTGTTTTTACTCCTAATTTCTTAGTCAATT
Source organism: Flavobacterium erigeronis (assembly GCF_054075165.1). Classification (NCBI taxonomy): domain Bacteria; kingdom Pseudomonadati; phylum Bacteroidota; class Flavobacteriia; order Flavobacteriales; family Flavobacteriaceae; genus Flavobacterium; species Flavobacterium erigeronis. The sequence continues at coordinate 924,216 of NZ_JBSKGP010000001.1, read as the reverse complement.
CAACAACAGCTTCTGGACCTGTTCTGTCAATCAATTTAGCCGAAACGGTATTGATCGAACCAGCCAAAGCTTGTTTTAAAGTTACCATTCCGCGGTAAGTATGGTTGGAGTTTCTTGGTTCCCAGTCTTCTGTAACGTGATGGCGTCCTTTATGAATCATAAAAGGTCCGTCTAGAATAGAATCGCAAGGAGACATGTTTAATTCTTCAATCGCAGTTGCGTAAACGAAAGGTTTAAAAGTAGAACCTACTTGTCTAGCTCCTTGACCTACGTGGTCGTATTGGAAGTATTTGTAATTGATTCCTCCAACCCAAGCTTTAATTGCTCCGGTCTGAGGCTCCATTGCCATTAAACCAGATTGTAAAAAGTGTTTGTAATAACGAATAGAATCTAAAGGTGTCATTACCGTATCTCGTTCTCCTTTCCAAGTAAAGACGCGCATTTTTGTTTTTACTTTGAATGAAGCAATGATATCATCTTCGCTTTTATCCATTTCTTTCATCTGAGCCCAACGAACTGAATTTTTCATCGCTTGCATCATGATGCGGTCTGTTTCTTGCTGTGTAATATTTACGAAAGGCGCATTTTTATTGGTTTTCATTTCAATAAAAAACTGTTCCTGCAAATTTTTCATGTGTGCAGCAACTGCTTCTTCAGCATAACCCTGCATTCTTGAATCGATTGTAGTGTAGATCTTTAGACCATCTTTATAAATATCGTAATCAGAACCATCTGGTTTTTTGTTATCTGCTACCCATTTTTTCATGTAATCACGAAGATATTCTCTAAAATAAGTTGCCATACCTTCACGGTGGCTTTCCAGCTTAAACTTCAACGTAATCGGTAATTTCTGAAGTCTTTCTTTTTCAGCTTCAGAAATCATTTTTGCTTTTGCCATTTGAGACAAAACCACATTACGGCGATTTTTTACTCCTTCTGGATTTCTTACTGGATTGTATAACCCTGAGTTTTTAAACATTCCAACCAAAATAGCCGATTCGTCAACTGTCAAATCTTTTGGTTCTTTAGAAAAATACGTTTGTGCCGCAGAACTTACCCCAACAGAATAATTTCCGAAATCATAAACGTTGCAGTACATTGCTAAGATTTCATTTTTGGTATATTGCCTTTCCAAACGAATAGCAATAATCCATTCTTTTATTTTCTGTACAATCCTGAAAGGAAGGAATTTAGACCCTTCGCCATGAAACAATTGTTTAGCTAATTGCTGTGTCAATGTACTTGCTCCACCATTTGTTCCAAGACTAAAAACAGCTCTTAAAGTTCCGCGTCCGTCAATTCCTGAATGTTCGTAAAAACGTGCATCCTCAGTTGCAACAAGCGCCTCAACTAAATTTTTAGGCAAATCAGAATATTTAAGCTGTGATCTGTTGGTTTTAAAATACTTACCAATTACAACTCCATCAGAAGAGATAATTTCTGTAGCAAGATTTGAGTCTGGATTTTCTAAATCTTCAAATGAAGGCATAGAACCAAAAAGTCCCCATGAAGCAAATAAAAAGAAAGCCAAAATTCCTACTAGAAAATAGGCAAATATTCTCCAGAATTTCTTTTTGTAATAATTAATATCCTTAACGCTATTGGATTGATTGTTTTTTTTAGCAGCCATAATTATTTATCTAATCTTTTTGTTCTATTCTAAAACCTACGTCTGTAATTCCTTGTAAAGCTTCAACACCTGGAATTTTACCCGACTGTCTCACAGCCTGTTTGATGTGAACTTTGTACTTTCCTGTAAACTTTACATCTTCTTTGTAATAAAGCTTGCTTTCTTTTATATCAGAAAAACCGTTTCCTAGCAATGTCCCGTCTGGCTCTGCCATTTGGTATTCTAATGTATCTACTTTTGTAAATCCGCTTGGCGTTTCAATAGCAACAATCAAAAACAAATTATTAAACGGATAATTGTCGTTGTCTCGTATGTTTACAAAAAGATTGTATTTTTTCGTAGAATCTAAAACCGGCAGATCGAAGCTTATAATACTGTCTTTGTGCCAAGCACTTCCAACAGATTTATACTCATCAAATACTCTTTTTTTATCGCAAGAAAAAAGAAGTATTGCTGCCAAAAGAAGAATTCCGCTATTTTTTATTCTCATTTTTAGTATTCGTTATTGGTTTTCTAGGTTCAGCAGGTTTATTTTCATTTGAATTTTGCTTATTCGGATTGTTTTTATTCGAATTAGGCTTTTTCTTATGATTTGGCTTATTTGGATTGTTCGGCTTATTTGGATTGCCATTATTCGCATTACCATTGTTCGGATTGTTATTATTTCCTGCTGGTTTAACGCTGTTTACATTCTTATCCTGCTGCGGTTTTACTGGAGTTGCAACACCAGCCGCCTCTGCATTTGGCTTACGCTTGCGATTTGGTTTTTTCTTTCTTTTTGGCTGGTCAAAACGAGTTAAACTTTCTTGACCCATTGCATTATTGAAGTCTTTTTCTGGTTCTGCAACTACCTCAACAGCAAAATCTTCTAAAGAAGAAACTTTATTTTTCTGCTTATTTTCGGCAATAATTTCTTTAACCTGATCGATTTTTAAAACATGCCAGTTAGCGAAGTTATTCGTGTAAGCAAACCACATTAATCCTTTAAAAATATCCTGTTTCTGACAAACTGCATCGCCTTTTTCGGTGATCAGTTTGGTATCATAATCTGGAAAATCTTTTAAAGCGTCCATGTAAGTGTCTAACTCATAGTTCAGACAGCATTTTAATTTTCCGCATTGTCCCGCTAATTTCTGCGGATTCAATGATAACTGTTGATAACGTGCCGCAGAAGTATTAACGCTTCTAAAATCGGTTAGCCAAGTCGAACAGCAAAGTTCACGTCCGCAAGAACCAACCCCACCCAAACGAGCCGCTTCCTGACGGAAACCCACTTGTTTCATTTCAACTCTGGTGCTGAATTCTTTAGCAAAATCCTTAATCAGCATTCTAAAATCGACACGATCATTTGCTGTGTAGTAAAAAGTTGCTTTAGATCCGTCACCTTGAAATTCGATATCCGAAATTTTCATTTCCAATTTATGCTGAATCGCCAATTCACGCGCACGAACTTTCATTGGTTCCTCACGATCACGGGCCACAGACCAGATATCGATATCTTTTTGAGATGCTTTTCTGTAAATTTTTGGAACGTCATTACTTTCGTAATTCACCCCTTTTTTCTTCATTTGAATCTTTACTAACTCTCCAGTAAGAGTCACAATTCCAATATCATGTCCTGGTGATGCAACAGTTGCTACAATATCACCAATACTTAAATTTAATTTTTCTGAATTTCTAAAAAATTCCTTACGTCCGTTCTTAAAACGAACCTCAACACAATCAAAAATCGCCTCTCCATTAGACGGACTCATGTTAGAAAGCCAGTCAAAAACCGTCAATTTATTGCAGCTATCGGTGCCGCAAGTCCCATTATTTTTACAACCTTTTGGTGCGCCACCATCTGAGGTTGAACAACTTGTACATGCCATAATTATATATGTAGTGCTGCCAGAATGCAGCTTAAGTTCATAAACGTTCGATCGGTAAAGATAGTATTTTTTTTATTTTGCTTTTTATCGATTAAAACTAATGGTTTGTTAAATAAAATTTGAAACGCTTTACAAATCAAATCCTTCAAAAAACTTAAGTTTATTCTCACTAATCAATAAAATTTTCTCAAAATTCGGTTTTCTGACTGTTTTAAATCGCTACTGGTCTTTTTAACTTTTTATCCTAAAATATATTTCCGATTTTTATGTTTTATCTTACAGCACCCTTTGCGAAGCCAATGGATTCAGCCAAACAATAATCAAAAATTATCTTATTTTAAATATATTTCAAATGCAAACACAAAACCAGATTGAAAGTTTCCTTTTTCAGGGAAAATTTGACGAGGCCAGAGAATGCCTAAATAACGGAGAAAAATTTAATGAACAATATCTGAAAAACAATTTTTCTCAAATAGCAGCAAAAATTATTGAAGCCAAAGAAGTTGATTTCATAGAAAAACTGATAAAAGCTGGCTTTATCGAAACGGATATTTATGAACTCGACAGTTTTGACCAATCGATTTTTAAACCGCTGACTTTGTATTTGAAAGATGATGAAGAATCCATTGCTTTCTTCAAAGAATTGATGTCGAAGATGGATAATATCAATGACGAAATTAGCGATAAAACTTTAATAGGCTATTTTCTTGAAAAAGGTATTTCGCCAAAAACAGTTAAAGTTTTAGTTGATGATTTTGGGGCTAACACACAGTATAAGAACAATGCAGGGGAAAATTTTATTTATACTATTTTGAATACTTACGGCTTAGATGTCGAAAAAGTAAAAGAATATATTACCATTTTGATTGATAACGGAGTTGACATCAACGAGAAAAACATTGTCGGAACTACTCCGTTAATATGTGCGGTTAAGAGAAATCGAAAAGACATTTTGCCATTTTTATTAGAAAATGGAGCAGACCCGAATGAAACCGACAATCAGGAAAACAATGCTTTTTATTACGCTGCGGCGGAACAATTCTCTATTCCGATGTACGAACTTTTAGCAGAATCATCGTCAGCCAATTTCAATAGTATCAATAAAAATGGAAAAACTTTGCTTACAGAGTTCATCCGAATGATGTCTGATTCTGAATATGATCTGAATTCGTTGCAAAGATTGTTATCGGATGGAGCCGATTTAAATCACTGCGCTGAATATTATGGAAATCCGAAATCGGGATTTGATTTTATTGTCGAAAAGAAATCAGGCATTTTAAAGTCAGTTTTGGACAGCGAATCCGTTGATGTTAACGAACAAGACAATCATGGAAATACTATTTTGCATAAAGTCTGCGAGTACAATATCAATTATGATGCTGAAATGGCAAAGGAAACCTACCGAAAAGTAAAATTGCTTCTTGAAAATGGCGCTGATAAAGAAATCACCAACGATAAAGACGAAACGGCTTTAATGCTTGCCTCTAAAGATAATCTGAAAATCAAAACAGTCGAGCTTTTGATGAAACAATAAATAATCATTAAAAAATACAAACATGTCAATGTCATTTATAGTTGCCTGTGAAAACGGCAACAGAAAAATAGCCGAATTACTGCTTCAAAATAAAGAAGTTGATGTAAAATATACCGATGAAAAAGGAAGAACCGCACTTCACTACGCAGCACACAGAGGATATTTAGATATCGTTAAAATATTAACCGAAGATGGAGCCGATATCAATTATGAAGATCATCAAGGTGAAACGCCTTTGTACTTTGCCTGTCTTCAAAAACAGAAACAAACGGCGTTGTATCTTTTAGAAAATGGTGCAGAAATTACTAAAAACGATAAATACGGAAATAGTCTGTTGCATTTGGTCGTTCAAACGGCTCAAATCGAAATTGCAACAAAGTTGCTTGAAGCCGGAATCGATGTTAATTTACTGAATAACAATGGAGAAACTCCTTTAATATTAGCTTCGGCAAAACTAAACAGAGAAATTATTCAGTTGCTTTTAGATAAAGGAGCCGATATTAATGTGACCGATAAACAAGGAAATACGCCTTTATTGTATGCTTGTTATACTAAATCGATCCCGATGGTGACCTTACTTTTGGATAATGGCGCCGATGTAAATCACGTAAATCATGCTGGTGAAAATGCACTTTTGATTGCTTGTTACGAAACCAACCGAATGCTGGCTAAATTATTGGTCGAAAGAGGTGCCAATGTATTTACTTCAAACAATAATGGATATTCTCCAATTTGGTACGCTTGCGCGAATAACCAAAAGGAGATTGTGGCTTTGTTTTTAGAAAATGGAGTTGACGTTAATTACAGTAAACCTGTAGCGGGTGATACTTCGTCGATGAATGATTATTTGGACTGGATTGTCAGCGCTTCTAGCCTTAGCAACGAATCCAGTTTTACGCTAAACAGTACGTATAACTACGGCGGAGAAAGTCTTTTGCATGTAGCAACAAAAAAAGGAAATTTAAGTATGGTAAAATTACTTATTGAAGCCGGAGCAAATATTAATATTCAAGATGAATCTGGAAACACGCCTTTGCATTACAGCGCAGCCAACGGAAGAAAAGATGTCGTAAAATATTTATTGGACAACAAAGCCGATGCTTCTATCGTAAACGTAAAAGAGCAGAAAGCAATTGATTATTCGAATGTAAAAGGTTTCAATGAGATTACCGAATTGATTCTAAAATATGCTCCTTCGGGCACAGTTGTAACACCAATTCAGAAAAGTGAACCTCAGCCAACAGATTCAGGAAATTCTATGGAAGCAAAAAAGAAAGCGTTATTGGATTTAAAAGAACTTCTGGATGCTGGCATTTTGACTTTGGAAGAATTTGATATGGAGAAAAGTAAAATCTTAAAAGGATAAATAATAATAAATTTAAAAATGAAAAAAATCTTAAATACCACAACTCTATTTTTACTATTAATCACCGCAAGTTTGATTGCTACTTCTTGCAACAACCTTTCACCAGAAAAGACTTTTGAAATAGCAGCTTTAAATTCAAATTTGCTATCGCGTTTTGGAAGTAAAGAAATCAATGAAAAACTGCAATCAGAAGCACAGGTTTATGATGAAACTCAAAAAAAGATGGTTCCTTCTTCTTATCAGGATGCTTTCAAATATGATATCTCCAATTTAGAAACACGTTTTCAAACTATTAAAGATATACCAGAAGATGACGACAACAAAGAACTTCTTCAAGCATCTAAAGACTTGTTTTCTTATGCGATTGCAAAACAAAAAGAAGGCTACTTACCTATTGCTAAATTGAAAGACGAAAAAGCTTCTCCTGAACAAATACAAAAAGCAATTGCCGATTTTGATGCTTCAACTCAAAGCGAAATAGATGCAAAGTTCACCAAATTGATGACTGTGGCACAGGCTTATGTAGATAAGCATAATATCAATGCTAAAATTGGAATTTAAAGAATTAGCTGTTCTTGAAAAATCAAAAACCCTATTTTGCTACCATACAAAATAGGGTTTTTCTTTTATTTCTAAGTTTCCTTAACTGTAATAATTTTAACTGGACAAGCTTTCGCCGCCAACTCACAGCTTTCTACAATCGCATGATTTGGCGATTTTAAAGTAAAAAAGCCTTTTGCATTCTGAGAATGAAGCAAAACCGACTTTCCATCTTTTTTTGACATTTGGAAATGTACAGGATCCATTTCAACGCAATAATTACAGCCAATGCATTTGTCTCTTTGTAAAGTGATGATAACCATTATGCGTCAACAATTTTATATAATTTGTCCGACATTCTGATTCTGAAAGGAAGTTTTAAACTGCAATCGTCTCCTTTTGTTGCTTTTTCTCCTGCAATATCATTTACAAACATTTCGTTGATAATCATTTCTTGAGCACCTGTACTTGGACCTGTTACCAAAATTTTATCTCCAATTTTAATATCATAAGCTTCAATTTTGAATTGCCCAACCTCAGCTTTTGGAAAATAATGCATTCCTTTCCCCACATAAACTTTTTTCTGAGTCGCTGCCGATCCTGGAATATCGCTCCACTCACCTAGTTCTTGCCCTAGATAATATCCGGACCAGAAACCACGATTGTAAACGGTATTTAGCGCTTCCATCCAAACTGCGGTTTTTTCTTTGGTGAAAGTGCCTTCATAATAGGCGTCAATTGCTTCTCGATAGGTTTTAATAACGGTTGCCACATACTCTGGCGCACGGCCGCGTCCTTCGATTTTTAAAACCTGAATTCCGGAATCAATCACTTGATCTAAGAAATCAATTGTACATAAATCTTTAGGTGACATCATATATTCATTATCCAATTCTATTTCAAAACCTGTTTCCTGATCGATAACGGTATATTTTTTTCGGCAATTTTGTTTGCAGGCACCGCGATTGGCCGAGGAATTATGCGAATGAAGACTCAAATAACATTTCCCTGAAACGGCCATGCATAAAGCGCCATGGCCAAAAATTTCAATTTCGACTAAATTCCCGTTCGGACCTTTGATCTGCTCTTTTTCAATCTGTTCCGTAATTTTCTTTACTTGGCGTAAACTTAATTCACGGCTTAAAACCATGGTATCAGCAAACAAACTGTAGAATTTAATCGTTTCGATATTAGTTACATTCAGCTGTGTAGAAATATGCACTTCCATTGCAATAGACCTCGCCATCGCAATTACAGCCTGGTCAGAAGCGATTACAGCAGTAATATTGGCTTCTTTGGCCTTATTCAAAAGTGTTTTTACTACCGATAAATCATGATCGTAAATAATTGTGTTCAAAGTCAAATAGCTTCGAACATTTTTTGCTTCACAGCGATTCGCAATTTCTTTTAAATCTTCAATTGTAAAATTCACCGTCGAACGCGCACGCATGTTAAGCTGTTCAACTCCAAAATATACAGAATCACAGCCATTGTCAAGTGCTGCTTGCAGTGAGTCAAAGCTTCCTGCTGGAGCCATGAGTTCGATTTTGTTTGTTGTTGTCATTTTGATTTGTATTGTGTACCCAAGGTTGAAAGCTTGGGCTATGATTTTAGATTCTTTATCTTGATTTTTTAAACCATCATTAAAAAAGCTGCAAAATAATGGGAATATACATTCCAAGACTATGATTAAAATCATAGTCTATGTTTTAAATATTATTTGTAGTATAATTTTAAAACATAAACAAAAGAATTTTTTACACATAGATTTTCGAACATAGCCCACGGTTTCAATCATGGGGAACGTAATGCTTACGCACCGTTGAGGACTTTCTTTGTGTACCCACGGTTGAAACCGTGGGCTATGGTTTTTAGATTCTTTGTCCGCTTTTTTAATCCAACCTAAAATCCATTATGCTCCAAATCTTTGCGAATAGTTTTTCAAACATTGCCCACGGTTTCAATCGTGGGAAACGTATTGCTTGCATACCGTTGAGGATTTTCTTTGAGCACCCACGGTTGAAACCGTGGGCAATGATTCTATATTCTTTGTCTTGATTTTTTAATCCAACCTAAAATCCATTATACTCCAAATCTTTACGCATAGATTTTCAAACATTGCCCACGGTTTCAATCGTGGGAAACGTATTGCTTGCGTACCGTTGAGGATTATCTTTGCGTACCCACCGTGGGCTATGTTTTTAGATTCTTTGTCCGCCTTTTTAATTCAACATAAAATTCATTATGCTCCAAATCTTTACGAATAGTTTTTCAACCATAGCCCACGGTTTCAATCGTGGGGAACGTAATGCTTACGCACCGTTGAGTACCCACGATTGAAACCGTGGGCTATGTTTTTAGATTCTTTGTCCGTTTTTTTTAATTCAATATAAAATTAATTATGCTCCAAATCTTTACGAATAGATTTTCAAATATTGCCCACGGTTTCAATCGTGGGAAACGTATTGCTTGCGAACCGTTGAGGATTTACATTGCGTACCCACGGTTGAAACCATGGACTATGTTTATTTAGATTGTGATATTTTTTGTTTATGGATTGGTTTTATTCTCAAAACCATGCAGTTTTACAAATTCGTCAAATTCCTTTTGCCCATCTATTTTAAGATGGTGCTTTTTTTGATTTTTGATATAATTATAAACAACATCCAGCTGGGATTCGCTTACAGCAAATGCGGCATAACCCGTTTGCCAAGCAAATTTTTCAAGAATCAGATTTTCTCCATTTATAGAATGAGAAGAACCTCCTTTTACTCGACCAATGACATCTGCAATAGTCTTTTTCGGATTTAGTAAAAATAAAACATGCACATGATCTGGCATTCCGTTAATAATTCTAACAGGACAACCAAGGTCAATTAATTCATCTCGAATATAATCATGAACTCTTTTTTCAATCGAAAAATCAATTAATTCTTGGCGGTGTTTTGCAGCCCAAATGGCGTGCACCCATAACTTAGTAAAGGAATGTTGTGACATTGTAAATTAACGTTTAAAAAACGCTAATTTACAATTTTATACAATTTATCTGACAAACGAACACGAAAAGGAACTTCAAAAGTAACCTTATCGTCAATTTTAGCAGTAGTGGTCTCTGCTCCGTTTACAATGAATTTTTCTAAAATCATTTCCTGGTCTCCAGTTGTTGGTCCAGAAATTAAGATTTTATCGCCCACATTAAGTTCGTGGTTTTCTATAGTAAATTGTGCCACTTGCGCTTTCACATAATAATGTTCCGCTTTTCCAAGTAACACTTTTTTGATTTTTATTTTCTGACGGATATCAGCTGGCTTTTGAGCTGTTGCCAAAGCCGTTTCTGGCAATTCACCTGAATGTTTGAATTTCAGATTTTCAGATTTTCCTTTTCGGAACACTTTGTTTCCTACTTGTTTTCCTGTTCTTAAACGAACTTGGTCAACCAAAGGCATGTGGATAATCTCTAAACATTCGGTAGAACAGCAGTTTTCCATTGCCGCTTTACAGTCATCGCATTGAATGAACAATAAATGACAACCATCGTTTTCACAGTTCGTGTGATTATCGCAAGGTTTTCCGCATTGGTGGCATTGCGAAATAATATCATCTGTAATTCTTTCGCCGAGACGATTATCAAATACGAAGTTTTTTCCAATGAATTTACTTTCTAAACCTTCCTCTTTCAACTGTTTAGCGTAGTTAATAATTCCGCCTTCTAACTGGTAAACATTTTTAAAACCTTGATGCTTGAAGTATGCGCTCGCTTTTTCACAACGAATTCCGCCTGTGCAATACATTACAAGGTTTTTATCGTCTTTATGATCTTTCAGCTGTTCGTTAATGATTGGCAAACTTTCTCTAAAAGTCTCAACATCTGGAGTAATAGCTCCTTTAAAATGTCCAACTTCACTTTCGTAGTGATTTCTAAAATCAACCACAATTGTATTTGGATCATCAAGGATTTCGTTGAATTCTTTGGCTTTCAAGTGAACGCCTATATTAGTAACATCAAAAGTGTCGTCGTTTAAACCGTCGGCAACGATTTTGTGGCGAACTTTGATAGTCAATTTTAAAAAGGAATGATCGTCTTGTTCTACAGCAACATTCAATCGTATGCCTTTCATGAAATCATAAGCTTCAAGAGTTTCTCTAAAAGCTTCAAAATTTTCGGCAGGAACACTCATTTGAGCATTTATTCCTTCGCTGGCAACGTAAATTCTACCTAAAGCATCGAGTGCATTCCAGGCTAAGAATAAATCATTACGAAATTTTTGTGGATCTTGAATTTTGGCATACGCATAGAAAGACAACGTAAGTCGTTGTTTACCTGCATCATCGATCATGATGGCTCTTTCTTCTGCGCTTAAAGTGTTATACAGTTGCATGCTATAAACAGTTTTAAGTTAAGAATATATATGTTTTTTAGATTTTGTTTAAAATCTGCGGCAAATTTAGGGTTTATTTTGAGATTAAAAATGATCTTGACCTAATTATCTGTTTTTTTTAACAGGTTTGGAATATCAGATTATAAAATTACTGGCCTTCTAAAATTCTCCAACTCCTTTATCTACAAATGGATTTGATTTAAAACATCAATGATGGAAGAAGCTAAATATATATTCGCATCGAATAAATCATTCTTACAAAAACGCAGTTCATCGTGATTAAATATCATTTCATCCCATTTTATATTACAAGCTGATATTCAGATAAATAAATTTTTAACTGAAATTAACAAAATATAGACAATATATATTCATATAATTAAAAAAACGCTAACTTAGCTATTGCACTTTACTGATTTTTAATTAGTTGTATTCAATAAATTTCACCTAAAAGAATTTTAACAATGAACAAAATCTACTCCTCAGCAATTTTACTAAGCTTTGTATTTTTTTCTTGCAAAAAAGAAACACCGCCTAGTCCCAAACCGTTAGAAATTTCAGTCACCTCGGTTTTACAGCAAGATGTAAAATTAGAATCTGAATATACTGGACAGACTTTTGGTCAATCGGATATACAGATTAACCCACGAGTTGATGGTACCATTGAAAGTATGAATTTCAAAGAAGGGAGTTTTGTTAAAAAAGGCCAGGTACTTTACACCATCGACCCTTTACCGTACAAGGCTAAACTTAATGAAGCGCAAGGAGGTGCGGCAGAATCACAGGCACGATTATCTAAAACTAAATCAGATTTGGACATGATCGCTCCCTTAGCCAAAATGAATGCAGTTAGCCAGCGTGAATTGATTTCGGCGAAAGCGGCTTATAATGCTTCGTTAGCACAAATTAAAGCTTCAGATGCTTCAGTTCAAAACGCAAAAATCGAACTGGGTTATTGTCAAATCATAGCGCCAATTTCAGGATTAATCGGCATATCTAAAGTAAGAGTCGGCGATTATGTAAGACCGGGACCAGCCTCTATTTTAAACACAATTTCGGATCTTGGAGATGTCAGGGTTCGATTCACCATAAGTGAACAGGAATTTTTACGTCTCTTTAGAGAATTCAATAAACCCAACTCTTCCCTAAAAGGTTCTGCTGCAACTGTTACTATAAAGCTATCAGACGGTTCTCTCTATCCACAAACAGGAAAAATAAGTTTTGCAGACCGACAGATCGATCCTTCTACTGGTGCAATTACCTTTGAGGCCGCTTTTCCAAATCCAGATAAATTACTTCGTCCTGGTCAATATGTAAAAGTGGCACTGCTGACAGACGTTCGCAAAGAAGCTCTTGTAATTCCGCAACGCGCCGTCATAGAAGTTCAGGGTATTTATCAAGTTTATGTAGTAGGCAATGATAATAAAGTGCAAATGCAAATTGTAAAACCAGGTCCCGCCGTTAAAAATGGTTACATCATTGAAGAAGGTCTAAAACCTGGCGATAAGATAGCCATAGGAGGTACTTCTTTATTGAAAAACGGAAGTGTCATTACTCCTAAAATCGTTCAATGGCAATTGGGCGATCCTGAAACTGTAACTACAAAGTAATCTAAATCACATACTATTATGGGAGAATTTTTCGTCCGAAGACCGATTGTTGCCATTGTAATTAGTATTATCATTGTGATACTTGGATTACTGGCACTGCAAAAAACACCTATTTCACAATATCCAGATATTAATCCGCCTGTTGTAAAAATTACTACTTCTTTTACAGGAGCAAATGCACTGAATGTTGAGCAAGCAGTTGCCACTCCTATTGAGCAAAAGGTAAATGGTGTTGAAAATATGCTATACATGAAATCTGTCAACACTTCTGATGGCGCTTGTACCATTGAAGTTACTTTCGATGTAGGAACTAATCTGGATAATGCTAACATGCTTACCCAAAACAGACAAAACCAATCTGCTCCGTTTATGCCCTCGAGTGTAAAACAGCAAGGTGTCGTGGTAAAAAAATCTTTATCGTTCCCAATGATGCTATTTACAATTACATCTTCAAATCCGAAATATGATGCTAAGTTTTTAAATAACTATGCGAGCATTAATGTTGTCGACCAGCTGGCCCGTATAAAGGGAGTTGGAGAAGTAACTCTTTTTGGAGGAAGCGACTATGCCATGCGCATCTGGCTAAAAGCGGATATGATGAATAAACTCGGCGTAACTGTTGATGATGTAAAAAATGCGCTGAACGCTCAGAATATGATTAGTCCGGGAGGAAAATTTGGAGCAGAGCCGGCACCACCTAATACTGAATTCACTTACGGAGTAACGCTTCAAGACCGATTAGTCACCGAAAAAGAATTTGGAAATATTGTAGTTCGAAGTAAAGAAGATGGGGCTCAGGTTTTATTGGCCGATATTTCGCGTATTGAATTGGGAACAGAAAATTACAGCTCAACCGCCAGAAGAAACAGCTCACCGAGTGCTGTTATGGCGTTGTATCAAATGCCTGGAAGTAACGCTCTTGATGTAGCCGAAACCGCCAAAGCCACTATGAAACAAATGTCTGAAAAGTTTCCGCAAGACATTGTATACCAAGAATCTTTAGATACAACACTTGCTATTACTGCTGGAGTCGATGATATTGTTCACACCCTTTTCGAAGCCATTTTATTAGTTATTTTAGTGGTTTTTATATTTCTTCAAAACTGGCGCGCTACATTAATTCCTTTAATTACCGTTCCAGTTTCGCTGATAGGCACCATAGCCGTTTTCCCGCTGTTAGGATTTTCAATCAATACCCTTTCTCTTTTAGGATTAGTATTGGCAATTGGAATTGTGGTCGATGATGCCATTGTGGTTGTAGAAGCCGTAATACATCATATCGAACATGGAAAAAATCCGCGAGAAGCAACTATTCAAGCTATGAAAGAAGTTTCTGGACCTGTAATTGCCATTGCTTTAATTCTATGTGCTGTTTTTATTCCTGTTGCCATGACACCCGGAATTACGGGACGTTTTTATCAGCAGTTTGCCATAACCATTGCCGTCTCGGTCGCCTTCTCGGCATTCAGTGCTTTATCTTTAAGTCCCGCGCTCTGTGCCATGCTCTTAAAACCCACAAAACCTCTTGACCAGCAAAAAGGATGGTTGGCCAAATTCTTTTCTGGCTTCAATAGAATTTTTGAAAAAGTGACAGGAAAATATATCGGCGGAGCAACATTCTTTGCAAAAAAAGCTATTCGCATTATTGTTTTACTCGCAGTTATATTAACCGCAGTTGTTCTTTTAGGCAAAAAAATTCCGTTAGGATTTATTCCAGAAGAAGACCAAGGCTATGTATTAGTAAATATCGCTCTGCCTCCTGCATCGTCCTTACAGCGTACCGATGAAATTTCTAGAAAAGTGGACAGTTTCCTTAAAGAAGAAAAATCTATTCTATCCTACACCACAATAAACGGATTTAGTATGCTGACTAACTCCTATCAGCCTAATAATGCTTTTGTCTTCATTTCTTTAAAACCTTGGGAAGAAAGAGCAGAAACGGCTAAGCAGTTTGTAGACCGATTCAATAAAAAACTGGCTACTCAAATTACAACCGCAACCTGCTTTTCATTCGGTCCGCCTGCAATTCAAGGTTTGGGTGCGTCAGCTGGTTTTAGTTTAATGCTGCAAGACCGAGGAGGAAACACACCGCAATATTTAGCCGAACAAACACAGAACTTTATCGCAGCGGCACAGCAGCGCCCAGAAATAAAACGAATTTACACCACTTTTAATGCTGGAACTCCGCAAATTAAATTGGATATCGACAACGATAAAGCAATGAAATTAGGAATTCCAGTCTCTAAAGTCACCGAAGCGCTCGGAGCATTTTTGGGAGGAAGTTATGTAAATGATTTTAACCGATTCGGACGCCAATACAAAGTTTACGTACAAGGAGAAGCTGCGAATCGTGTTAGACCAGAAGATTTAAACTTGATTTATGTAAAAAACAATAACGGAGATATGCTTCCGGTATCTACTTTAGTTACGGCAACCAAAGTGTCAGGACCCGATTTTACGAATCGTTTAAACTTATTTAGATCTGCCGAAATTGGAGGAAGTCCAAACGATGGCTATAGTAGTGCACAAGCTTTAGCAGCATTAGAAGAAGTGGCCAAACAGACCTTGCCTGCAGATATGAGTTACGATTACATCAACCTTTCCTATCAAGAAAAGCATTCGCCTGGCGGATCATCCGTTTTTGTTATGGCATTGGTTTTTGTATTCTTAATCCTAGCCGCACAATACGAAAGCTGGAAATTACCCTTTAGTGTACTTCTTGGAGCACCATTCGCTGTATTTGGAGCTCTTTTAGGACTTTTTCTAGCGCGATTTGGAAGTGATGCTTATGTCAATAACGTTTTTGCGCAAATCGGATTCGTTCTTCTTATCGGGTTAGTGGCTAAAAATGCTATTCTTATTGTTGAATTTGCCAAGGAAGAATATGAGAGAGGAAAACCTCTTTACGAATCGGCGATGTATGCTGCAAAACTTCGTTTCCGTCCGATTTTGATGACTGCTTTTGCT
This sequence comes from Flavobacterium erigeronis, assembly GCF_054075165.1. NCBI lineage: Bacteria > Pseudomonadati > Bacteroidota > Flavobacteriia > Flavobacteriales > Flavobacteriaceae > Flavobacterium > Flavobacterium erigeronis. Next base: position 908,319 of record NZ_JBSKGP010000001.1, on the reverse strand, counting down.
TTCATTCTTGGAGTTGTTCCGCTACTAACCGCTACAGGTGCAGGATCTCAAGCGCGTATTGTAATGGGAATGGCAGTATTTAGCGGTATGTTAATCGCCACAGTATTAGGTGTATTAATTGTACCTGGTCTATTTGTTATGATTGAAAACATCGGGAAGAAAAAAGATGAAACAATCGCAGCATCAGAAAATAATGTAGAACCAAACACTACAGACCATGAGTAAGAAATATAAAATAATCGTTATTATATTGGTTCTTTCCTTATTTCCCGCAGGATGTATGGTTGGACCAAAATACAAAAGACCTGAACAGCTGAAATCAGATTCTTATATAAACGAAAGAAATTTAGACAGTCTCGCTTCGGTAACCAATGTAAAATGGTTTGATTTGTTTAATGATGATGTATTAAAAGATCTTATACGAAAAGGTCTCGAGAATAATTATGATCTTAAAATTGCCGTTTCACGAATTGATCAGCTTCGTGCTGAGTTAGGCTATACAAAAGCAGATTTATTTCCTTCTGTCCAATATGGCGCCACAATCAACAGCAATGAGAAATATATCAGTCCTTCTACGGCGACCGCTAGCATGTCTTGGGAACTTGATTTTTGGGGAAAATTTCGCCATGAAAATAATGCTGTTAAAAATGAACTTCTTGCAACCGAAGAAGCCCGTAAAGTAGTATTATCTGAAATCGTTGCTAATATTGCGACTGCTTATTTTCAGATGCGAAATTTAGATGATCAGCTGGAAATAACCAAACAGACACTCGAAACCAGAGAAAACTACTATAAAATCATAAGCGAGAGATTTGAGAAGGGTTACATTTCTGAAGTTGACAAAGTACAGATTGAACAGCAGGTTGCCATTGCCGAAGCCGCAATTCCTAACATTCAAAGACAAATAACCTATCAAGAAAACACAATTGCATTGCTTACTGGTCAGCTTCCATCTCAAATCCCGAGAGGAAAAAGCAATACTGAATTGCAGATTGTCAGCCAAATTCCTTTATCGATTCCTTCTGCTCTTTTAGAAAACAGACCAGATGTAAAAGCTGCCGAGTTGAGATATGTTGCGGCAAATGAAAGAATTGGAGTTGCTCAAGCCATGCGTTTTCCTTCTATTAATCTAGCAGCCATCGCCGGATTTGCAAGTGCCGATTTAAGCAACCTTTTTAAAGGAAGTTCTTATATTCAAAACGCATCTGGCGGAATCGCAGGACCTATTTTTGCATTCGGAAAAAACAAAAGAAGAGTTGAAATCAACAGACAGCTTGCTGAACAAGATAAATTAAGTTATCAAAAAACATACATCACCGCAGTAGGCGAAGTAGAACAATCCATTCAAAATATTAAAACCTATAAGGAAGAATGGAAAGCACGCAACAGACAAGTTCAAGCTGCTTTAATCAATTTCAAACTATCTCGCGAAAGATATGACAGTGGTTATGTTTCTTACTTAGAAGTTTTAGATGTAGAAACCAACCTTTTCAATGCACAATTAAGTCTAGCGCAATTATCTGAAAGACAACTAAGTTCGATGGTTGAGCTGTATAAAGCACTGGGCGGGGGATGGAGGCTCTAAGCTTCTAAGGTGCTGAGGTACTAAGCTACTGAGCTTAAGAAAAGATGCAAGATCTCTATTTAGAGTTAAAAAAAAGCACCTAAAATTAGGTGCTTTTCAAATCTTTGTAACTATGTCGCTTTGAATCTTTGTCCCTAAAAAACTTAGTACCTTAGTACCTCAGCAACTTAGAAGCTTAAAAAAATTAACAAAACTCGTTAAACGCATCTTGCAAGTTTTCAGCAATTAATTCAGCTGGACGTCCTTCAATGTGGTGACGCTCTAACATGTGAACCAATTCTCCGTTTTTGAACAAAGCCATAGATGGCGATGATGGAGGAAAAGGAAACATGTGCTGTCTTGCAGCATCTACAGCTTCTTTGTCAACACCTGCAAAAACAGTAATTAAGTGATCTGGTTTTTTAGCGCCTTCTAAACTCATTTTTGCTCCCGGACGTGCATTTCTAGCAGCGCACCCGCAAACAGAGTTTACAACAACTAAAGTGGTACCTTCAGCTTTGATAGCATTCTCAACAGCTTCAGCACTATGTAAATCTTGAAAACCAGCAGCTGTTAATTCAGCCTCCATTGGTTTTACCATGTCTAGTGGATACATATTTTATGTTTTTAAATTTTACTTTTGATTTGCAAAGTTACAAAGATTACTCGCAACTAGTTAATTTGAGGTATAAAGTTTTGTTATAGTTTGATAAGAAATTTTATATCGAATGAATTATTTATCAGTAATCAAATTTCAGCCATATCCAAAGTTTCCAGTTTTGATTTTTTATGGGTAAACTGATAATTATACTGCTTCAAATAACTGTTTCTGTTTCTCACCTTATGTTTGGTTGTTAAAACCGTTTCTTTATTTTCTTCAGAAATTTCAATTGTTGAAAGATAATGGGTCAAATATTTCTTAAGTATCTCTATACTATTAATATCAACCGAATAAATTACTTTTTTACCGACGTTTTTTATACTAACCAAATTTGCTTTTTTCAATTCCAATAAATGCTTTGAAATTGTAGATTGTGCCAGCGGAATTAAATCGACAATTTCGCCACACGTTCTTTTATCTCGTTTCCAGAGAAGTGTCATAATCTGGACTCTAGTAGGATGACCAAGAGCTTTGCAGATATCGCCAACTACTTCAGTTTCTTCATCAAATTTTAGAAGCTTGCTCATTCTTATTCATTTACAAATTCATCATCGTTAATCGTCTATCATAATAGACAAATCATGTCTTTTGACAGTGCACAAATCTAAATGTTGCGTAAATCTATAAGTACCCCTAAAAGTCGTTAGAATAAAAAAATAAGGTGTTTTTTTTATTCAGCTTATCAATAATAAACCCCATAACTTGGGCTATCAACTATTTTTGACGATGATAAAATTCTATTTGCCAAATTTCTTTTGATACGGATACGTTTCATAAACCGTATTATCTTCATTTATAGAAAATCCTTTTGCTGCATCTGCTCTTGCAACTTCAACCAAGGCAATAGCTTCTTCTCTAGGTTTTCCTTGTTTAAGCCAGCAAACGGCTTTATAATATTTAGCATCTGAGAATTCTGGATATATTTTTAATGCTTTATCAAAAATAACAATTGCCTCATCCCATTTTTTAAGTTCATACTTTGCGATTCCCTGATAAAAATAAGCCGTCGGATGTTCCAATTGCTGCCTGTTTTTATAAATGTCGCTCACATAATCATCCAAAAGCTTTTCTGCTTTTTCATATTCATTTAACTGAAGATAACAGAGTGCCTTATAAAAATTAAAAGAATGATCCATAACATAGCTATTTCCATACAATTTTATAGCTTCATCAAAATCAGCAATAGCGTCTTTGTAACTATGTGAAAAAATGCATTTCATAAAAGCGCGATAAGAAAGCCATCTTGCTTTGTCATAAAGTACTGCCTTGTCCAAAAATGGCATTCCGACTTCATACTTTTTGCATTTAAAATACGGCATCGCTTTTTGCTGCCATAAGTAAGCAACGGTACTATCCTTCTGCAAACCTTGATCCAGGCAAGCCTGCCATTCGCTCATTTCTATAATGTAATTGTGTTTTTCGGCACAATTAGTCAAAAATTCTTCCACAATGGCATCGTGCGCTTTGTTGGTTGAAACTTGTCCGAACAAAAAGATTGTAAAAAAGAAACTGAATAGTAAAGTAATTTTTTTCAATGGTTACGTTTTTAGTTAGATTTATTTGAAAGAAAAATCACTCTAAATAACGCTTTAATAAATGGAATTTTGGGACACTTTAAAATAACTTTAACATCTTCTAAAAAAGTGGTCTCTTCATCTAAAAACTTAAAAATCAGTTTCGGATTTCCTTTTTTAAATAAGGAAGAGAAAATCGAACTTCCCAATTCGTTATTTCGATGAAGAATATCCAAAAGGAGCAAATCGTAAAACCAAAATCTTGATTTTTTATGAAATGTCGTCATACCGAGCGAGGTCAAAGTATTTTGAATAAACGCCACAAGCTCTGATGATTTTTTATCAGAGTTTTTAAAAGTATAACCCGTACTCGCTTTTGTCCATCCGCCCGCCGTGCCAATATTCAAAACGCGTTTGGTATTCTTTTCCCAAAAAGGATAACAAGTCATAGGTATGCTTCCCTCCTCTTTTTCGAGAATTTCGTATTTTCCAGCACCTAATTTCTTCAGATAGCTTTCAATCTCCTTTTCGTATTCTTCTTTTTGAAGAAGCTTTTCAGAAAACAAAGTATATTCAACCAAAGCTTCTGTTTTAGAAATGGGCAAAACATACATAAATCTTGTATTTCCCCTTTGTTCTACCGAAAAATCCATGAAGGTCACTTGTTCTGGATTGAAAACTTCATTTTCCGTTTTCACAAACCAGCCCACAAAATGCTGCTGCAAAACAGGATATTTGTTTTGCCTTTCGGCGAAAGCCTTAGTGTAAATGCTATTGAAAAGATAAACGCTAGTGTATCGGTTTTCTTCTGTTCCGACGAAAACATGTGTTTCCAGTTCATTAATGTCAGTTACTTTTTCGTTTAAGAAAGTAATATTTTGATGTTTTGAAATTTCATCAAAAACAAAATTGTAGAAATCCAATCCGCGAATTTGATTGTATTGGTAAGGCTTCAACGCCAAATCACGATTAAAATCGGCATTGGCAAAAAGTGCAGAATCCCATTTTTTAGAAATAATAGGATTCCAAATGCTTTCCTCTTTTTCCCAAAAACACCAAGTTCTGTCATTGGTTTTCTTTGCATCTTTATCCAGAAGTAAAATAGATTTATCTGCGAATTTTCCAGACAAAATCATTTTATAAACCGTCATCAGAGATGCGAGTCCAGTTCCTGTAAAAATGTAGTCGAAATGTGGGATTTGCGAAGAATTCATTCTCAAAAATAAGAAAATTTATTCTTTCAATTTTTCCAAAAGAACTTTAAAGTCTTTTTGGCTGAGATAATAATTGTATTGAAAGATAATCTCGTTCTTCTCATTCAAAACACATAAAATCGGATAAGTAATTTGGTTATTGATAGTTCCCAGTTGCAAAGCCAGTTCGTGAACACCAACATTATTTCCTGTTGGCTGAAATTTAAATGTTTGGTTTTGAAAAGTAATCTCTCGCTTTTCTTCTGCATTGAAATCAATAAAGTAAAAATCAGCGTTTAGTTTTTCAATAATTTCTTGATTTTTGAAAGTCGTTGCTTTCATTCGCTGGCAAAACTGGCACCAATCGGTATGGATGAAAATGACGGTTTTTCGTTTTTGAATTTGTTGTAAGCTGTCTACTTCTTCAAAAGTGCTGCTTTTTAATTGGCAGAATCCCGTTGAAGTTATTCCGAAGAAGAGAATAAGTAGAAATAGCTTTTTCATTTGTGTTGTTGTTGTTGTTTTAGCCACGAATTTCACGAATTTCCGCTAATTTTTTTTGCCACAGATTTTCACAGATTAAAAGAATTAAATTGATTTTATTTATTGCCATTTGTTACCCTGAGCGGAGTCGAAGGGCGTTACAATTGGCCGCGGGCTTCGACTCCGCTCAGCCTGACAAATAGCATCAAAAAAATTCGTGAAAATTTGTGCAATTTGTGGCAAACAAAAAATCACCTAAACGTATATCGCAATCCCAAAAAACCTCGAATCGTCTGGTTCTGCCCGTAAACATAAGTCGTATCAAATGTCAAACCGTACGGATTATCTGGTGTAACCAAAACTTTTCCAGCCGAATCATACTGCACATTTTTATCAAAAGGATCATTCGTTCTCGAAATCAAAAACGGATTATTTTGCTTTGGTGTAAAGTTAAGCAGATTCTTAACTCCGCCGTACACTTCAAAATCTTTCCATCCTGAATATGTAATCTGAATATTCTGAATACTGTACCAAGGCGATTTTGGGCTTCTTGGATCAGTTTCGCTCAACAGAGGCAATTTCATCGGACTGTAAACATTTCCGGTATAATCTAAAGACAAATCCCAAGGCTGGATTTTATAAGATATACTCCAAGTTCCTGTGAAATTTTCCGTTAAATAGGGTCTTTCCGAAATTCCGTTTTCCACATTTTTATTGTCTAAAACCGTTGCTCCAACAATAAATTTTAATCCCGACGGAAAATTAAGATCAACATTCGTGCTGATTCCTTGACTTATCGCATAACCATCAATATTGCTGTAGATAATTTCGTTTGGATTAGTCTCATAATCAGAAATGATTTTATTGCTAAATCTCGTGTAGAAAGCCGTAGTTTCAATTCCCATAAAAGTTCCGTTTCCGAAATTGATTTTCTGGATATAATTTAAATTGACGTTTACCGATTTCTCTGGTTTCAAGTCGCTTTCAATAATAACATCTCTAGAACCTGTCAATGCCGCATGATCTTCGGTAAATAAATTCACAACTCTGAATCCAGTTCCAGCATTTAAGCGGAAAATGGTATTTTCATTGGCTTTAAATCGATATGCAAATCTGGGTGTAAAAATCGATCCGTGAATTGAATTGTAATCATATCGCATTCCAAGCAAAACCTGACTTTTTGGAGAAAATGTGATTTCGTCCTGCACAAAAATTCCCGGAAGCCAGGTATTTTCAGCTTCTTTTGTCGCCGGCGTATTATCATCGTAATAGGTATATCGGCTTGCGATTCCGGCCAAAAGATCGTTTGCTCCGATTTTTTTATCCCAAGTCAATTGCAAAAATCCAATTTTCTGATTGGCGATATACGATGTTGTCCCGTAACGGCTGTCTTGATAATGTACATTTCCAGAAAAAGAAAGCATCAGTTTTTCTTCAAACGGCAATTGATAACTTCCTATTAATTCTGCTCTTTTAGTATAAATGCTTTCTCCATAGATTTCATCGCCGCCACGATATTTCTTTTCCCAGCGAACATCTCCACCCCAGCGGTCTTCGTACATTCCGCGCGCTGCAATCGTAAAAAGGCGATTATAATTTCGTTTAAAACTCCACTTATTAAAAACCGAAATTCGTTCAGAAAGCGTGACATCTGTAAAATTATCATGGTCTTTATCGATAACCTGATCGTAATTAAAATAATTTACGCCAACAATTGAAGTTGCTTTCTTGCCTACATTAAACTTTGCGCCTAAATCGAGATTGCTTTCAAAATAAGAAGTCGTGAAATAATCGGCAGAAAATGTCGGCGCATTCGTTGGGTTTTTAGTAATAATATTAATCAAACCGCCAACGGCCTCACTTCCGTAAAGTGACGAAGCTGGGCCTTTTACAATTTCGATTCTTTCCACCAAAGAATTCGGAATTCCAGACAAACCGTAAACTGTCGAAAGACTGCTTACAATTGGCATACCGTCGATCATAACCAAAGTGTACGGGCCTTCTAATCCGTTTATGTGAATATCTCCAGTGTTACAAACCCCGCAATTGAGCTGCGGACGAACGCCATTTATGTTTTGAAGTGCATCGTAAATACTTGGCGTTGGATTTTTCTTGAAAAAGGTTGGTGAATAAACCTCAACAGGAACGGCACTTTCTAATCTTTTTACAGGTTTTAAAGTTCCAGAAACTACGACTTCGTTCAATTCGTTATTGTCTTCCTGCAATTCAAAATCAAGATTCAAATTCTCATTTTCCAATAAAATCCTTTGGGTTACAGGTTTGAATCCAGTCGAGGTTACTTGTATTCTATAAGAGCCTTTTGGAACATTTTGAAATTGATAAACTCCTAAAGAATCGGTTTGAGTTTTAAAGTTGGTATTTAACAAAGAGACTTTAATTTCTTGAAGATTAGGAACTCCTGTTTCTACTTTTCCAGAAATATTTTGAGAGTAAATGTTTTTAGCAGTTAATATTAATATTGTCAAAAATAAATATTTCATTCTTTTAAAATTAAATTTAGACAAATCTAAAAATTAAATTCGACAAATGATTATTCTTGAATCAGTTTTTTAAAACATTTCAATTTCAATCCGTTAAAAATTTTTAAACCATATAAGTCATATAAGTTTATTTTAGAAAAACTTTAAATTTTCTTATATGACTTATATGGTTTAAAAACATCTACAAAAAATCTTCGTCAATAAGCTCTTTGTTGATTACCGCTCCTGCGAAAGAACCCGTAGAAACTGCCAAAGCCACGGAACGCATTTGAGTCGTTGCATCTCCACTGGCATAAATTCCTGGAATGTTTGTCTTTTGCATGAAATCGACTTTTAAATATCCCATCTCATTTATTTCACAACCTAAATCTTTTGGAAGCGGACAATGCTGTTCAAAAGGAACTCTGGCGTAAATTGCTTTTACATCGACTTTTTCTCCATTTTTAAAAACGATATTAGTGACATATCCAGCATTATGTTCAAAAGAAGCTATTTCTTCTTCTAAAATTAAAACACCTTTTTTCTTCAAGATTTCCGTTTGATCTGAAGTCAGTTCCGATTTACCGTTAGTGCATAAACGAAGATCTTTTGTCCAATTCGAAATTAGTTTGGCAAATTCGAAACCCATTTCTCCATTGGCAATAATCGCGGTTTTTTCGTTTTTAACTTCATAACCGTGACAATACGGACAATGTAAAACCGAGATTCCCCAACATTCTGCAAACCCTTTAATTTCTGGAAGCAAGTCTTTAACACCAGTGGCAAACAATACTTTACTAGCTGTAAAAACATCTCCAGTTTCTGTTGTAATTTCAAAACCATTTTCAATTTTCGAAGCTTTCACTGCAAGTCCGTTATAGAATTCAACTGTTTTGTAAAATTCAACTTGAAGTTTGGCTTTCGCCGAAATAACTGCAGGCTTTTCACCATCTTGCGTAATAAAATTATGAGAATGCGGTGTCTGCCTGTTACAAGGCAAACCGCTGTCAATAACAAGAACCTGACGCAAAGCGCGCCCTAAACTCATGGCAGCCGATAATCCGCTGTAGCTTCCGCCAATGATAATCACTTCAAAATTCTTCTTTTCCATATTGCTAATTTTTAAATCTATTGGGCGAAATTATTTTAAACACATAGAGACATAGCTTTTAGGATTTTGAAAAAGGCGTTTCACTTAGAATAATTAGACATAGAACTATGTGTTAAAGCTAGCTTTTTCTATACTCTTAAAACGAAACAATAAAATCTATGTTTCTATGTGTTTAAATCAAGTTTTATTTTCACGCAATGGGTTATTTTAATGATTTTGTTTTCTGTGTAATCTGTAATTAATTAAATGTCCGATGACCATTCCAATTCCTCCGAAATAAATCAGATCCAAATGAATTTCGAAAAAAAGATCCGCCAAAACACTGATCCAAATTAGCGCCATTGAAACAACTAAAATAGACGACACCAAAAGAGCTGATTTTTTTATAATTTTGAGAATTGCAAATAAACCTATCGAAGCAAATAGTAAATCTATAATTGGATTGTGACTCAAACCTAAAGGAAGAATCGTTAAAAGAGGAAAAATCAAACAATGAACCAGACAAATGGTCGCGCTTGAAATTCCTAAAATATCGTAAAAAGGTGTGCTTATTTTCTTCATTCTGTGTACTTTTGCTTTAATGCAATTTTGTTGCAAATATACATATTTTTATCAATTGCAACATTGTTGCGTTTAATTTTTAATGCTGTACAAATGAAAACGACACGTAATACCGCCGCAAAGACCGCTGTTTTAGAAGTGTTTGAAAAATCTAAAACCGCTCTTTCGCACACCGAAATTCACAAACAATTAAATGATTTATGCGATCGCGTTACTATTTATAGAATTCTAGACCGATTAATAAATGAAGATGTTATTCATAAAATTTCGAATCTTGACGGAACGGTAAAGTATGCGAAGTGCAATCATTCACATCAACGTGTGCACATTCACAACCATGCTCATTTTAGCTGCGAAAACTGTCATGAAATTACTTGCTTGGAAAGTGTAAAACCTAGTTACATTATGCCACACAATTACAAAGTAAACGAGATCAACTTTACACTTTCTGGATTGTGCCCAAAATGTTTAAATTCTAACATTTAACATTTAGACTCGTCTAAAAATATTGTTTCGCGAATATAATTTTTCTCTATATTTGTGAAAACAATACTTTTACAATGGGTAAATCTTTAGAAGAGGTACACGAATCTGTCTCTACAGAACATAAAAAAACAGGTTTCAGAAAAATTTTAGCCTTTTTAGGTCCAGCATATTTAGTAAGCGTAGGTTATATGGATCCAGGAAACTGGGCAACCGATATCGCCGGCGGAAGCCAATTTGGCTACACTTTGGTTTGGGTTTTATTAATGAGTAACTTAATGGCTTTGCTTTTGCAGAGTCTAAGTGCCCGCCTCGGAATTGTAACACAGCGTGACCTTGCGCAGGCTTCGAGAGAAACGTACTCTAAATACATTAACTACATTTTATATTTTCTAGCTGAAATTGCGATTGCCGCCTGCGATTTAGCAGAAGTTCTCGGAATGGCGATTGGTATTAATCTTTTATTCGGGATTCCACTTCTGGAAGGGGTTTTGATTACTGTATTGGATACTTTTATCCTTTTGTTTTTGATTAATAAAGGAATTCGAAAAATGGAAGCTTTTATTATTGCTTTGGTGGCAATTATTGGTTTTTCTTTTATTTTCGAAATGATTTTTGCCGAACCAGAAATTCATAAAATCATCGGCGGACTCGTTCCTTCTATTCCAAATTCTGCTGCTTTGTATATTGCGATCGGAATTATTGGAGCAACCGTAATGCCACACAACCTTTACCTGCATTCGTCTTTAGTGCAAACTAGAAAATTTGACAGAACGCCCGCGGGAATCAAACAGGCGTTGAAATATAACTTTATCGATTCGACAATTGCGCTAAATCTTGCCTTTTTTGTTAATGCAGCCATATTGATTCTGGCTGCGGCAACTTTCCACAAAAACGGAATGTTTGAAGTTGCTGAAATTCAAGATGCACATAAATTCTTAGAACCGCTTTTAGGAAACAAATGGGCGCCCATTTTATTTGCCGTCGCGCTTATTGCCGCTGGACAGAGTTCTACCGTAACGGGAACGCTGGCGGGACAGATTGTAATGGAAGGTTATCTGCATTTGAGAATTCAGCCTTGGGTTCGTAGAATTATTACGCGTTTAATTGCGATTGTTCCTGCTTTAATCGTCATTTACATTTACGGAGAAGATGTTACAGGAAAATTACTGATTTTAAGTCAGGTAATCTTGAGTCTCCAATTGGGATTTGCCATAATTCCGCTAATCCATTTTGTGAGCGATAAATCGAAAATGAATGGTTTTCATATTTCTAAAACGACTCAGATTGTTTCGTGGATTATTGCATTGATTATTGTTTCATTGAATGCGAAACTGGTTTATGACGAAATTACTTCTTGGCTAGCCGAATCTAATCATCCAACCATTTTGTGGCTAACAGTCGTTCCATTAGCATTTGGCTTTTTAGGATTACTGCTTTACATTGTATTTAAACCTTTTATTGCAAAAGCAAAGGCAAAAACGATCAATCATTCGCCTCACAATTTGCAGTTGCGTTTTTCTCCTAAACAAAGCCAAAGCATTCAAAACATTGCCATTTCTGTAGATTTTTCAAATGCAGACGAAACTGCTTTAAACAAAGCTTTTGAATTGGGAGGAGCTGAAACCAATTATACTCTAATTCACGTCGTAGAAACAGTCGGAGCCTTAATGTACGGCGTTCATGTACATGATCATGAAACCACAATCGATGAAAAGCTTTTACTTCAGTATAAAGACATGTTAACCGAAAAAGGTTTCAAGATCGAAACAGAACTTGGCTTTGGAAAACCAAACAAAGTAATTCCAGAAATTATAAACGGTGGAGATTTTGACATTCTCGTTATGGGAACCCACGGCCACACTGGACTAAAAGATATTCTTTTTGGCACAACGGTTGACAAATTGAGACATAAAATTTCGATACCTTTGTTGATTGTTAAATGAGAGGTTCAAAGGTGCAGAGTGACAAAGTTGCAAAGCTTTTCTCCGAACTTTATGATTTCTTTATTTTATCTTTATTTATTGTCTAAAAAATAAGCAAAGCTCAAACTGACAAAACATAAAACTTTGTCTCTTTGTCACTTTGCACCTTTGAAACTTAAAAAAGAATGACCTTTTCAGAAGAAAACTACTTAAAATCTATATATCATCTGACTGCTGCTTTGGAGACGGAAGTGAGCACTAATGCTATTGCTGAAATTATGGAAACGAAAGCTTCCTCTGTAACTGATATGCTTAAAAAATTGGCAGAGAAAGATTTAGTGAATTATAAAAAATACCAAGGCGTTTCTTTAACCGAAAACGGAAAGCTTGCCGCGAAAATGATTGTGAGAAAACATCGTTTATGGGAGGTGTTTTTGGTAGAAAAATTAAATTTCAGCTGGGATGAGGTTCATGATATTGCCGAACAATTGGAACACATCAAATCAGAGCAATTGATTAACCGTTTGGATGATTTTCTGGGAAATCCGACTGAAGATCCGCACGGTGACCCGATTCCAGATGCAAACGGACGAATTATAAAAATTGAAAAACAGCTTTTATCTGAATTAGAGGAAAACCAGATCGGCGTTTGTGTGGGTGTTAAAGATACCTCATCGGAATTTCTTAAATACTTAGACAAACAAGGAATCGCTTTAGGATCGAAAATTGAATTTCTTTCTAAAGAATCTTTCGATTTATCGGTTCGAATTAAAGTGAATGGAACCGAATTATCTATTTCGAATAAAATTGCTTCTAATCTGTTTGTAAAGCTGGTTTAGGATTATTTCGCAGATATTCACAGAGAGGTTTCACAAAGATTCACGAAGAATTTTATTCTCTTGTCAGACTGAGCGAAGTCGAAGTCCCGCAAAGTAATTACCTCAATTTTTCAGACGGATTAAAATCCGTCCCCACAAAATGTATCGAGCCTATGGCTCTTTTTATAATTCAAAATAAAGTTTCGTAGAAATGGTCATATTGTAGCAACGGATTTTAATCCGTTGAAAACATAGGAAGGATTCCTATTTAAACAATTCCCTTCTCAATCATTTCTAACATTACTGGCGACGCATTTTTAAATGTTGGTGCTTGCTCGATAATGCTTCCAGCATTTTTTTTATTTACTTTAAAAGTTACGTCATCGTTGGTTGTAAATAAAAGTGCCGTTAGAAAAGGGTTTTTGATGTGCGAACCCAAAATCAACAACGCTTCGTCTAAAGTATGAATGCTTTCTATTTCTTCGGTTTTATAGCGAAAAGTAAGCGAGATCGAATACGTATTGTCTTCGTTTAAAACCAAGCGGAAGTAAACATTTTTTAAGTCGGTATCGCCCATTGTTTTGGCCAAAGTCAATTTAGCGAAAGTTCCGCTTTGGATGCTTTCTTTAACTCGTTCACAAAAAAGGGCAAATATTGGTTCGTACATTTTTTTTAAGGTGCTAAGGTTTTTTATAGCTTCTAAGGTTCTGAGAGGCTGAGATTCTAAGTTTTTCTCTCTTTGTGTTTATTTTACCGCAAAGTTGCACAAAGATTTCGCAAAGTCACACAAAGTTTAATAAAATCTTCTTGGTGTATCTCTGTGGAATCTTTGTGCAACTCTGCGGTATAACTTTATTTTCCTGTAAATTCAGCTTTTCTTTTTTCTAGAAATGCTGTAGTTCCTTCTTTAAAATCGGCAGTTCCGAAGCATTTTCCGAATGATTTTATTTCGACATCAAAACCGTTTTTACCATCAGTAAAATTAGCATTGATTGCTTTTATTGCTTTTCCGATAGCGAAAGGAGCATTTTTAATGATTTTCTGCGCAATTACATTTGTAAAAGACAAAAGTTCAGCTTGTGGCACTACGTGATTTACCAAACCGTATTGTTTCGCTTCTTCGGCAGAAATCATGGCTGCGGTCATGATCATTTCCATTGCACGGCCTTTTCCAACCAATTGAGGCAAACGCTGTGTTCCTCCATAACCTGGAATTAATCCTAAAGTAACTTCTGGAAGTCCCATTTTTGCATTATCAGAAGCAATTCTAAAATGACAAGCCATTGCCAATTCTAATCCGCCGCCAAGAGCAAATCCGTTAACTGCAGCAATAACTGGTTTCTTAAGTCCTTCGATTAAATCGAAAAGAGATTCTTGTCCTTCAGCAGCCAATTGTGCCCCTTCAACAACATTGTAATTTGCAAATTCCGAAATATCCGCTCCTGCAACAAAAGCTTTTTCTCCTGTTCCGGTTATGATAATTACACGAACATTATCGTCACTTTCTAAAAACGAAACAGCTTTACTTAAATCGCTGATCGTTGCTTTGTTCAAAGCATTTAGTTTTGTGGGTCTGTTTATAGTAATCGTTGCGATTCTTTCTTCGATAGAAACTAAAATATTTTCGTAGTTCATGACAGTGGTTTTATGAGTTTGTGATAGGCAAAGAAACTGTAAAAGTGGTTCCTTTTCCGTAAGTTGACTCAAAGGTAATTGTTCCTTTGTAATTTTCTATAATGTTTTTGATAATTCCGAGTCCGAGTCCCATACCACTTGTTTTAGTGGTAAATTTTGGTTCGAAAATCCTTCCTATATCTTGCTTCTGTATACCAATTCCGTTGTCTTTTACGGCAATTTCAACATTACCCTCAAGGCGTTTTACCGTAACTACAATTGATTTCTGAAACTGGCTTTCTGGAATGGCTTGAGTTGCGTTTTTAACCAAGTTGGTAATAACACGAATTAATTGCGTACGATCCATTTTGGAAATGATTTCTCGTTCTTCGCTTTCAAAAACAATATAATCTTCGTTGAAAATATCTAACGCCAGTTCGACAACCTCAACGACATTCAGCGTTTCATTCTGCTGTGCCGGCATAGAAGCAAAGTTCGAAAATGCCGAAGCCACAGCTGTCATGGTATCAATCTGCTGAATTAAGGTTTCGGAATAATCATTCATTTTCTGCTTTACATTTGGATCGTTCGGATCAAATTTCCGCTGAAAACTCTGCACCGTCAAACGCATCGGCGTCAAAGGATTTTTAATTTCGTGTGCAACTTGTTTCGCCATTTCACGCCAAGCCTCTTCTCTTTCGCTTTGCGCTAATTTTACGGCACTGGTTTCGAGTTTGTCCACCATTCCGTTATAGGCTTTAATCAAGAAGTTTACCTCTTTGCTATTCGCTTCCAGAACGATTTTTTCGTTTTTCTGATCCAAGTTGGTTTCTTCTAAACGATCTGAAATGGTTTTAAGTGATTTTGTAATGTAAGTCGAAAGGAAATAAGCCAACGCGAAAGCCACGATCAACATAAAAGAATATACCTGACTCAAACGAATCAAGAAAGTATTCAGCTCGTTATCATAATAACCGTCGTCTTCTAAATATGGAAGATTTAAAATACCGAGCGGTTTGAATTTTTCGTCTTTTATTAAACTGTACGAAGATCTGTTTTTAACGCCGTCAATAGTTTTGATGTCGACAAATCGCTTTTCGATAGAAGAACGAACGAGTTTTAGAATATATTCTGGGATTGGCGGAGCGACTTTATCTACTGCAAAAGTCTCTTTAGAAGATTTGAGCAGTTTTCCATCAAGACTATAAATATTGATTTCAATTTTATGAATCTGTGCCAGTTCGTGGATTTTATCTTTAAAAATCAAATCCAAATTCTGCGTTTTCAACGGATAAGTAGTCGTTGCCAGAACATAATTGATGTGTTCTTTGACGGCATTTTCTTTTCGTTCAAGTCGTTCCTGATGGTATTCTTTTGCTTCGGTTTTAAATTGAATAATCGAAATCGAAGCTAATAAAAAAGATGCTACCACAATCAATACAATCATCGACAGGAAAATCCTGGTACGAAGCGAAAGCATTGACATTTTGAAGTTTAGCATCTGAGTTTTGTTTTTTTGTTGCCACGAATTACACGAATGGCACGAATTTTTTAGCCACAGATTAAAGGATTTTAATGATTTTTTTTAAAGTATAATTTGAAAATCCATCAAATCCTTTAATCTGTGGCAAAACTTTAAATAGAAATTCGCGCCATTCGTGTAATTCGTGGCAACTCTTTTTTATTTCTTCTCGCGGATTCTTTTGTAAAATCGGAATCCCAGCATGATTAAAACGGAGAATAAAATAATTCCGATTACGCCGAAAATCCAATTGATGGCGCTTTTTAAAACTACTAAAAAAACGACAGCAAACAAAATAATCGTAGCACCTTCATTCCATAAACGCATAAAGTTGTTGGTATATTTTACCTCATCGTTTTGCAGCTGTTTAAAAATCTGATGGCATTTTCCGTGATACAAATACAAAAGAAAAACGAAACACAGTTTTACATGCATCCACGGCATTTTCATCCAAACATGACCGGCTTCTGTAAAAAATAGCATCCAAAAAGCAAAAATACTCGCCAAAACTGCCGACGGCCATGTTATAATATACCACAAACGATAGGCCATTATTTTGTATTGCGCCTGTAGAATTTCTTTTTCTGGCGAAGGTTTGTCGTTGGCTTCAATTTGGTACACAAACAAACGCACGATATAAAACAATCCTGCAAACCAAGTGATTACAAAAATTAAATGCAGTGATTTTAAATAGTTATAGTATTCCATTTATTGCTTAAATGTTGATTTTTGAAACAGATTTATCATAGCATTGCCATACTCTTCGTCTTCATAAACTATTGAAGCTGTAAAAACTTTATCAATAAAAATGCTAGAGAAAATTACAACTGTCGCAACAGTCTTGCCATTTTCTGTAACAGCAATTTTTGATTTTCTAAATTTTAAACCTGAAATATTCTCACTCGTTACAGCATAATCTCCCATTTTACCTTTTGGATAGAGTTGACCTATTTTCTTTAAAAATAAAAAATCTTTCAATCTTAAATTGAGGTCAACCGATCTGTTGTCTCCAGTAACATCTTCATAATTAGCAGAAAAATAATTCTTATTATCTCTTTTAAAGGCAACAATAGAATTCTTTGTCTCAATCAAAAGTGGCGCTCCTTTCTCGACTTGTTCCTTCTGATTCACTTTTTCATAATCATCTGGAATTGCAATTTCCCAGTTAAATGTTTTATCAAAAAAAACGTTGTTCTCAAAAGTTTCTCTTTTTTTGCATCCCGATAAAATTATAGCAGCTAAAAAGAGAATCGACAGATATTTTAGTTTACTCATTTCAACAATTTCAATTACTTAGCCCAATCGTTAATCCAATTCGAAACGGTTTCACACCATTCGTCGTCGTCATTTAGACACGGAATTGCTAAAAATTCTTCTCCGCCGTTTGCTTCAAAATCTTCTTTTGCTCGCATTGCGATTTCTTCCAGAGTTTCTAAACAATCTGAAACGAAAGCCGGAGTTACAACCGCTAATTTCTTGATTCCTTTTGCTGGCATATTATCGATTTCAACATCTGTATAAGGTTCTAACCATTTGTCTCCCGCTAAACGAGATTGGAAAGTTAAACTGTACTTATCTTCAGGAAGCCCCAATAATTTAACGACTTGTCTTGTAGTTTCGTAACATTGATGGCGGTAGCAAAACTCATGTGCTGGCGATGGCGTGTTGCAACAAGAGCCGTCAATTTTACAATGCGATTTCGTTACATCGGTTTTACGGATATGACGCTCCGGGATTCCGTGATATGAAAATAATAAATGATCATAATCAAATCCAACCAAATGTTTCTGGATAGAATCTGCTAAGTTTTTGATATAATCAGGCTTGTTATAAAATGCAGGAACATCGGTAAATTTCATGCGAGGAAATTTCTTTTTGCGAATTTCCTCGGCTTTAACCAAAATAGTCAAAGTCGAAGCCATTGCATATTGCGGATATAAAGGAAAAAGCATTACATCTGTAACTCCTTTATCGTGCAATTCCTGAAGACCTTTTTCAATTGTCATACTTCCGTAACGCATTGCCAATGCAACTGGAACGTTTACTAATGGCTGTACTTTTTGTTGCATTCTTTCAGAAAGAACAACAAGCGGAGAACCTTCTTCCCACCAGATTTTCGCGTAAGCGTGAGCCGATTCTTCTGGTCTTTTTCTTAAAATAATACCGCGAACCAATAATGCTCTCAATAAATACGGAACGTCAATTACGTATTTATCCATTAAAAATTCATCTAAATATGGTTTTACATCTTTTGGTTGTGGACTGTCTGGAGAACCTAAGTTTACTAATAATACGCCTTTCATGTTTTTTGCTTTAGGCTTAGAGCCTTTATTTATTTTTAAAAATTTCCGCAAAAGTAAGTGCTGTACTTTATTAGAAATATGATAATTATTATTTTTTGTTTATGTTTTGATTTATAAAATTGATGTTCCAATAATTCGTTCGTCAGAAATGAGCGAATTGCATTCGGGCAATCAAAGCATTTTTAATTAGTGTCAATTTGTGAAATTCGTGGCGAAAAAAATCACACATTCGCATTAATCGACATCAAATATTTTTTTGGTGTTGTTCCGAATTTCTTTTTGAATGCGGCTATAAAGTGGCTTCCTGTGCTGTATCCAATCTTCAACCCTACTTCGTTTACATTATACGATCCGCTGTCTAATAGTTTTCTGGCGAAATCCATCTTGTAATCGAAAAGGAAACCATAAACCGTGTCGCCGTAAATTTGTTTAAAACCCATTTTGAGCTTTTTCAAATTCAGTCCAATTTCATCTGCCAATTCTTGCAATCCTGGCGGTTCAGCCATGTTTGCAATTACAATTTCTTTGGCTTTTCTGATTTTCAAAACATTATCTTCATCAATCAAAAATGGACATTGTTCTGCATTTGGATCTTCGGTTCTATTGAAGTACAAACTCAATAATTCATATCCTTTTCCTTTATAATAAAGATTTTTTATAGAAGGATGAAGGTTGTAATGAAACAACTGACTCAGCACAATTGCCATTGACGGACTGATATTTCCTTCGTTATAATATTTCTTATCCTTATTATCTGGACTTAAGAAAGTAATATAATTGGCTTCCGCCGAAAATAACGCGTGAAATTTCTTTATTGAAACAATTACAGAGATTGCCCACGAGTTTGGAGCCAACTCTAAATGAAGCGGTAATTCCTTTTGTGGATTATATAAAAGCAGTGATTTTTCCTCTTTCAACTCCAAAGCATAAGTACCTTGATTGAACAAGAATTTGGCGTTGCCTTTTATTCCGAAGTGAAACTGTATCAGGCCAGTACCTACAATTTCGTGCTGTGCAAAAAATGGCTCGGAACTGTCGTTTTGAAAACGGATCAGCGTAAAGTCGTCTTCAATTTTTATAATTTCTTGAGAACCCATAGCGATATTTTTTTGAAACGAAAATCAAAACAAAGTTCAAACGTTATTTAGAACGACTCTAAACTAATCACTTCAAATGAGTTGATTTTGCTACAAAAGTAGTCCTTTTTACTCAAAAACACCTATTTAGGATCAAAAAAACATACAGCGACATAAAAAGTACTTTTAGCGTTATTTTTATCGATGGTATAGTAATAATTTTGTTGCACTTTTATGAAAGTGAATTTATGGAAAACAATAACGTACCGAAACATCTTTATTTTTACTCAGTTGGTCTGAGTTATAAAAAAGCTGATGCTGAGGTCAGAGGTCAATTTAGTTTGGATGCCGTTGCGAAAACGCGATTACTGGAACAAGCTAAAAACGATGGAATAGAAAGCTTAATTGTAACTTCAACCTGCAACAGAACCGAAATCTACGGTTTTGCAGAACACCCATTTCAATTAATAAAATTGATTTGCGATAATAGTAACGGATCTGTTGACGCTTTTCAAAAAGTGGGATTCGTTTACAAAAATCAAGAAGCTATCAATCATATTTTTCGCGTAGGAACTGGTTTAGACAGTCAGATCTTGGGTGACTTCGAAATTATCTCTCAAATAAAAACTTCTTTTATTCATTCAAAATCAATGAATTTAGCCAATGCTTTTATGGAAAGATTGGTTAATGCAGTGATTCAGGCAAGCAAAAGAATTAAAAATGAAACCGAAATTAGTTCTGGAGCGACTTCAGTTTCTTTTGCATCCGTACAATACATTATGAAAAATGTTGAGAATATCAGCAATAAAAATATCTTATTGTTCGGAACTGGAAAAATCGGAAGAAATACTTGCGAGAATCTGGTAAAACATACTAAAAACGAACATATCACTTTAATCAACAGAACAAAAGACAAAGCCGAGAAATTGGCTGGAAAATTGAATCTGATTGTTAAAGATTATTCTGAATTACATTTAGAACTTCAAAAAGCGGATGTTGTCGTTGTGGCAACAGGCGCGCAAAACCCAACGGTTGACAAAGCGATTTTAAATCTTAAAAAACCTTTATTAATTCTGGATTTATCGATTCCGAAAAACGTAAATGAAAATGTAGAGGAATTAGAAGGTGTAACTTTAATTCACATGGATTATTTGTCTCAATTGACAGATGAAACTTTGGAAAACAGAAAATTACACATTCCTGCAGCAGAAGCTATTATTGAAGAAGTTAAAGAAGAATTTACAACCTGGATGAAAGGCAGAAAATTTGCGCCGACAATCAACGCGTTAAAAGAAAAATTAAACGCCATCAAAGCTTCGGAACTGGATTTTCAAAGCAGAAAAATTGCTGATTTTAATGAAGAGCAAGCTGAAATCATCAGCAACAGAATCATCCAGAAAATCACTACTCATTTTGCAAATCATTTAAAAGACGACGACACCATGGTTGACGAAAGCATCGAATGGATCGAAAAAGTCTTCAAAATAAAAGCATCATAAAAACATAAAACCTTATATTTAAACCATATAAGTAATATAAGTTCATATTAAAAGCGCTACTGATTAGTTTTGCTCAAATACAATTCTAAAATGAACTTATATTACTTATATGGTGAAATTTTTAAAAATGGCAGAAAAGACGATCAGGATAGGGACGCGTGACAGCGAATTAGCACTTTGGCAAGCACATACTGTTGAGAAACAACTTAATGATTTAGGCTATAAAACTTCGATTGTTGCTGTTAAATCTCAGGGTGATATTATTCTGGACAAACCCCTTTATGAATTAGGGATTACTGGAATTTTCACTAAAACCCTTGATATCGCGATGATAAACGGCGATATTGATATTGCGGTGCATTCTATGAAAGATGTTCCGACTGCTTTGCCAAAAGGAATTGTTCAGGCAGCGGTTTTAGAAAGAGCTAATGTTTTGGACATTTTAGTTCATAAAGGAAATCCTGATTTTGCTAATCCAAGTACCATTGCAACCGGAAGTCTGCGTCGCCAGGCACAATGGTTCAATAGATACCCAAATCACACAGTTGTTGATTTACGCGGAAACGTAAATACGCGCATGCAGAAATTGAACGATAATGATTGGGATGGAGCTGTTTTTGCTGCTGCAGGTTTAGAACGCATCAACTTAAAACCAGAAAACGTTATTAATCTGGATTGGATGATTCCGGCGCCGGCGCAAGGAGCGATGTTGGTTGTGGCAATGGAAAATGACAATTATACTCTTGACGCACTTTCGCAATTAAACGATATTGAAACAGAAATCTGTACACACATCGAACGTCAGTTTTTAAGAACGCTCGAAGGCGGATGTACAGCACCAATCGGGGCTTTGGTTCGCTATAACGAAGATGAAGATACTTTGCATTTTCAAGGTGTTTTACTTTCTGTTGACGGAAAACAAAAACTGGAAATCGACAAAACGGTTGACATTTCAGAATGGAAAAAACTAGGTTTTAATTCCGCTCAAGAAATTTTGAATAATGGCGGCGCAGAATTGATGGCATCTATTAAAGAATCTTTGAAGAAATAATGGCGAAACCGATTCAAATAGTATCCACTAAAATATTACATCCGCTTTTAAAACAAGAGCTGGTAAAAATTGGTCTCGAAGTTATTGAAGCCGACTTCATTAAAACCGAAAACAAATATTTCAAATTAGAAAACCTCAACGAAAGTCTGATTTTTACAAGTCAGAATGCCGTCCACAGTGTTTTATCTCACCCAGAATCAGAAAAGCTCAAGACAAAAAACGTTTACTGCGTTGGCTTAAAAACCAAATCGCTTTTAAGCGATAATGGGTTTAATGTTATGGCTTACACGGGTTACGCAGCAGATTTGGCCGAAATTATTGCTTTGATTTACAACAAAGAAAGTTATACTTTTTTCAGTGGGAATTTAAGACGAGATACGCTTCCAGAGGCTTTACAAGAAGCTGGAATACAATTCAACGAAATTCAAGTTTACGATACTTCGTTAACGCCACAGAAAATAAAAGTACAACCAGACGCTTTATTATTTTTTAGTCCGTCTGGGGTAAAAAGTTATCTGAAAGAAAATAAAATTAATAAAGAAATCTGTTTTTGCATTGGAGAAACCACTGCCGAAGCTTTACAAAAAATCACCAAAAACATCATTATCGCCAATCAGCCAACAGTTGAAGATGTGATTGAAGATGTAATTAACGAATATAAATAAAAACCTTTGCAACTCTGTCACTTTACGACTTTGCAACTAAAATAAAAAACATGTTAAAAAACGACCTATTTTTAAAAGCATTAAAAGGAGAAACAGTTCAGCGTCCGCCAGTATGGATGATGCGTCAGGCAGGAAGATATTTACCAGAATTTAGAGAACTGCGTGATAAATATGATTTTTTTACACGTTGCGAAACGCCAGAATTAGCTGCGGAAATCACAGTTCAGCCAATTCGCAGAATTGCTCCAGATGCGGCGATTTTATTCTCAGATATTTTGGTTGTACCACGTGCAATGGGAATTCACGTAGAATTAAAAGACAATTTAGGTCCGATTATTCCAAATCCAATTCGTTCTTTGGCAGATGTTCATAAAGTTTATGTTCCAGATGTAAATGAAACTTTAGGTTATGTTTTCGACGCTGTAAAACTGACTAAAGAAATGTTGAATGATGAAGTTCCGTTAATCGGTTTCGCTGGTTCGCCTTGGACAATTTTCTGTTATGCCGTTGAAGGAAAAGGTTCTAAAAGTTTTGATACTGCTAAAGGTTTCTGTTTTTCTAATCCAGCTGCAGCGCATACTTTATTACAAAAAATTACAGACACCACTATTTTATACTTAAAAGAAAAAGTAAAATCAGGCGTAAATGCCGTTCAGATTTTTGATTCTTGGGGAGGAATGCTTTCTCCAGTTGATTATCAGGAATTTTCATGGAAATACATCAACCAGATTGTTGATGCTTTGGCTGACATTACTCCGGTAATTGTTTTCGGAAAAGGTTGTTGGTTTGCACTTGGTGACATGGGTAAAAGCCGTGCGTCTGCTTTAGGTGTTGACTGGACTTGTTCGGCTAGAAATGCTCGTTATTTGTCTGGAGGAAATATCACTTTACAAGGAAACTTTGATCCTTCAAGATTGCTTTCTCCAATTCCGACAATTAAGAAAATGGTTCACCAAATGATTGACGAATTCGGAAAAGATAAATATATTGTAAACTTAGGTCACGGAATTTTACCAAATATTCCTGTTGATCACGCTAAGGCATTTATTGATGCTGTTAAGGAATACGGGAATTAATATTCAGTGTTCAGCTTTTTAGTGTTCAGTTTTCTTTGAAAAGTTAAAACACATTCATAAAGTTCCGCAGGAACGATTTATTTTGTAGCCACGGATTTTAATCCGTGGAGACGAAATGAAAACATTCAGAATAAATCAAATCTACAAATGCTCAACAAAGGCCTAAGAGACGAAGAAAAAATCAGAATCGATAATGTTCTTAAAACATTACGAACGCTCATTTTTGTACCTTACCCTTTGGACAGCTTACAATTAGCAAATATTGAAGAGCAACTAAAAGATTTCGGATTAAACATTGAAACTTTGGTTGATTATTCAAATGAAGAATTAATTTCGTTGTTGATGCTTCTTCATTTTGATTGGGATCATTTAGAACAATTTGCCGATTTACTTTTGGAATTCTCTAAATCAGAATACGATTTCCAAGAAAAAGTTTTGTCTATTTATCAATACATTCAGCAGAAAAGCAACGTTTTTTCTTTCGGAATAAATGCTAAAATCGCTTCACTCAAAAACCAATAAAATGAGTTTTACAAATTGGAAAACAGACCGAATTGAAAATATTCTTCCTGAAGAGTTTTATAAACTAATTGAAAAGAATACGAATCATATTGCAAAAACTTTCCCTGTAACACTCGCTAATTCTGATTCTTTATCGAAAGCAAAAGATTTTATTGCGGTCAATTCAGATAAAGAGAAAAATAACGAGGGATTTTTCTTTTTTGCCAGAAATACAAATACCAACGAACTGATTGGTTATTTGTGTGTAAAAACAATCGATTATCGCATTTCTAAATGTGAATTAGGCTATTTTATTGACGAAGATTATCAAGGAAAGGGAATAACATCTAAAATGGTTTCTGAAGCGCTTGATTTCTGTTTTAATGAATTATTGATGAATAAGGTTATATGTACATCGGAAGTTAATTTGGCCAGTCAGCGAATTGCATTGAAACACAATTTTAAACAAGAAGGAATTTTACGAGACGAATTTAGAAATGGTGATGGAGAGTTGCAAAACTCGGTTTATTTCGGATTGCTTAAATCAGAATACGAAGAAAATTTATTAGATAAGCAATAATATGATTTCACTTGAAGAAATATCTGAGTTTGAGTTTAAAAATTTAAACCCAATATATCAAGGTTTTTTTGTGATGCTTTTTTTTGCAATATTCGTCAGTACTTGTTCCTATTATTCTAACGAAGCCAAAATGAGTAAAGATGCATATATAAACATGTTTGGTGAAAAATTTTCTGGATCACTCGTAAAAAAATATTTAGACAAACAAAACCACATGAATCAGACCTTTAAATTGAAGGATTCAGGTATAATTTATGTTTATCCTATTATTTGGGAAAATACTGAAATCGGAGATTCATTAGTAAAAAAAGCAAATTCTAGATTTGTAAAAATTATAAAAAAAGATACCACAATCGTGATTGATATGAATATTGCATTCAAATATCATGATACTTTACTGGAAAATGAAAAATAAAAAATGAAAGATAAATTTTACGCATACATACAAAACTTACAAGACCAAATCGTAGCTGGATTAGAAGCTGTTGACGGAACAGCTAAATTCCGTGAAGACTTATGGAAACGTCCAGAAGGCGGCGGCGGAAGAACGCGCGTGATTGAAAACGGAGCGGTTTTTGAAAAAGGCGGTGTAAACATCTCTGCCGTTCATGGGAAACTTCCGGAAACGATGCAAAAAATGTTTGGTGTTGGCGAAGCTGATTTTTTCGCCTGCGGATTAAGTCTGGTGATTCACCCGAAAAGTCCGATGGTTCCTACCGTGCACGCCAATTGGCGATATTTTGAAATGTACGATGAAGCTGGAAATGTGATTCAGCAATGGTTTGGCGGTGGACAAGATTTAACGCCTTATTATTTGTTTGAAGAAGATGCGGTTCATTTTCATCAAACTTGTAAAACAGCTTGCGATAAGCACAATCCGGAGTTTTATCCGAAATATAAAAAACAATGCGATTCGTATTTCTGGAATGCACACCGAAATGAAGCGCGCGGACTTGGCGGTTTGTTCTTTGATTATTGCAAAGCAAATGAATCAATGTCAATGGAAGATTGGTACAACTTTGTAACCGAAGTTGGAAATAGTTTCCTTGAAGCGTACGTGCCAATCGTAGATAGAAGAAAAAATCTTTCGTATACACCAGAACAAAGAACATGGCAGGAAATTCGTCGTGGCCGTTATGTTGAGTTTAATTTAGTTCACGATAAAGGCACTTTATTCGGATTAAAAACCAACGGAAGAATCGAGAGTATTTTAATGAGTTTGCCTCCGCATGTGCAATGGGTTTACGATCATCACCCAGAAGTGGGAAGCGAAGAAGAGAAATTGATAAATGTGTTGGCAAATCCGCATGAATGGCTTTGATGTTTATTTTAAACATTAAGTTAAAAATATGTCGCTCCGCTGGAGCTTATATCTAGACATTTCAAATTATCTATAAATATTATGCTCCTCAGGGAGCATTTTTTATACATAAACTTTACAGGAGAAACGAAGTTTTTTGCATTTAATTTTCATATTAAAAGTAAGCTTCGGAGAAGCTAGATATTTATAGAAAAAGATGATCCTCCCTCTCCAAAAAGCTCCAGCGGAGCGAAATATTTATAGAATAGAATCGTCAAATATGGAAAATGCTTCCGCATAAAAAATATGTCGCTCCGCTGGAGCTTTTGTGGTTGGTAATTATTTTGTTCTATAAATATTTGGCTTCACCGAAGCCCTTTGTAACTATTATATTTAAGAAAAGCTTCGGAGAAGCTAAATATTTATAGCAATTTAGAAATGATTTAGATAAAAAGCTCCAGCGGAGCGACATATTTCACAAACAAAAAAAGAAATACTTATCCTACAAAATAAAATTATTAATTAGCTTTGCCTTTCAATAATTTAATTAAAAATGGCGGATACTTATTCTCAATTATATGTTCAAATTGTTTTTGCGGTAAAAGGAAGACAAAACTTAATTTCCCAAAAATGGAAAGATGAAATTTATAAATATATTACAGGAATTATTACCAATCAAAAACAAAAACTCATTGCTATTAATGGAATGCCAGATCATATTCATATCTTAGTTGGAATAAAACCAAATATTACATTATCAGATTTAGTACGAGATATAAAATCCAATTCATCAAAATTTATAAATGAACAGAAGTGGACAAACGGTAAATTTGAATGGCAGAAAGGTTTTGGAGCTTTTTCTTACAGCCATTCACAATTAACAAATGTTATAAAATACATTGAAAATCAGGAAGAACATCATAAAACAAAAACATTCAAAGAAGAATATATCGCATTTTTGAAATTGTTCGATATTGATTTTAAAGATGAATATATTTTTGCTGAAATATAATCGCGCTCCGCTGGAGCTTTGTTGTTGTCTACTAATATAATTGCTATAAATATTTTGCTCCGCTGGAGCAATTTGTAAACTAACATATTCTCTAGTTGAATGAATTTAAAACCAATTTACATACTCTTTTTCACCAGCATTTTCGGATGCTTCGCTCAAAACGACACCCTACAAAATCGGTATTTTAAATCGTACAATGATAAAATTACCGCCAGTGTTTATTATTTAGACACCTCGAATAGTTTTCAGATTACTTCAGATATTGAGGAACCAAAATTCTATGTTGATCTTATTCCGAATCGGCGCGAACAGATTGGTTTTAGCTTAAGCTACAGAATTATTGACATTTCGATTGGTTTTGCACCTAAATTCCTGAGCGGCAATACGGGCGATTCAAAATCTAAGAACTTCAATTTCCATACCCGTTTTTATTACAAAAAATGGATGCAGTCCTTTACCTTCATCAACCAAAAAGGATTTTATATTAGCGATGATAATATAACGGCTCAGTTGCCAAACATGCGAACCACCAAAATCGGAGGATCGACTTCTTATATTTTCAATGATAAATTTTCTTTTAAAACCCTGACGAGCCAAAACGAATGGCAGACTAAAAGTTCAGGAAGTTTTATTCCGTCCTTCTCTTTTTATTATACCAATCTAGATTTAAACACTCCCGATTCGTCACCTGGCGATTTGTATGTCTTTACCCTTGCTCCTGCTTATTACTACAATTTTGTAATTAGCGATAGGGTTTTAATTGGTGCGGGATTAGCTTTAGGCGCAGGAGTTAACGATATTGACGGAGACACCTCAGCTTTGTACCAAGCCGATTTTAATTTAAAATTAGCTTATAACAACGATCGTTTCTTTGGTTTTGCAAGTCTTAATACGGTAAGTTTTGCCCAAGACGACAAAGTTGATCCGAGGTTAAATGACAATATTGCTACCGTTAAACTTTCTGTTGGTTACCGATTTGATCCTCCAAAAAAGGTAAAAGAAGTTTATGACAAAGTCAATGAGAAAATGGGATTGTAAGAAATTTTACAGTTCATTAAGAATTAGGCGCGAAAAAATTCTTAATTTAGAGAGATTTAGAAAAAACTAAAATTCATTATTATGAAAAATATAGAACAATTAAATCTCATGCATACCGGAAAAGGATTCATTGCTGCATTAGATCAAAGCGGTGGCAGTACACCAAAGGCATTATCGCAATATGGCGTTCAAGAAAACCAGTATAAAAATGAAGAAGAAATGTACACGCTTGTACATGAAATGCGAACCCGAATTATAAAAAGTCCAGCTTTTGACAGTAAATATATTCTAGGCGCTATTTTGTTTGAAAACACCATGGATCGCAAAATCGACGGACAATGGACGGCTGAATATCTTTGGGAGAAAAAACACATTATACCGTTTCTAAAAGTTGACAAAGGTCTTACCGATCTTGCGAACGGCGTACAATTAATGAAACCCATAGAGAATCTAAACGAATTATTGGATCGCGCTGTGGAGCGAAAAATCTTTGGCACCAAAATGCGTTCTGTTATTAAAGAGGCAAATGCAATTGGGATTCAGGAAGTTGTCGGACAGCAATTTGCAGTTGGTTTACAAATTTTCCAAAAAGGATTAGTTCCTATAATTGAGCCTGAAATTGATATTTACAGTACAGACAAACAAAAATCTGAAGAAATACTGAAAGTCGAAATCCAGAAACAGCTTAATTTATTGGACGAAAATGTAAAAGTTATACTCAAACTTTCTATACCAACCGTAAATAACTTTTATAGTGATTTAATGAAAGATCTGCACGTGGTGCGTGTTGTGGCGCTTTCGGGCGGATATTCTCGAGAAGAAGCCAATAAGAAACTAGCAGAAAACCACGGATTGATTGCGAGTTTCTCAAGAGCTTTGTCTGAAGGACTGACGGCTCAGCAACTCGATTCGGAATTTAACGCTCGATTAGAAAGCTCAATTAAGGAAATTTATGAAGCTTCGATTCAATAAAATCATAAAAAAACCCTGAAGCAATCCGTTTCAGGGTTTTTCGTTTTTTAGATTATTTCGTAGTCATTTCGTCGGCTAAATCTAATGTCTGCAAAATGATGTTTTTGTCCGACTTAAAAGAGTTTAGTTTAAAAACGAACTTCAATTTATTATCAATTAGCTTTTTAGGCGATTCAATAGAAACATCTGAAAATTGAGCTGCAATTTTTGCCATTCGATCCAATTCAGAATCTTTGGCTTTTTTACCAAATGTTTTCACTGTTTGCGCAATATCCAGCTTTCCAGAAATGTAATTTTTACTCAAATCTTTCTTGGTGTCTTTCGCAAAAGATCCTTTTCCTGTACCAAAGTAATCTTTTGTATTGGCAACAATAACTACATCTTTGTCTTTGATAATAAATACATTATCATATTCTTGAGTTCCGACAATTGTATAAACATTTCCATTTTGAACCAATACTTTTTTACGAACGCCCAACTGCAATAATTTATCTCCAAAAGTTGGATGTGTCGAAGTAAAAATAAAACCAAATAGCGGAATTTCTTTTTTCACTTTCTCTTCCGTTATTTTTTCTTCGTAATTTTCATCGTAACCATATTTTTTTGTCATTACCTCAACTTCTTTTACATCATATAAAAAAGCGCTCAAATCGCCATCAAAAAGCTTGGCTGTAGCTTCTTCATCGACAATTGTCGATATTAAATCTGTCACGATGCCGATATCTTCTTTGCTCATTTTCGGATTTTGAAATAAGTCTGTCATTAATGACGGGAAGTTTTCAAGCG
Organism: Flavobacterium erigeronis; assembly: GCF_054075165.1. Lineage (NCBI taxonomy): Bacteria > Pseudomonadati > Bacteroidota > Flavobacteriia > Flavobacteriales > Flavobacteriaceae > Flavobacterium > Flavobacterium erigeronis. The sequence continues at coordinate 878,531 of NZ_JBSKGP010000001.1, read as the reverse complement.
CAGCCTTTGTATTCGCATGATACGAAATGTACCCTAAAGGCTTTTCAGCTGGGAAATAGTTATAAATATTTTTGTTGATTTTTCGATTACTAATTTTGCTCACCACATCGGCAATTTGCGGAGAATATTCTACAATCTCTTCCATTCTGGCATTATCATTATCAAAGTAAAAATCCAAATTGATGCCTTTTATAAAATTTCCAAAGTTATTCTGCATTGGCAAATATTTGTCATAACCGCCAAATAATGAAAGTGGATAATTATACAACGAATAGAAACTCGAAATAAATCCGCCATAATTTACCCAAGAAGAAATATCTGCCGAAACATTTATTTTCGCAGAAGTTGGCGGTGTAAATCCGTTTTCGAATAATGCCTTTATCATTTCACGCTGTTTCTCGGCCAATTTTTTATCAAACTCGGCTTGCTCTGCAGTATATTCTTCATACGGATTTCCATCGTACAAAGAATCTCTTTCGGCCGTAGCTGGTTCTTCAATTATTACAGCATCATTATATTGCGGTTCCGCAATTTTTGGCGGATTTTCCATATTTGGAACATCGTAAACCGCAGGAGCTTCTACAACCACTGTAGTTTCTTCGTAAGGTTCTACAACCGAAACAGAGTCCATTGCAACAGTAGTTTCAGCTACATCATAAAATTTAGACGGAAGTCTTTTTGTCAATTCGATTACCACCAAATGCGTATCATTCCAAACAAAAGATCTTTTTACTCCGCTTGGTGTAAAAACCGCATATTTTCCGAAATCTTCTATTGTGCCATTTTTATCATTTGCACCTTGTTTTTCAATCAAATATTGCCTAACCGCTTCTTTGCTTCTAACTGGAATTGTTACCTGATAAAAAGGAACCGAATCTAAGAAATTGCCATGAACCGTAATTTTATCATCCAATTTTATAATTGAAGTATACTGGCGAAGATCAAAATCAGGTTTTTTACTCGTATATTTTGTGATAATCGGATGATTTAAAACTTCGTCAAGGCTTACTTTTTTAGAAAGCTGGTTTCCGTTGAACTGCACAAAATAATCGTATTTGTCTGGAACAGTTTGTCCAAAAGAGAAATACGCGGCGAATAGGAAAATTAAGGTGTAAAAATGCTTCATAATTATGGCGTTAATTGGATTGTATTATTCATTAATGTCGATTTTTTAAATACGCTGTACATACTTTGCTTTAAAAAAACCGTTTTCTTATTTTTTGATATTTTACTGTTCGGATTATCTACAGCAGTAATATCTTTATCAAAAGTATAAATCGAAGTAATGCTGGCTTCTTCAAGATCTTTCTTTTTCTTTGGGTCGTTTACCACTTTTTCTGGAACTGGATATGACGCAATTCTTTCGAAAGTTTTGCCGCTTCCGCTAAAGTGAATCTGATCGCGCTGATTGTTTATCGTATTGACAACGGCATTTAAAGCTTTTAAATTGGCATAGTTGAGTTTGATAATGAAAACGTAATTTTGAAAATCGGTTTTTGTCGTTACGTTTGAGATTCCATCAATCTTCAAGGCTTTTTCTTTAAAATCAGTAAGCTTGGCAGTAATTTCCTGTTCGCTCGGAATCTTAACGCCGTCCACTTCTTCTAGAAATATAGCCGATTTAGTCTTAAACCAAGATCGTGAAAAGTCGATCATAAGAGTATATTCGCCACTTTGATCGTCATGGTGTTTGATTCTTTCTGTTATTTCAAAACAGCTTGTCAATAACAGACAACAGCATAAAATGAGAATTTTCTTCATTTTACAAATTTAGCTCAAAAATGTCAGAAATTTTTAGATAATATTAACGGTTTCTGCAAAAGGCTAAAAGTCTAGTTTTGTTCCTTTTTGCTTAACTTTGTAACGCTGTTTTAAAGACAGTTATTCTTCAAAAAAACAAAACAATAACAGTTTTAGAAATTACGATTTCGGCAGAAATCTAAAATCTAAAATTTAAAATCTAAATTTATATGTTCCCATTACACAGAGGCAGAAGATTAAGAGTAAATGAATCTATTCGTTCTTTAGTTCGCGAAACCAGTTTAAGTCCATCCGATTTTATGTTCCCGATGTTTATTGCAGAAGGCGAAAATTATAAAGCTGAAATTCCGTCAATGCCAGGAATTTTTCGCAGATCTATCGACTTAACGGTTGAAGAAGTTAAAGAAATCTATGCTTTGGGAATTCGCGCTGTGAACATCTATGTAAAAGTCAGCGAAAACTTAAAAGACAACACAGGAAAAGAAGCTTGGAATAAAGACGGTTTGATGCAGCAAGCAATTCGCGCAATTAAAGCAGCTTGTCCAGAAATGATTGTAATGCCAGACGTCGCTTTAGATCCGTATTCAATTTACGGTCACGACGGAATCATAAAAAATGGCGATGTTGAAAATGACAGCACGGTTGAAGCATTAGTAAAAATGGCGGTTTCGCATGCAGAAGCTGGTGCCGATTTTGTAGCGCCAAGCGATATGATGGACGGTAGAGTGTTACGCCTTCGCGAAGGTTTGGACGCTGCTGGATTTCAGAATGTTGGAATTATGAGCTATTCTGCTAAATATGCGTCTGCATTTTACGGACCTTTTAGAGATGCTTTAGATTCGGCTCCAAGAGAAGCTGATGTTGTGGTTCCGAAAGATAAAAAAACATACCAAATGGATTATGCCAACCGTATCGAAGCCATCAAAGAAGCTTTGTACGATGTTGAAGAAGGTGCCGATATGGTGATGGTAAAACCTGGAATTGCTTATTTGGATATTGTTCGCGAAGTTAAAAATGCCGTAAATGTTCCTGTAACGGTTTATCACGTTTCTGGTGAATATGCCATGATCAAAGCTGCTGCAGAAAGAGGATGGCTGGATAATGATAAAATTATGATGGAGCAGTTAATGTGCATTAAACGCGCAGGAGCAAGTTTAATTTCTACTTATTTTGCTAAAGAAGCAGCGATACTTTTAAACAATAAATAATGAAAAAAGTATTGTTTTTATCTGCTGTTCTGGCGTTTGCTTCCTGTAAAAAAGAAGGTTCAGAAAGCACCAATTTGGCAACCGAATCTGTTTCTGAAGGAGAATCGGCGAAAGCCAAAACACCTGAAGAATTAGGAAAAGAAATCTTTGAAGGAAGAGGAAATTGCACCGCTTGCCATCAGCCAGATCAAAAGGTAATTGGACCAAGCATTAAAGAAATTGCCAAAATCTACAAAGACAAAAACGGCGATATGGTTACTTTCTTAAAAGGAAACGCAGAACCAATTGTAGATCCGAGCCAGTTTGAGGTTATGAAAACCAATTTTGCGATTACTCAGTCTATGTCTGATGAAGAATTAAAAGCAATCGAAACTTACATCTACAGTCATTTAAAATAATTGACTTTTATTCCATAAAAAAAACGGCACTTTTATCAAGCGCCGTTTTTAGTTTTATATCATTTTGATTACCAGATTTTAACTCGTTTTTCTGGTTCAACATACATTTTATCTCCTTTTTTAATATCAAAAGCTTTGTAGAAAGCATCTACATTCTGAATTGGCACATAAGCTCTGTACATTCCCGGTGAGTGCGGATCTGTTTTCACTTGATTTTTGATTGCTTCGTCTCTAGTTTTTGTTCTCCAAACGGTAGCCCAAGAAATAAAGAAACGCTGTTCTGGTGTAAATCCGTCGATTAAACCTGTATTTCCATGAGCTTTCAAATATAATTGCAATCCATCATAAGCAGCATTGATTCCGCCTAAATCTCCGATGTTTTCACCTAAAGTAAAATGACCGTCAACGTGAATTCCTGGCAAAGGCTCAAGAGCACTGTATTGATTGGCTAAGTCTGTTCCTAGAGCAGTAAATTGTTTCAAGTCTTCTTCTGTCCACCAGTCAACCAAATTTCCTTCTGCGTTGTAACGTGCACCAGAATCATCAAATCCGTGAGAAATCTCGTGTCCGATTACAGCACCAATTCCACCATAATTAACTGCTTCGTCAGCTTGGTAATTATAGAAAGGCGGCTGTAAAATAGCAGCTGGAAATACAATTTCGTTGTAAGACGGATTGTAGTATGCATTTACCGTTTGCGGAGACATATGCCACTCTGTTTTGTCAACTGGTTTGTTTAGTTTTTCAATACCTTTTTGGAAATTCCATGTTGCAACGTTCTTACTATTATCAAAGTACGTTCCCCTTTCGGCAATACTTTTAATTGTTAAAGCAGAATAATCTTTCCATTTGTCTGGATATCCAACTTTTATGGTAATTTTATTTAACTTTTCTATTGCTTTTGCCTTTGTGTCTTTAGACATCCAAGTTAAATTGTTAATACGGTTTTGGTAAGCCGTAATAACATTATGAATCATATCAAGAGCTTTGGTTTTTGCTTCAGCAGGAAAAACTTTCTCTACATACAATTTACCAAGCGCTTCTCCAACACTACGGTTTACAACACCAAGTGCTCTTTCATCTGCAGGAAGCTGTTTAACTGCCCCTCTTAATGTTTTGCTGTAGAAATCGAAATTAGCATCATCAATTGCTGTGGTCAATTTAGTTGCAGCATTGTTTAATAGATCCCATTTTAAATATTCTTTCCATTGTGCCACTTTGTTTTCTTTGAAAACCGTTTCTAAAGCCGTCATGTATTTAGGCTCAGAAACAATTACAGTCTCTAATTTAGTAATTCCTAAACCTGCAAAATATTCATTCCATTTAATGGCTGGAGTTAATTTTTGAAGTTCAGCGATTGTCATTGGGTTATATTGCAAACGACTGTCTCTTCTTTCAACTCTATTAAACCTTGGTTTAGACAATTCTGTTTCAAGAGCTAAAATTTCAGCAGCGCTTTGTTTCGCTTTTTCTGGAGATTCTCCAATAAACTGAAGCATTCTCGCAACATGCAATTCGTATTTTGCACGTTTATCTTTAGAATCTTTATCGTCAGAAGTGTAATAATCTTTATCAGGAAGTCCTAATTGGCTTGGGCCGATATTTACAGAGTTTTTAGAACTGTCTTTATCATCAGCTCCAATGTAAATTCCGAAAAATCCAGCATTTCCTTCTTTTTCCATTTCAACCAAATATTTCTGAAGATCAGCAACACTTTTGATTGCATCGATTTTTTTCAAATAAGGTTTTAATGGCTCGATTCCTTTTTTGTTTCTTCCAATAGAATCTAAGTACGTATTGTATAGATTAATAGCTTTTCCTTGATCGGTATTCGATTTGTACTTCGGATTTTTTGAAGCTTCTTGCAAAACTGCCGTAACATCTTTGTCAGTTTTCTTAATCAGTTCATTAAAACTTCCCCATGTCGTACGATCACTCGGAATTTCTGTTTTTTCTAGCCAAGTTCCATTTACATATTTGAAAAAATCCTGACTTGGGCTAATCTTCGTATCCATATACGAAACGTTGATACCTGGTTCCTTTGGGGCATTTTGAGCTTGGGTTGCAGTAATTGCAAACATTGCAGATATCACACCAAACACAGGTTTAGCAAATTGTTTTTTCATAAAAAATTATAGTTTAAGGGAAAATACAAACATATTGTTATTATTTCAAAAATTGTGTTAAAATTCTAACTGGAAAACTCAAAAAACGAATAAATTTCACAGATCAAAATTTTACACTTGAGGTATTTGTCTACAACTGCCTAGTAAATGTTACAAAAGCCTGTTAAAAAAATATTTCAGTAAAGCTTTTAAAACCTGCTTTTTGTATTTTTGCGCCAAATTATTTTTATGAAATCGCTTCTATATAAATACCGCAAATTCTTTATTGTTCTAATAGTGTTTTCGGTTGTTACCATATCTTTGTTTTATTCTGCTTTAAAACCCAAAAAGACACTTCCAATTTACAATCCCGCTGATGTCAATCCAGAATTGGTAGACAGTACGATTCAATATAAAAGTAAATACCACACCATTGCCGATTTTTCTTTCGTTAACCAAAATGGCGATACTATTACCCAGAAAAACTACGAAGGAAAAATTTATGTTGCCGATTTCTTCTTTACCACCTGCGGATCAATCTGCCCAAAAATGTCAACGAATTTGGTTGATGTTCAAAAAGCAGTTTTAAATAATCCGAAAGTAATGCTGCTTTCTCATACTGTTTTTCCAGAAGTAGACAGTGTTTCGGTTTTAAAAGCTTACGCTATAAAATACGGAGTTGTAGACAGCAAATGGAATCTGGTTACTGGCGATAAAAAAGAAATCTACACCATGGCCAGAAAATCGTATTTGGCTGTTAAACTAGGAAGACCAGATCAGCTTTATGATATGGTGCATACAGAAAATTTTGTTTTGGTCGATCAAAAACGCCGCGTTAGAGGTTTTTATGATGGAACAAATAAAGAAGATGTAAAACGTCTTTTGGAAGACATCGAATTTCTCTCAAACGAGTAAAATCCCTTATTTTTAGAAACATTTAGCATTTCTGGAAGTGTTAAATGCCTTGAAATAAAGAATAATTGCCTACTTTTGCAATCTAAATTCAATCTAAATAAGCTTGCAAAATACAATACACACTCTGAAAAAAGGCGAAAAAGCCATTATCAAAGATTTTGATATCGATCTTATTCCACTTAAATTATTAGAAATGGGTTGTCTGCCTGGCAGCTTAGTTGAATTACTGCAGGTTGCTCCTTTTGGCGATCCTTTATATTTGGATATAAACGGTTCTCATGTTGCAATCCGTATCGAAACCGCTCGTGAAATTGAAGTTGAACTTATCAAAACCAATTTGTAATGAGCGTTCAGAATATCAATGTTTCCCTTATCGGAAATCCAAATACCGGAAAGACTTCTGTTTTTAATCAATTAACGGGACTTAATCAGCAAGTGGGGAATTATCCCGGAATTACCGTTGAGAAAAAGATCGGTTTCTGCAAATTACCTAATAACGTAAAAGCCAATATTCTAGATTTACCAGGAACATACAGTTTGAACGCAAGTTCGATGGACGAAAGTGTGGTAATTGAACTTTTACTGAATAAAAACGACAAATTATATCCAGACGTTGCAGTAGTGGTAACAGATGTTGAAAATCTGAAACGAAATTTACTGATTTACACGCAAATAAAAGACTTAGAAATTCCGACGATTTTGGTCATCAATATGTCAGATCGTATGGAACGCAAAGGAATCTCTTTGGATATTCCCTATTTAGAAGAAAAACTAAAAACTAAGATTGCTTTAGTTAGTTCGCGTAAAGGTTTAGGAATCGATGAATTGAAAGAATTAATTGTTTCTTATAAAAACATTACGCACGAACCGTGTTTAAACGCTTCTGTAATTGATCCTGAATATTTTGAAAAGCTACAACATGCTTTTCCGAATCAATTAATGTACAAATTGTGGTTGGTAATTACCCAAGATGTCAATTTCTCGAATTTGGACCGAAATGAAGTTCGCAGCACTTTTACCAAATCGCATTCAGAATTAAAGCGTTTGCAGCAGAAAGAAACCATCAAAAGATATCAGTTTATTAATGATGTTTTAAAAGAAGGTTTAAAAGTCGATGCTTCAATGGCAAAAGATATCCGCGCTAAATTAGACCGCGTTTTAACGCATAAAGTTTGGGGTTATTTTATCTTTTTTGCGATTTTATTTTTGATTTTCCAATCGATTTTCAGCTGGTCAACCATTCCGATGGACTTCATTGACAGCACATTTGCTTCTTTGAGCAGCTGGGTTGCAGCAGAACTGCCAAGCGGTATTTTAACCGATTTACTTTCGCAGGGAATTATTCCGGGTATTGGCGGCGTTATTATTTTCATACCGCAGATTGCTTTCTTGTTTTTATTTATTTCCATTTTGGAAGAAAGCGGTTATATGAGCCGTGTGGTATTCTTAATGGATAAAATCATGCGTAAGTTTGGACTTTCAGGAAAAAGCGTCGTGCCTTTAATTTCGGGAACTGCCTGCGCGATTCCGGCAATTATGGCAACCAGAAATATTGAAAACTGGAAAGAACGTTTAATCACCATTTTAGTAACGCCATTTACAACTTGTTCGGCAAGGTTACCTGTTTATGCGATTATTATTTCATTGGTAATTCCGAGCAAGCGTATTTTTGGATTTCTAAATGTTCAAGGATTAACGCTAATGGCGCTTTATGTTTTAGGATTTTTTGCTGCAATATTATCGGCATATATTTTAAATAAGGTTTTAAAACTCGAATCAAAAACGTATTTCGTTGTTGAAATGCCAAGCTACAAAATGCCTCTTCTTAAAAATGTTGGTATTAATGTGGTAGAAAAAACAAAAGCATTTATTGTTGGAGCAGGTAAAATCATTTTAGCAATTTCTATTATCTTATGGTTTTTGGCTTCGTACGGACCTGGAAAAGAATTTAATGATGCTGAAACCATCGTAAAAGAAAGATTTGCCAATACCACTTTGGATGAAACGCAGTTTGAAAATGAAGTTAATTCACAAAAACTAGAGAATTCTTATATCGGTTTAATGGGCCGTGCAATCGAGCCAGCAATTCAGCCCTTAGGTTACGACTGGAAAATCGGAATTGCCTTAATCAGTTCGTTTGCAGCGCGTGAAGTTTTTGTTGGAACATTGGCAACCATTTACAGCGTTGGAGATACCGACAACGAATCGACCATAAAAAGCAAAATGCAGGCAGAAGTCCGTCCAGATACCGGCAAAAAAGTATTTGACTTTGCAACGGGTATTTCTTTACTTTTATTTTATGCTTTTGCCATGCAGTGCGCCAGTACATTGGCCATTACAAAAAAAGAAACCAATTCGTGGAAATGGCCTGCAATGCAGTTAATTTTCATGAGCGGATTAGCTTATTTTACTGCTTTAATCGCTTATCAACTATTAAAATAAAAAGTCATGATTCAAGAGATAATTGCCTTTACAATATTAGGATTAGCCGTCGCTTTTTTAGTCAAAAAATATTTCTTTAAATCGAAAAAGAAAAAGGACTGCGGTGATGGAAATTGCGGTTGCAGTTAGGGGTTTTATTTCACGGAGATTCTCAAAATAAACACAAAAGCTTCACAGAGATTTTTTAAATTTCTTTGTGAAGCTTTTTTCTTGAATTTTGTTTTTAAAATTTGTCTTTTATTATTACTCAAAAGTTTTTTCTTGCCTATATCTATGTTTTCAATCTCATATTTTTGAATTGGTAATCTTATAAAGATAATCTTTCGTGGGTGTGACCCTTTCAGGGTCAATATGTCGCGCTAATCATTCTTTTTCTATAAACATATAATCCCTTCGGGATTTTTTGATAAATAAAAAATACAGTATCATGTATTTCTAGAAATCAAACTCCGAAGGAGTTAAATGTTTATAGAAAAAGAATAATCTCCATGATGCAATGACCCTGAAAGGGTCACACAACCACATTTTTACTTACATAACAATTCAAAATAAAATGGCAGGAACATTTTCTCAAATCTACATACAAGTAGTATTTGCAGTAAAAAATAGAAATTCTTTAATTGAAAAATCTTGAAAAGAAGAATTATACAAATACATAACAGGCATTGTTCAGAACAAAGGTCAAAAGATGCTAGCTATAAATGGAACATCTGATCATATTCATTTTTTGATTGGAATGAAGCCAACTTGTGCTTTATCTGATTTGATTAGAGAAATTAAAAAATCATCCAATGCATTTGTAAAGGAAAAGCAATATTCAAAATATGCGTTTCAATGGCAAGAGGGTTATGGCGCTATTTCTTATAGCCATTCTTCTTTAGAAAATGTTATTCGTTATATTGATAATCAGGAAGAGCATCATCGTAAAAGAAGTTTTAAAGAAGAATATCACGATTTCTTAATCAAATATAATATTGAATTTAAAGAAGAATTTTTGTTTGATTGGATCGATGCTTAAAATCTGTTTTACTTTCGAAGAATAAAAAATGTCTTATTATGTTATTTAAAAAACATAAATTAACCTGTTAGTATATTTTCTAAAACTATTTTTGATTTTTAAAATTCATCAACAATGACACAAGAAGATAGAATGGAAATTATACGAGACAATAGAGTCGCTCGATTATTGTGGTTTGCGATTGGTTTTTTCTGCGCTACAATTATTACGTATTTGATAATGAAAAATCACCCTTGAAAGACTGAATACTAAAATCTAAAAACTGAACACTCTATTTCAGCCCTTCCCACTCTGCATAAAACTGAGCGAGGAATGTTTCCATAAAACGATGTCTTTCGGCAGCGATTTCTTTTCCTTTTTCGGTATTCATTTTATCTTTTAGCAGTAAAAGCTTTTCGTAGAAATGATTAATGGTTGGAGCATTGTTCTTTTTATACTCCTCTTTTGTCATATTCGTTACAGGCGCAATTTCCGGATTATATAACGCTCGGTTTTTGAATCCGCCGTAATTGAAAGCTCTTGCAATACCGATTGCTCCAATAGCATCTAGACGATCTGCGTCCTGAACAACATCCAATTCGACTGAAGAGAACTTTCTTTCGAAATTTCCGCCTTTATAAGAGATATTTTCAATGATATTGACAACATGAACAATGATGTCCTCAGAAACATTTTCGGCTTCTAAAAACGCTCTTGCTGTTTTTGGTCCGATCGTTTCATCTCCGTTATGAAATTTACTATCGGCAATGTCGTGCAATAAAGCACCCAATTGTACCACTGTAAGATCACATTCTGTTTCTTTTGCAATCAGAATAGCATTTTTATAAACGCGTTCTATGTGAAACCAATCGTGCCCGCCTTCGGCATCGTTTAGTTTTTCTTTTACAAAAGCAATGGTTTTAATAATCAATTGTGAAGCGTTCATACAGAAGTTTTTACAGTTTATAAAAAATGTTGATTGCCAAAGTTTGAAAAACCTCAACAATCAACAAATATGTTTTTAATTCTATCTAAAGCAACTTTGTTGCTTTTAGGAAAAATTCCAAAATTTAAATTCCAAATTCCAATGTAGAGTGGATTTAGCATGAGATCATTCGACTTCGCTCAGGAGGACAATCTTTGTCACAATACTGAAATTCCAAATTCCAAATTCCAAAAATCTAAAATTAATTAAAGTCTAGCAGGCTCGACCCATTTAAAGATGTGAGATTCTTTAGGGATTACAATTCTCTCAGAGATTTTAGCCATACGCGCTGGTAATTTCATTAAGTAATCACGTGCTTTTTCAGCTTCATCCGTTAGGTTTGTTACTTTATCAATTTCCCATTTGTTGATTAATTTCTGCATGATGTCTACATAGTCATTTGCCGTGTAAACTCCAATACGCTGAGCAGAATCAGAAAACTGTTCGAAAGCAGTACTGATTTTTTGTCCAGATTCTCTTAAAAAGTGAGCTGGCATAACGATTTTCTGTTTCATCATGTATTGAAACGCCAACATCATTTCGCTTGGATCCACTTGGAAAATTCTAGTAACAAATTCGCTATAAGCATGGTGGTGACGCATTTCATCACCAGCAATCATTTTACACATTTTAGACAACTTGTTATCGCCAAATTTTTTAGCCATTTGGGCTACTCTATTGTGCGAAACATAAGTTGCTAATTCTTGGAAACTAGTGTATACAAAGTTTTTGTACGGGTCAGATCCAGTTCCAATATCAAAACCGTCGTTGATCAAATGCTGCGTAGTCATTTCAATTTCACGCATATTCACACGACCAGACAAATACAAGTATTTATTCAAAAGATCTCCGTGGCGGTTTTCTTCACCAGTCCATTGGCGAATCCATTTTGACCAGCCGTTACCGCCATTTTCTACTTGGTTTACACCTTCTACATCCATTAACCAAGACTCATATGTTGGCAACGCTTCTTCTGTGATGGTATCACCTACAAGCGTAACCCAGAAATCGTATGGAAGTTCTTTAGCAATCTCGCGTAATTCTTTCACCTCTTCAAAGAAGTTTTCTCCTTCAGAATTAGGTAGGAAATCAGACGGCTGCCAAATTTTTTCCACCGGAATTAAATACTGTTCAACGAAGCTATCCACGTTTTTTTCCAAAAACTGCATTACTTCTAATCTAATGTTTTTTATAGACATTACTCTTTTCTAATTTGGGACCTTTGCTTTCGCGAAAGCAAAAATCTATTTATACTCGTTTATTCCTTCTTTAACTGCTTTTTCAGTAATCTCCATCAGCTCTTCAAATTTGTAATCTTTAACAGCCAAAGCTGGATGAGCTGTAAACTTCAGATGATTTCCTAAACCAACAGGAAAAAAACCAAATTTTACCATTTTCCAAGAATTATTGATACTTACGGGTACAACGTATGCAGATGGTGCATATTTGCATAAAATTTTTAAACCGCTTTGCGCAAATTCTTTTGGTACTCCCGTTTTACTTCTTGTTCCCTCTGGGAAAATAACGGCCGATCTTGTGTTTTTTTCGATATATTCAGACAAGCCTTTGATAACTGGTATCGCTTGTTTAGGGTCTTTTCGGTCAATTAAGACAGATCCGCCATGTTTCAAATTATAAGAAACACTCGGAATTCCGCTTCCTAACTCCTTCTTACTTACAAATTTACAATGAAAACGTCTAAAGTACCAAATCATTGTAACGATATCGTACATACTTTGGTGGTTTGCCACAAAAATAATCGGCACTCCTTTCGGAACCGTGCCTACGTTTTCTATGGTATATCTTGTTCCAACCAGCCTAGTGCAGGTTAAAAGGCAGAAGTTTAAATAATCAACACTTTTTTTGTGAGCCTGGTAACCAAAAACATTTAAACAAATCCACTGAATTGGATGAAAAACAACCAAACACAAACCAAATAATAAATAGTAAATTACCGATATGGGATAAGAAATAATTTTTTCCATGCTTCAAAAATTAATGCGCAAAAGTAGTAAATATATTTTTAGGCTTATAAAAATTGAAAACAATAACCGTTTTTCTGGTTTAATTGTACCTTTGCACTAAAATTTGCAAATTTTTTCTGAATTAAATGAACTTTACTTACCCTAAAAACGAGCGTTTAAAAAGCAAAACCACCATCGGATTATTATTTTCTGAAGGGAAATCGGTATCTAAATACCCGCTTCGTTTGGTTTACCGTCAAGCGGAAGCAAATTCAGAAGAACAAACCAAAGTTGGCGTTTCTGTTTCCAAGAAATATTTCAAAAAAGCAGTTGATCGAAATTACTTCAAAAGAGTTTTGCGAGAAACTTATCGATTAAACAAACATTTACTTTTGGATAATCTGGATCAACCGTATTCGATTATGCTTTTTTATCAAACCAAAGACCGTTTATCTTACGAAGAAATCAACACCAAAATGGTTCAGCTGTTTGAGAAATTTTCGGCTCAAATCAATAAACCGTTAGATTCTGAAACAAAAACAGAAGCGTAAATTTCAAAACGTAAGATTATTAATCAAGTTAGGCAAAAAAATCGTAGTTTTAGCTCTAAATTGAAATTTTATGCGATATATCTTTTCTTTATTACTGTTTTTAGTTATTACATTATCTGCTTGCAGCAAAGCATCTGATGAAAAAATATATAACAGCGAGGTTTCTGCCATTACAATGTCAGCACCAGCATCAGTAGACGGTCCGCAAACAATTCCTCAAAAAATTATTAAATCTGCTAATCTAAAATTTGAGACAGCTGATATTGAAGAAACATTTCAGCAAATTCAAAAAGCAGTTAAAGAAAATAACGCCACTATACAATCTGACTCTGAAGGCAAAAACAATATTTCGCTTTACAGAACTATAACTGTAAAAGTTCCGAGTCAGAATTTTGATGTTTTTTTACAATCAATTACAAAAGGTGTTTCTTATTTTGATGAAAAGGAAATTTCATCAGAAGATGTTACCGATCAATATATCGATCTTGATTCGAGATTAAAAACAAAACGCAAATTAGAAGAACGTTATATAGAGATTTTAAAAAAGGCAACTAAAGTAAGCGAGATTTTAGAAATTGAAAAACAGATTTCTGAGATAAGAGAAGAAATTGAATCAAAACAGGGCCAGTTAAAATATTTAGAAAGCAGGATTTCAGAGAGCAGAGTTTTTATCAATTTTTACAAACCTATTGCAGAAAAACAAAGCGTAAAAGTTTCGTACGGATCAAAGTTGTTAACCGCCGTAAATTCTGGATTTAATGAATTGTCTGGCTTTTTTATTTGGTTAATCAGCGTTTGGCCGTTTATTATCATATTTTGTGTATTAGCCTATTTTATTAGAAAAAGATTTAAAAGAAGAAAAAAAGAATAATCATGTATCCGTATTTCAAAAAGAAATTTATTATACCAGTCGCTGCGGCGGGAATGTTGTTTGTTGGAACCAGTTTTAAAGAAGATTTTTTTGAAATTGCCAAACAGATCGAAATTTTTACGACTTTGTTTAAAGCTGTAAATACCAATTATGTTGACGAAACCAACCCTGGAGATTTGATGGATAAAGCGATTAAAAGCATGTTGGGAAGCTTGGATCCGTATACGGTTTATTTTAACGAACAGGATGTTGTCAACTTCAAAATCAATAATACTGGAGAATATACTGGAATCGGTGCTTTGATTTCTAGAAAAAAAGATCGCCTGATTGTTCGCGAACCTTATAAAGATTATCCTGCTGACAAAGCCGGACTTAAAGCCGGTGACGAGATAATTCAGATTGGAGACATTATGATTGCCGATTTTAAAGACGATGCTTCTTCTTTATTGAAGGGAACTAAAAACACAAAAATCAACATTAAATATCTTCGTCAAGGAAAACCTTTTACTACTGTTTTGGTTTTGGATGAAGTGGATATTAAATCGGTTCCTTTTTACGGAAAAATTGATGATAAAACGGGTTATATCGTTTTGGCGCATTTTAGCAGAAAAGCTTCTGCCGAAGTGAAAGACGCATTAGAAAAACTAAAAGCTGACGGTGCGAAACAAATTGTTTTGGATTTGAGAGGAAATCCTGGTGGTTTGCTAAACGAAGCTATTGACATCTGTAATTTATTTGTTCCAAAGAATGAAGTAATTGTAACGACTAAATCACGAATTGAAAAACACAATAATACTTATAAAACGCAAAAAGAACCGATTGATACTGAAATTCCGCTAGCGATTTTAGTAAACGGAAGAAGTGCTTCGGCTTCAGAAATTGTTTCTGGTGCGTTGCAAGATTTGGATCGTGCTGTTGTTTTAGGAAGCAGAAGTTTCGGAAAAGGTTTAGTACAGCGTTCTGTTGATCTTACTTACGGAACACAATTGAAAGTAACCATTTCTAGATATTATACGCCTTCTGGAAGATGCATTCAGGCTTTGGATTATGCGCACAAAGACAAAAATGGTGTGGCGCAGAAAACTGATGCTAAAAACTATAATGCTTTTAAAACCAGAAAAGGAAGAACGGTTTATGACGGTGGAGGTGTTTTGCCGGATATCGAACTGGAAGAAGCTAAAACAAGTGCGATTGCAACGGCTTTGATTAAAAATGATGGCGTTTTTGATTATGCAACAACTTATTATTATAAAAATCCAAATCTGGGTGACAAGATTCCAACTTTGACTGATGCTGACTACGCCGCCTTCAAACAATATTTAAAAACGAATAAAATCACTTTTGATACTGAAACTGAAGTGGCTTTGAAAAACACTTTAGCTGCAGCTAAAAAAGAAAAAATAGACGAGACGATTACTGCCGAATATCATCAATTACTGAATGCTTTAGAAAAAAGCGAAACAACTTTACTGGATAAAAACCAAAAAGAAATCAAAAACATGATTTTGGAAGAATTGATTAAAAGATATCAATATCAGGAAGGTTTGTATCAGTATTATCTAAAAAACAATTCAGAAATTAAAAGAGCAGTTAGTGTATTAAATAACCAAACAGAATATAAGACGATTTTAAAAATGTAGTGAATGAAGATAACTCTAGCCTTGATTCTTTTTTCATTTTATACAGCAGAAGCACAGCAAAAACCTGTTGAAACGATTTATTTTGAATTTGACAGATATGATTTGACCAACCAGCAAATCAATGTGGTTTCTAACTTTATAAAGAACATAGACACTGCAAAAATAGAGTCTATACAGATTTATGGCTATTGTGATGATCGCGGAAATGATGAGTATAACTTTAGATTATCTAATAATCGGGCGAATACAATTCAGAATCTGCTGGTCAAAAAAGGATTCAATCAAAGCAAAATTGTTATTCTGGAAGGAAAAGGACGTGTTGTCGTAAAACCAGATACGGTAGAAAATCTGTACGAAACGCGTCTACGGAATCGGCGGGTTGACTTGATCGCCGTTAAGAAAAATAGTTTCGGAAAAGGAATGCATACTTCTTTCAAAGACAATTTAAAAGTCGGTGATAAGGTTTGCATGGAATCTATTCTGTTTGACATTGGAAGTGCAAAACTTACTGGAACTTCTAAAAAAGAACTCGATAAAATTGCCATAACGCTTCAAAATCACAGAAATCTAAATTTTGAAATACGCGGGCATGTATGCTGTACGCCCGAAATTTATAGCGACGGTATTGACAGGGCCACTAGAGAAAGAAGACTTTCATGGAATCGCGCCAAAACTGTTTTTCATTATTTAATGTCCAAAAAAATATCCAAAAGTCGCATGACTTATGTCGGCTGCGGCAATAAGTATCCGTTAGGTCGAGGTGATAATTTTGATCGGCGGGTGGAGTTTGTAATTACTAAGATTTAGCTTCTAAGGTGCTGAGTTGCTAAGCTCCTGAGGTAATGCTAAGAGCAAAAGTTTTCGACTGCGTCAAAAACTGAGAAAATCTATTTATTTTTTATTCTCTTATCATTTCGACATGCGGAATATCATCTTCTAAATACATTTCGCTGGTTTGAACAAAACCGTGGCTTTCGTAAAATTTCTTCAGATACAATTGTGCTCCAATGGTTATTTTGTCTTTTCCGAAATTGGATTTAATTTGGGCAATTGCTTCACGCATTAAATCGTGTCCAAATTTTCTATCTCGATAATTGGCATCTACAGTGACTCTTCCGATAGAAGCGTTGTCAAAACTAATTCCCGCATCAAATAAACGTGAATAGGCTACAATTTTGCCTTCAAACTCACCAATAAGGTGCAATGCTTTCTTGTCTTTATCGTCAAGATCCAAATAAACGCAGTTTTGCTCTACTACAAAGATCTCGCTTCGCAATCTGAGCACATCATATAACTCAAACACTGTTAATGCCTCAAAAGGCTTAATTTTCCATTTTAATTCCATTCTACTTTAAATTTTGCCACGAAGGCACAAAGGTCTTTTTGCCACGAAGACACAAAGGCACAAAGATTATTAAAAAAATGCAAAGGTGCAATTGCGATTGCACCTTTGCATTTTTTATCTAGTGATAAAAACTTAAAAAAACCTTTGCAACTTTGTCACTTTGTCCCTTTTAGAAAAACTACTTTTTCGTCATAACAATTTCCATGCTTTTATATTCTGATCCGTTTTTGACATCGTACATTTCCATTTTTCTGGTTTTCGGATCTATAATCGTATACACTTCTCTGTAAGGTGTTTTTTTACCGTTCATTGGGTTTACCATATCTCCTTTTAGCTCCATGCTTTTTGTAGCTTCCTCATATTTACCAACGGCCACCATCATTCCGGTTCCCATATTATCAATAAAGGTTGTCGTGTATTCTTTGCTGGCATTATTATAGGCTAGAGTACTTTTGCCTTCAAATGGCTGTCCCATCATTGTTCCTTTGTAATTGGCTTCTTGGTAACGTCCTCCTAAAATCATTTTAATGTCGGCTGTAGAAGTTGCTTTTTCTGGTTTTCCATTTGGTTCTGACCAAAATGTCATATCACAATTCCACGTTCCAACCTCATCGGCCATTAATTTATGCGGATTTCCAGGTGTTGCATATTCCTGCCAAGCTTTCATTTGTGCGGCAGAATCTAGTGGCGCTTCGGCAACAGGTTCTTCGGTTTTAATAGAATCTGTGGCTGGTGGAGTTACTGTTTCGTCTTTTACTTCTTTTTTACAAGAAACAAAACACATGGTTATTATTGCTAAGGTTGCAGTTAATTTTCTCATAACTATTTGTTTTAATGTTTGTTATGAATAAAAGTACGAAATTTTTTGGTTTGTTTCAGGTTTGAGGTTTCATGTTTCATGTTTGATATGCATTGGGTGCATTTTAACGCAAAGTTCGCAAAGCTGTGTGTGTATTTGACCCGATGCTTTTAATAAATTGGAATCTTGATATGCTTTGTCCTGTTTTTTAACGCAGAGGGCGCAGAGGATTATTCGCAAAGAGCGCTGAGTGTTTTTGAGAAGGCGAAGTTCGCAAAGCCGTATGTGTATTTATATCGCAGAGGACGCAAAGGATTTTCGCAAAGAACGCTAAGATTTGAGAAGTCAAAGGTCGCAGAGAAATATGCATATTTGACTGTGAAACTCTTTAACCTGAAACTTGACATAAAAGTTTGATATGCTTTGTCTGTTTTTAACGCAAAGGACGCGAAGATATTTTAATTGCGAGATTAAGTAGAATCTATATATTGAGTTCGCAAAGCTTTGTGAGCTTATCATTTTAATGATACCCGCAAAAAAACTTAGCGTTCTTTGCGAAAAAACCTTTGCGAACTCTGCGGCAAAACACATAAAGCATATCAAACTTGAAACGTTAGACATGAAACCTGAAACAAAAATCTATCTCTTGTCGATTTTTACTGTTTTTATAATTGCTTCGAGGTTTAGCATTAAATCGCGTTCTTGGTGTGAAGGGGAATAAGAGAATCCTTCTATCACTAAAACGCGATTAAAGGTTTCGTCTAATATCGCGTAATTGATGAATGGACCAGTCATAAAATCGTTTTTCAATTCCCAAGTTCCTTTGGTTTCGAATGCGTTTTTATTGTCCAACATTACTTTAGAGAAATATGGCGCGTATGCTTCGCTGGTAATCATTTGTGTATTGGGTTCTCTTCCTTGAATATATTTTCCGATCGAGTCGCGCATTTTTACGATGGCATTTACGACATCTTTTTTCTTTTTGAAATTGCGAAGTGGAATCTGGTAAATTAATAAACTGGTATTACCGCTTATAATTTCTTTTTTGAGCCAGATAAATTTCTTTTTGTGCAGCATATATTCATATCCTGTCGGAATTTGAATATTGATATGGAATTTGTTTTTTATAATGGCTTTATTTAGCAATGAAGCACTATTATCTTCCTGAATTTTCTGAATTTCGGCATCACGAATAATTTTTATTATTTGCGGCGCATTCAATTCTAGACTGCAGGTAATATCGTCTACAGATTTGCCGTAAATGCGAAAAGTATTGTGAGGTAATGTTTTGCTTCGAATGATTTCGAACTTTTCTGTGGCGGCTTTTTTAACCACAATAATGCTTCGGCTGTCAGTCACAAAACCTTCAAGCAATCTGGCAGGATACTGATTTATGGTAAAAAGCGGTTCTTCTTGGGTAAGTCCAAGAACTGGTGAGGCAAATTTATTTCTGATGCTGTCGCCTACTTCTCCATACCACAACTGGTCGTCAACAATGACCGAAATGGTATTGGTTTTTCCTGAAACGGTTTCGCTTTGCTTTTCGCTTTTGAAACAAGAAGTCAGGAAAAATGGGACTAATAGCAATAAAAAATGGGTTTTATTCATTTTTTTAATTTATGAAATAAAACCCAAATTTAATAAGATTATTCTATTATCCGTTTATTTTAAGTTTCATTCCCGGTTTAATATCTTCATCTTTAATGCCATTCCATTTTTTGATATCTGAAATTGTTACTCCAGGATATTTTTTAGAAATGCTGTATAAAGAATCTCCTTTCTTAACGTAATAATCTTCACTAACATTTTTAGAAGCTGCTTTTTTCTTGAATGAATCAACCGAGTTTGATGCAATTGCTGTTGAAGTTGGCTCTTCTATAACTATCGCTGCTTTAGAAATAATCAATGTTTTTCCTAAACCAATGTTATTTGAAGTTAAATTGTTAAGTTCTTTTAACTCCGCAATAGTCGTACCGAATTTCTTTGCAATGCTTCCTAAATTGTCTCCAGCTACTACAACATAGTCCATGTCAACAGCTGCTGGCTTATCTTTTTCATCAGCAGATGCAATTGCTTCTTCCTTTTTATCTATAGATGCACTTGCTTTAATAGCCGAAGGTTCATCAGATTTAATCTTTAAACTTCTGCCTATTGCAACAGCATTTGTTTTTAGATTATTCCATTTTTTAATTTCGCTAATGCTTACATCATACTTTGCTGCAATTGCTCCTAAATTATCTCCTTTTCTAACTTTATAAAATTCGAAATCACCATTATCAATTGTTGCAGGTTTTGCAACAGCAGGTTTAGCCACTTTCGCTTTTGGAGCATATTTAACTGCTAATCTAGATGAAGTAGATCTGAAATTTGTATCATAATTAACGTAAGCATAAATCTGCTCTTCGTTTGAAACGAATGTTGCTACTTTGTCTTTTGGAAGTCTGATAAAATGCTGTTCTCCTTGATAGAAAGGCACAACTTCTCTTTTATAAGAAGGATTTAAAAGTTTTATTTGTGATTGTGGCATGTCTAACAAATCAGCAATCTGTTTGAAAGACATTTGATTTTTTACACAAACCGTATCAGTTTCAAAGTTTTTGACAACCGCTCTTTCTGGGTTAATTCCGTGCTCTTTATGATATTCAAAAAGATACATTGTTGCTAGGAAAGCTGGAACATAACCTTGAGTTTCTTTTGGAAGATAATTTCTGATGTCCCAGTATTTTGTTTTTCCGCCAGAACGACGAATAGCTTTGGTAACATTTCCTGGACCTGAGTTGTAAGAAGCTAAAACCAGTTCCCAGTCACCAAAAATATTGAACATTTTGCTCATGTATTCTGAAGCTGCGGCTGTAGCTTTAAGAGGGTCACTTCTTTCGTCGATATAAGAATCAATTTTTAAAGCGTATTGTTTTCCGGTTCCATACATAAACTGCCAAAGACCCGTGGCGCCCATTTTAGAAACTGCTTTAGGATTTAAAGCAGATTCTACAACGGCTAAGTATTTTATTTCCAAAGGAACGTTTTGTTTGGCAAAAGCATCCTCAAATATTGGGAAATAATATTCTGATAAAGCCATTAATCGAGAAAACGATTTTTTACGGTTCTTAAGAAATGACTTTATTACATTTTCTAATCCTTGATTGTATTCTATCTCAAAAGGTGATTTCTGATTCATCGCCGCCAAACGCTGTTTTAGCAATTCAGTCGGAAGTTCTTCATCAACAGTAACATCTTTGTTAATGGTTTGAATGTCTTTGGTCAGATCATCATAAATATCTAGACTTACTAATTCGTTCATCCAAAGACTGTCAACTTTTGAAGCTAAATGATCTTTTTTGAATGTGCTTTTAATAGAATCTAAATACGACAACTTAATGTCTTGCTTTATTTCTTTCGAGAACTCTGCAGATTCCTGCGCGAACATCGACATAGAAAACAAAGCGGTCACCACTAAGGATATTTTCTTTACAATCATATAACATTATTTTAAAATTCTGTAATTCAAACAATTACAAGAGTTGTATTTTTGCAAATCTAAGCCCTTTATTGAAGAAAAGTGTTTAAAAAAATGTTAATTGTGATATTTTAGTCTAAAATCGCTGCAATTCCAGGTAAAACTCTTCCTTCTAACATTTCAAGCATTGCCCCGCCACCAGTGGAAACATAGCTCATTTTGTCTTCAAATCCGAACTGTTTTACTGCTGCAACAGAATCTCCACCACCTACTAATGAAAATGCTCCATTTTCTGTAGCTTCTGCGATATAATCTCCTAATGCAATTGTTCCTTTAGAGAAAGTTTCCATTTCGAAAACTCCTAATGGACCATTCCAAAGAATCGTTTTTGAACCTAAAATTACTTTTTTGAAGTTCTCTAAAGATTTTGGACCAGCATCTAAACCTTGCCATCCATCAGGAATTGCAGTTACATCTACAACCTGAGTATTGGCAGTGTTTGAGAAATCGTCTGCAGCAATAACGTCAACAGGAATATGAACCTGAACATTTTTTTCTTTAGCTAATCTTAAAATCTCAAGAGCTAAATCTAATTTGTCATCTTCGCAGATAGACTCACCGATTTTTCCGCCTTGTGCTTTAATGAAAGTAAAAGTCATACCTCCTCCAATAATCATGTGATCTACTTTATCTAAGATATTTTCGATAACGGTGATTTTAGAAGAAACTTTAGATCCTCCAAGAACTGCTGTTACAGGTTTTTCACTGTTTTTAAGAACTTTATTTAAACTGTCAATTTCTTTTGCCAATAATGTTCCGAAAGTTTTATCGTTTGGAAAAAATTGTGCAATAATTGTAGTCGATGCGTGTGCTCTGTGAGCCGTACCAAATGCATCGTTTACATAAATATCTCCAAGAGAAGCTAATTCTTTAGCGAAAGCTACATCTCCAGCTTCTTCTTCAGCATGAAAACGTAAATTTTCCAATAAAAGAACTTCGCCTGGTTTTAAATCTTTTGCTGCAGTTTGAGCTGGTTCTCCAACACAGTTTTCAGCAAATTTTACTTGAACTCCTAAAATATCAGAAGCTGTTTTTAAGATATGTTTTAGAGAGTATTTCTCTTCTGCTCCTTTTGGTCTTCCTAAGTGAGACATCAAAATCACACTTCCGCCTTGTGCTAAAATAGCATCAATAGTCGGCTTTGCTGCTTCGATACGTGTTGTATCAGTTACATTAAAATTTTCATCCAATGGCACGTTGAAGTCAACACGGATAATTGCTTTTTTATTTTTAAAATCGAAATCGTTTAAAGTTTTCATCTGCTAAATTTTTTAATTTTTTGAAAGAATAACAAATATAGAACTTTTACAGTAGTCTAAATTTCAAAAAAGCAAAAATAATCGAGCAATAAAAACGAAAACGTTGTAAATTATGAAAACAAACAAATTAATTCTCAAAAATGATAAAAAAAGCTTGTTTAATCGTGAACTGGACTTTGCGTACAAGGACAGTTACTGATTGATTGCAAGAAGTCGAATCCGATTGTGATTGAGTGTGTTCCTGAATTATAAGATCCAAGACCATTAAACATAAGCTGGTAAGAATATGCAAAATAGAATTTAGATTTCATAAAACCTGCCATTGGCCCCATAGCCAAAGGTTTTGGGAACTGGTCGTTTAAGAAACGGTAAGAAACTCCAATCCAATAGTAATCTTCGTAACGGTTATAACGTCTGTATTTGAAGTTAAAATCGGTTGTAGAACGCTGGTCACTTGCAAAGTACTGTAAGAAAACCGATGGTTCGTATTCAATACGTCTATTTTCTCCGTCTCTAAAAGTGAATCCAGAATACACCTGAAAGTTTGATAAAAGATCTGGTTCGTTTACTCTTTCCAAACTGATATTCTTTTTCAATACGTTGTTCGCATTAAAACTAAAGTAAAAGCCTCTGTTACGATACAAAGCACTAACATCAAAGTTATTATTAGCGCTATAACGGTTATCTGTTGGCTGGACTCCTCCAATTGGCGGATTTCCGTTACTTCCATCATTAAAGTTTCCAGTCTCAATTCGGAAACTATTAAAGTTGTAAGAGATACCAAAAGATAAATATTGTTCTGTACGATAATCTAAGATCAAGTGGTGAGCAAAAGAGATTTTAGCTCCTGTCTGTCTTGTATTTCCGTTGCTGTCATTATACAATGACAATCCAACTCCTGAACGGTCAAGAACACGAAAATCTGCATACAATGATTGGTTATCTGGCGCATCTTTAATTCCGACCCACTGCGTTAAACCATTGGCTCTAATACGGAGGTTATCTCCAATACCAGCATAAGCAGGGGAAAGAATAAAAGGGTTATCAGCTAAATACTGGGTAAACACTGGTAGGTTTAACTCTTGGCTGTAACTTGTTGTTACAGCCATGAGTACTAAGGATAAAATAAACTTTTTCATTGTAATAATTTTTTTAGACAACATCATTGGGGCTATAATTTTGTTATCTGTATAATGTGAAATGTCCAACAAATTCTCTCGGATCTTTCGGATCATTTAGTTTAAGAACGTACCAGTAGTCACCTGTTGGCAATTCACTTCCGTGGTATCTACCATCCCATTTTCCACCTACACGGTATTTCGCTACTACTCTACCGTATCTGTCGTAAATATCGAACGTTAACTCTTTGTATGCTAATGCTCCACAGTCTGGACCAATTGTAGTGTTTGTAGCACCATTTGGCGTAAAGTAGTTTGGCATACAGAAATCGTAGAATGTACCTTCAACATCAATTGTTGCTTCACAACCATTTTTGTCTCTTACAATCACTTTATAGATTCCTGTTTTATAGATTCTATAGCTGTTAGATGATGTAAATGGTTCACCGTTGAAGCTGTACTCGTAAGGAGCAACTCCACCAGAAGCTTTTACAACAATTGTATTGATGTCTTTGCTTTGGTTTGTTACGTCTATTAAGCTAACTTCTGCAACTGGAGTGACAGTAAATAATGCTGTTGGCATTTCACATCCGTTAGTGTGTCTTGCAACGATGAAGTGATCACCAGCAGGAACATTTGTAAAGATGTTACTTGGCTGGTATACTCCACTATTGTCTAGAGAGTAATCTACATCTGTTGGATTATTAGAAGCATCAACCGTTACTACTACCATGTTTGCTTGAGCATTGTTCACACAGTCATATGTTACTTCAGCAGTTGGGTTAAGAATTACCGGCATTGGTACATTAACTTCTACTTCCTGAGGACAGTTTCCACCATCTTTCACAAATACTGTATAAATACCTCCAGCGAGATTCTCAAATGTATGCTGTGTTCCATTAACCAATTGATAAGTACCATTCAGGTTGTTTAAACTAACCATGTATGGAGGCGTACCACCTGCAAAGTCAATTGTAAATGCACCGTTCAGATCTCCAGCACATACTTCAGGCATTGTCAATCCAGGAGATTCGACAACTGAAAGTGGTGCCGAAGGCTGTTTAACCTCAACTACTTCAGTATCATAACATCCATTTTCATCTGTTGCAATTACAGTATAGAAGCCTGCTTTTAACTTCTCAAAAATGTTACTGTCAAAGTATTGGTCGTTTCTTGGTGAAATAGAATATTTATAGTTTCCTGTTCCGCCTTTACCAATTACTTCAATTCGTCCATCATTACCGCCAAAACATTTAACTGGAGTTGGGATAAATTCGGCAGAGAATACTTCTCTTGGCTGATCAATGTTTACATCCTCAGGTTGAGTTTCGCAATCTCCACTTTTCACGACTACTTTATAATCGCCAGCTAGAAGGCCACCAAATCTACCTTCTGATTGTGGTCCTTGAATTACATTTCCATTAGCATCTAATAAAGTGTATTCGTAATTTCCTAATCCACCTGTAGCTTTTGCTATAATTACTCCACTTGCATCTTCACGACATAATACTACTGCATGAGTTCGATCTAAATTAGCCAACAATGGCTCAAGAGGTGCAATTGTAATTTTATTAGTATCAAAATCAACACATCCGTTAGCATCCTTCACATAGTATTTGTATTCACCTGGAACAACTTCAAACGAAATAGAACTTGGAAATGGAACTGTTGAATATGTTACTCCATCAGTACTGTATGTATACGGAGCTGTACCACCCTGAGCAGTTAAAGTAAGCTGAGTATCTGTAAGACAAGTTCTTTTTCTAGTTTCAGCCAAACTTGCTTTAATTTCAGAAGGCTCATCAATTGTTATTGGAGCTGATTCTCCGATACAATTAAATCCATCAGTTACAGTTACCGTATAAGTTCCTGCTCCTAAACCTGCAAATGAAGGTGTAGACTGAGGTCCTGAAGATCTCACAGGAGTAACTGAAGTAGTATTTAAAGTATATAAATAATTACTTCCCTGACCACCTGTAACCGCAGTTACTGTAATCGTAGCGCTTAAATCTCCATTACATAATAATAAATTTCTGTCTGATGAAGCCGTAACCGCAATTGGTGTTGGAATTACTAATGTAACCTGATCTGTATCAATACAACCTCCAGCATCTTTAACAGAAACTGTATACAATCCTGCTTTTAATCCTGGGAATATGTTTTGACTAGA
This sequence comes from Flavobacterium erigeronis, assembly GCF_054075165.1. NCBI lineage: Bacteria > Pseudomonadati > Bacteroidota > Flavobacteriia > Flavobacteriales > Flavobacteriaceae > Flavobacterium > Flavobacterium erigeronis. The sequence goes on along the minus strand of NZ_JBSKGP010000001.1, from coordinate 852,486 downwards.
AAAATCTACTGTAATTGGCCCATCTAATTTATATTGGTAACTACCTGGCCATCCGCCTTGAGCACTTACACGAATCTCTCCATCATCATTACCTGCTACACAAGTAATTTCTTTTTTAGAAGTTTTAATTTCTAAAGCAGCAGCTGGACGTTCAATCGTAAAGTTTGCTGTAACAGAACAATATGGAAGTCCTGTTAATTCTGCTACAAGTGTATACTTACCAGCGGCAAGGTTAGAAAGTTCAACTTTTGTACCCATTGAAGATCCGTTTACGCTACTTCCAGATTCGTGAGTCAATACATATGTAAATGGTCCCGCTTCATCTAATGGTGTCGGAATATTATCGACTAAAGTCAATGTAATTGCACCGTCTACATCTGCATAACAAGTTACATTTTTGATGTTTGAAGCTACAAATTTGAATGTATTTGGCTCATTAACAATGTATGGTTTTTCTACACCACAACCTGTTACTGGATTAGTAACTTTTATTAAATAAGTACCTGGTTTTAATCCAGTAAATAATCCATTTACGCCATTTGTAACAGGATAAACGGTTTCATTTGTACCTTCAATTGTATAAGTCAAAGTAGGCAATGTTCCTCTTGTTGGAACTGCTGTTACTTGAACTGATTCGTCATCTCTACAGTTGATTTTTGTTGTAGCAAGATCTAAACGAGCAATATCTACATAAGGATCAATTGTAACTGAAGAGTATCCGCCTTGACAGCCTTTACTATCAAATACATTTACTACATAAGTTCCTCCTAAGTAATCAGATTCCGTATAAACATTTCTCTCATCGTCTTGAACTACTGAACCATTTCTTACGAATTGATATCTAATGTAGTCGTTTGAACCTCCACTTACTGAACCAGCAGGTACCGTAATTGTAGCATCGATAGCTGTGTTGCCAACATTACATAAGTATGGTGTAACTACAGGCTGATTTACCACAATTGGAGCTGGCTCACCCACAGTTACTGGAGCAGTTGCAGGACATCCTTTACCAGAAACTACCGTTACCACATAATTACCAGCTGGTAAATCATAGAAGTATCTTGAATCTTGAAGAGGCCTGTTTTCTGGACCAGCAAGGCTGTATCTGTAAACTGGGTTATTGTTTGATGGATCAAGAGTTACCTCTATACGTCCATCTCGATAAGTATTACAAGTTGCATCAAATCCTTTTGCTGTAATGCCTGTTACTAGTGTTGGTGTATCGATTGTAACGTCTACAAATTTCTCACAATTTGTCGCAACATCTCTTACAATAAATCTGTAAGAACCTGGGGCTAAACCTGTAAACACGTTAGATATACTTGGAGTAGTAGCCCAATTATCTCTTGTATATACATATGCTGCTGGCGTTTTACCTCCACCGGCAGTTAATGTAACTACACCATTTGCAGTCATACAAGTTGGCTCTGTTGTAATATCTGCTTTTAATGTAAGTGGCTCAGGAATGTTAAATGCAGTTCCCGCTGTTACAACACATTTGTTAGCATCTCTTACACTTACAGTGTAATCACCTGCATCTTTTACAATAAAGAAAGCATCACTTTGATATTGTTTTCCATCCAAACTATATTCTAATGGAGCTACACCTGTAGCCGCAACATCAATTCTGTAACCTGCAACATCATAACAAGGACTAACTACACTCACATTTGTAATAGCCGGCATTGGGTCTCTTGAAATGTTTACTGGTACAAATGCTTTACATCCTTTAGCATCCATTACATATACATGCCAAGTATCAAATGCTGGAGCAATTTCTGTAGTCGGGATTATAATTATTTTATCCGTTTTGAATTGACCATCAGCTGGAACACCTGCTGTTGGCAATACTGCAACATATTTATATCCTTTTGTACCTCCAACAATTTGTGTTTCATCGATTGTAATAACCGCACCAGCCGAATCACAATATTGATTTTTCACTGCTGGGATAAAGCTAATCAAATCTAATACTGGTGGTTGAGTAATTTCAAATGTATTTGAAGTCACTGGACAGAATGGATAGTTTGTCTCAGTAATAACTACTGTATAAACGCCACCCGCACCCATATTAGGGATTGTTAATGGATTAGTAATTGTACTATCACCAGATCCAGATCCTGAACCCCCTACAGCTACACCAGCGTTGTAAACTTGGTAAGTGTAAGGTCCTTTATAATCTATCACATCGATAGTGATTTCACCATTTGTTCCACCATTACAAGATACTGATGCAGAAGCCGTCGCAATAACTTTTGCAGTATTGTATAACGGTACTTGATAAGCATTTGTCATAATAGAACATGATGTAACATTGTCTATTATCTTAAATTGATAGAAATGACCTGCTGTTGGAGCAATGTAATCGAAACTAGTATTGCCTAAGCCAACAGGAGTTGCAGTTTGTAAAATCTGTCCATCTTGATACACTTCATAATTAAAATTAGCTGGAGATGTTCCACCTGTAATCTCTACATGAATAGTTTCGTGTCCGTTATTCGCACAAGAAGCTTTATCACCTAAAGTTGCTACAGCAGCAGTTAATTTAGGGAACGCTGCAATTGGAATTGTAATCTCATCAATACAGCCATTTGCATCTTTAGCATAAAATGTTAAGTTCTGTGCTACTTCATTATTTACAGTAAATGTGTTTTCTGGTTTCCAATTTGTTCCGTTATTACTATATGTATAATTTGTAACTATACCACCACCTGCACCACCTGTAGCAGTAACTTCAACTACCGTACGGTTTGGAGTATTTGTTCCTGAACATGTAACTTGCAATGGCGTAGCACTAGCTACTACTGGTATTGGTTCGTCAATAACAATTATTTTACTATCTGTACATTGTTTTCCTGAAGTTACAGTAACTGTATAAGTTCCTGCAATTAGACCTGTAAATAAAGGTGTGCTTTGAGAAATCAAGGTACCACCTGCTGGAATCGTACGCTGTATAGTATACGCATAATTTTTATCGTCATTACCCGGAGCTAATGTTACCAATATAGAACCATTAGTCACATTTCCTTGCGGAGCAGAACAATTTGGTGAGGTTGGCACTGCATTAAATGTTACTGCTGTTGGAGCTACCATGTCTACAGTATTTGTTGCAACATGACAATCATGAGCATCATATACCTCGAAAACATATACTCCATTTGCCGAACTTGACACTGTGTAATCTGAATACAATGCGTTAGTAAAGTTATTGATTGCAGATGTCACACCATTATAAGTAACAGTATATCTGTAAGGAGCATAACCTCCTACTGCTTGAATTCTGATTATACCATCAGCCGGAAGTGCACCCGTACAGTAAATTGGCTTCTCTATGTTTGCAGATGCATACAATTGGCCTTTAATCTCTGTATTAACAGCAGTTGATTTACATCCAAATTTGTCTTTAACTACGATAGTGTAGTTTCCTGGACTTAAATTAGCGAATGTATCAGAAAGCTGCCATTTCTGGCCGTTATTAATACTGTATTCAAATGGTCTTACATCAAATGTAGATGTAGAAGCTGCAGTAACAACAAGTGTAGTTGTATTTGCACCATTAACATAACAATAGTCTGATGCTGCAGCAATTGTTGCTGTTGGATCAACTGGTGCAATTAATGTAAATGTGCGATCAATTCTACAATTATTAGCATCTATAACATGAACATCGTAAGTTCCTAATTGGATTAAGTTTCCAAAAGTTCCATTTTTATTAGATAAAATACTTCCATCCGGTTGTTCTACATAATAAGTGTAGTCTCCCCATCCGTCGCTTGCAGTCATTGTTACACCTCCAAAAGTCGTACATCCTTTAGGTGTTACATTTAATGGAGCTAAAGCTAAAGCTGCCGGCGGTGCTGCAATTGTAAATGTTATTGGCATTTCACAATTTGTTGCATCGTCATATACAGTAATTGTATGACTTCCTGCAGATAATCCTGTTAAATCAATAGTTGACGATGTTAAACCAACAACTGCTGCCGAAGGAGCATCTAATATATAATGATATGTCCCAGCACCCGTTCCGAATCCAGATACGAAGAAAGAAGCTTTTCCATCTAGTGCACCTAAACATGTAATTGGCGTTTTAGACTGCTCTACAATATTTATTTTGATAACATTATCAATTCTAAATGTTTTTTGAGCTGTACAGCCATTTTCGTCTGTTACCTGGAATACATAATCCACATCTGGTAAAAGATTTGTAAATGTCGCAACCGTACCATTATCAACTAAGGCAGGCGAAATAATTTGGTATGTTAATGTTCCAACACCGTTTTGAACTGCAGAAATGGTAGCTGTAGTATTCAATGTTGTACATGTAATAACCGGTCCTTGAGTTATTGTGAAATTTGTTGGAGGGTTTAATTTAAATATATCAACCGAACCTGGAACTTCACAACCATTAGCATCTTTGATAGCATATGGAATAGTCTGATCTGCATTCTTATCTACAGTATATGTAGTCGTAGTTGTAAAATCACTTCCGTTAAAGCTATAGTAATAAGGAGCTGTACCAGAACCTGGAGTTGCTGCTAATACTACAGTAGCTGGAACAGTAGCATTTCCAGTCGTACATTTTAATCCTTGTACTGTTGCTCCGTTATCAGCTAAAGGAGTTGGTTGTCCCAAAGTTCCATTTCCAGAAACTTCACAGCCTAAATCGTCTCTTACAATATAAGTGTAAGGTCCTGCAGCCACTGAATATACAGTCTCATCACTAAATACTCCTGAACCGTTAAATGCAAATGTATAAGGTGCTTTACCTCCTATTGCTGATAATTCTACCGTTCCATTTCCACCATTACAAAGCGGTTGAATTGGGTTTGAAGAAGGTGTAATTGGAACAATTGCATCAACTCTTACTATATTGGTTTCAATTGGACATGCATGAGCATCTGTAATTTTAAATTGGTAAGTGTCTGCATCAACAGCAGAAACTGAATAAACAAACGTCGTTTTACCTCCTACTACAGTTGTTGTTGGAGTAATTGCAGTATATGCTCCTGATCCTTTTTTAACTTCATAAGTAGCATATGGCGTTGTTCCTTTTGAAACTGTAACCGTAATTTCAGCATTTGCCACAGCATTTCCTGAAACAGAACAGTCTAATACCTTTGTTACTAAAGCACTTGCTATTGGCGTTGCATTAATTAATGTAGATGCCGCTGTAGATTCACAACCGTTCGCATCTCTAACAACGACACTAACAGGACCTGAATTTAAGTTTTGAATCGTATGAGTTAAACCTGTAATTTCAGTAAAATTCCCATTATTCACACTGATATAATGTGGCGCGATTCCCGGTGTATCTACGGTAACAGTAACTTGGAATGCTCCTTCTCCAGCGCAATAATTAACTACGTCAAGGCTAATTACTGGAGTAGGGTCTAACGGTAACAAGAATACTGGAGTGCCTTGAATACATCCATAAGCATCTTTTACCCAAGCATAATAATTATTTGAATCTCTATTAAATACTGGAACACTTGTCCAAGCAGTATCTAATACATCTGGTGTAGTAGCAGTTGTAGTAACCATATATTTGTATGGCGCCGTTCCTTCACTACCACTTACTCTAATTACCCCAGCATCTATTTTACAATTATCATTTTTTACAATTTCATAATCTGCAACTAATAACTTTGCTGATTGTCTTATAGAAAACATCGCTGTAGATTTACTACATCCTGCATTTGTTGCTCCAGCGTCTTCTTTTACTAGAACAAAATAGTCTCCGTGAGCCATTGCTCCAAAACCACTAATTGTTAGTGAACCGTTAGCAGGAACTGTACCTGAACCATTAATTGGTAATGGCGCTAAAGATAACGCGTCATACACCTGATAAGTAATTGGTGTAGCTGTTCCATAAGTACTGCTAACTACAAAACTAACTTTACCATCTGAACTTCCTGTACAAGTAACATTTTGTGCAGTTGGTGCTCCAACAGTAAGCGTTGAATTTGATGGAATAGGCATGTCAGCAATCTCATAATAATAACATCCTGATTTACTATCATAAACAATGAAAGTATATCTTACTCCAGGAATTAAATTAGGAATAACCGTTTGTAAAGGAGTAGTTTCTGGATACCAAGTTCCAATAGTTGGATATACAGGTGTAACACCTGTATAATAACTAAAGTAAAATGGTCCGTTTCCTACCGGAATTGACGTCGCGCTTCCTACAGCTACAATGGCAGAACCTAAGGCAGTACAATCTGCTGGAGGTGGTGCTGTAACCGTAATATCAAGATCTTCTGGAGGAGATGTAATTGTAACTTCTTCTATATAAGGACAGTTATTTGCGTCTATAATTCGTATTTCATATATACCAAAGTCAACGATTTCAAATACTTGCGCGGTTCCTGGTACATTAGAAAATGATTTATTATAATTTCTTCCTGTTACATAGTAATCATAAGGGCCTGTTCCACCTGTAACACTATCAATCGAGATTGATCCTAAAGATACTCCGTTTGTACTGTTACAAGTAATACCTACTAGTGTTCTATTAACAACAATTTGAGATGGCTGAACTAATGTAATAGTTTCTGGATCGCTTATACATCCTTTTGTATCTCTAACTTCATAAGTATAATCTGTACCTGGTGCCACAGCCGCCGCTAAATCAGTGAAGATAGGCGAATCTTGCCAAGCACCTCCATTAACACGATATTGATAACCAGGAACACCTCCGTGTCCTGTTACTGTAATTGTTCCTTCAGAAACGTTATAACATTTTGGATTAGTACTTGTAGCTGTCGCAGTAGGTTTTTGAGGAGTAGTTACCTCAAAAGAAACCGTCGAAATTGCAGAACATCCATCAGATGTAACGTTGAAATAATAAGTTCCAATTATTGATGTATTAAATACATTTCCTGGAAGAGTAGTAAATGGTCCTGTGCTACTAGTGCTATATCCGTAAACATAAGTAGTACCATCTCCACCTGCTGCACTTAACGTTACTTGTGCATCCGCTGTTGTGAAAGGCGGAACTGCAGAACAAGTAGCATCTTTGTTTGGTGTAACTGTAAGTACCAACTGATCATTAACAACTAATGTTGTTTTTTCCTCACAACCATTATCGTCTTTAATACTTAAAACATAAGATCCAGGGGCTGTTATTGTTTTTGTTGGATTTGTACTATAAACTCCATCAATACCATATAAAGCCGTTCCTCCATATACAGTACCCGTAATGGTTACACTTGCAGTTCCTGTAAAACAAGTTGTCGGAGCAGGATCTATTGTTGGTGCATTATTTCTAACAACACTAACAGTTGTTTGTATATTACAACCTTTATCATCTTGTACATAAACATTATAGTTTAAACCAAGAGTTGTTGTATTCTTAGTAAAAATTCCAGTTGTATTATAATCTCCTGGGAAAGTTGGTGCCGCCTCAGTTGCTCCAACCACAGCATAATGTAATGTACCAGTTCCTCCAGAAGCTGAAACTTTTATTGTAGTATTTGGTTTATCGCAATATACTTTAGTACCTGCAGCAGTAAGAATAGTTACTGGGGTAGGATTTGCTAATGTTACTACTTGCGTAGCTTCACATCTTGTAGCTGTATTAGTAACTACAAATGTGTAAGTCTGAGGTGTAAGTCCTGTGTAAGTTATAACATCACCGACTTTATTTCCTCCACTAATTGCACCTGTTACACTTCCTGTTAGAGTATATCCATATCCTCCTGTAGTGTTTCCAGAAATTGTGAATTCAATTTCTCCATCGTTTCCGTTATAACAAGAAACATTTTTTACAATTCTATTTGATGCTGTAATTTTAACAACCTCTTTAATTTCATAACTACCCGTTACGGTACAGTCATTTTTATCTGTAATTTTAAAATTATAATTACCTGGCGCTAAATCATTAAAAGTATATGTGTTTGAATTTACATTTGTTACCACAGGAGTTGCTGGTGCAACAGCCGCAGTTGTGCTAGTAATTTCATATTTCAATGGCAATACACCATCTGTAACCGTCACCAATAAATCAGTAGTTAATTTAGCTGGATCACAAGTAATCGCCGGTGCTGAGAAAGCTAATGCAGATGGTGGATTTAACGTATTAACCGTTGCAGAAGTTGTAGTAGTACAACCATTAGCATCCTCTACAATAATATCAACTACACCTGAAGTACTTGTTGTATAAGTATTAGAATATACAAAAGTTGTAGATCCGTTATAGTAATATTTGTATTTGTTAGTTCCTGCAAATGGTGTTCCATTAGCAGCAGTAACTGTAATTGTAGATGTTAACGGAGCGTTACCTGTTCCACATTTCAAGTCTGTTGCAACAGCAGAAGCAGATAAAGCAATTGCTGGTTCATTAACTGTTACTGGTTTTGTTGTCTCGCACTTTTTATCATCTTTAATAGTAACTTGATAAGTACCTTGTCCTAATCCGGTAAATACGTTTGTAGGTTGGAAAGGACCGCCATCAATGCTGTATTCATATGTTCCGTTAGCAGGAATTCCCGTTACTGTTATAATTCCTGTATTTTCACCATGACATTTCACATGCTCAACATCAACACTAAAATCAGGTATAGCTCTAGCCGCAATGTTTTGTGTTACTGTAGTTCTACAATTATTGCTGTCTAAAATTTCAAATTCATAAGTTGCCGCGTTGGCTCCTGTTGTTGTAGTATGAGTAAATACTGTTTGACCAGCTCCTACAGGAATATAAGCTCCTGCGAAACCGCTTCCGTTTGTACTCACTCTATATCTATAATCTGGATAACCGTTACGAACCGTTACTTTAATAATTGCATTTGGATTAGTAGCATCACAATCTAAATCTTTATCCAATTCAATTGATGCTTCAACTGGAGAAGCAATTGTTGTGCTTGGTAAATCGATAGAACATCCTGTTGATGTATCTGTAACCGTTACTACATAACTACCTGGGATTAATCCAGTGAACGTACCATTATTTTGCTGTGTACCGCCTGTAATAGTATACACATAGTTTGGCGCAGTGTTAGGAGTTACTCTAATTGTTGCTCCTGTACTACTTGCACAATAATCTGTAGTTGTTGCTATAGAAGCTATAGGATCAACTTTATCATTAATAGTAAAACTTCCGCTTACTGAACAGCCATTCAAATCTGTAACAGTATAAGTATAACTTCCAGGTTCTAAATTAGTAAACAAGTTGGTTGTTTGTGTAATTACAGGACCTGTTGGAGGTGTTACTACATAAGTGTAAGTTCCCCATCCGCCAACTACATTAATTGTCGCAGTTCCTTTGACATCACAAGTTACATGAGTTAAAGCTTCTGGATTTTTAGATAATGGCGTTGCAGGTTCAGCGATAGTAACTGTTTGCGATGCTGGACAAGATGTTACGGTATTTGTAATTGTAAACAAATGGCTACCTGCATTTAATCCCGTAACAGTAATATCAAATGATGCTCCTGTGTTTGGAGAAGTTCCTGTAACTGCTGCTCTAGAATCTACAACATAGCTGTAGTTCACATTGTTGCCTAAACCTGAAATTGTAAATGTAGCCGTTCCGTTAGATTCACCTGAACATTCAACATTGTTTTGAGATGCCACGCTTACTGAAATAACTGGCAATGATTTAATTTCATGTATTTTTTCATAAACACATTTATTTGCATCTCTAACTTCAAAAGTATACGTTACACCAGCATCTAATCCAGCAAATGAATTACTAGATTGGAATGTAGTTGTAGCATAAGCAGCTGGTGCTTTTATTCTATATTCTAAACCAGCAGTTGGTACTGCTACGTTAGAAGCATTTACTACGTTAGTAATAGTAACTGTAGCTTTATTAGAAGGACAAGTTACAGCACTATTATCAATTGTCATTCCTGCTGGAGGGTTCAATGCATTAATTGTACCTGTAACTGCCACTGTTTTAGTACAGTTTTTACTATCTGTAACAGTAACAGAATAACTTCCTGGGGTTGTCAAATTCTCAAAAAGACCAGTCGTATTCGTTCCTGCTACGATATTTGTCGTTGTATTTCTTAATTCGAAAGTGTAACCTCCATTACCGCCTATTGCAGATGCTGAAATTGTAGCTCCACTCAAACAAGTGTAAGGTGCAGTGATTGATGCCGATGGCACTAAATCTTCTGGTTGGTAAACTGTAAATGTATAATCTTCCTCACAGCCTAAATTGTCTTTTACAATATAGCTATATGTAATTCCAGCAACAGAACCTTTTAAATTGCCATAGTGAGTAGTTGTACTAAAAGCACCTGTTCCATTAAACTGATAAGTAAATGGAGCCTCACCTGTTAAAGGTGTAATATCTACATAACCATTATCAGCATTGTAACAAGTAACATTTTCAACTTTATGTTCAGCAGTAACTGGCTCTAATTGTTTTATTTCTTTTTCTTCAACAGCTGTACAGCCATTTTTATCAGTAATTGTGAAAACATAAGTTCCAGGAACATCTGTATACGTAAATGTAGGACCAGTGATATCTCCACTAGTAAATAAAGTAGCATTAGTTGCTTTATTTTTTACTATGTATTTAAATGGTGTAGTTCCTCCTTCAATTGTAACCTCAATTGTAGCTTTTCCAGTTGTACAAGTTAATGCACCACTAATAGATGAACGTGCCGACAATTGTTTACCAATTGTTTGACTAACTGCCAAAGCATCACAACTATTACCGTCTGTAATTAAGAAGCTGTATGTACCTGTAGCAGTTACTTTATAATCAAATGATGTTGTAGTAAATGTAGCGCTTTGAGGTCCATAAGTAGTTCCTCCATCTGTACTTACTTTATAAGTGAAAGGCCCAACACCTCCGATAATATTAACTGTAATTGTTGCACCTGCATTATTATCAAAACATAAACCAGTGTTTTGAACTACTTCTGCCTTTGGTATAGACGCTGGATCAATTACCAGCTCTGTATCCATTGCATCACTACATGACTTAGAATCTACACCAGAAATAATATAGGTACCTGCAGGAACTTCATTTAAAATTCCATCAATTGGGAAAACTCTAGTATAGGAAGAGTTTTTATCTTTTAATGTTAAAGTATAAGCAGGCGTACCACCAGTAGCAGTAGCAGTAACTGTTGCTCCTTTACAAGTTGCTGCCGAAGCCGTTGCATTTACAACAAATGGATCCTTAGAAGGGATTGTTGTTGGAATTGTAGCGTTACAAGACGCTGCGTCATTTGCATAACGAACACGAACATCATAAAGACCTGCGCTTTTTCCTGAAATTACAACAGGCGAAACTTTAGAGTTTACCCATGTTGGATTTGTAGCTCCACCGTTTAATGTGTAGAAAAATCCATCTGTAGTATTAAAGTTTTCTGCATAAATACTGAAACCTCCGTCATTACCACCGTTACATGATACTCCAGTAATACCTTTAACTTCTGCTTTAAATCCTTGTCCAGCTTGAACTTTTAGATCTAAAGTTTTAGCCTGTAAACATGATTTTGGTAACTGACGTACCCAGATATCATCGATAACTAAGTCGTTTCCATTAAAGACTTCACTTCCTGAACGTATAACAAAAGTTAAATTTTTATTATCTCCAGGGTTTAGCTTAATACTAATTGGTACCCATTTTTTTCTGTCAGGATGATTTAAACCAGGCGCAATTTCTCCTGTATCATCTCTCGCTACCACATTACCTTTAGAATCAATTAATTCAATTCTAATAATTGGAGCTGCACTATTATAAGATGGCATTAGTAAATTTCCAACATAGAAATCTACAATTACATCTTGATTCGGTATAACATCTACAATTGGTTTACTGTATAAGATACCGTATTTACCAGCTGCATTACCAACATTTACCAATAAGTATCGACCATTAGGATCTCCTGTATTGTCTAAATTATTTGGGTTAGTTGTATGATCTTTATAATGGAACCAAGCACCACTATTATTACTATTTGGATCGTCATCTCTCCAGAAGAAACTTGCTACAGAGTAAGCATTATCTTCAACAGATCTACTTGGTTTACCATCTGGATATTTACATAAATATGGAGGATTAACTCTTTGATCATTAAAACAGTATGCTGTCGCAATACCAGGAGCTGTTGTTGGTGGTCCACTTCCGAAATCTTCTTTTAGTAAATTACTAAAAGTCGGAACAGATACTAAATTATACTCTACCTTAATTTTATAATCTCCAACAGGAATATCTTTAAAGATGTTAGCCGGAGAGTTTGTATTTAGAGTATAAATATAATTAGAAGGGTTTGCCGGATCAGGTTTACCTAAATAATAAGAATAGCTGTAATTAGGACTTGCATCAGCGTTAACCGTTACTGTAGCTGTACCTTCACCTTTACAATTATAATTTAAAACAGGCTCACTAAATATAGGATCAGCCGGTTTTTCATCTAAAATAATACCTGACATAGGGAAAATACACCCTGCAGCATCTTTAATATATAATGTAATAGGAGTTGTGCTTGGGTTTATGTAGGCAAAATTATCTTTGATGTAAGTATTTCCTCCATCAAAACTATATCTATATAAGTCTGGTGCAGGAAAAGGTACACCTCCCTGAGGGTTAGTAATTCTAACCATTCCTTGTTTAGTATTGCCTGTTGGTCCGCAACCTGATAATTCAGCAACACCTGCAGACGCAGTAAGTGTAGCCGAAGGTCCTGTAATCGTAATAGTTTTTTCTGGATCTGTACACTCTACACCACCAATAGTATATTTTACAATAACTTTATAATCTCCCGCCGTTAAACCTGATGTTGGTAAAGTTGTAAAAGTGCCACCATTTACGTTATAAGAAACCGTATAACCAGAATTTGCAGGAGTAACCGAAATCGAAATTTCTCCTTCTTTAGCATTGTAACAACTTAAATTGTTTGAATTTATAGTAACCGTTGGTTTAGCAATAGGATTTACCGAAAATGTCGGAATCGTATAGCTACAATCATTACTGTCCGTAACTACAATACTATAACTTCCTCCTGGGTTTGTTACAGGAATTTTATTTTCAGAAACATATGGCTGCCCGTTTATAGAGTAAAAATACGGCGCCGTACCTCCTTTAGGGGTTACAGTAATTTCTCCATCTGAACATGCCGTTAGTGATTTTACATCATAAGCCGCAGTAAGTGGATCTGGCGCAACTATTTTGATATCACTTATATTACTACAACCATCAGCTGTAGTCACTGTTAGTACATAATCACCTGCCAGCAATTCAAATTTTGCATCTTTTTCAGAAGTTGGCCCTATCGTTTGAACTGGTGCCCCACCCTGTGTGATAACAAAAGTATAATTTGGATTCACATTATTTGCTGCAACTGCAAGAGTACCTTTCGCACCTGCACAAAGAGGTTGTGTGATCACTTTGTTAACATCAACATCTAGTTTTCTAATAAGAATGTTTTCAACTGTAAAATCACATGGAAATGTAGTTACGTTCGTTTGTCTAACATGTACGGTATAAGAACCCTCAGTACTTATTGGAAAAATATTACTTGACTGATATGCTCCGATAGGTCCGCTAGGATCTTTGCTAATTGCATACTCATATCCAGCAGGAACACCTTCAACGGTAATACTACCGTTTGATGAACAAATAATATCAGTGTGCTTTTCAGTTGGAGTTAATGTATTTTGATATACATCGAAATAAAAACGATTGAAACAAACTCCACCTTTATAGGTAACTGTTAATCTGTATTTTCCTGCTTTATTTGCAGTATAATCAGATCCTGTTCCTACTTGATCCCATTTACAAAGTTCACTTGGATTTCCAGTACTTGCAAGTGCATCGTTCGGACAGTTTTTACCTGTTGAAACAGTACAGCTACCTTCAACGAAACGTTCCCATACTATATTAGAAGCATCCGTAATATTTGTTTTTATTTCTTTTTTAGCATTACCACCGCACAAATAAATGTTTGGAAATGGTTGACCAGTATCGGCACATGTTAAAACTTCACTTGCAAAAGGTATCACAGGATTTGTAGTTGTGCTTTTAAAACGTGTAACCACAAAAGATTGAGAAATAGATCTACATGGTGCTTGCGCTAAATTATACACATAATATGTTCCTTCTTTGGTCACATTAAATGGATTTCCTTCACCAATTTTAATTGTCATTTTGGCGTCACTATACCATGTGTACTTATCATATCCTTTTGCTGGAATAAGATCAACACTATCTGTACATAAAGTTACATTCTCTGTATATTGACAACCATCTACACCTACTAAAAAGTTTGTCGCTTTTGGTGTTACAGCGCAACCTTCAGTTGAATTAACACTTCCTTGAGGATCTGTTTCATCGATTGAAAAGCTAGTATTTTCTTTACCTTTATAAGTAGCAAAAGCTTGGTTGTCGATACTATTAGAGCAAGCCTCGCTTAATGCATGACAATCAGGAACTACCTGAACTTTGAAAGCGATAGTACTTATAGTAGGATTGTTTTTTGTTATTAATTTAGGATCTGTAACCTCAAAAACGATTTTTCTTGTAACCGGATTGTATGGTGTTTTAACTATAATTCCTTTTGGCAACGGAAGTAAGTCTCTTGTCTGATCAAAAATAACGTTTATTGGCAACTGGTCGGTAATAACCAATGATGTTGCATCATCATTACCTACATTCTGAATATTAATTTCATATCGCAATTGCTGACCAAGCGTCACATTTTGTCCTCCAATATCCTTTCCGTCTGTGTCTTTTACAAGTTTTGTTAAAGCAATTTGAGGGGCAATAACTTCTACGTTAAAAGCATTAAAGTAAACACCATAACCATCTCCACTAGTCGTTAGTTTTAAATTAGCTCTACTATCACCATTTTTAATAATTGAATTGTTAGTATTACGCAAATTGATGATCCCAGCATCAAAACCCAGTGTATTTGTACTGGCCGGATTTCTTTCGAGATTATTTCCCGAAAGATCATTAATAACACTGCAAAAGAAATTATTTGTTGCACGCTCATTAGTATAAACCTGTGTCCCATTTATAGAATAAGTATCACCAGTCGTTGCCTTATCTCCTTCTAAAGCCGCAAAAGCTAATTTTACTTTTACATTTCCTGTTGGAATGGTTTTAAAACCTGAAACAGAATAGGTCAAATCTTGGCCCCCAGCTTTAATCCAGCTAAATCCGTCGTAGGCAGTAATATATTTTGCGCTTGATTTCGGATCTTCATAAATAACAAATAATGACCATCCTGCAGCATATCCTCCATTATTCAATTGGCCACGAGCAGAGTTAATATTGGCTACAGTATACTCTCCTTCAGGATTTTTCGAGTCTTTAAGCAGTTTTGTTACATTAGCATAATAAGCGTATGGTATTTGATCTCCATTAGTTGTTCTTGGACTATTATTGTAATAATCGTAAATCAACTCTCCATTAATATTGTTATAAGTCGTTTCGTTGGCAAGCTTAAACTTAACATTGCCTAAATCACTTCTCTTTACAGTTCTGTTATTTAAAGAACCTTCTGTATACACACCTGACCAATACAATCCAGCATATACAATATTATAACAAGCTCTACTCGCATCTGGCACCTTTAAAGTTGCAGAACTAGAACTAAAAGTATCAGGATCATTATCAATATCAATATATTGCATGTTCTGATTATTATTATCTCCACCTCCAGTATAAGCATCTTTTGCATACTCACCGGTCTTATTGTTATCTCTATTAACAATACTATTACCAATAAGCATCATATCTCCTCTTATACTCGTATCAAACCTTGAAGTAAAAGGTACATGATTTTGTGCTAGCACAAAATAACTTTGCAATAAAAACAAAGTCAATAAAATCAATCTTAGGTTAGTAGGTTTTCTCATAATCTTTTTTTTGTTTACTTACATTTTATCCTCTAAGGGGCATTATTGAATAAAACACTTTGTATGAAATAACATTTATTATTATGTCCTCCTTTCTAGAGGACCGACTATTATTCTATTAATTTTCAACTTTTACGACAGCCATTCTACCGTTGTATGGTTTGCTACCTTTTGCCTCCATTGCTTTTGTAGCCTCTTGTAAACCATCAAACTTTTCATAGTAGATGTAATACTTACTTGTTGTCACGTTGTAAAAGAAATTGATATCTGAACGTCCCGCAGCTACTGCCTTTCTTAAGAAATCATCACGTTTCTCTACGCTGTTATGAACCGCAACAATTAAATAATAGCCGCTATCAGAGTTTTTAATATTCTTAATAATCTGCATATTCGACTGCTCTTCACCAAAATCAAAATCACTTGATGTTAATGGTGTGCTGCTCAATTTTGTCGTCTCTTTTATTCGTTTAAGAGCGGCAACGTCCTGCGCATATCTTCCTTCGTCATTTTCATAAGCGGCACGTTTAATTCTACGTTTACGCTCGATTTCAGTCTCTGTTTTAATACGCTCCAAATCGGCAATTAAAGCAGCGCCTTCTGCTTGCATTTTTAACTGAGCTGCTTTCAATTCGTTTATCTTTTCTAGATAAGCTTTATTCAAAGGATCATCTTTAGGGAACTTTTTACTTCTTTCGTTATAAAGGTTCGTCAACTTCGCAATCTCATTTTTCATGCTATTATTGGCATCAGCAATCTGAACTTTTAATGATTCAATCAGACTGTTTTCTGCCGCTACACTCTTAAATGGTTTTGGTTCCTTATAAATACCTTTTTCACTTAAGTCATTCTCCTCTTTTAAATCGTTTAAGTCTTTTTGCTTATTTGCAACAGTTGCTTTAAACTGATCTAATAAATCATTCTGCAGCTTACGTGTGCTTTCAACAGACTGAGTCAAGTTTTCTATTGCTTTTCCTGTATCATCTTGCGCTTTTGCCGCTAGAGCTGCTGCTTCAGCATCGGCTTTCGCTTTTTCTGCTGCTAATCTTGCTTGGCGCTCTTCCTCTTCTTTTAATCTTCTAGTCTCTTCTTCAGCTTTTAATTTCTCCGTAGCTTCTGCATCAGCTTTCGCTTTAGCATCTGCTAAAAGTTTAGCTTGAAGGGCCACCATATCTGCTTTGGCTTTCGCATCGGCTGCAAGTTTTGCTTCAAGTGCTTCAGCATCTGCTTTAGCTTTTGCATCGGCCGCTAATTTTGCCTGACGAGCTTCTTCATCCAATCTCGCTTTTTCGTCAGCTGCTTGTTTTGCTTTTAATGCCTCTGCGTCCACTTTTGCTTTAGCATCTGCCGCTAATTTAGCTTGACGGACTTCTTCTTCCACTCTAGCCTTTTCTTCAGCAGCCTGCTTCGCTTGTAATGCTTCTGCATCGGCTTTTGCTTTAGCTTCCGCTGCTAATCTTGCTTTTTCTGCTTCCGCATCGGCTTTCGCTTTCGCATCAGCTGCCAACTTAGCTTGGCGAGCATCTTCCTCTTCTTGTAATTTTTTAGCTTCTGCTTCTGCCTTCGCTTTGGCTGTTGCTTCTGCATCTGCTTTTACTTTTGCATCTGCTAGTAATTTTGCTTGTAAAGCTTCCATATCTGCTTTTGCTTTAGCATCTGCAGCTAGTTTAGCCTGTAATGCTTCTGCGTCCGCTTTTGCTTTAGCATCAGCTGCCAATTTCGCTTGACGAGCTTCTTCTTCTACTCTAGCTTTTTCTTCAGCAGCCTGTTTCGCTTGTAAGGCTTCTGCATCTGCTTTGGCTTTAGCGTCTGCCGCAAGTTTCGCTTGAAGTGCTTCCGCATCGGCTTTTGCTTTAGCATCTGCTGCTAATTTCGCTTGGCGAGCTTCTTCTTCCACTCTTGCTTTTTCTTCAGCAGCTTGTTTCGCTTGTAATGCTTCCGCATCTGCTTTTGCTTTTGCTTCTGCTGCAAGTTTCGCTTGTAATGCTTCCGCATCTGCTTTCGCTTTTGCTTCAGCTGCTAATCTTGCTGTTTCCGCTTCTGCATCTGCCTTCGCTTTTGCTTCTGCTGCTTGTTTGGCTTTCAACGCTTCTGCATCTGCTTTGGCTTTCGCATCTGCTGCCAATTTCGCTTGACGAGCATCTTCTGCTTCTTGTAATTTTTTAGCTTCTGCTTCTGCTTTCGCTTTTGCCGTAGCTTCAGCATCTGCTTTCACTCTTGCATCAGCAATTAGTTTAGCCTGTAATGCTTCCATATCTGCTTTGGCTTTGGCTTCAGCAGCTAATCTTGCTGTTTCTGCTTCTGCATCTGCCTTCGCTTTTGCTTCTGCTGCTAATCTTATTTTCTCTGCTTCAGCATCAGCTTTTGCTTTTGCATCGGCTTCTAGTTTTGCTTTAGCTGCAGCTTCTGCGTCGGCTTTCGCTTTAGCATCTGCTACCAATTTAGCTTGAAGTGCTTCCGCATCAGCTTTGGCTTTTGCTTCAGCTGCTAATTGTGCCTGACGTGCTTCTTCTGCTTGTCTTATTTTTAATGCTTCTGCATCTACTTTGGCTTTGGCTTCTGCAGCGATAAGCGCTTGTCTTGCTTCTTCATCTGCTTTCGCTTTTGCTTCTGCTGCTGCTTTTTCTTTAAGAGCTGCTTCTTCTGCTGCTTTTGCTTTTAAGTCTGCAGCCACTTTTGCTTTGTTAGCCGCATCGATAGAAGCTTTTGTTTTCGCTTCTGCAGCCGCTTTTGCTTTTGCTTCTGCAGCTAATCTTGCCTGCAATGCATCTGAATCAGCTTTTGCTTTTGCATCTGCTGCTAATATGGACTGCATATCTGCAGCTTCTGCTTTTGCTTTTGCATCTGCTTTACGTTTTGCTTCAGCTGCATCTGCTTTAGCTTTATTGTCTGCAATTAATTTTAATCTTGCTGTTTCTGCATCTGCTTTCGCTTTTTCTGCAGCCGCCAATCTAGCTTGTCTTGCTGCTTCTGCATCTGCTTTTACCTTTTCAGCTGCCACTAATCTTGCTTTTGCTGCAGCTTCTGCGTCTGCTTTAGCTTTGTCAGCTGCTAATTGTGCCGCCGTTTTCTGTGGAGCCGGAGCTGGAGCTGCTGGTTTATTTGCCGCTTCTGCTTTTGCTTTAGCCGCTGCTTCTGCATCAGCCTTAGCTTTCGCATCTGCGGCTAATTTTAATTTCATTGCCTCCGCATCAGCTTTTGCTTTATCAGCTGCCAATTGCGCTTGTGTTTTCTGCGTAGCTGGAGCCGTCGCCGTTTTGTTTGCTGCTGCTTGTGCTCTCGCTGCTGCTGCTGCATCTACTCTAGCTTTGTTGTCAGCTGCTAATTTTATTCTGCGCTCTTCTGCATCAGCTCTTGCTTTGTCAGCTGCCAATTGCGCCTGTGTTTTTTGCGTCGCTGCAACAGCTCTGTTTGCTGTTGCTGTTTGGGCTCTCGCAGCCGCTGCCGCATCTGCTTTGGCTTTTGCCTCGGCAGCCAATCTTATCTTAACAGCTTCAGCATCTGCTTTAGCTTTATTATCTGCTTCTAATTTTGCTTTTGCTGCTGCTTCTGCATCAGCTCTAACTTTTTCTGCCGCTGCCAATCTAGCTTGTTTGGCTTCTGCATCAGCTTTTGCTTTTGCTTCTGCAGCTAACCTATTCTTTTCAGTAATTTCAGTTCTGTTAACTTGAGTCGCTTGCGATTTTGGCTTAGCAGGTACTGGTTTTGGTTTTGACGGATCAATTAAAGATCCTTCCTCATCATCTCCGTAATAGTAATTTCTATTTTTGAATTTATAGGCAATAGCAAATTCGTGAGAACCGCCCAAATTAGAGAAATTGCCCATCCCTCTTTCGTAATTGTATTCAATAGCAATACTTGGAGAAATATTAACTCCAAGTCCTGCAGAAACACCATATAATGTGTTATAACCTGCTTGCGCCCAAACTCCTTGCTGAAGTGCAAGCATTCCAAGACCCGAAATAACTGTTTTATCTTTTTTAATTTCCGTTCTAACAATTCCAGAAAATTTACTTCTGTCAAAAAAGCCATAACTGTCAATGTATCCTGTGTACATTGCATGCAGTTGAATCGCTCTTTCTGGATCTTCTTTTACCATTCCAGATCCTAAATTATAAAGCACTAAATTGTTAATAGACAATCCGAAATCTAAAAAGGCAGTTCCGTAATTAATACCAGGATTAATAGTAAGAAGCGTGCTTTTTGGAAAATCTCCATTCAAAATAGTGGTATCATCTGATATAATTTTTCCTGTGTTTATACCACTTTGATAAAAGCCTGCATTTAAACCAAATGTCAAATTACTGTCTTCTTCAAGAACAATATTGTGAGCAAAATTGGCTACCCCACCAAAAACGGTCATTAAACCATAATTCTGTTGAAACAAACTAACTGCAAAAGCTTCGTTTTCTCTAAAGCGCCCAGAATAACCAAAAATATAGGTATTAGGAGCATTTTCAAACTGTGTCCATTGTCTTTTGTTATAAAAACTGATATATGGATTTGACTCACGAACAAAACTAAATGTCGGGTTGATCAAATATCTATTAAACTTTAAAGAATTTCTTATGGGTAACGAAAACGAAACAACTCCATCCTCAGAAGCTTCTTGAGAATAGAGTACATAAGATAAACCGTAAAATAACGTGATGAATAGTAAAAGTTTCTTCATATTATTTAATCACGGTTATTGATCCTTTTTTTTCACCTGCATCGCCTTGAATAACATAGTAATAAACTGGATTTACATTCTTAAAATCTATATTGTTTTGAGGCCAATCGCCTTGGTAATTCACCACGTCCAAAACCATATCTCCGTTTGAACTAATGATCATTACTTTTGTATTTGCATTCTTATATTCATCTGGAATATTCCAATATGGATTCATCCCGCTTAGTTTAATAATGTTCGGAATAACACTCGATGGACCAGATTCTCCGTTTATTCTAAATGAAAATTCTTTTGTAGCGATACATCCAGCTGCTTGAGAAACGATCGCTTTATAGTTACCTTTTACAGCTACTACATAAGAGCTTGATGTTTCATTAGGAATTAAATTGTCATTCAAATACCACTCATAAGTTGGATCGGCGGCGTCTGTTGTTATCGTAACCGTTACAGTTTCTCCTTCACTTAATTTGTATCCGTCCTCAGCATCTATATTTGCATTGAAACCATTGCTCTTCAAGTCGATTGATCCTGTTGCATTACAACCACCAAAATCTACATCTACAGTATAAACTCCAGATTCGTTTGTAGAGTAAGTACGATTAGTAGCTCCTGCTATTGCAATACCATCTTTTTTCCATTGATAACTATTTCCAGCTGTAGCTGTTAAAACCGTTCCTGCGCCGCTAGCGCAAAAAGGATTTCCTAAAGATGAATTTATTGTAATCGCAGAACCAGATGATGATGATGAAACTGTAACTCTATTTGAACTAAAATTTACATTCGAACATTCACCGTAATCGAGTTCTGCAAAATAAACACCTGCAGAATTTACTACTAAAGAAGACGAATTTTGTCCTGAAATTAGAACATCATCTTTATACCATTTGTATTTAATATTCGGATAATTTGCTGGTGACGAGCCTGGAACTTCGGGAGTAAGGTTATCAACCGACAAAGTAAAACTCCCTCCAGAACAGAAAGCAGCAGTATTTCTATTTTGATTTATTAAAAATGAAGACACATAGTCTTTATAATAAGCTGAAAAAGAAGTTGCCCCTGAAAAATTTTGTGCTCTCGGGCTATTAACCCCGTTACTACTTACTATTCTTAAACTGTAAGTATTAGAACCTTTTAATGTCGTAGGAATTGCGAATTTGATTGTTTTTTCAGTACTTGATAATGTAAAAACATCAAGAGTGGTAGTCGCTGTTGGATTGGTAAAACTGCCAAATTCATCAGACAATTGAACAGAAAAAGTAACTTCTGACGGAAAATTTAAATAGGAAAAAGTTGCTAAATATTCATTGTATTTAGCACCATTAACAATATCTCCAGCACAAATATCTTTAAAAGGTAATTGTTGTGGAGATATTGATGATTGAGCATAAATACTTGATTCAGTAAAAATAATTATACCAAATAAGATTAAAACTTTAAAAAAAGATAAAGTAATTTTTTGAATCATATAGTGCGTGTTCTTGCTAGATCTATACGCTCAAAAAACAGAATATCTATAAATGTTTCTGAGAAATCATACTTGTAGTTTTCAATTACTTCTTTTGCAATAATTGAAGTTGCAGCAAATGATGAGTTCTCTTCGCAATTATTAGATACAGTATTTGACTCAGCCGCTATAGTAAGGCTTTCCTTGGGGGTGGAAATCCCTACTATAGACTGATTTAAATTACTTGTTTTGCCGTTTTCAATAACAGCAATGTTGTTGTTTTGGTTATTGCAAGCCGTTAAACCACACTCAGAAACAGCAGCCTCAGTAGGATTTTCTGCTGTATTCTGTGCATATAGAGTTAACGATATAGGCGAAACCAAAAATATTATATATAAAAAATATTTTTTCGTAGATACCATTATGTCTTGATCTTTATTTGGGCCCGTAAGACGATACATAAATTGTGTCTGGGGACTTAATTAATAAAATTTACGCGAGGGAAATAAAAATCGAAACTATGTCTATTTGCCGCTAGAAGCTGTGATTTTTCCTAATTGTAATCTGAAATCAGGTTTCTTAGGATTGAAGATGTCAATGAATGTTTCTTTGTTATCACTTTGAGAGTAAACATTAAAGAAAACACTGTTTCCATACCAGCTTTCTAAATCTTCATTGTTAGAATTGTACTCTGTAAAGATGTTTCCATTACATAGGTTAAAGTACATTTCTTCAAATTTGATTTTTTTAAGGTTGGCATCATTGATCTCAGTTTTGCTGTCCAATAATACTGCAGGGTTAAATCCAGAGATTACACTTCTTTTCATTTCAAGAGAAGCGCCTTCTGCAACATATACAGCTTCTTTTACTAAACCTGCTTGAATATCAGCTTTAATATTTTCACTGTCGTTAACCATAGTAATATTGCTAGCAACAACTAGCGTTTGTTTTTTAGTAAAGTCTGTTTCACTTTTCTTTTCAAAAGATCTTACCTCCATACAACGAGATCCATCTTTAGTACTTGAGAAGTAAGAAGATCTAACTGCTAGAGAGTTGAAGAAACGGCATTGCGCACCTTGAGAAAATTTAAAGTCATCGTTAACTGATTTATAAGAAACGAATTTTGTAGCATTTAAGTCACCACCCAAGATTCCGAAAGAATCTCCTCCTGCGTAGCTCACCATAACGTTTTCAAGTACAGTTTTGTTTCCAACTGCAGCAAGAGTCAAAGCATTGAAAGTATCTAAACCTTTTACTTTTTTTCCAGCAAACTCAATTCTTACGAATCTCAAAATTCCAGAGTTTGAAGCTACGTTGTCTCCACCGTAAGTAGTCATTGTTGGATCAAGATCTAGGTTATAAGAACCTACATTTCCAAATTTATTAATAGGTGCATCACCAAGGATTACGATTCCACCCCAATCTCCAGCTTTTTTCATGCTGCGGTTTGAAGTAAATACAATTGGATCTGTTTCTAAACCGTCAGCCACTAATTGTGCTCCTTTAGTAATTACTAATGTTCCTTTAGTTTCGAAATCACCAATAATTACAGTTCCTGGCTCAATAGTTAAAACTGCATTGTTTGTAACATATACGTTTCCTTGCAAAACGTAAATATTTCTTTTAAGCAATTTAGTATTAACAGAAATATTTCCTGCCAAAATTTGGTTTGCTTCTCCATAGTCAACTTTATTAGGCTTAAACTCGGTCCAGTTGTTTAACCAATTGGTGTAGCCCATAATTCCTTTCTCTTGTTGAGCATTCATACTCGCCACTGTCAAAAGAACGCAGATTAATTGAGTAATTTTTTTCATGATAAGGGGGTATTACGGTTAATAATAAATTTGGGTATGCGTAAATGAAAAAACTCCTCTCGAGTTTTCCGAAATTTCTCAGAATACTCGAGAATGAGTTCTTTTTTTATTATGTTTCTCAAAAGTGTCCGAATAAATTTTATCCATTTACGTAAACACTTTCAAAAAGGTTTTAAAAAGATAAAACTTTATTACATTTCGTTCAAGTCGTTGAACTCGTGTAATGATTTCAATGTACTTTCGTAGAACAAAATTGCAGCGATTAGATTTCCTTTATCAGAGTAAGGCATCATTTTTCTTTGGAATTCTACAGTTGTATCCAAGAATGTTGATGTACCTACTGCCTGAGCATCTAATATTTTTTTGTGATCACTATCGTCTGGAATACCAAGGTCAGCCATAGTAACCCCAGGTTTTGTAACCAAAGCAATGTAAGGGAGAGTTTTAACTAATACTTTAATACGCTCGATGTATAATTCCAAAAGTTCTCCCTTTTGCATACCACTCAATTCTTTTTGATCATGGTATTTACGGATAAGAGCAGTTGTACTGATAATACTTCTCGGTGCGTTTTTAGCTTGTGCCGAAACAGCCGCAGTAGTTAAGATAAAAAAAGCACTAAATAGAATAATTTTCCCTTTCATAGATTCTTATTTTATAATTGGTTGTTGATAAAAACAAAAATATATAAATTAACTTAATTAACAACTCGAATGGATTTTTTTTTCAAAAAAAAACCTTAAAAAAACCTTAAAAACCAGCGTTATGTCGAGAAAATGTGCGTTTTAACGCGCTTTTTGTTAAAATTGTTAATATTAAAACGGTAAGATATTGACTATAAAAAATAAAAAATTAACTCTTTAAATAATCAAAAAATAGCTCCTTTTACCGAATTTCGAAAAAAAATATTAACAAAAACATCTTGATATTTACTCACTTGGACATATTTATTAACAAAATTCTGTCGAAACTGATCTAAAAAAAATCAAAATTACAGTCCATAAATAATCTTACTTCCGAAAATTTTTGACTACACATTTTCTTCTATCTTTGCCCTATGCAATTTTCTCAAATTTTAGGTCAAGATTACATCAAAAGCCACTTGATAAAAAGTGCTGCTTCTGGTAGAATTCCTCACGCACAATTATTCGTTGGTCCAGAAGGAAGCGGTACATTAATAACTGCCATTGCGTACGCTCAATATATTTTGTGCGGCAATACCGGCGATGAAAATTCAAACGGAAACGATTCCTGCAATCTAAAGTTTGATAACATCTCACATCCCGATCTGCATTTTATTTACCCGACTGTCACTACCGAAGACGTAAAAACAAAACCGAAAAGTTTAGATTTTATTCAAGACTGGCGTAGTTTTATCCAAGAAATGCCATACGGAGGATTATTCGATTGGTACAAAATTCTAGGTGTTCAAAACAAACAAGGAGAAATTCGTGTTGAAGATGCACAGGAAGTTTTAAAATCGCTTTCGCTAAAATCTTATGAAGGCGGTTACAAAATCATGATTATTTGGATGGCCGACAAAATGAATATTGCTGCTTCCAATAAACTGCTGAAACTTTTAGAAGAACCATCAGACAAAACCATGTTTATTCTGATTTCTGAAAACGAAGAAGATATTATCCAAACCATTCGTTCACGCTGCCAAGTAATCCACTTTAGCGGACTTCCGGAAAAAGTAATCGCTGAAGCTTTGGTTGCTCAAGAAAGTATAGATCCCAATTTAGCTAAGAAAATTGCGCATCAAGCTCAAGGAAATTTTAATAAAGCTTTGCATTTGTTAAAAGAAGACGATGACGATCTTCCGTTTGAGCAATGGTTTGTCAATTGGGTTCGTGCTGCTTTTAGAGCAAAAGGAAATGCCGCTGCGATTCAAGATTTGATTTCGTGGAGCGAGCAGATTGCTACGCTTGGACGCGAAAGCCAGAAAAAATTTATTCAATATTGCATCGAAATGTTCCGTCAAGCTCTTATGCTAAATTATCAGGCTCAAAGTTTGGTTTATATCGAACCAAAAGTGGATAAATTTAAACTGGAAAATTTTGCACCGTTTGTCAACGGAAATAATATTCACGAAATATTCAAAGAACTTTCAGATGCGATGTATCATATTGAAAGAAACGGAAATGCAAAAATAATCCTTACCGATTTATCGATCAAATTGACTCGTTTAATTCATAAAAAATAATTCATCAATGAACAATGTTGCCTCAATTTTACTTTTAGCTTTTCTAGCTTTAACTTTTTTGCAATCGGGTTACGAAAAAATTTTTTACTGGAAAGACAATGTCGCTTGGCTTAAAGAGCACTTTGCCAAAACTCCTTTAAAAAATCAAGTTCCGTTAGCGCTATTGCATTTACTAATTTTAGAATTAATTTCTGGAATTTTATGTGTTGTTGGAGGAATTCAATTATTCACAAACAACGGAAGAGAATTCGGTTTTTACGGAGCTATCTTTTCATGCATTTGTTTGCTAATGATGCTTTTCGGACAAAGACTTGCAAAAGATTACGATGGTGCGAGAACCATTGTCATCTATTTTATACCAGCTGTAATGGCTGTTTATTGGTTGAATTAATCAATATAGATTTTTAAAAATTAGCTTCAGATTTTTTAATCATTTTAATCTGTGAAATCTGTGGCGAAAAAGCTCATTCATTTGAGCATCAAAAACAATTTATTATTCAAAAGAAATGAATCCAAAACATCCTTCAGAATCCCTAACTATTTTAACTGATTTAGTTTTACCGAGCGAAACAAATCCTTTAAACAATCTTTTTGGCGGTGAGTTATTAGCCAGAATGGATCGCGCCGCAAGTATTGCTGCCCGCAGACATTCGCGCCGAATTGTTGTAACGGCTTCTGTAAATCACGTAGCTTTTAACAGAGCTATTTCGCTTGGAAGCGTTGTAACCGTAGAAGCAAAAGTTTCAAGATCTTTCAAAAGCTCGATGGAAGTTTTTATAGATGTCTGGGTAGAAGACCGCGAGTCTGGAAACAGAACCAAAGCCAATGAAGCTATTTATACTTTTGTTGCTGTAGACGACACCGGAAGACCAGTTGAAGTTCCTGCAATTGTACCAGAAACTGAACTTGAAATCCAACGATTTGATGCGGCGTTGCGTCGTAAACAGTTGAGTTTATTACTTGCTGGTAAAATAAAACCATCAGATGCTACAGAATTGAAAGCTTTATTTTTATAGTCCAATTTTGATACAAATTGGAACAATCAAACTTCTAAAAAAGAAGTAATTTTACAAACTGTAAAAATAAAAACCAGAATTAAGAAAGAATTTTCTTAATTTTATCCAATAAGACAAAACTAATAATTTAGATATTTTAGAAAATGAGTTCAGACAAAGAAGCCAAATTAAAAGCACTGCAATTAACGCTTGACAAACTTGACAAAACCTACGGAAAAGGAACCGTAATGAAAATGGGCGACAGAGCCATTGTAGAAGTAGAAACGATTTCTTCTGGCTCATTAGGAGTTGACTTAGCACTTGGTGTAAACGGATATCCTAAAGGAAGAATTATCGAAATTTATGGTCCAGAATCTTCTGGAAAAACTACTTTGACTCTTCACGCGATTGCAGAAGCTCAAAAAGCTGGTGGTATTGCCGCTTTTATCGATGCCGAGCACGCATTTGATAGAAATTATGCTGAAAAATTAAATGTTGATATTGAGAATTTAATCATTTCTCAGCCAGACAACGGAGAGCAGGCTTTAGAAATTGCCGAAAACCTTATCCGTTCTGGAGCTATAGACATTGTTGTAATTGACTCTGTTGCAGCTTTAACTCCAAAAAGTGAAATTGAAGGCGAAATGGGAGATTCAAAAATGGGTCTTCACGCACGTTTGATGTCTCAAGCTTTGAGAAAACTTACTGGAACTATCAGCAAAACAAATTGTACGGTTTTCTTTATCAACCAGCTTCGTGAGAAAATTGGTGTTATGTTCGGAAATCCTGAAACTACAACTGGAGGTAACGCACTTAAATTTTATGCGTCTGTTCGTTTAGATATTCGTCGTTCTGCTCAAATTAAAGACGGTGAAAACGTAATCGGAAACAGAACTAAAGTTAAAATCGTTAAAAACAAAGTAGCACCGCCATTTAAAACTGCCGAATTTGACATTATGTACGGAGAAGGTGTTTCTAAAACTGGTGAAATCTTAGATTTAGCGGTAGAATTTGATATCGTTAAAAAAGCAGGATCTTGGTTTAGCTACGGTGATACAAAATTAGGACAAGGTCGTGATGCTGTTAAAACTTTAATTAAAGATAATCCAGAACTTGCTGAAGAACTGGAAATTAAAATTAAAGAACACATAAAAGAATTGGCAAATGCCTAAAAAATAAGTCAAAAAAAGACGCTTAAAAAGCCGAGTGATAATACAAAAATCGCTCGGCTTTTTTTATTTTGAAATAAAAATGAAATTTTCACGCAACCTTTTCATTAAACTTCCATCTCTATAAAAAAAGCAGTTTATGATTGGTACTGCCATATATCAATTTACGGGTTTTTTTAGAATTTACGTTGGTTGGTTATTTGAGTAAAAAATCCGTTGGTCTTCAAACTGGCGGATTTTTGTTAAATTTTAAAATTCCGACGCAACCTTTTAAATTTTTCTGCATCTATAATAATGTGACATTAACTTGAGTTATTAACTAAACTCTTTATTATCAACCATTAATATTTTTAACCATGAAAGAAAAAATAGAATTGTTGTACAGTAAAAACCGAAGAAAAACCAAATTGAAATTTAAAAAAGTATTGCGTTTTATTTCAGAAAAGATAATTCACAGATAATAACTTTTGAATAAAAATAGGGGGTTTTTAATTCAAAAAAAAGCCGGTAGATTAATCAGTCTACCGGCTTTTTGTATTTTACATAATGTTTTTATGGTTATTTCTGAAAATCGATCAAACCATTGTAAATGATATTCCTAACTTGTTCTTTTAATTCTTTTCTGTTCTCAATCGTTAAACCTTCTGTTTCTACGAAAGGCAAAATTCGCGCACGCATTTTTCCTGGACTTCCGCTCATAAACGTATAAGAAAAGCGTTCTTTATTGTCAGGAAAAACAATCGGCACAATCGGAATCTGATGTTCAATCGCCAATCGGAATGCGCCATCTTTAAATTCGTCCAGCAAAATGCTTTCATCGTCTGGCACTCCTCCTTCAGGGAAAATGCAAATGCTTAAACCTTGATTTAATCTGTTTTGAGCTCTTTTAAAAACTTCATTTTTACTTTTAGATGAGCTTCTATCAACTAAAATACAAGTTCGTTTATAGAAAAATCCAAAAAGCGGAATCTTAACCAATTCTTTCTTTCCAACAAAAACAAACGGATTCTTAATTAAAGCCAGCATAAGCATAATATCAGTCATCGAGGTGTGGTTGGCCACAATCATATAACTTTTGCCTTTAACGAGCTTCTGTTCGCGTTTTACGGTATAATAAAAGCCCATTCCGAAAAGGATAAATTTGGACCAGATTCGAGCCATCTTAAAGAAATACGGATATCCCTTTTCTGAGATAATAGAAATTAATAAAAATGGCAGCATAATTAATATCGGAACCGCCATTAAAATGTAGAACCAAATACGCCAAAGAATCCAAAAAGCAATTTTAAATATTTTCATAGATTCAAATGTAAGAAACCGAAATGAATTTTATAAAGATTTTTTATTCAAGTGCGCTAGATATTGTAACGCAAAGAACGCTAAGGATTTTCGCAAAGTTTTTAAAGCGATTTTTTTAGCCGTTGCTTCGCAATAAGTTCGCAAAGCTTAATCAATAAAGTTGTTTGCTACTCTTCTGATACCATTTTTTAAAAGACTTTCATTGAAATTTACCAATAAGCCAAGTTTAAAATTTCCTAGTTTTAAGTAGGTTAATGTTTGTGCCAAATGGTTAACGTTAAGTGATTCCACACTTTTTATCTCAATTAGAAATTTGCTTTCCACAAGCAAATCTATACGGTATCCGCAATCAAACTTAATTTCTTCAAAAATAAATGGCAAAGATCTTTCTTTTTCAACAAGAAGTCCTCGCTGCTTAATTTTATAAAACAAACATTCTTTGTAGACATTCTCTAATAATCCGGGCCCTAGTTTTTTGTGAATTTCAATTGCTAGTCCAATTACAATATTTGATATTTCGTTTTCTGTCATAATTTAAAAAGCAAATTTATAAATATTTTCTTATAATTTATACATAATAATCAATATTAAAAATGTTTAAAGATTCAGCATTTCCATAAAGCTTTGTGAACTTGTTGCGAAGCAACGGCTATAAGAAATATAACTTCTTTTCTTTGCGAAAAATCCTTTGCGTCCTTTGCGTTAAAAAAACATCAATATAAAAGCCTATCAAAAAACTTACACGCCTCTCTCATTATAAAAAATTTGCGGTTAGAAAAAACATTCCGACATTTGCATTTCAGAAAAAAACGAGAATGGCAAAAATACTTACTGGTGTTCAAAGTACAGGAACACCGCATTTAGGAAATTTATTAGGAGCAATTATTCCGGCAATCGAATTATCAAATAATCCAGCAAATGAATCTTATTTGTTTATTGCCGATTTACATTCCATCACTCAAATTAAAGACGGAAAAACTTTAAGAGAAAACACCTATAGCACTGCTGCGGCTTGGCTTGCGTGTGGTTTAAATCCTGAAAAAGTTACTTTTTACAGACAGTCTGATGTGGTGCAAACGACAGAATTGACTTGGTATTTGAGCTGTTTTTTTCCATTTCAAAGATTGACATTAGCACATTCTTTCAAAGATAAAGCAGATCGTTTAGACGATGTTAATGCTGGACTTTTTACTTATCCGATGTTAATGGCGGCCGATATTTTATTGTACGATGCTGAATTTGTTCCTGTTGGAAAAGATCAATTACAGCATTTAGAAATTACTCGTGACGTTGCGGCACGTTTTAACCATCAAATGGGCGAAACATTTGTTCTTCCTGAAGCAAAAATTCAAGAGAACATTATGCTAATTCCTGGAACAAACGGAGGAAAAATGAGTAAATCTGCCAACAACATTATCAATATTTTCTTGGATGATAAGACTTTACGCAAACAAGTTATGAGTATTGAAACGGATAGTACTCCGCTTGAAGATCCGAAAAATCCAGATACTTGTAATGCGTTTGCTATTTATTCTTTGTTAGGAACAGAAGAGCAAATTGCACAAATGAGAGCTAATTATTTAGGCGGAAATTATGGCTACGGTCATGCGAAACAAGCTTTGTTTGAATTGATTACAGAAAAATTCAAAACAGAAAGAGAAAAATACAATTACTACATCAACAACCTTGAAGAAGTAGATGCTTTATTGAAAAAAGGCGCTTCAAAAGCTTCTGTAATTGCTGATGGAGTTTTAGCAAAGGTTAGAGAAGTTCTTGGCTTTCAGAAATAAAAAACTCTAGATAAATCGACATATTTAGAAACGCTGATCAAAATTGATCAGCGTTTTTTTTGATTTATAATTATTCTATTCCTAAATTAATTTTGTAACTTCAAGTATATTAATTATTTAAAATAAAAAAGATGAATAAGTATATTGAAGATTATAACGTACCACCGTATTTGTTTCAAGTCCTAAATATCATTTTCGGTTTATTGGCAATTTATATTTTATACCGATTGTATAAACATTTTAGGAATAAATAAAATAGGATTTTCTGCGTTAAATTGATTCAAAAAGTTTTCCGGGAAGTGGTCTTATAACGCCTTTAAGTTCCATTCCGATCAGAATTCCTGATAGTTTATAAATTGGAATTTCGCATTCGATTGCAATAATATCCAATAATTCCTTTCCGTTCTTTTGGAGAAAATCATATATCTTCTGTTCGTCGGGTTCCAATTCTACAAAAAGCTGTTTCTGAATATGTTTCGGTTTTTCTTTAATATCCCAATTCAGCATATAAATCAAATCGGCAGCGCTTGTCAATAGATTTGCTTTCTGCGTTTTTATCAAATTATTACAGCCTTGACTGTACTTATCGCTCACTCTTCCAGGCACCGCAAATACATCTCGATTATAATCATTGGCCATATTTGCAGTTATTAGCGACCCGCCTTTATCGGCAGATTCAATGACAATTGTTGCTTCTGTCATTCCGGCAACTATACGATTTCTGCGCACAAATTTTTCTTTATCCGGATTTGAATCGCTCCAAAATTCCGTTATAAAACCGCCGTTTTCTTCCATTTTTGCCATGTACTTTTTATGCGTGCGCGGATAAATCTGATTCAACCCATGAGCTAGAACTCCAACGGTCTGCAGGTTATAATCCATCGCGGCCTGATGCGCCACAATATCAACACCGTAGGCAAATCCGCTGACAATAACGGGATCCAACGGAGCTAAATCTTCTATCAGTTTTCTACAGAAATCGGTACCGTAAGAAGTAATCTGTCTAGTGCCCACAATACTGATTAATTTTTTGTTTTTAAAATCTAGATTTCCGGCAGTAAAAATTAGAATCGGCGCATCAAAACAATGTTTGAGCCGCTCAGGATAACTTTCGTCCTGAAAAAAAGAAACGTCGATAGTATTGTTTTTAATGAAAGAAAGTTCGCGATCTGCCTTTTCAAAAATGGTCTTGTCTTTTAGATTCTTCAACAAAGCAGCTCCAATTCCGTCAACTGCAGCCAACTGAGCACTTTTTGCTTTAAAAATGTCTGAAGCCGACCCAAAAGTATGAAGCAGTTTTTTGCCTAAAATATCTCCCACTCCATCAACTTTCAATAAGGCTAGTAAACTAAATAATTCCTGATCGGTCATTTTCTTTAAAACATTATGTAAAATAGAAAAAATAATTTCACTCATTTGAAGTGGCAAATATCATTAAAACAAAGTAATTTCTTAATAAATTTAAGATTTAATTTTCCCGATTTCGTCAGACCTTCAATAAAAATGAACTTAAATAATTGAAAACGAATTGTCTAAAAATAAATCTCAATTGTTAATAAAAATTGTGAATAAAATTTTGATAACTATAAGCGTTGCATAACTTTGTTGATATGAAAATCGAAGTATATATCTCACAGTTATTGTATCGTTATCAGTGTGTAACGGTTCCAGGATTTGGTGCATTTTTAACAGAAACGCATTCGGCTCAGCTGAATGAAAGCACTAATTCGTTTTTTCCTCCAAAAAAGACTATTTCTTTCAACAGCCGAATCAAAAATAATGATGGACTGTTGGCAAATCATATTGCACAAGCCGAAAAAACATCTTACGGTTTTGCAGTAAGTGCTATTGCATTTGAAATTTTAAACTGGAAAAAAACACTGGAAGAAGAAGGTGTGATTCTTCTAAAAAATATTGGCGAACTGCGTTTAAACTCTGAAAGCAACATTGTTTTCAAACCAAACGACCATACCAATTACTTGGCAACTTCATTTGGGTTGAGCCCTTTTGTTTCTCCAATGGTGAAAAAAGAAGTTTTCGAGAAAAAAATAGAAAAGATAGCTGCAAAAGAAAAAGATGCTGTTCTATTGCATGATAATGATGAAGAAACCAAATCTTCAAATCCATTTTTGCGATATGCTGCCATTCTTGTTTTAGGGCTTGGAATTACAGGAAGCATTGGTTACCCTTTATATCAAAATCAAATTGACAATCAGACACTTGTTGTAGAACAAGCGGTTCAGAAAAAAGTACAAAACAAAATTCAAGAAGCGACTTTCTTTATCAAAAGTCCGCTTCCTGCTGTAACACTTTCTGTAGATTCTGCAGCTGTTGAAACTGTTGAGACTACAATGCCTTACCACATTATGGCGGGTGCTTTTAGAAGTGAACAAAATGCAAAAAAAGCTTATAACCAATTAATTAAAGACGGTTTCAAAGCGAGAATGCTTAAAGAAAACAAACATGGATTATTTCCTGTTTTGTACGGAAGTTATGCGACAATGAAAGAAGCGGAACAAGCTCAAAAAGAAATACAAAAAGGCGAAAATCCTCAAGCTTGGATTCTGGTCGAAAATCTATAAATCTTAAAAATATCCCGTTCTTCTGAATGGGATTTTTTTTGGCTTATTCTATTCATAAAATGACTTTCTGTTCTCTTTTGTGCAAAATTCCACTTCTACTTTTGCTCAAAAAATTTAAATCATGAAGTACATTTTAAAACTTGCTTTAGTTATAGCAATTGCTCTAAATTCTAATACTTTCTTTGCTCAACAAAATACTACTGAACAAGAGCAGCAATATGCGATCAAAAAAACAACCGATGAATCAAAAAGAACAATCAGTGATCGCAACAGGAAACTTGAAGACGAACAGAATAAACTTAAAAAAGAGCAGAAAAAATTAGACAAACAGCAGAAGGAACTTCAAAATTCCCAAAAAGATCTTCAGAATACCAATAAAAAAATTGAGAAGTTAGAAGCAGACAATCAAAAACTTAGAAATAAAATAAATACGACTTCGGTTTCTGATGAAGCTTTGCAAAAACAAGAAGTAAAAATAAAACAGCAAGAATTAGAAATTCAAAAATTAAAATTGAAGAAAATTCAACAGCAAAAGAAGTTAGAAGAACTTAATACTTCGGTATAATTCAAAACAAAAAGCCAGATTCTTTTGAATCTGGCTTTTTGTTTATCGCGAAACAATTTTTGCATTCTGTTCCAAAATTGTTTTATCATTTTGCGTTATAATCAATTGAGCTGGAGGCGAGTTATCTTCTCCCAAAACAATAAAATGGCATTCATAAACATAGTTGCCTTTTTTAAATTCGTAATGATGATTTCCTCCTGTTCCCTCTGCGAAGAAAACTCCATTTTCAATTATTAAATCTGGAGTATCGGTCATTTTCTTTTTGATTGACCATGAAGCGTAACGATAATTATCATTTCCCAAATCATCAATTCTAATTCTGAACTTAGAAGTTTCGAGAATAGCAACAGGTTTTTTGAAATTTGAAATCGAAGAATTGACATTTTTTTTCTGTGCTGCTATTAAGGAATTCTTCTGTTTCTTCTCGACCTCTGACTGATAATTGATACTGATAATTTTTCCGTTTGTATCAATCCAAAGATCGCCTTGGTATAGCATAATTCCGCGCCATCCCACTTCTGACCAGTCTTTTGCCGGATTAGATTTAACGATTTTGTCAATCAAAGTCTTATCAAAAATTTCGTTATATCTTTTTAAAAATTCCGTCTTATTCCTAAGCGAAGGAATTGGATTTTCCCGATTTAGCGGAAAGGTGATTCGTGCCGCAACCGCATTTTTATTATTATTTTTTACTTCAGAAATAAACGTTGAAATAAACTTTTGATATTCTGGTTTCAGTTCCTGACTTTGTGCAAACTGCGAACAGACCATCAGAAAAAAGAAAAAAAGTGCTTTACATTTCATAGCTAAATTTTTAAGAATCAAAATCATACATCAAATTTACTAAAAATGCAATCACAAAATTTTACAAAATTATGGTTTCAAATTGTCACATTTCCGCTTGTTCCACGTAGGACTGAGAAAGACCGTTCTCAAAAAATTAATTAATACTTGCTTTGAACATTTTCAATTCATCCCAAGTAAATTCATCTCCATGTTTTTCTTTCAAAGGACTCAAAGATTCTTCTTGATAAAATTCAAAAGCCTCTCGAAGGGCCAAAATTTTATCATACGGCAAAACATCGTTAATATCCACTTTTTTCACCTGAATCAATTTTATCAAATGCGTTTCTATAGTCTGAACAGTTAGTTTGCGCATTCTTGCAATATCTTCAATCGAATGTTTCTCAAGCCACAGATCATGTGTTTCTTCAACTGTCGTTTTTTTAGCCGTTTTAAGCTCACTTTTTTCCGCTTTAGCTGATTTGTATCGCACAACAGACTCTTCTGCTCTAAAAATGTCTGTATTTGTCGTCTGAAGCTCTCCGCGAATTCTTTCCGCTTTGTTGATTTTATAATTTTTAATATTTGGCGACGACAGCTTTTCTTTGCTGATCGCTTCGCCAGCAACCACAACTTCGATCAATAATTTCGCTTTCATCAATCGTAAAACTGCTTTCGTCTGAAGATCTTCCAGAAAATTCAATTCTTCGTAAAACTCTTTTACTTTTTTAAATTTTTGAATTTCAGCCATTTTATAAATTAAATCATCCACCAATTTGTCCATTGGCTTGAAAAAATAATCGTAGGCCGCTTCTACCCTTTCTTTCACAAAAAGTAGATCGACCGTTTCTTTGCTGAAGATTTTGTTGAGCTGAATGATGAATTTCTGTGAATGTTCGGCAAGCTGCTCAATCGTGTCCAAACGTTTGTGCGCCCAAACTGCATGTTTTGTTTTTTCGGAACCAGCCGCATTTTCGTTGTAACTAAAACGATGATTTCTCCATTCTTGTGCTAAATCGTTCCAATTAAAACTGTTTATCAAATAGTTATGAATAAAATTCTTGGTTTCGAAGTGAAGTGAGTTTTTTAAAGTTTCTTCCGTTGCTCTGTTCAAAGCGTAATCCATCACATCTTGATCGTTGGAAATGCCGTTCATCTGCATTGGAGAAAGTAAAATAAGCCCGTTTAACGAACGCAAACGCGAAAGTGCTACATAGGCCTGCCCAGGGAGAAAAACTTGCGATACGTCGAGCGCTGCTTTGTCAAAAGTTAAACCTTGGCTTTTGTGCACTGTAATCGCCCATGCCAGTTTGATCGGATAATGAGCAAAGGTCCCCAAAACTTCTTCCTCGATATCTTTGGTTTGTTCGTTGACTTTGTAGCGAATATTTTTCCATTCGTACTTTTCGACTTCGAGCGTCATGTTCTCTTCTGGAAAATGAACAAAGATTTCTTCGTCAGACAAAGATTTTATTACGCCCATTTTTCCGTTGAAATATCTTTTTTCAAAAGACAAATCATTTTTAACAAACATAATCTGCGCGCCGACTTTCAATTTCAGTTCTTCTTCAACAGGAAAGATCTTTTCTGGAAAATCTCCAACCACAAATGGCGTATAAACGTATTCTTTACCATCTAAATCATTGATTGACTGTGAGTTGATAGAATCCGCTTTGGCATTATGTGTTGTGAGCGTGATATAGCCTTTGTTCTCTTTGAAGTCAAAATCTGGCTTAACATACTGATTTAGAACAGCTATGTCTTCTGGAGTAATTTGATTATTTCGAAGATTGTTCAAAACCGAAATAAACGTATCATCGGTCTGTCGGTAAATTTTTGACAATTCGATATAAATCGGCGGATAGGTTTGTAGAACGTGAGAATGGAAAAAGAATTTTCCGCGGTAATAGTTTTTCAGCGTTCGCCATTCTTCATCTCGAATGACTGGCGGAAGCTGTAACAAATCTCCAATAAACAAAACCTGAACTCCACCAAAAGGCTGCGTATTTCTACGAACCGTCTGCATCATAAAATCGACAGCATCTAGCAAGTCGGCGCGCATCATACTCACTTCATCAATAACCAGAAGCTCCATGTTTTTGATCACATTTCGCTTGACGTTATTCATTTTGAAATGACGGCGCAGTGTTTCTTTGTTTTCAAACTTTACCGTTTCTGTAAATTGTGCACTTGCATCATACGACGGAATAAACGCAGAAAACGGAAGCTGAAACATCGAATGAATAGTTACCCCGCCCGCATTCAAAGCCGCGATACCAGTTGGCGCAACAACTACAGTATTTTTGTGGGTCGTCGCAATAATTTCGCGCAAAAGCGTAGTTTTTCCTGTTCCTGCTTTTCCGGTTAGAAAAATAGATTTTTGAGTCTGATTGATGAATTGTAAAGTGTAAGCTGCCGCTTCTGAAACGTTCTGCATTTTGCCTGTATTGAAAAATAAAATTACCGCATTTTTATAAAAAGAAAAAACCTAAATCTTTAGTGGATTTAGGTTTTCAGTAATTTAGTTAGTTTGGTAGTGTTATTTTTTAGCTTCGCCTTCTTTTGTTTCAGCTGCTGGTTTAGCCTCTGCTTTTGGTGACGCTTTGTATTTGTCGTTTAATTCTTTGATGATTTCCTTTGTGATATCATATTTGTCTTCAGCATACAAAACTGTTGCAGCATCTCCTGTTCCGTAGATGTAAGAGTAACCGTTTTTCTTTCCGTACTCTTTGATGAATTTTTTAACTCCACTAACAAGAGAATCCATTTCTACACCACTTTCTTGTTGTAATTGTTGTGCTAATGCTTGTTGTGCATAACCTAATTGCTGCTCTCTTTTTTGCAACTCAGCACCTCTTTGCTGTGCCCAAGCTTGACCGTTTGCTTGTGCCTGGCTTTGAAAATTAGCAGCGTCTTGTTTAAAACGTGAAATCTCAGCTTGTAATTGTCTACCTTTTTCTTCCGCTTGAGCTTTGTACTTTGCCTCTAAATCTTTTGCCTCAGTGTATTCTTTCATCAAAACCGAAGTATCCACGTAAGCTGTTTTTACTTCCTTTACCTCTGCTGTTTTGTTACAAGAAACTGCGAAAACTGAAAGTGCGATAATAACTAATGCTTTTTTCATTTTTTTTAAATTCTATTTTTTAAGTATTGAAGACAAAAATATAAAAAAATCAATAGCATCAGCATAAAGTTTAAAAAATGCGTAAATTTTATGATATTGTTTTTATTTATAGAAAAAATAATAGCAATAATTCAACTTTATAGCATAAATACGGCCGTTTTTTTGACTTTTTTTAAAACGAAAAAGCTATTTCTCCAGTATTTTGAAGAAATAGCTTTATGCTGATTTTTTAGGTTTTATTTATTCTTTAAAACATAAATATGCGATGAATATTCTTTTGTGTTTTTGGCTTTCCAATTTGATTTTAAACCAACGAAAAAAGCTTTGATATAATTCATTTTTCCTGTTTTGTATTTTTCGGATAAAAGACTCACATAAAACGAATCGAACTTCATTGGAAGTATTTTTTCTAATTTCATATCTACTCTTTCAAAAAGCAATTGAATCGATTTTTTTGAAAAATGCCAAAAGTGAATTGGCACATCATAAGCGGCCCAAAAAGTTCCGTAATGTTGCGCATCAAAAGATTTATGATTTGGAACCGCAACAA
Organism: Flavobacterium erigeronis; assembly: GCF_054075165.1. NCBI lineage: Bacteria > Pseudomonadati > Bacteroidota > Flavobacteriia > Flavobacteriales > Flavobacteriaceae > Flavobacterium > Flavobacterium erigeronis. Next base: position 813,671 of record NZ_JBSKGP010000001.1, on the reverse strand, counting down.
TTAAAGTTCCAGTTGGTTTTAATAAACGCTTTAATTCTGCAATTTGTAATTCCAAATTTGGAACGTGTTCTAATACGTGCCACATTGTAATTACATCAAAAGAATTATTTTCTAAAGTACTTGTTTCTTCTACAAAAGAAATTCCTTTTTCTTTTGCAATATTTTTTGCTCGATCGCTTGGTTCTACTCCAACAGTTTCCCAACCATCATTTTTTGCTGTCAAAAGAAAATCTCCAGTTCCAGCTCCAATATCCAAAATTTTCCCTTTTTGACTTTGCTCGCCATTTATTAAATTCAATTTGTTTTGAAGCGCAATATTTTTTACAAAGTGGTATGCTTTTTCAAATAATGAACGTTTGTTGTCTGTATGCGAAATATAATCTTCGCTTTCGTAATATCTTCCTAAATTTTGAAGTTCAGGTTGCGGAGAAGTAATTAGCATATCAAATTCTTCATCTTGATATAATTCAAAAATTTCTTTTGAAACAGAATGGTCTTTTACTGTAAGAAAGTGTTTTTTATTTAAAACGTTCATTTTTTAAATTTATAGATATTGGGTTTAATTTATAGCAAATCCTAAAAGCGAAATTCTATCGCTTTTAGGATTTTATTTTAGTTTATTTTAATCTTTTATGAAATATGATAATTCAACTTAATTGCAAATCTATTTTTGAAAGCTATTGAATACTTATTTTCTTAAAATCAAACTTTAAAATTAGAATTAAGAATTTGAAATCATTCTTATTTCAGAAAAGGTTTCACGTGGAACAAGAATATTTTAGATTCAAAATTCAGATTTATAGTTTCACGTGGAACACTTGCACTTTAAATCTAAAATCTAAACTCAGAAATCTAAAATAATTACCTTCCCATATAAATCAAAAGCACGGAAATATCGCTTGGTGATACTCCGCTTATTCTTGAAGCTTGCGAAATAGTTACAGGACGAATTTTGCTTAACTTTTGTTTTGCTTCAATCGACATTGATTTAATTTTATCGTAATCGAAATTTTCTGGAATCTTTACTTCTTCTAAACGATTCAACTTATCTGCATTATTTCTTTCTTTTTCGATATAACCAGAATATTTTACTTGGATTACGGCTTGTTCAACAATTTCTTCATCCAAATCATTCTCTTCAATATAAGCTGAAACTTTCTCAAATTTCAACATATCTTCTAATTCGATCTGTGGACGAGAGAAAATCTTGAACATTTTATCTCCTTGCGAAATTGGTGCAGATTCTTTAGCTTCCAAAATCGGATTGGTTTCTGCAACAGAAACACTTGTTTCTCTAAAAAACGAAACCATCTTTTCAGACTCGTTTAATTTTCTTTCCATTCTGCGTAAACGATCTTCAGAAGCTAAACCAATTTCGTATGACATTGGCGTCAATCTGAAATCGGCATTATCTTGTCGCAACAATGTTCTGTATTCTGCTCTTGATGTAAACATACGATAAGGTTCTTCTGTTCCTTTCGTAATTAAGTCATCAATTAAAACTCCAATATATGCTTCGTCACGTTTTAAAATCAAAGGTTCTTTTTCGTGAACCTTCAAGTGTGCATTTATTCCAGCCATTAAACCTTGAGATGCTGCTTCTTCGTATCCTGTTGTTCCGTTAATCTGTCCAGCAAAATATAAACCTTCAACCAACTTCGTTTCCAAAGTATGTTTCAATTGAGTTGGAGGAAAGAAATCATATTCGATTGCATAACCTGGACGAAAGAATTTCACTTTCTCAAAACCAGCAACAGAACTCAAAGCTTTAAATTGAATATCTTCCGGAAGTGAAGTTGAAAATCCGTTTACATAAACTTCACAAGTATTCCATCCTTCTGGCTCAACAAATAATTGATGACGCTCTTTATCTGCAAAACGATTAATCTTATCTTCGATAGAAGGGCAATATCTCGGACCTAAACTTTTGATTCTTCCGTTGAACATTGGAGAACGATCAAAACCTTCTCTCAAAATATCATGAACATCCAACGAAGTATATGTCATGTAACAAGAACGCTGATGCGTTAATGGAGTTGTCAAATCTGAATATGAAAACTTATCTGGTTTTGCATCTCCTTTTTCTTCGTTCATTTTAGAATAATCCAAAGAACGTCCATCTACACGAGGAGGCGTTCCTGTTTTCATTCTTCCTGCTTCAAAACCCGCTTTGATCAAATCTTCGGTAATTCCAGTTGCAGCACTTTCTCCTGCTCTTCCTCCACCGAATTGTTTTTCTCCGATATGAATCAAACCATTCAAAAAAGTACCATTCGTTAAAACGACAGACTTCGCTTTGATTTCTACACCAAGCGAAGTTCTAATTCCTTTTATTTTTCCGTCTTCAATAATTAACCCTTTTACCATCTCTTGATAAAAATCAAGATTTGGAGTTTTCTCCAACATCATTCTCCATTCTTCTGCAAAACGCATTCTGTCACTTTGAACTCTTGGAGACCACATTGCAGGTCCTTTCGATTTATTCAACATCTTAAATTGAATTGCCGTGCGATCGGAAACAATTCCCGAATATCCACCGAGCGCATCAATTTCGCGAACGATCTGTCCCTTTGCAATTCCACCCATCGCAGGATTGCAAGACATCTGTGCTATGTTCTGCAAACTCATTGTAACCAATAAAGTTTTTGATCCCAAATTTGCAGCCGCAGCCGCAGCTTCAGAACCAGCATGGCCTGCACCAACCACAATAACATCGTATTCTTCTAAAAACATTTTTGTTTTATTATTCTCCAAAAACCGCTAACGCGGTTTCTAGAATTACATTTATATTTTCTTTGTTCCACGTGGAACGAATATTTTTAATCTTCAATTTTGAAATTCCAAATTCCAAAATTGAAATCTTCAAACAGAATCTTCAAACAGAATCTTCAAACAGAATCTTCAAACAGAATCTTCAAACAGAATCTTCAAACAGAACTTCTAAACAGAATCTTTAAAACCAAACGTTCCACGTGAAACATTTTAAACTTCCATTCTAAACTTCCATTCTAAACTTCCATTCTAAACTTCCATTCTAAACTTCCATTCTAAACTTCCATTCTAAACTTCCATTCTAAACTTCCATTCTAAACTTCTACAGAACTTTCAAAATCATGTTCCACGTGAAACACTATTATCTTTTTCTCAATATCAGTTTTAAATATCGTTCCACGTGGAACGATTTATTTCAAAGAATCACTTCTCTATTACAACGTTCCACGTGGAACGTTTATATATTCATTAACTAAAATATGTTTCACGTGGAACATTTTAAAAACCAAATCTAAAAACGTTTCACGTGGAACATAATTTTAAAGAAGTTTAATTACTGTTCCACGTGAAACATCTTCATCTTTTCCTCTTCCTTTGCTCTCATTAATTGCGCATCTTTATCAGATTTATCTTTGTACCCGCAGTAGTGAAGTATACCGTGTGAGAGCACTCTCTTAAGCTCTTCAGCAAATGAAACATTAAAGTCTTTTGCATTGTCTGCAACACGCTCTACAGAAACAAAAATATCTCCATTCAACTCGTTACCAACAGTATAATCAAAACTGATAATATCTGTAAGAGTGTCATGATCCAGATACTCTACATTTATTTTATGAAGATATTCATCGTCACAAAATATATAATTGATTTCTCCTTCAGTCTTCTTTTCAGAAACAATTACAGCACTTAGCCAGTCGCTAAAAGCCTGCTCGTCTCCTAAAGTAAAATCTGTTTCGTAATTAAAATTTATCATTTTGTATTAAAGTATTCTTGAACTTTTTGATTAAAATTCGAGCGCAAAGGTAGTGATTGTCTGTTTAATATCTCTACACTGTTTAAATATTCCAATAATGAACTTGGTAAAGCATTTGAACGATTAGTAAATTCAGCCTTATTGGTTTCAGATTGTCTTTGTGTATCCTGTCCTTGTTGCTGAACTGCGTTGTTTAATTTCCATAATTCTTGTTGAATATTTAAAATACGTTGCAAGTTCTCATTCTTAAAACCTTTATTTAAAATCTGTTTTTCAGATTGCTTCATCTGGTCTATTACAGATTTACCTTGAGAGTCCAAACCTTTCTTTGCTAATTCTTTTTGCAATGCTTCACGAAGTTTAACTTGCTCTTTGTAAATCTCCATAATAGCCTCTGCATCTCCTTCCCCATCTTCACCTTCTTTTCCATCCTTTCCATCTTTACCATTACCAGAACCTTGGTTACCTTGTCCGTTTTTTCCTTTTCCATCTTTACCTTGGCCTTCTTTTCCATTGCCATCTTTACCTTGTCCCTGACCTTGTTTACCTTCTCCACTTTGTCCTTGTTGCCCTTCTCCAGGTTTACTACCAGACTTCATTCCTTCTTTCATTTTATCAGCAAGACCTTTTTGCTTTTGTATAATATCTGGCAATTGCATTCCTTGTCCGTCTCCTGGTTTAGGTTTTCCAGCTCCCGGTTTAGGCATAGACATTTGCATATTATTCAACAAATCACTTAAGAAATCGGCTAACTTATTGGCAGATGAAACTGCATATTGCTGGTGTGAAACTCCTCTCGGAATCTGAACATCAGTTAAGGTTTCAATAGCCTTGTCCATGTTGTATTGTACATTACCAATTTCTTTTGTTACATCTTCTGCAACCTTTGGGTTACGTAATGAAAGTGCGAACAAGCTATCATCAACATGTCTAAACTGTTGTTTTAAATTCTGCTGAATCTTGATATTTTTTGTGAATGTAGAAGAACCTAATTTCATTGCTTTGAACTGTTTCATCACATCTTCTTGTGACAAAGAATATGCTAAAAGATTATCCAGAATCTGACGAAGCATTGCCACATCTTCTTCCAATTGTTCTTGCTCGCCACCTTCCATTTCGCTCTGCATTTCCTGAGCCATGTTCTTCATTTTCTTGGCAGCACTTTTCTGTTTTGGTTTGGCCGAAGAAGTATTCTTTTTACTCAATTCCTCAGAAGCTTTTTGAAGATCATTATCTACATCTTTCTCTTTAGAAGCATCAGAAGGAATATCTAAAGGTTTCTTTAAAGTCTTATTTTCTTCTTTCAAATCTTTTAAATCTTCCTGAATCTTATCAAAAGACTTATTGATTTCATCTTGCTTTTCTTTTGTATTTTCTTTCTCTTTATTTGATAACTGTTCCTGTTGTTCTGACAGTTTATTTAGTTTTTCAGCAACTTGTTCTGCTTTCTTAGAAACATAAAAACGTTTCGTCAGCTCAACTAATTGCTCTAGATTACGAGATTGGTTTTTACTGATTTGTTTGAACTTTTCCATTTTATCAAACAGATCTTCGCTGTTTAATTTATCATTTAAGTTCTTCAATTCATCTAATAATTTCTGATTCTTTTCTAAATCTTTCTGTGCATTATCTAAACGCTTTTGTAAATCTTCAGCGGTTTTATCTTTCTTATCGTCTTTGAATTTATCCAAATTCTGATTCATTTTCTCAGAGAATTGTTTCATCATTTCGTCTTGCTGTTTCTGACGTTTGATAAAATCATTGATCTTCTGCTGATCTTTAAACTCTAGATTATCTTTTTCTTTTCCTGTATTTTGAAGCTTATCCATTTCAGAAATCTGCTTGGTTTGATTCTTCAAAGATTTAGATAAACTATTGATGTTATTATTTTGCTGCTGTAATTCTTGGTCCTGAATTTCATCTGTTGTAGCTACGCGATCTGAAAACGTAGAAGACTTTGTACTCTTAAATCCGTGTGGTGCATCGTTATCAAAAACCTCAAAATAGTATTCGTAAGATACTCCTTCTTCAACTGGAAGATTGCTTGGAAAATTAAAAACAAACTGATCGAATACACCAGACTTCACATTGATATTTCCACGTTTAGCAGACTGTGGTTTGTTACGTTCGTAGTACACAATCTGTAATCTTGAAAGACCATAATCGTCACCAACTCTACCCAAGATATAGTTCTTATCCAGCTTCAAACTGTCTGGCGCAGGCCCAACATTGATGGTTGGAAATTGATCTTTGATCACAGAAAGCTGATAATCTAGTTTTTCGTAGTTTTTAACCTTATCATTAGACGTAAGTATTTGATATTCGGTATTTTGACTTATATTTTTAGCTAATTTAAACTCATTTTCTGTCTTATTGAACTTCAAAACTTCATTTTCTCTTTTCCACACTACTTCTTGTGTAGATTTAGTGTTCATTCTCCAAGTGACAGTCGTTCCTTCAGGTAAAATTGCATTTCCAGTTCCTTGAATTGTCTCTGATTTTTTCTTTAAATAAGAAGGAAAATTCAAAACCATTTCGAAGTTTGCAATAGAAGGAACAGTGATTACTTTCAATTCGTAATCTTCTGAAATTACATTGTTTCCTTCAAAAGAAAATTGGATATTCTCTGTTGGTTTCTCAACTTTAAATTCAAACTTTGCAGGTTGAGAAGATTCCATAAAATAGCTTTCATCTCCAATATGAATCATGACATTTTCTGGAACAATGTTTCCAACAGATTCCATTTTGATAACGAAATCTCTATTTTGTTCTGCTTGTAAATTAGAATTTAGAACTACAAATTTGAAAGGTGCTGGCGGTAAAAATGCAGAATTGAAATGCACTACTCTATTCAAACTTTGAGAAATTACATTGCTATTTCCAGAAATATAAAACACTACAAAAAGCAAAATTGGAACCAAAGCTAATGGCAAATATTTTTTGTTTGCTTTAAAATTGATTGCATTTCCAAAAGGAATTGGTTGCAGAGAATTTGCTTTTTGTTCTATCGAAGCCAAAACTAACTCAGAACTTTCAGCATTATTTTCTGAAGACAATTGTAAAAAGTTCGTCAGCTTATCACTCACTTCTGTGAAATGATTTCCAATAATTTTAGAAGCTTGCGTATAATCAATTCCTTTTTGAAGTTTGAATAATTTGAATAATGGAAATACAATTAAACGAATTAAAAGGAAAACTTCAACAGCAATAAATAGCCAAAATAAAAACGTTCTTCCTAATGGTTTCAGCCAAAGAAAGTATTCTACAAAAAGCGTAAACAAGAAATACAAAAGTCCGAATCCAGTAAAAAGTAAAATCCCTTTTATCAATTCGTTGATATAATATTTCTTAATGAAAGCTTCTAATTTTTGGTATATCGCAGATGATGTTTTCAAAATAAATCTGTTTTGATTATAACCTATAAAAGTAGTAATTATAATTAGAAAATGAGTTAATTAGATAATTAGTCAATTGACATACTAAACGTATATTCTTTAAATTATTTAATTAGAAATTAATAAAATTAGAAATTAGATAATTAACCATAAAGTAAACCATTATCTCATTATCCTCATTTTCAAATTATCTAATTAGAGTCGTATCTTTGCATTAAAATATAAACAAAATGTCAAAGCAAGTTCGTGTGCGTTTTGCACCAAGTCCGACTGGACCATTACATATTGGCGGAGTTCGTACTGCCCTATTTAATTATTTATTTGCAAAAAAACATAACGGTGTTTTTTATCTGAGAATTGAAGATACAGATCAGACTCGTTTTGTTCCAGGTGCAGAAGCTTACATTATGGAAGCTTTGGAATGGTTAGGAATTGCTCCTGAAGAAACAGTTGGAAAAAATGAAAAATTTGGTCCGTACAGACAAAGCGAACGTAAAGATTTGTACCAACAATATGCCGATCAATTAATCAATTCGGGTTGGGCATATTATGCTTTTGATACTCCAGAAGCTTTGGATGCTCATAGAAAACAACATGAAGCTGAAGGAAAAACATTTATTTACAATCATCATAATCGTGAAAAACTAGATACCTCTTTAGTAATTTCTGCAGAAGAAACTGCTAAGAGAATTGCAAATGGTGAACATTATGTTATTCGTTTTAAAACTCCGGTTGATGAAACTTTACATTTAAAAGATATCATTCGTGGCGATGTTAAGTTTGAAACGAATCTTTTGGATGATAAAGTTCTATTCAAAAGTGACGGAATGCCAACATACCATTTAGCTAATATTGTTGATGATCATTTGATGGAAACGTCACATGTAATTCGTGGAGAAGAATGGTTGCCTTCTATGCCACTTCATGTTTTATTATACAGAGCTTTTAATTGGGAAGCTCCAGAATTTGCACATTTACCTTTGATTTTAAAACCAATTGGAAATGGTAAATTATCAAAAAGAGATGGTGACAAAATGGGATTTCCAGTATTCCCTCTAGAATGGAAAACGGAAGAAGGCGTTTCATCTGGTTACAGAGAAAAAGGATTTTTCCCAGAAGCAGTTGTAAACTTCCTTGCTTTACTTGGATGGAATGATGGAACTGATAAAGAAATTTATTCTCTAGAAGAATTGGCTGCATCTTTTGACTTGAGCAGAGTTCACAAAGCTGGAGCAAAATTTGATCCTGAGAAAAACAAATGGTTCAACCACCAATATTTAGTAAAACAAAATGATGCAGATTTAGCAAAAACCTTCTCTTCTATTTTAGCAGAAAAAGGTATTGACGTTTCTAAATATGATATTACAAGAATTGTTTCTTTGATTAAAGAAAGAGCCAACTTCGTTTCTGATTTTTGGGAACTAACAGATTTCTTTTTTCAGGCGCCAACATCTTACGATGAGAAAGCAAGCAAAAATTGGAAAGAAGAAACACCAGCTTTAATGCAAGAATTGATTTCGACTCTTGAATATATTGACGGTTTTGATTCTGCAAATATCGAAGCGATCATAAAAGATTGGTTAACTAAAAATGAAATCGGAATGGGGAAAGTGATGCAACCTTTCCGTCTTAGTTTGGTTGGAGCTTTGAAAGGTCCTCACCTATTTGACATTGTAGAAATCATTGGAAAAGAAGAAACTATTTCAAGAATTCAGAAAGCGATTTCAACATTATAAAAATTTTACCATTAAGATATTAAGTTAATTAAGCTTGACTTGATGGTAAAAATTGCCAAAGTTTTTTAAGATTATAAAGCTTAATTATCTTGACAAAGATTTGACTTAATTATCTTAATCTCTTAATGGTTCAAAAAAAGTCAAACGCTAAATAACATCTCAAAAATGTTCTTAGCGTTTTTTTAATGTTTGATAATTTTATTTTAGAAGAATTTTCGTAATTTACCAGAATCATAAATATAAATTAAATAACCATGGGTACAGGATTAATTATCTTTTTAGTAGTGGCATTCTTCATTTTCATGTCATCTTTCTTTACTGTGAAACAACAAACTTCAGTAGTAATCGAACGATTTGGAAAATTTCAAAGTGTTAGAAATTCAGGATTACAATTAAAAATTCCGATTGTTGACAGATTAGCCGGACGTGTAAATCTTAAAATTCAGCAGTTAGATGTTATCATCGAAACTAAAACTAGAGACAACGTTTTTATCAAAATGAAAGTTTCGGTTCAGTTCAAAGTGATTCAAGAAAAAGTATACGAAGCTTTTTATAAATTAGAATATCCACACGATCAGATTACATCTTATGTATTTGATGTGGTTCGTGCTGAAGTTCCGAAACTAAAATTGGATGACGTTTTTGAAAGAAAAGATGATATCGCAGTTGCAGTAAAACGCGAATTGAACGAAGCAATGTCTACTTACGGATATGATATCATCAATACTTTGGTTACTGATATTGATCCAGATATCCAGGTAAAAAATGCAATGAACAGAATCAACGCTGCTGATAGAGAAAAAACGGCTGCAGAATTTGAAGCTGAAAGTTCAAGAATTAGAATTGTTGCAAAAGCAAAAGCTGAAGCTGAAAGTAAACGTTTACAAGGACAAGGTATTGCAGATCAGCGTCGTGAAATTGCAAGAGGTCTTGTAGAAAGTGTTGAAGTTTTGAATAATGTGGGTATTAATTCTCAAGAAGCTTCTGCCCTAATTGTAGTAACTCAACATTATGATACTTTACAATCTATTGGATCTGACACAAATTCTAACTTGATTCTTCTTCCAAATTCTCCACAAGCTGGAAGTGATATGCTAAATAATATGGTTGCTTCTTTTACAGCTTCTAACCAAGTGGGCGAAATGATGAAAAAAAATACGCCTAAAAAAGTAGAAAAACATAAACCAACTCAACATCAATCTGGTTATGAAGATGATGTTCAACCAGAAGTATAAAAATAATTCAAAATAAAAAAGAGGCTTAATTGCCTCTTTTTTTATTTATAAACCAATTGATAACAAATGGTATAAGTAATTGCAAAATTTCTGGAAATGATTTTTTGACATAACCTGTATAAGATGAAATAAAACCATTTACCATTTTTTGCGGTGTAATGCTTTCTTTAGTTTTCTGAAAACTTAAAACCAATTTCTGATAATTGATTTCTTTTTCGAGTTTTAGAATTTCCAGATCCCTTTCAATCTCAGCATACGAAGAGTATTTTTTTCTTTCCATAAATTAATCATTAAAAAAGATTTCTGAAAATTTTTCTAAAATTGGTCCCTCCACCATCTTATCTTTTATAAAGAAAAGTAAAACAGTTATCACCAAATAGATTCCTCCTACTGTTAAAAAACCGAGAGCATTACTTTCAAACAAAGAACCAAAAGCATAAGCTGCAGCAAAAGATCCAAAAATTAAGACCATACTAAAACACAACAAAATCAAAGTAAACTTAAAAATCAGAGTTGTAGATTTCATTGCAACCTTAAAACCCCAAAGTTTGTAATAAGCGAAATGGCTTTCAATATATTCTTTAGCCTGATCTTGAACTTTTTCAGTGTTTTCTTTTAATTCTTCAAAAGCCATAATTTAAATTTTAAATAAAAAAAAAGCACAAAACTTTCTTATAAAAATAAGCCAGTATTTGTGCTTTATAAAAATATTATTTCTGAAGTTTAGCGTTCTGTGCTTTTAATTCAGCAAGTTTAGTTTCTAAAAAAGTAATTACTTCTTCTGTTTTGTGACTAACATTTGATAACAAATCATTTAAAGTTCCATCTAGGTTTTTTGTTGCGCCAGTAAATTTTTCACGCAGAACTTCAGAACTTGCATCAAATGAATCTTTTAGATTATGTTTAGCGTCATCAATTCCTTCTTTTAATTTAGCTCTGGTTTTTGATCCTTTATCCGGAGCAAATAAAATCCCGATCGCCGCTCCTGCAGCCGCTGCAGCCAAAATTGCTGCTGCTGTATTTAAATTTTTAGACATGATAGTTACAATTTAAAATTATTAATAAAGATACTCTTTTTTAAACTGATAAAACTTTGATTAATTGTAATTTACAAAAAATTAACAATATTATTAATACACATAAGCTACAGCTTCATACTTACCATCTGCTTTTTCAACAATGCTAACAAAAGGATAACCATTTGAAGCCGATTTAGTTTTGATTCTCATAGCAGTCTGGTTCTGATTTGCAATTGGCGGTTCGCCTTTTGTCCTAGTCGAGACCCCAGTAAAACTAGCAGCTTGTTTCAGCCCTATTGTTTTTTCTTGTGGCAAAACAGTAACCATTTTGTAATCGTCTTTTGAATCTACTACTATTTTATCAGAAACTTTCTGAGTTTGTTTTGTTTGTTTGTTAGTAATTGATGAAACAGCGTGTTTACTAATTTTGATTTCTTCAGAACTACCGTTTAAAGAATAATAAACAAAACCATTTTCGTTTTTAATAAAATTTACATCAAGTTGTTCTCCATTGTGTTTTGTAATTTGATGTGTTTGCGAAATTGCTACGTTTGCAAATAATAATGCTAGTGCGAAATATAAAATTTTCATGATACTTAGATTTAAAATTAAAAATTGTCAGATTTGAAATTTAAAAACTAAACTTTCACACAAATTCAACATTATGGAATTTTGTACATTATGATACAATTTGAAAAATATCTTTTTTACGATAGAAATTATCAAGACTACATCATAATAAAAATGAGAACATAAAATTGTCTTTTTGGGAAATCAGTTTTGAAAAACTATTGTTATAAAAATTACGAGTTTCTATAAACAATAAATTTCAACTTAGATTCTTTACGGCAAATTTTAATTTTTTACAAAAATCATCTCTGACTTTTGATAGTGAGTTAAAAATAGCAGTTTTATAAACAATTGTGTGTTAACAAGCCGTTAAACTGACTAAAATGACAGTAAAAATTAAAATAAAGACTGTAAATAAATAATAATATAAAAAATGAGTTATCTATCAACTAAGTTTTAAAAACGTCTTAAAATCAATTTATGACGGTTAAAATCGATATATACAAACTATTATTTTAAATTTTTCAATCATTTTTATAAATAATAATTAAAAATAAAAGTTTTATAAAAATTGATAATTAAAATTTATTACTTATAAAATTAAAATGAAAAGCTTAAAAATAATTAAAATCTATTAATTAGAACTCAACAGTCAATTTTTTTAATAATAAATAGAAACTAAATTTCACTAAAAATAATAATCAAAACTTATGATTATAAAAAAGAAGCCGAATAAATTAAAAATAAGAAAAAACTTTAATTTTAATTTTTTGAGAAGAAAATCGAGACTAAAAAGTTAAAAAAAATAAAATAAAGAGTTTTAACGAATGAAAAACAAAAAAAGGTCTTCTCGATTCATTCATTTTTTATTTTAGCTTAATGATAATTTATAGAGGTCACTTTTAATCTATAAAATTAATTAAAAATACTAAATTAATAGTTTTTATAGATAATAAATTAAATCAATTAAACTTATAAATAATAATTATCAAAAATTATAATAATAGATTTAACAGCAAAATCTTAAGACAAAAAAGCTAAAAACTAAATTAAAGACTTCTAATAAACTTAAATTTAAAAAATGAATTAGTTATCCAATAAAATTTTATTTTCTATTAAAATCAATTTATGAAAGTTACTTTTAATCTATAAAAATTATAAATTTTAAAATTTCAATAGTAAATTTATATAATAAAAAAAAGCGCTTATAAAAGCGCTTTTCATAAATTTATCTGATATTACTTTTTCACCATTTCAGAAAGAATTTCAATTTCTCTTTCAGAAGCATTTTTTGGTGGATTTGAATATAATTTCAAAATTTCATCATCATATTGATTTCTCAAACTTTCACTTTCAATATCTCTTAAGTTTAAAAGTGCTTTTGAACGAACATAAGTCGATTCACTTTTTAAAGACATCGAATATAATTTTTTGATATCTTCTTCTTCAAAATCTGTAGATTTCCAGCTTGAATATTTCAAAATAAACTGAGAAAACAACAGCGAAGCCTTATTATTGTTGATATTTTTCTTTAATGAATTCTGTATCAAAGAAAAACTTGAGATATTTTTGATGTTCTCTCCTATCGCACTTTCAATTGCAATTCGTTCTGGCTTACTCTCAACTTTAAAATATTTATTGATTTCTTTCAAAGAATTATTAATGCTGTTTTCCTCTTTTTTACCTTTTTCTTCCCAAGCATCTTTCAATCCAACAGTCTTGTTAAACACTAATTTTGAAGGAGTTGAGTCTTTATCAACAGTAAAATACCCTAAACGTTGAAATTGGAATTTATCTTCGTTTTGAGCTGTTGATAAACTTGGTTCCACATATCCAGTAACAATTTCTAACGAATTTGGATTCACAAAGTCTAAGAAATTTTTCTCTTTATAACTATCTGGAGCTTCATCTGTAAACAAACGATCGTATAAACGAACTTCTGCTTCCAAAGCATGTTTGATAGAAACCCAATGCAATGTTCCAGATACTTTTCTTTGGCTTGCTTCTGTCCCGCTTCCGCTTAAAGAATCGGTATCATAAGTTACATGAATTTCTGTAATATTACCTGCATCATCTTTTACAACTGATTCTCCTTTAATGATATACGCATTTTTAAGACGCACTTCTTTTCCTAAAGTCAAACGGAAATATTTAGCTGGAGCTTCTTCTAAAAAGTCTTCTCTTTCGATATATAATTCACGAGAAAAAGGTACTTTTCTGAAACCTGCATTTTCATCTTCCTGGTTATTTTCTGCTTCCAACCACTCTTCTTTTCCTTCAGGATAATTGGTAATTACCAGTTTTACAGGATCTAAAACAGCCATTACACGAGGTGCAATTTTGTTCAAATCTTCACGAATGCAGAATTCTAAAACCGATACATTGATTAGGTTATCACGTTTTGCAATACCAATTGTATTGGCAAAATTACGTAAAGATGCAGCTGTATAACCACGTCTTCTTAATCCAGAGATTGTTGACATTCTTGGATCATCCCAACCGTTAACATGCTTTTCCTTAACTAGTTGCTGTAATTTTCTTTTACTAACAACAGTATGTGATAAGTTACGTCTTGCAAATTCTCTTTGTTTTGGACGCAGTTTATTTTCATCAAAAATCTGATCTAAAAACCAATCATAAAGTTCACGGTGAGGCAAGAATTCTAGTGTACAAAATGAGTGAGAAATCTGCTCTAAATAATCACTCTGTCCGTGTGCCCAATCGTACATTGGATAGATTTTCCAATTGTCTCCTGTTCTATGGTGATGTTTGTGTAAAATTCTATACATGATTGGATCACGCATTAACATGTTTGTTGATTTCATGTCAATTTTAGCACGAAGAATATGTGTACCAGCCTCAAATTCACCATTTTTCATTCTTTCGAAAAGATCTAAATTCTCTTCAACAGAACGATTTCTGTATGGACTATCTGTTCCAACAGTTGTAGGAGTTCCTTTTTGAGCAGCCATTTCTTCAGAAGTCTGACTGTCAACATAGGCTTTATCTTTTTTAATTAATAAAACTGCCCAATCGTATAATTGCTGGAAATAATCTGAAGCATAACATTCTTCTGCCCAGGTATATCCCAACCATTCAACATCTTTTTTAATAGCATCAACAAATTCCTGTTCTTCTTTTTCTGGATTGGTATCGTCAAAACGTAAATTTACAGGTGACTGATAATCAATTCCTAAACCAAAATTTAAAGCAATAGAACTTGCATGCCCAATGTGTAAATATCCATTAGGTTCTGGTGGAAAACGAAAGCGAAGTTTAGTATTTGAAAGACCTGATTTTACGTCTTCCTCTATGATTTGTTCAATAAAATTGAGTGATTTCTCTTCTGATGCCATTATTTTATAGTAATTTTAGCAAAGATAAAAAAGTTTATAGTTTACTGTTTATAGTTTATGGTTTTCTTTGGAAACTTACTCTAAACTTGAAACTTAAAATTCAATTTATAGCTTTTGATAATAATGAAAATTATGAGGAAACTAACTATTACAATTTCAGATGATTTTTATGATACTTTCGTTAATTTTTTAAAATATATTCCTGATGTTTCTATAGAAGAAAGCTCAGAAAATGAAATTCCTTTGTGGCAGCAGAAAATGGTTTTAGATCGAATTAAAAATTCTAAACCTGAAGATTATATAAGTTTAGAAGAATCAATTAAAAAGCTTGATAAAAAATGGAATAAATAACTTATTCTACCCAAATAAAAAATCAAAATATTACAAGAATAAAATTATAAAAATGGGAGTTATAAAACTTAAAAATATCCGTACTTTTTCTTACCACGGATGTTTAATTGAAGAAGGAAAAATTGGTTCTGATTACACAGTTGATTTAAAAATTAAAACCAATTTACAGAAATCAGCCGAAACAGATCATCTTTTGGATACGGTAGATTATGTTCATTTGAACAAAATTGTTGCTGAAGAAATGGCAATTCGTTCGCATTTATTAGAACATGTAGCCAAAAGAATCAATATTCGAGTGTTAAATGAGATAGAAACAGTAGAAAAAACAACAGTTTGGGTTTCTAAAATTAATCCGCCTATTGGTGGTGATGTTGAGTCAGTTACTATAAAAATGACGGAAATTAGAAAGTAATTTTAAAAATTAAAATCTTAAATTTTTAAAATAGTTTATTCGAAACTTTTAAAATTTAAAGATTTTAGTTACTTTTGCCATCCGTTCAAGTAATGGCGTCGTGGCCGAGCGGCTAGGCTGGGCTCTGCAAAAGCTCCTACTCCGGTTCGAATCCGGACGATGCCTCTAAAACCTTCAAAGCAATTTGAAGGTTTTTTTTATGTTTAATTTTTAGGAAAAATTAATTAAAGATATTGGTTCGAATCCGGACCAACCCTTTAAAAGAGATACAGAAATGTGTCTCTTTTTTTATGCGTCATTGCGAGGAACGAAGCAATCTCATTATGATATTAGAAACGTTGATATGTTAGTGAGATTGCTTCGTTCCTCGCAATGACTAAACACAAAAAAACCTCTGAAATTCAGAGGTTTGATTTTATAATTTTGAGTTATTAACAACTACTTATTTTCTATTCTTTCAAAGGCATTTTTCACCATTTCCTTTTCTTTTGGAAACCATCCTTGAGTTATTAACACCACTCCAAAAACCATTAAAACGACACTTATTCCTTTCTTAATTTTTAGAATATTATTTGGTGTCAATTTTGATTTTAACTGTTTCGCTAATACTATTTTAATGCAATCGACTAATAAATAAGTAATGATAACCGAAGTAAAAAAAGTAAACATTCGTGAGTTTATCATTTCTAATTTTGGTCCAACAGAAATAATAACAGCCAGCCAAAAACCAAGAACTCCGATGTTGATTACGTTTAAAATAAACCCTTTTATAAACAAACTTCCGTAATTTCTTTTTATAATATCACGATCTATTTCTTCGGCATCCATTTTTTCATCATTCTTTAATCTTGCGAAAGAAATAATGCCGTAAGCCAGCATAATAATTCCGCCAAAAATAAACAATGCCGGTTTATCCTTTAAACTCTGAATAAGTCTGTAACTTCCTAAGTATGCGATTCCTATAAAGAAAATATCACCTAAAACAACACCTAAATCAAAAGCCATTGCGGCTCTAAATCCTTTAGTAATACTGGTTTCAATTAGTATAAAAAATACTGGACCTACCATAAAACTTAGAAAAAGTCCCCATGGAAGTCCAGTTAGAATATCATTTATCATTCAAATACAATTAATTACTTTACTTCTTCGATTTTACCACCAAAAACTGTTTTTTGGTTTATCTGCTTTGGTTTTCCATAAATGTAAATAGAGCCTCCTGCGCTCACTTTTGCATCTACAAGGGTAGAAGCATTTACATCTGCTTTTCCGCCCGCAGAAACGCTTACAGTGGTCTGAGAAGTATTTAATTTACTTGCTAGCAAATATCCGCCAGCTCCTAAACTTGCAACCTGGTTTTCTGCTTTTCCTGTTAAGGTGATCGAACCTCCTGAAACAGAGCTTACTTTAAGCTTATCAACATTTAAGTCAACATTAATGATTCCGCCTTCCTGAGCACTTACTTTAAAAGAAGTAGCTTTGATCGTTTCACTGCTCTTTGCTTCTGCTCCTTCATTCACATCAATCAATTCGATGTGTTTGTAATACAAAGTAATATCAAGATCATTTCCAGAAAGCAATTTTGGAAAAGGCATTCTTAGTTTCAAAATACCATTTTTATTGACTGCTTCTACTTCTGCTTCTCTTGCTCCTTTTATAACAATTTTATTTTCAGATGACTGAACTAATTTTACACTTAATTTATCAAATACTTTTACGGTATCAAAATCTCCCAACTCTTTGGTAACCTGACCAAAAGACATTTGTACAAATAAAATTGCAGCACCAATAATTAGCTTTTTCATACTTT
Source organism: Flavobacterium erigeronis (assembly GCF_054075165.1). Lineage (NCBI taxonomy): Bacteria > Pseudomonadati > Bacteroidota > Flavobacteriia > Flavobacteriales > Flavobacteriaceae > Flavobacterium > Flavobacterium erigeronis. Next base: position 796,045 of record NZ_JBSKGP010000001.1, on the reverse strand, counting down.
TATTTTTAAATTAATATTTATTCTGCTCTTCTTAAAAAATGAAAATCCAGCTGTTTTTTAACTAAATCGGCATTTTTTACTTTAACATAAATTTCGTCTCCTAATTGCAATAATCGGTTTGAAGTAGCTCCAACCAATGCATATTGCCTTTCGTCAAAAGTATAGTAATCTTCTTTTATCTCTCTGATTCTTACCATTCCTTCGCATTTATTAGAAACGATTTCAACATAAATTCCCCATTCTGTAACACCAGAAATAACGCCAAGGAATTCTTCATCCTGATGATCCTGCATGTATTTAACCTGCATGTATTTGATACTGTCACGTTCAGCATTTGTAGCTAAACTTTCCATATTGGAACAATGCAGACATTTGGTTTCATACGTTTCTTCGTCTACAGAAGCTCCTCCATCCAGATAAAATTGTAACAAACGATGCACCATTACGTCTGGATAACGTCGAATTGGCGATGTAAAATGGCTGTAATAATCAAAAGCTAAACCATAATGCCCGATATTATCTGTCGAATATTTGGCTTTACTCATACTTCTAATGGCAAGAGTATCAATAAGATTTTGTTCTTTCTTACCGTTTACTTCTTCCATCAAAGCATTTATCGATTTTGCGATATCACCTTTTGTTCTAAAATCAATTTTATAACCAAATTTAGCAATAACCTGCTGCATAGCAATCAGTTTATCTTCATTTGGTTCGTCGTGAATACGGTAAACAAAGGTTTTCTTTTGTTTACCAATATATTCAGCCACTTTTCTATTAGCCAAAAGCATAAATTCTTCAATCAGATGATTGGCATCTTTTGAAACTTTAAAATAAACGCCTTCAGGTTCTCCTTCAGCATTCAAATTGAATTTCACTTCTACTTTATCAAAAGAAATAGCTCCTTGCTGCATTCTTTTCTTTCTTAGAATTTTAGCTAATTCATCTAGTTTTAAAGTAGCTTCAACTATTTCGTCTGAAACAACATACGATTCTCCAGTAATAGAAATATCAACCGGAATGGTATTATTTCCTTTTGTTTCAATAATATGCTGTGCTTCTTCGTAAGCAAAACGCTGATCAGAATAGATTACCGTTCTTCCAAACCATTGGTTAATAACTTGAGCTGTTGGAGAAACTTCAAATATGGCAGAGAAAGTATATTTCTCTTCATTCGGACGAAGCGAACAGGCAAAGTTAGACAATACTTCTGGAAGCATTGGCACTACTCTATCTACCAAATAAACTGAAGTTGCTCTTTGATATGCTTCATCATCTAGAATTGTTCCTTCTTCTAAATAATACGAAACATCGGCAATATGAATACCAATTTCAAAATTACCGTTTTCTAACTTTTTGAAAGACAATGCATCATCAAAATCTTTTGCATCTTTTGGATCTATCGTAAACGTAAGTGTATCACGCATATCCCGACGTTTGGCAATCTCAGATTCCTGAATTGAAGTATCTAATTTTTGTGCAAAAACTTCTACTTCTACCGGAAAATCTGCAGGCAAACCATATTCTGCTAAAATAGCATGAATCTCTGTATTATGTTCTCCAGGTTTTCCAAGTACTCGAATTACAGATCCGAACGGGCTGTCAGCTCTTTTTGGCCAGTCTTCAATCTTCACTAAAACAACGTCACCGTTTTCTGCTTCTCCTATTTTATCTTTCGGAATAAAAATATCCGTGTACATCTTAGGGTTTGCAGTAGAAACAAAAGCAAAATTTGGCTGCATATCAATTACACCTACAAATTCTGTTTTGTCTCTTTCGATAACTTCAATTACTTCACCTTCAGGTCTTTTTCCTTTTCTTCTGTTATAAACGTAAACTTTAACTTTATCTTTATCTAAAGCACGATTCAAATTATTGGTCGGAATAAAAACATCTTCTTCAAATTCATCACAAATAAAATATGCCGTTTTTCTGCTCGTCATATCTATTGTTCCTTCGTAGTAATCTTGGCTTACTGCTTTAATCAAGTATTTTCCAGGTTCTGTTTCTATAATCTTCTTTTGAGCTGCAAGAATTTTCAAATCTTTTATAATCTGATTTCTGCTTTTTGTATCGTCTAATTCTAGCTTTGCTCCTATTTGTTTATAATTGAATGGTTTATTAGCATGTTGCGATAAAATCTTAAGTATTTTTCCAGAGAAATCTTTCTCTTTCTTTATCGGCTTTCTAATTTTCTTACTCATATATCTTTTCTAATAAGGCTTAAAATTACAAATAAGATATCAGATAATACTTTTTAACAAATAGAATTATTAAAAATATAACTTTTCGTACATTTACAAAAAGACCTAATATGGAAAGCTTTAAAACGATCGCCGTATTCAATTATCTGCACGAAACCGTGGTTCTCAAACACTTACTAGAACAAGAAGGAATCCCCTATTTTTTCGAAAACGAAATGACGCTTTCCGTTATACCGCTTTACTCCAATGCACTGGGCGGAATCAAACTCAAAGTACATCCAAACGATTTCGAACAAGTTCAAGAAATCTTGGACAATCTCAACAATCCGCTTAAAATCGTCTGAAACAAAAATTCAAAAGAGAATCGATTCAGAAAAATTCAATTCAAAAAATAAAATTTTTCATTTTAAACTTTTTTAGTTTTCAACATATATTAAATACAACAAAAAAGATTTTTAAAAATTTAAAAAAATTTGTTGGTTATTATAGTGTGTTAATATGTCGAATAAAATTTTTTTTGAAGTCATTGAAATCTCGTTTTACTTATTTATTCTGAGTTATCAACATAGTTATTTTTAGTTAAATGATTAATTTATAAGACTTTTTGTATTTTAATTAACAACGGTTGACAACCAAAAATGAATTCATTTTGTAGATAAGTTGATATGTTGATTTCTGTTGAAAATGACATTTTTGGTATTGATAACTTTTCCAAAAATTCACGAAACTTTTCTTGCGTATTTAAAACTGATTTTGGATTAAGCATTTTTCTTAAATAACCAAAAAATAGTTCTAATTTTCTTTTCGAACTTATTAACATTTTCTGTTAACTTAAAGTTAACTGAATATCAACGAATTAGAAATCCATATTAACACCTCAAAATTTTAACAAATATTCTGATTATTATTTATTGATTGTGAGATACTTATGAAGTTATCAAAATTGTTAATAAGTGATAAGATATTGGTATCAAGTGCTTTATATATTTGGTTTTTATAGCCAAGAATTTTACGAATGTACACTAATTATAATTTTAGATTTTAATAATGTTTAAAACTCTTGAGAATAAAAGAAATTAGTGAAAATTACTTCAATTCGTGGCAAACCTATATTAATTAAGTAAATTTGCAGTACACAACTTAATAGTATTAAAAAATGAAAATTTCGATAGGAAACGATCACGCAGGACCAGAATATAAAAAAGCAATTGTTGAAATGCTTAAAGCAAAAGGATATGAGGTAACTAATTATGGTACAGATACAGATGCTTCTGTAGATTATCCAGATTTTGGACATCCAGTTGCGAATGATGTATCTGAAGGAAAAGCTGATTTTGGAATCGTAATCTGCGGAAGCGGGAACGGAATTGCAATGACTGTTAATAAACACCCTAAAGTGAGAGCTGGTTTATGCTGGACTAAAGAAATTGCTTATTTAACGCGTTTACATAATGATGCAAACATTGTGAGTATTCCGGCGAGATACACCTCTATTGCACAAGCGGTAGAAATTGTTGAAACTTTCCTTGATACAGCTTTTGAAGGTGGAAGACACCAAAACAGAGTGAATAAAATTGCTTGTTCGTAAAAGTTCAGAAAAAAATTCGGTGCTTCGCACCATATAAGAAAAAGTAAACCGGGCGGATTTTTTTAGAATCTTTCCGGTTTTTTTTATATTGTATTGAAAATTAATTGATTATAATTTTGTACAGTTTTTTCACTGACTGAATTAATGTAAATTCAGTCAACGTACTGACGGAATTAACGTTTTTGGTCTAAATTTTATCAGTTAATTTCAAATAAATCAATACAATCTGAATCAAAATAATTCCAACAAACTTTACAATAAAAGAAGTTTTAGCCGTTTTATGTCTAAAGATTAACATTGCTGTTAATAACCCAATTGTTCCGCCGATTAAGGCTAGGAAAAACAGCGTGTTTTCTGGGATTCGGCGTTTTTGTTTGCGGGCTAAAAATTTGTCGTAACCGACAATTATAAATTCAAGAACATTTATAATTAAAAAATATAGTAATAAAACTTTCATTGGCTAAAAAATAGAAACAAAGATATTATTTTAGCCAACCGAATGATATTCTGTTTAGGGTTTTAAATAAGCAGAAAAAGTCATTTATAAACAAGAAATTATTTCATTAAAACTATGACTAATATTCAATTTATTGCCAAGTCAGTACAGGCACCGGCAGTTAGTATTCAAAACACAGTAAAACTTTTAGAAGAAGATTGTACAATTCCGTTTATTTCGCGTTACCGAAAAGATTCGACCGGAAATCTGGATGAAACTGTTATTGAAGCAATTGCAAAACTTCAGAAAGAATACGAAACTTTGGTTAAACGTAAAGAAGCGGTTTTAAAATCTATTGAAGAGCAAAAAGCGCTTACGCCAGATTTGAAGAAAAAGATTGAAGATAGTTTTGATTTACAGGAAATTGAAGATTTCTATCTTCCGTATAAAAAGAAGAAAAAAACAAAGGCAGATGTTGCCCGTGAATTTGGATTGGAGCCTTTGGCTAAATTAATAATGTCTGAAAGTGATGCCGATTTCGATTTTATTTCGACACAATATTTAAATGAAAATGTAATTAACGAAGAAGCCGCAATTCAAGGCGCGAGAGATATTGTAGCTGAATGGATCAACGAGAATATTTATGTTCGTAAACAGCTTCGTAGATTGTTTCAGCGAAAAGCTACTATTGGAACTAAAGTTGTTAAAAAGAAAGCGGAGGAAGAAGGAGCGCAGAAATTCAGTCAGTATTTTGATTGGGAAGAACCATTGACAAAAGCACCGGCGCATCGTTTGTTAGCGATGCTTCGAGCAGAAAATGAAGGTTTTATCAAAATGAAAATCGATGTTGATATCGATGATGCCTACGATGTTATCGACGAAATCATTATTAAAAAACAAAATAATTCTACAGCACACTTACAGCTGGCGATTGAAGACAGTTACAAGCGTTTATTGAATCCAGCAATTGGAAACGAGACTTTACAAGAAGCAAAAGCAAAAGCAGATGCAAATTCTATTCAGGTTTTCGCTAACAATTTAGGGCAGTTATTATTAGCACCGCCGTTGGGAGAAAAACGAATTTTGGCAATCGATCCAGGTTTTAGAAGCGGTTGTAAAGTAGTATGTCTGGACGAAAAAGGCGATTTATTATATAATGAAACCATTTATCCGCACGCGCCTCAAAATGAGGAAACAATGGCGATTAAAAAAATCCGTTCGATGGTCAATGCGTATCAAATTGATGCGATTTCTATCGGAAACGGAACTGCTTCGAGAGAAACTGAATTTTTCATCAAAAAAATCGCATTCGACAAGCCGATTCAGGTTTTTGTAGTTTCTGAGGCTGGAGCTTCTGTATATTCGGCTTCAAAAATTGCGAGAGAAGAATTTCCTAATTATGATGTAACCGTTCGTGGTTCGGTTTCTATCGGAAGACGACTTTCAGATCCGTTGGCCGAATTGGTGAAAATCGACCCAAAAGCGATTGGAGTAGGGCAGTATCAGCATGATGTTGACCAAACTAAATTAAAAGAAGAATTAGACAGTACGGTAATTCGTTGTGTGAACTCGGTTGGAATTAACATTAACACAGCGAGTAAACATTTGCTAAGTTATGTGAGTGGAATCGGAGAGAAGTTGGCCGAAAACATTGTACAATATCGTTCTGAAAACGGACCTTTTGAAGATAGAAAACAGCTGAAAAAAGTGCCCCGTTTAGGAGACAAAGCGTATCAGCAAGGAGCAGCGTTTATTAGAATTACGAATGCTAAAAATCCGCTGGACAATTCTGCGGTGCATCCAGAGGCTTATCCAGTTGTGGAGAAGATGGCGAAAGATTTGAATATTTCTCTAAACGACTTAATTGCAAACAAAGAAAAAACGGCGCTTATTAAACCCGAAAAGTATGTTACGCCAGAAATTGGTTTATTAACGTTAAAAGATATCATAAAAGAGCTTGAAAAACCAGGATTAGACCCAAGAAAGTCAGCGAAGGTTTTTGAATTCGACGCCAACGTAAAATCGATTAAAGATTTAAAAACTGGAATGATCCTTCCAGGAATTGTGAACAACATTACCAACTTTGGCTGTTTTGTCGATATCGGAATTAAAGAAAGCGGATTGGTTCACATTTCTCAGTTAAAAGCCGGATTTGTGAGTGACGTAAATGAAGTGGTAAAATTGCACCAGCATGTTGATGTTAAGGTTACTGAAGTTGATGAAGATAGAAAGAGAATTCAGTTGACGATGGTACTTTAAAAATTCAAAAAAATAAATTCTAAATTCCAATATTACTGGAATTGTTAATAAAAACGCCTAAATTACAATTGTAGTTAGGCGTTTTTATTTTTCATTATAGATATAAAAAATCCCAAACTACGATTGCAGTTTGGGATTTAATAAGTTTTTCGAATTTATTATTTCGTTTCTTCCTCTTGTTTTTTAGAAGCAGCAGGTTGATCGTCTTTAGCAGCGTTTTTAAATTCCTTAATTCCGCTTCCTAAACCTTTCATTAATTCTGGAATTTTTTTACCTCCAAAAAGTAAAATCACAATACCTACGATAACAAGGATTTCTGTAAGACCTAATCTTCCCATGACTATTATATTTAATGCCGAAGCAAATTGTTTTTCTTAATTATTCCGCAAAGGTATATAGAAATATACGAAATAGAAGTATTTTTAGTTTAAAATATTTGTATCAGACCACGTTAAATATTTTATAAAATCGTAAATTATAGCTCTTCATAAAATTTTTCGACTAAATATCATGACGATTAATTACTATATTTGCTAGCATAAAGAAGGATAATGACTAAAAAAAAGAAAAAGAATTTTAGGAAAAAACTGTTCATTAAAAACCGTTTAGTTATTTTAAATGAGGAGACTTTTGAAGAGTTATTTTCTTTGAGGCTTACTTTAATGAATGTTTTCGTAACGTTTACTCTTGGCGGAATATTTCTAATTTTGGTTACTACTTTCATTATTGCTTTTACTCCGCTTCGCGAATTTATTCCGGGATATTCTTCTACAGAATTGAAAAGAAATGCTACAAGACTGGCCATTAAATCGGATTCTTTAGAAACTGCTTTAAAACAAAATGAAGCTTATATAAAAGGAATTCAAAGAGTTTTAAAGGGAGAATTAGAATATTCAAAATTTAATAAAGATTCTATATTAGCAGAATCTGTAGAAGATGCTTCAGATGTAAATATGAAAGCTTCGGATGCTGAGATAAAATTAAGAGAAGACGTCGCCGAAACAGAAAAAGAACTGAAAGCAAAATCTCAAGACAAAAAGAAAAGTGATAAAAAATAATACCACTGAAAATGTCAATTAAGTCAATTGCGGCAAAAATATTTGCTAAAAAAATATACAATAAAACACGTAAATGGGCTAACAAACCAATTGAAACCCAGCAAAAGATTTTTGAAAATTTAATTGAAAGTGCCCAAAACACCGAATTTGGAAAAGATCATCATTTCAATGAAATAAAAACTTTCGAAGATTTTCAGAAACGAGTTCCTGTAAGAGATTACGAAGATTTAAAGCCTTATGTTGAAAAGGTTGTAAAAGGAGAATCGGATGTTTTATGGAAAGGAAAACCATTATATTTTGCTAAAACTTCGGGAACCACTTCTGGGGCAAAATATATTCCGCTGACCAAAGAATCAATGCCTTATCATATAGAAGCGGCGCGAAATGCGATCTTGCATTATGTCCAAGAAACTGGAAAAGCCGATTTTGTTGACGGAAAAATGATTTTTCTGCAGGGAAGTCCAATTCTAACAGAGAAATACGGGATTAAATTTGGAAGACTTTCTGGAATTGTAGCGCATTTTGTTCCTAAATATCTCCAGAAAAACAGAATGCCATCGTGGGAAACCAATTGTATTGAAGATTGGGAAACCAAAGTAGATGCGATTGTAGACGAAACGATAAAAGAAGATATGTCTGTTATTTCTGGAATTCCGTCTTGGGTGCAAATGTATTTTGAGCGTTTGGAAAAGAAAAGCGGAGGGAAGAAAATAGGCGATATATTCAAAAACTTTAATCTGTTTATTTACGGAGGAGTTAACTACGAGCCGTATCGAGCCAAATTTGAAAATATGATTGGCCGAAAAGTAGACAGTATCGAGTTATTTCCGGCTTCTGAAGGATTTTTTGCGTATCAGGATTCGCAGAAAGAAAAAGGAATGCTGCTTTTGCTGAATTCAGGTATTTTCTACGAATTTATAAAAGCTGATGAATTCTTTACCGAAAATCCAAAAGTATATACAATCGGTGAGGTTGAGGTCGGAGTAAATTATGTGCTGATTATTTCTACCAACGCTGGACTTTGGCGCTATAATATTGGCGATACTGTTCAGTTTACATCTTTGGCTCCGTATCGAGTTATAGTTTCTGGACGTATCAAACATTACATTTCGGCTTTTGGAGAACACGTCATTGCTAATGAAGTTGAAAATGCAATGAAAGAAGCAGTTGCAGAAACTAATATTGTTATTAACGAATTTACTGTGGCACCGCAAATTACGCCTGCCAGCGGATTACCTTATCATGAATGGCTGATTGAATTTGAAAGAGAACCAGACAATTTTGACGCTTTCGCGGAAGCGTTAGACAATTCGATGCGAAAACAAAATATTTATTACGACGATTTAATTACAGGAAATGTGTTGCGAAAAGTTGTGATCACAAAGGTCTCCAAAAACGGATTTCAGGAATACATGAAATCGCAAGGAAAATTGGGAGGTCAAAATAAAATACCGAGATTGTCGAACGACAGAAATATTGCGGATAACTTGAAGTAGAAACAAAACTTCTCTAACAATTTGTTAAATGCCGTTTTATGAAAGTTTTATTTAAAATTCCTACTTTCGTTTAACGGAAAATCTTTTAATCTTCAATTTGGAAGATTTTAAAATGAAAAAGACATGAAAGAAACCAAACATATATCAAGATCAAGAGCACAGGAATCTTCTGCAGCAATTGAAAAAATGTACATTACAATGCGCCATTTGTTCAACCGTGGTTTTTACAAACCAATGGGAGTTTCGGGCGATAGTTTAAGAGAATCATTATTGGCATTGCGTCCAGAAATTTACGGAAATATAGCCGAGGAAAAAGTGGAACTTAACGGACTTTTGTATGTTATAGAGCGTCTTCCAATCGGAATTGAACAGTGCCGTTTTATCAATTTAACGTCAGACGAAGGATATTCTAAATCGCATTTTCAGCCAATTGTTCCTCCAAAAAGAAGAAGAAACTGTTACAGAATAGACGAGGAGCAAATGAATGTCGAAATCACACGCGGGCGTTCAGATATTTATGATATCCTGACACATTTGACTTTTATTTTCATAGAATCTCATAAAATCAAAAATAGAGTTTTAATAGACGATGGAGGAGAGGTTTCGCGCGATTGGCAAAAACTGGAGCAAGCTGTTATGCACACCAAAAAGCTTTCTTTGGTAGAAAAAGAAAAAGCTATTTCGCACGTTGCAAATATTTTGGCTAGAACTTTTGAGGAAGTTTTAGATATTTATGACGCTTTCGGTTCTGAAAGTGCACCAGATCGTTTCCTGCATGTTATCTATTGGTTAGGAAAATTAGCGATTGAAGAAATTGTTGAAAACAATAAACGTACAATCACTTTTAGTCCTGTTTTACGTGAGCGTTTGGGACATCACATTCACGGAGAAATCTGGGCAACCAACATAAAAGAAGTTTTAAAGGCAAACGATTTGCTAAAAAGACCAATTCACGTGATTAGTGCGAACATGCATAGTGTTATGAATTCGATTTTTGCGACGCCATTGTTAAAAACAAAATATAAAGGAAAAACAGATTTCTTTATTTATGAAGAATTAAGCGCTTCGGGTTCAAAAGAAATTAGAACTCAAGTTGAAGAATTGGCGTTAAAAAACGGAATGATTTCGTTACCAGATACTTCTGGAACTAATATTGATGTTCAGATTTTTGATACAGCCAAAGTTGACTGGTCAAAAACAGCATTTTCGCACGCCAATGTGGGCGAAGAAAAACCAGTCATAATCGTAATGGATTATGCTTTTGGAGAGCAGGCTTACGAAACCATCGATGAGCTTTTAAAACCGTTTAAAAAAGAAACTTTACTAAATGTAAAATCGGTTTCTATAATGGGTAAAGCCGGAATTCTAGAAGGTGGAAAAGGCGATATCATGATTCCGACAGCACATATCAACGAAGGGACAGCGGATAATTATTTCTTTGAAAATGAATTAACTGGCTCGATGTTCGAAGGAAATGAAATTGATATTTACGAAGGAGCTATGGTTACTGTTTTAGGAACATCATTGCAAAACAGAGATTTATTGAAATTTTTCCACGAATCGACTTGGGGAGTAATTGGTCTAGAAATGGAAGGATCTTACTACCAAAAAGCAATTCAGTCAGCATCAAAAATTAGAAAAAGCGTACCGCACGATATTAAGGTTCGTTATGCGTATTACGCGTCTGATAATCCGTTAGAAACTGGAAGTACACTGGCTTCTGGAGGTTTAGGAACAACTGGCGTAAAACCTACTTATTTGATTACTATTAAAATTTTAGAACAAATTTTCAATATAAAATAAATTGTAAATGAGTACAAAAGTACCTCAAAATTTGGAAGATCAGGAGATTGATTTGGTGCAGATTTCCAAAAAAATAAGTAATTTTTTTGGAATAATAAACAGTTCTATTTTTAGAAGTATTCAGTTTTTTATTAAAAATTGGGTGATTGTCTTGATTTTGATTGTCGCAGGATTTGGTATTGGAATGTTTTTGGATCAAACTCAAAAAAGTTACCGACATGAGATTATTGTAACACCGAATTTTGGGAGTACGGACTATTTGTATGCAAAAGTAGATTTGATCAACTCGAAGATTAAGGAAAACGATACACTTTTTTTAAAAGAAGTTGTTGGAATTTCGCAACCTAAAAATCTTAAAGTTATAGAAGTAAAACCGATTGCTGATGTTTACAATTTCATTCAGAATAAGCCTGAAAACTTCGAATTGATAAAATTGATGGCCGAAGATGGTGATATAAATAAGGTTCTACAGGAAAATATTACCAGTAAAAATTATACTTTTCAGACTATAGTTTTAGAAACAAATAAGATAATGTCAGAAGAAAATTTAATAAAGCCACTTTTACATTATTTAAATACTTCAGATTATTATTCTAAAATTCAGAAAGTTGTGTATCGGAATGTGGAATTAAAATTGCAACAAACAGATTCAATTATTAGACAAATTGATGGAATATTAAATAATTTATCTAATTCTTCAAATGGAGCTTTAAGAAACGACAAACTAATTTATTTTAACGAAAACACCCAATTGAATGATGTCATTAAAACCAAGGATGTTTTATTGAATCAACAGGCAGCTCATAGAATTGAATTAATTGGTTTTGATAAAATTATAAAAGAAAATAATGTTACAGCAAATATGCAGTTAGTCGAATTGGGCAATGGTAAATTGAAATTTTTTATGCCTTTATTATTTATTTTAGCATTCGTTTTGTGGAAATTTTTTATATCATTCTATAAAAAGCAAAAAGATTTAGCAGGGTTTGTAAATTAAAAATCAATTAAATTAATTTGAACATAATAAAAAACTTTAACAGAAATAGTAATTATATACTTTTGCAAAAAAATATAAAGATGAAAAAACAGTTGATCTGCATAAATTTAGTTTTATTAACATTATTTATCTCTTGTAAGAATAAAGAAGAAGCACAGCCAGTAGAAGAATTAAAAACAAATACATTTGATGTAATTGTAGATTTAAAAATTGAAAAAGATGATGAACTTATTCTTTTTTACAAAGATCCTTCAATTGCTTATTTTGATGCAAAAAATACAGTTTATAATGGTGTAAAAGGAAAAACAGAATCACAGCAAGTAACTTTTAGTATTCCAGAAGGAATTTTACCGAATGATATACGTTTTGATGTTAGTTCTAATAAAGATCAAAATCCAGTTATAATCAATTCTATTACGCTGAGTTTTGAAGGAAGAGTATTTAAAATTGAACAAAAAGATATTTTGAAATATTTTACACCAAATGAATTTATAAAATTTGATGAAGAAACAGGTACTGCATCATTCTTTGAAAAAGGTGAAAATTACGACCCTTATTTTTTAACTAAAGAAGTTTTATATCCTAAAATTGAAATGGTTAGAGGGGTTAAAATGTAATTTTTTGCAAAATCTATTATTAATTTTAAGGCTGTTCCTTCAAAAGGTATAGCCTTTTTTACTCTAAAAACACTAAATATTGAAGCTGATTTTTGATATATTTCATCGGTACAAAAAACACAAAATCTTAGCATCAAATTTTGTATATCTTTCTGTGCTTCAAGCCTTAAATGTAATTTTACCTTTAATAACGTTTCCGTATTTAATAAGGGTCTTAGGAGTTGAGTATTTTGGACTCTTATCTTTTTCTTTCGCTTTTGTTACATATTTCCAAGTAATAACAGATTATGGATTTAATTCCACTGGTACTCGTGATATTTCTTTAGTCGTCGATGATTATGAAAAACATAATCTTATTTTCAACCAAATTATGTCTGCTAAATTGCTTTTAGTAGGTTTGAGTTTTGTTGTAATGATGTGTATTGTTTTTCTCTTTACTATTTTTAGAGACTATTGGTTTATTTATTTATTTTCATTTGGTTCTATTTTAGGGCAGGCACTTTTCCCTGTATGGTTTTTTCTCGGAATGCAAAAAATGAAATATGTTACATATTTGAATCTGATTACAAAAACAGTATTTACTCTTGCACTTTTTGTTTTTGTAACTGAAAAGTCAGATTATTATTTAGTGCCACTTTTTAATGCTTTGGGGTTTATCTCGGCAGGAATTTTTGCTTTGTTTTATATTTGGAAAGATTTTCAAATTACATTTAAGATACAATCTTTTAAAGGCATAAAAGAGCAACTTGATAAATCGAAATATATGTTTTTATCAGAACTTAAAATTTCTCTTTTCACTAATACAAATACTTTAATTTTAGGATTATTAGCTGGAAATCAATCTGTTGGTTTTTTTTCTGCGGCAGAGAAATTAGCTCGTGCAATAGGAAATTTACAGACTCCAATCTCTAACACTATTTTTCCTTATCTTTCAAAAGAAATGGCTTTTGATAAGATTAAGGCTATTCAAAAAATTAAGAAAGTAACAATATTTGGAACGTTTGTATTTTCTGTAATTGTAATAATTTGCTTGTGTTTTGCAGAACAAATTATCGAAATTATTTACGGAAATGAGATGTTTCCTTCTGTTATTTTGTTTAGAATTTTAATTCTTATCCCTTTGTTATCATTTTTGGATACTATGTTTGGCAAGCAGATTCTTCTAAATTTAGGGAAAGATGTGCTTTACTTTAGGGTAATTGTTTGGGCAACAATTCTAAATTTTGGTATTAATTTCATATTATCTTATTTTTATCAAGAAACAGGAACTGCAGTAACAGTAATAATTATTCAGATTTTAATTTTTTTGGGAATGGGGTATTTTTCTCAGAAAGAAATTAGTTTGATTTTAAAACAAAATAAGCATGACACCTATTAAAATTAGTGTTATTGTTCCAGTTTACAATGCAAAAGATTATTTGCATGATTGCATAAAATCGGTTCTGAATCAAACTCTTTCCGAGTGTGAGTATATTTTTATAAATGACGGTTCAACCGACAATAGTTTTGAAATTATAGAAGCTTATCAAAAACAGGATAACCGGATTAAATTAATAAATCAGGAAAATAAGGGGATTAGTGAAGCAAGGAATACAGGAATTGAAATAGCTTTGGGAAAATATATTGGCTTTTTGGATAATGACGATTTTCTAAAAAATGATTTCTTAGAAAAATTATATAAAAATGCGACAGAAAACGATTTAGATATTATAGTATCAAAAACAATATTAGGAAGAGACAGTAAATATATTGTTAAAGATAATGGTTTTGATATAAATGTAGTTTTTAATCAAGATTTTATACAAGATAAAATTATTCCTAATCTTTTAAGAGTTGAAGATTTATTTGCAGTTTGGAATAAAATCTACAAACGAACTTTTATCAACACGAATAATATTCGATTCCCAAAGAATAAAGTTATTGAAGAAGACAATATGTTTAATATTCAGGCTTTTAATAAAGCTTCAAAAGTTTCATTTATTGATTATGCTGGATATTATTACAGAGATGTAGCTGATAGTAAATCAAGGCAAATTTTAGAAAATGATTATTTTTCAAAAGCCCTTGAAAAATATCAATTTGATTATAAACAAGAATATAACCTTAAAATCTCTGATGTTGATTTAGAAAAATTTAAGGCTATTAGACTTGTTCAAAGAGTATTTTATTTAGTTTATAAATGCTCTGTTCTAAAAATTCCTTTTCAAACAAAGAAAGACTATATTATTAATATGGTTTTTCATGATAAGATATATAATTTATCAAAGAAATATACAGAGGAAATTCTGAAAGACAAAGGATTGTTTGAAAGCATGATTTTAAAAGTAATAATTAATAAATCCGGTTTTTTGTTAGTTTTATTAATTTTAGGCATTCAAGTAGGATATCATCCAAGAATTTCAGAAACAATAAGAAAAATAAATAAATTGACAAAAAACGCTAAAAGTGCTTGCAAAAATATATAAGATATTATTTTTCTTAGGTCTTTTCTTTTTTCCCTTTAATAGATATGGAGGAATAGCTTTTTTAGGAGAATTTAAAACAGAATCGGGAGCACTTTTTTTATTCGCTGGATTTTTGTTTTTATTAGTTAATGCAATCTTTACAAAAAGAATAATAATTCCTTATAGAAATCTTATTTTTCAGCTTGTCATTATATTTTTATCTTGGTGCTTGATAACAACAATATTCAATGCACCATCAGTAATTTCTAACTATTTTAAAAGTACAAGCGGTATAAACAGATTTATAAGACAGTATTTTGCTTTGCTTATTTCAGCGCTTATATTTTTCGTTCTATACATTAATGTTTTAGCAAAAATGGAATTTAGAGAAATACTTTTTAAAATCAGAAAGGTGTTTCTTTATTCGCTTATAGTGGCTTCGATTTATGGTTTTTTAGAAATTTTAATTTCAGTTTTCGGGTACATGTTTTTCTACCCCATCTTAAAAGCATTCGACTATTTTCCCTTTTTAGAAGCAGATCTTCATCCTGGAGGCAGAATTTCTGCAATAAGTTACGAGCCACCTTTTTTAGCCATTTATCTTATCACTATTTCAGGTTGGATGTTTAGTTATATTCTCACCAGCAAAAAAGTAACAAGATTTTTGCCAACACTTTCAATTTTAATCCTAACGTATTTTTCAGGATCAAGAACAGCATTAATAGTGATATTTTTTCAAGGGTTTATATTTTTGATTTTCTTATATCAGGATATAAGATTTAAGAAATATGTAACCAATTTTGCAGTTGGATTTTTAATAGTCTTTTCAGTTTTACTAGTATTTAAAGGAGAAAAATTGATTCAATCCGTTAGCGTAAAAATAGATTCCTTAGATTTTAGAAAGAATTTGACCAAAAATGTCTCAAATCAGTCGAGATTTGGAATGCAGTATGCGGCATTGCAAGTATTTATAGAAAATCCAATTACGGGGGTTGGATTTGGGCAGCAAGCTTATCACAACAGAACTCATTATCCTTATTGGGCAACGAGAAATAATTACGAGTTTAAGTTATTTTATAAAAACAAAAAAGAAAAGGCATTTCCGCCAGGTTATAATCTTTATACAAGATTGTTAGCTGAGACAGGAGTAATTGGAATTAGTTTATTTTTAATGATAATTTGTTTTTCTGTAAATGAAGTTAGAATTCTGATGATAAATGCAAAAAATGAAGAAAAAACACTTTTGATTATTGTTTTAATTTCTCTCTTAGGTTTATACATAAACTGGTTGCAAATAGATACTTTTAGGATTTATGGAGCTTGGCTATGTTTGGCAATTTTGATAAGAATGAGATATAAATCTTTAAAAATCACTAATGAATAAGGTAGTACTTTTAATACCCTATTATAATAACTCTGAAGGTTTAGTTAAAACATTAAGATCTATTGATCAAGATGAAGAAGTTGATGTTCTCATTATTGACGATGGAAGTTTAAATAAATTTGATGAGAATGAAATATTATCAAGTTTTAAAGCTAAAGGAAAAGTTTTTTTCAAATATTTAGAAATAAATAAAGGAATAGAAACAGCATTAAATACGGGCTTAAAAATTATTATAGAGAGAGGATATAGTTTTATTGCTAGATTAGATTGTGGAGATATTTGTATTGGCAAAAGATTTGCTATTCAAGAGAAATTTTTGAATAATTATGAGTATATTAAAATTGTCGGTTCTAATGTTTTGGCAGTTGATAGTAATGATAGGTTTTTGTATTCAATTAATTTACCATTGAATGATAGAGACATTAAGAATAAAATGTATTTAAACTCGATGTTGATTCATCCTGCAATTATGTTTTCTGTAGAAATATTAAAAACAGTCGGATTGTACCCTTTAAATTATAAATCGGCAGAAGATTATGCTTTCTTTTTTTCTATTTCAAAGCTTTATAAAATGGCAAATATTCCAGAATATCTTACTCAAATAGAAATCAATGAAAAGGGTATTTCATTACAAAAGAGAAAGCAGCAGGTATTAAGTAGAATTAAAATAATAAAAGAAAATTTCTATTTTGGTTTTTATCCAATTTATGGACTCATTAGAAACTATATATTACTAATTCTTCCTTATCGTTTTATATTATTTTTAAAACAAATTAAAAAATGAAAAGCTTTATAAAGGAGGATTTATTTAATTATATTGTTTTTTTTATGGTTTTGGTGCTTTTCTTTTCTAAAGCGCTGCCAAATATTGGATTAATAATATTAACAGTTTTATTTCTAATAAACTTTGACAAAAAAGCATTTAAAACCAATTATTATTCAAAAAACATTTTGCTGGTTTTAATATTTTATTTAATAATAAAATCAGCTTGCTATGGTAATTTATCATTTGACTTTAGAGTTTATAAAGGTTTACTGTTAATTTTTTGGATTTCAGTTATCTCATATAAACTAAAGGACATAAGGATATTAAAAATAGTTGTTTTAATAGGCATCAATGCATGTATTTTACTTTCTTTATTTCGAATAGGAATATTTTATTTTCAAACAGGAATTCTACCTTTTTCTAACACTGCTGAGGTAAATAAATTATTGCTTTTAGAGCGTCCCTATATTGGCTTTATTGCTGTATTGGGATTTCTATTATCAATAGAAAAATCTGTAGAAAAATCTAAGTGGCGTAAACTTTATATTTTTAATTCATGTGTCTTAATAAGTTTTATTTTATTGATTTCTGCTAGAATTTCTATTATTTCAGTGTTTGTAATTTCCGGAATTTATTTTGTATTTTATCTTAAAACAAAATGGTATAAAAAAATACTTTCTGCATTAATATTAACGCTTTTATTTGTCGCGATAGTAATGTCAAATAAAAACATAGGAGAGAGGTTTTTTATAAAAAGTAATTTTGAAAAATCTATACAAGAAGCCTCTGATTATGAGCCAAGAATTGTAATATGGAATTGTGCTTTTAAAATGACACAACAAAATGATTTTAATTTGCTTACAGGTTTTGAAGGTTATCAGACTATAAAAAATCATTTTATGGATTGTTATGCGTCAAGCATAGAAAATGAATCAAAAAAAGAATATTTCTTATCTGAAAAATTTAATTCACATAATCAGTTTATTGATTTTTATTTGATTGGTGGGATAATGGCTTTTCTTTTGTTTGTTAGCTTTTTTGTGGTATTATTTTTAGAGGTAAGATTGGATTTTTTTAAAATTGCAATAGGGATAGCTTTTTTACTTTTTTTTATAGTAGAGAACATATTTTACAGACAATTTGGATGTTACTTGTTTGCTATATTTATACTAATTTTGCTCCATAGAAAAACAAATGAAGAAAATTAAAATTGCGCATATTTTACATTCAGTAGGAGGAGTCGATGTTTCATTGAGACAGATACTCCATAATTTAGACGCCAAGAATTTTGAAAATATTGTTATTCATGGAGATTCTGATACTGAAAATGAATTTGTTAATAAAGATTCTAATCCAATTGTTCATTATCGATTGCCAATTTATAGAGCGATATCTCTTAAAAATGATTTGAAGGCAATTTTGAAGACATGGAAAATCATTCATAAAGAAAAACCAGATTTAATACACTCACACAGTACAAAAGGTGGTGTTATTGGCAGAATAATTGGGTTTTTAACAGGTACAAAAGTTTTACATACACCGCAAGCATTTTCTTTTTTAAGTGCAGAGAGTAAAGTCAAAAAGTCCTTTTTTTTAAAGATAGAAAAATTACTTTCTAAAGGAAACACTATTTTACTAGCTTCTTCACAATCTGAGTTAAATAGAGCTATACGAGAGGTTGGTTTTCCAAAACCGAAAACAAACCTTTTTAACAATGCAATAGAACCAATTGAAAATATTTTTGATTTATCGATACCAAAGACATGGCCAGATGAATATCTTTGTACAGTTGGAAGACCATGTTATCAAAAAAACATCGAAGAATTGATAGAAGTTTTATATGAACTCAATAAGATGTCAAATATTCATCTTGTAATTTTAGGAGTAGGACATCATTCAGATCATATAAAACAAGTTGAAGATTTAATAAATAAGCGTAGTTTAAAAAATATGGTAACGTTATTGAATTGGACAACAAGGGAAGATGTTTTAAATATTATAAGTAAATCAAAATTATACATATCTACAGCAAGATACGAAGGACTTCCATATTCAGTGATAGAAAGTTTAGCATTATCAGTTCCGAGTGTAGTTTCAGATTGTGACGGAAATAGAGATTTAATTATAAATGATTACAACGGTTACTGTATCAAGGAAAACGATACAAAAGAGTTTAGTAAAAAAATAAACACTTTACTTCAAGATCAAAAACTATATAATGAGTTTTCAATAAATGCGAAAGAGACATTTGAAAAACATCATAATATTTATAAAAAAATATACGATCTGGAATCTATTTACAGAGAGCAATTAACATAATATGAAAAGAATACTTATTACCGGAGCAGCAGGGTTTTTAGGATCACATTTATGTGACAGATTTATCAAAGAAGGTTACTTTGTAATCGGAATGGATAATTTAATTACAGGAGATCTTAAAAATATTGAGCATTTATTCAAATTGGAGAACTTCGAGTTCTACCATCATGATATTACCAAGTTTGTTCATATTCCAGGTGATTTAGATTATATCTTACATTTTGCATCTCCGGCAAGTCCGATAGATTATTTGAAAATTCCGATTCAGACCTTGAAAGTTGGGTCATTAGGAACACATAATTTATTAGGATTGGCACGAGTAAAAAAAGCCAGAATTTTGATCGCTTCTACCTCTGAGGTTTATGGAGATCCGTTAGTTCATCCGCAAACAGAAGAATATTACGGGAATGTAAATACAATTGGTCCTCGCGGAGTTTATGACGAAGCAAAACGTTTTCAGGAATCAATCACGATGGCGTATCATACTTTTCACGGAGTAGAAACGAGAATCGTGCGTATTTTTAATACCTACGGACCAAGAATGCGATTAAACGACGGACGTGTAATTCCCGCCTTTATTGGCCAAGCACTTCGTGGCGAAGATTTAACCATTTTTGGTGACGGAATGCAAACGCGTTCTTTCTGTTACGTAGACGATCAGGTTGAAGGGATTTACAGATTACTGCATTCTGATTATGTATATCCTGTAAATATTGGAAATCCTGACGAAATTACAATCAAAGATTTTGCAGAAGAAATTATAAAACTAACAGGAACAAATCAGAAAGTAGTGTATCATCCGTTGCCAATAAACGACCCGTTGCAACGTCAGCCAGATACGACAAAAGCAAAAGAATTATTAGGTTGGGAAGCAAAAGTAAGTCGTTCTGAAGGAATGAAAATCACTTACGATTATTTCAGATCGTTATCGCCAGAAGAACTTTCAAAAGAAGAACATAAAGATTTTTCTAGTTATATAAAATAATATTTGACACAGCCCGGTTTTACTTCGGGCTGTTTTTTAATAAAGCTCCAAAACAAAAGCATCAGATGAACGAATTAGTTTCTATTATTGTTCCAACATATAATACTGAAAAGTTCATAAGATCTACAATTGATTCTGTTCAAAATCAAACCTATACAAATTGGGAAATGATTTTGGCTGATGATGCTTCAACTGACCAAACAGTTGCTATAATTGAGGAATTTGCCGAAAAAGACAATAGAATAAAACTCTTTAAATTACCTGAAAACCGTGGAAATGGTTTTGCTAGAAATGCAGCTTTAGAAAAAGCTACGGGAAAATATATTGCTTATTTAGACGCCGATGATTTATGGTTTCCCGAAAAATTAGAAAAGCAGATTCAGTTTTTAAAAACCAATAATCTACATTTTACTTTTAGCTTTTACGATTCTATCGATGAAGAAGGAAATGATTTAAACAGAAGAGTAGAATCACCAAATCCGTTAACTTATAAACAGTTGTTCTTTTGTAATTATGTGGGCAATTTGACAGCAATTTACGATGCAGAATATTTTGGTAAAATTATTTTAGAAACTACACAAAAGCGTCAAGATTGGAGAATCTGGCTGACAATTTTGAAACAAATTAAAGTTGCAAAACCAGTTCAAGAACCTTTGGCTTTTTATAGAATTAGAAAAAATTCGGTTTCGTCTTCAAAATTTAAGTTGATAAAACACAATTTTGGAGTTTACAGAGAATTTCACGGATTTAATTTATTGCTTTCTATTTTATTGATGTTGAGGTTTTTGTTTACACAATTGGTTATTAAGCCTAAGTATATAAAATCAAAATAATTATTTTTTATATCCAATTTTTACTCTTTCTTCTTCACTTTCTTTTTTCTCCGTTAATTCATCCAAATAAGAAAAAACCAATTCTATATTTTTATCATGATTTTCTAACTTCTTCTGAATCTGTAGAATATCGACTTTTATTTCGGTCGTATCTAAAAGCATTTGCCTCACTTTCGTGAAAATTCGCACAATTTGAATATTGGTTTGAATGGCTTTGTCACTTTTTAAAACGCTTGATAACATTAAAACACCATGCTCAGTAAATGCAAAAGGTAAATATTTTTGATGCTCTCCACGTCCTTTCTTTAAGGTCGCAATTTGCGACCTTAAAGAAGCGTATTCATTTTCAGTTAATTGAAACATGAAATCTTCGGGAAATCTTAATGAATTCCTTTTAACCTGCTCATTTATCCTTTTAGTTTCGACTTCATAAAGGGAAGCCAAATTAAAATCAAGCATCACTTTTTGACCGCGAATAAAATATATTTTATCAGAAATTGTTTCTTCTGAAAGTAAAGATTGACCGTCCATAAGTTTTTATTAAAAAAAACAAATGTAAGATTTTATTTATATTTAATATAAGATTTAAATTGTTTTAGTTTTCCTCTATTAGTTCTTTCTAAAATCGTTTTTCGGGTAAATGTGAAGTTTAAATTGGGTTCCAAATACAAGAAAATAGCATCTTCGATTTTTTGAATTTGATCTGAAGTCAATTCATATTCAGAAATATATTCAATTTGAAAAGTATCTAACTTAGTTTGTTTGATGATAAATTCTTTTACATTTCCGTCGTCTTCAACAATGCTTTTGGTTATATAATAAAAGGTTAATCCAGGAGATTTTTTTCCGCTTGGTAAAATAGCAACGTCATTGGTTCTTCCTATAAGTTTTTTGAGAATTGGTTTTTGAGGAGTGCTTTTTTCGTCTAAAATTCCGATGTCGCCAATTTCATATCTGATAAACGGATTTGCTTTATTGAATAAAGAAGTGATTACAATTTTGCCTTCCGCTCCATGTGGAACAGGATGATTATTTTCGTCTAGAATCTCAACAAAAAGAGTTTCAGCATTTACTTGCCATTCTTCTTGTGGGTTTTCAAAAGCAATTAAATCAAGTTCAGAAGCGCCATATTCATTAATGATTGGAATCCCGAATTGTTTTTCTAAGAGTTTTTTATCTGATTCAAAAAGCATTTCCGAAGTGACAAAACAAGCTTTTAGAGTTGGACAAATTTCTTTTAAAATGATATTTTTTCGTTCTAAATATTTAGCAAACAAAACGATAGAACTGGTATATCCGTTGAGGTAATCGAATTTTTTGGTTTTGAATTTTTCAAGAAATTTTTCAAGAATTTCATCAGATAAATCAAAAACAGGAAAACGATAACGATGCGTTAGAAAATCCTTGAATCGCTCTTTTCGATATCCAATAAAATCCATAGGAATTCCATAAAAACGTGCTTGGTAAGAATGATTAAAATCAATTCCAAACCAGCCAAAACGCATAATATTTGATGCCCAAGTCAGAGCATGTGAATATTTGTCTTTGGCAAAAACAAAAGGAGTTCCACTTGATCCTGAAGTTTTGTTGAGGTAAACATTTTTTATAGTATAGCGTTTAGAAAGCCTTTTTTCAAGTGGTTTTTGAAGATTTTGTTTGTTTAGAATAGGAAGATCTTCCCATTTTTCTACAATTTTATTGCCAATCAATTCGTTATAAAAAGGATTATTTTTTAAATGAAAATCAACAATTTCTTTCTTTTTATTTTCAAGAAAAACTGCAAATTCTTCTTCAGAAAAATGAACAATTTTATCCAATTCGGCTTTGGCTTTCTTTATCGGAAAACCATTTAAACGAAGTGTAATATCGAAGAGAGGAATCATCTGAGGCTAAATTTTAGTCAAAAATAATATTATCCCTTAACTAACGAAGAAGAATGCATAACTTTTTAAGATTAAATTATTTTTTACGTTCAAAAGCAATTATTTTTGCACCACAACTAAATACAACAACACCATGACAATTTTACTATTGGGATCAGGCGGAAGGGAACATGCATTTGCATGGAAAATGACTCAGAGTCCGCTTTGCGAAAAACTTTTTGTAGTACCTGGAAATGCAGGAACTGCTGCAATCGCTGAAAATGTTGCAATTTCTGCAACCGATTTTGAAGCCGTGAAAGCATTAGTGCTTAAAGAAAATATAAGTTTAGTAGTCGTAGGACCTGAAGATCCATTGGTAAAAGGTATTTACGATTATTTTAAAAATGACGAAAGTTTAAAACATATTCCGGTTATCGGACCGTCAAAATTAGGTGCGCAATTGGAAGGAAGTAAAGAATTTGCTAAAGAATTCTTGATGAAACACAACATTCCAACTGCAGCTTATGATAGTTTTACTGCCGAAACGGTTGAAAAAGGATGCGATTTCTTAGAAACTTTACAGCCTCCATACGTTTTAAAAGCAGACGGATTAGCAGCTGGAAAGGGAGTTTTGATTATTCAAGATCTTGAAGAAGCAAAAACGGAATTAAGAAACATGCTGGTTCACGCCAAATTTGGAACGGCAAGTTCTAAAGTTGTTATCGAAGAATTCTTGGATGGAATCGAATTAAGCTGTTTCGTTTTAACTGACGGTAAAAGTTATAAAATTCTTCCAACAGCAAAAGATTACAAACGAATTGGAGAAGGAGATACAGGATTGAACACAGGTGGAATGGGAGCAGTTTCTCCAGTTCCTTATGTTGATGCAGTTTTAATGGAAAAAATTGAAACACGTATTGTAAAACCAACAATCGAAGGTTTCCAAAAAGACGGAATCGAGTACAAAGGTTTTGTTTTCATTGGTTTAATCAATGTAAAAGGAGAGCCAATTGTTATTGAGTACAACGTAAGAATGGGTGACCCTGAAACCGAAGTTGTGGTTCCGAGATTAAAATCAGATTTAGTTGAATTGTTTTTATCTGTTGCAGATCAGAAATTAGGAGAGTTTAATCTGGAAGTTGATCCAAGAAGTGCTACAACTGTTATGGTTGTTTCTGGCGGATATCCTGAAGATTTTGAAAAAGGAAAAGTAATTTCTGGTTTAGAAAATGTTACAGATTCTATTGTTTTTCACGCAGGAACAAAATTAGATGGCGAAAATGTCGTTACTAATGGAGGACGTGTCATTGCTGTAACTTCATATGGAGATAATTTCCAGGAGGCCATAAAAAAATCTTACCAAAACATAGATAAACTAAGCTTTGATAAGATGTATTTTAGAAAAGATATCGGCTTCGATCTAATTTAAAAATAAAACAGACCAACCCTTTTAATTAAGGGTTTGGTTTTTATTTTAAAAATGAATGAGCTGTTGTATCTTGGTTTTCTGTTCCAGCATCATCAAAAATGCGTAATTGTTTAATCCAATATACGATTGCTACAGAGCAGATGATCATAAAAATCCAGTTGATAGTGTTTGCACCAAACCATGTAATTAATTCCAAACGACGTAAAAAGTCAAGAGGAGCAAACAAAATGTTAACGAATAGGTATTGAATTCCTTCGAAAAAAGCTGTCATAATTTTAAAAATTATATGTTATTTATTGTTGTGTAATGCCTTGAAGATAAAATTCGGCGAACCAAATCTTTTTTCAACTTGTTAGGTTTTTCCTTTTAAACAAGTAGTATCTTTACAATCACAAAAGTATAAAATATCCTTATGATAACAAGTGTTTTTAAAAAATCTACGCCATTAAATTATTCATTGGTTGTAATTTTAATACTGGTTTTCTTTTTTATGTTCCAAATTAAAGACCCTTCTTGGGTTACTTCTTATTTTTTGGCTTTCCAAAAAGTGAGTTTATTATGCTTTATTTTGGCTTCTTTTTTTATGATTAATTTTATTGTAAAAAAGAACGGCCTCAGTAAAGACAATGGTTACGCGATACTTTTCTACTTATTGTTCATTTTATTTTTTCCAACGATATTTAATAACCCAAATATTATATATGCCAATTTTTTCATTTTATTGGCACTTCGACGATTAATTTCGCTTCAATCGTTAAAATCTTCGAAAGAAAAAATATTTGATGCGGCATTTTGGATTTTTGTAGCCTCTTTATTTCAATTTTGGAGTATTCTCTTCCTAATATTGGTTTACATATCTATTGTTTTCCACGTTTCAAGAGATTATAGAAACTGGGTTTTGCCATTTATAGCACTTTTGGCGGTAGCGATTTTATTTTACATGACATCTTTAATTATAAATCTCGATGCCGTAGCTTTCATTCAAGAAAGAGCTGTTGTTGATTTTAGAATTGATTATTTTAAGAATAATTACGAAAACGCAGCACTTTCAATCTACACTGCAGTTGCTTTATTTTTTGTTACTTCGATGTTAATGACTTTATCAAATAGACCGCAAATTGTACATTCTTCGTACAAGAAAATTGTGGCTTGTTTTTTTATAGCGGCTTTTGTGTACATCATTTCGCCAAATAAAAGCAATGATTTATTATTGTTTAGCATTGCCCCATTAACTATTATGGCAACGAGTCATGTAGAATATATGCAGCAAAAACTGAATAACGAAATTGTATATTACACCTTGATTGTGTGTAGTTTATTTACTTTTTTCTCTCAATTATAATTTACTTCCGTAAGCAAGATCGCCAGCGTCGCCAAGTCCAGGAACGATATAATTTTTCTCATTTAGTTTTTCGTCTAAAGAGGCAACCCATAAATGGCAGTTTTCTGGAAGATTTTTTTCTAGATGAGCAATACCTTCAGGAGCAGCAATAACTACAACAATATGAATTTCTGTTGGAGTAGCATTTTCGACTAATTTTTTATGAACTGCCACAATCGATTGACCAGTGGCAAGCATTGGGTCGAGAAGTAAAACTGTTTTGTTGTTTAAATCTGAAATTGCCTGGTATTCAACCCTAATTTCAAATTCATCGTCATTGTTTGGATGAAATCTGCAAGCAGAAACAAAACTGTTTTCTGCATGATCAAAATAATTTAGAAAACCATTATGAAGCGGCAGTCCAGCTCTTAAAATAGGGCACAATACTAAATCGGTATCAATTTGTGTTGTCTTTTTAATTCCTAGAGGAGTCTGAATTTCTACTTCTTTATAAGGTAAAATTTTGCTCAATTCATAAGCCATAATTTCGCCAATGCGCTCAATATTTCTGCGAAAGCGCATACTGTCGTTTTGAACATCTACATTTCGGATCTGTCCTAAAAAATGATTTAACACACTGTTGTTCTCAGATATATAATGGATTTTCATACTATTTTTTTAGAAGATCAATTGTTTTTTATGAATAATTGAAAAATTAACGCTTTTTTTGAAAGTATAAAAGTATAAAAAGTATCTTTGTTTAGTAAAAAAAATAAAGACATGTTTTCAAAATTAGCATATTCTGTTTTCGAACAAAGCATCAAAGATTATCATCAATTTGATAATGTAGATCAGCCAATCAATAATCCTTATCCAAAAGATAAGTTCGAGCATTTGTTATATCTTAAAAACTGGATTGACACCGTTCAATGGCATTTCGAAGATATTATTCGTGATCCGCAGATTGATCCAGTTGCGGCATTAACGTTAAAAAGAAGAATCGACGCATCAAATCAGGAACGTACTGATATGGTGGAATATATTGATAGTTACTTTTTGCAAAAATACAGTAATGTAAAAGTAAAAGACGGAGCAAAAATCAATTCTGAAAGTCCAGCTTGGGCATTTGACAGATTGTCTATTTTAGCTTTAAAAATTTACCACATGCATGAAGAAGCAACTCGCGCAGAGGCTTCTCAGGAGCACAGAGATAAATGTCAGGAAAAATTAAACATTCTTTTAGAACAAAGAACAGATTTATCTACAGCAATTGAAGAATTACTGACAGATATTGAAAACGGAGATAAATTCATGAAAGTGTACAAACAAATGAAAATGTACAACGACGATGAATTGAACCCAGTTTTATATCAAAACAAAAAATAATCTTTTAGATTACTAACTTGTCTATGATTACAATTGAAATATTAAAAAAACTCAAAGAGTCAGAAGACAGAGTTGAATTTAAAAAAGGAGAAGGAGGCAACATATCCTATGATGGAGGTTCTAAACCTAAACCAAGCGATAGACGAAGATGCATTTTAGGATATGTTACTGCTTTATGTAATGAAGGTGGAGGATACCTAGTTATAGGAATGACTGATAATTATCCTCATGAAGTAGTTGGAACTCAACAAAATTTGGGTACTATAGGAGAACTTGAATCTAGAATATATACAGATACGGGAATCCGTCCATCTATATATGAACTTTACGAAGAATCTAAAAGAGTATTAGTAATAGAGATTCCATGTAGACCTGCTGGAAAAGTTTTTAAATTTGAAGATGTTGCTTTAATGAGAGTTGGTGAAGAATTGAAGCCAATGTCAGATGAATTTTATTTAAAAATTATTCAAGAGCAGGAACCTGATTTTTCACAGCAAATATGTGAAGATTTAGAAATTTCAGATTTAGATGAAAAAGCCATCTTATTACTGAAAGAAAAATACTCTATCAAACAAAATAATCCACAATTTAAGTTATTGCCTAATAAACAGATTCTTTCTGACCTAGATCTTTTAAAAAAAGGCAAGCTAACTAATGCGGCATTAATTTTATTGGCAAAAAAAGAAACGTTGCAAGAAAGGCTACCACAAGCCAAAGTAATGTTAGAATATAGAAATTCAGAAAGCCAAATTCCTTTCGATAATAGAATAGAATTTGTAGAACCTTTTTTTATTTTAATAGATGAATTATGGAAAACGATTAATTTAAGAAATGGAAGCTTTCCGATTCAAGATGGGGCATATATTTTTAATATTCCTTATTTTAATGAAGAAGTAATTCGAGAGTCTATTAATAATGCCATTTCACATAGAGACTATCGAAGAACATCTGAGATTGTAATTAAACAATTTCCGCAAAGACTTGATGTTATTAATGCCGGTGGCTTTCCTGCTGGGGTAACTTTAGAGAATTTAATAAAAATACCAAGCACTCCAAGAAATAGACTATTAGCAGATATTTTGCAAAAGACTGGAATTGTTGAACGTTCAGGGCAAGGGGTAGATAAAATATATTATAATACTCTATCAGAAGGCAAAGCAGAACCTGATTATTCAAAATCAGATAATTTTCAAGTAAATCTTAAACTTTCTGCAATAATAGAAGATCGTGCTTTTGCTTTATTTATTGATTCAATTCAAAAAGAACTTCCTGAAAACGAAAAACTTTCTGTTCTTGAAATAGTTACCTTGAATAAAATTAAAAATGGAGTTCACAAAAATGACCTTGAATCAGAACAAATAAATCATCTTTTGCAGAAAAAACTAATTGAGAAAAGAGGTAAAACAAATGCAGTTTTTTATATCCTATCTAAGGATTATTATGATTTTACAGATGAAAAAGCAAAATATTATAATCTTAAAGAAATAGATGACAGCCAAGTTTTTAATGCGATTGTACAGTTTTTGACTAAAGAAGAAAATGCAAAAATGAAAGATTTTGTAGGTCTTTTTGAAGACAAATTATCTAGAAAACAAGTAAGGTTTAGAGTAGATAAATTAGTTTCAAATAAAACACTAGAACAACTAGGGGAAGGGCCTGCGTCAACTTATAAACTAAGTCAAGATTATATTAAAGAAATTGAAGTAATATCTGAAGCATTAAATATAGGTATGAAAGAGATGATGAAGAACAAAACAGAAAGAACATAAAAAACACAAAGAGCAGAAAGAGCAGAAATGGCCAAAGAAAGACCAAAAAAAACGATTAAATTGTTGAAAACCACGTTATTTTGTTAATAAGAGCTATGCAAATACTTGATTTTCACGTTATTTTTATAAATCGAAATGGCCAAAAAGTGGCCAAAAAACAACCACTTTTTTAGAACATTTCACCATTTTTTTAATTTTTAAGACTAAAAATTTGTCCAACAAGATCAAATATATAGCCGTCATGAGACTATCCGCAATGGGAGATGTCGCCATGACGGTTCCTGTTTTACGCGTTTTTGTAAAACAATATCCAAACGTGAAATTGACGGTTATTTCACGTCCTTTTTTCAAACCATTTTTTGACGGAATTCCCAATCTAGAGTTTTTTGCTTTTGACGAAAAAGAAAGACACAAAGGTTTTTCAGGACTTTTGAAGTTATATTCAGATGTAAAAAAACTCAAAATAGATGCTTTTGCAGATCTTCATAATGTGTTGAGATCTAAGATTGTGAGTTTGCTTTTCGCTTTAAGCGGAAAAAAAAGAGCAACGGTTGATAAGGGAAGAGAAGGAAAAAAAGAATTAACTCGAGCTGAAAATAAGATTTTCAAACAACTGCCAACTATGTTTGAAAGACACGCAAAAGTGTTTGAAGGATTGGGTTTTCCGTTAGATTTATCAAATCCGACTTTTCCTGAAAAAGCAATTTTAAGTTCGGAAATTTTAGAAATTATCGGAAACAAAAACCAAAAATTAATCGGAATTGCTCCTTTTGCTCAATACGATTCTAAGGTTTATCCTTTGGATTTGATGAAAGAAGTAATTGCGAAACTGGCTCAAAATTCGTCGTATAAAATTTTGCTTTTTGGCGGAGGAAAGAAAGAAATCGAAATTTTAGATTCGATTGCTCAACCATTTGAAAATGTAATTAATATGGCTGGAAAAATTAAATTTCAGCAGGAATTACAATTAATCAGCAACCTTGATGTGATGCTTTCTATGGATTCTGGAAACGCTCATATTGCAGCAATGCTGGGTGTAAAAGTTGTTACACTTTGGGGCGCTACGCATCCGTTTGCGGGATTTTTACCATTCAATCAAAGCTTAGAAAACGCAATAACTTCAGACCGAAATCAATATCCGAAACTGCCAACTTCAGTTTATGGAAACAAAATTGTGGAAGGTTATGAAGATGCGATGAGAACTATTTTACCAGAAAATGTTGTTTCTAAAATTGAAGAACAATTTTAAATTCCAATAGAAAGAAAAATTTCAGTAAAAAAAAATCCAAATTCCAATTTTGACTTGAATTTATCTTTGTCAAAGTTTTAAACTTTGACAAAGATTTACGCAAAGATTTTCAAATTGGAATTTGGATTTTTTTTATTGGAATTTAACTATCCTATCCAAATTTTTTCCTCACGGCATCGGCTATGAATATATCGCTGTAAGTACGCAATAGTTGATTTATAATCTGGCGCATCGTAACCAAACCGTTCATGTTCCATTTGTTCTTTGTCTAAAGCTTCGCAACCTTTTATAACTTCTTTAATCATGTCAATTAAAGCAAGTTCTTTATTCTCCGTTTTTTGAAATTTTAATTCTACAATTTCGTCTTGAAGTTCTTCGCAATACTCTACAAGCTGCTGTACTTCAGATTCTTCCAGAAGATCTCTATTATTTCTAAATATTTCTCGAATTGATTTCATAACATAAAATAAAATCCCAAATTTTTAAATTCCAAATTCCAAATGGAAAATGAAAACTTTGACAAAGATTATAAATAATCGATAAAAAAAATTCCAAATCTCAATTTTAACATTGGAATTTGGAATTTATATTTTTTTGGAATTTTACAAATTATACATCATCATAATCCACATAAATAGTATCAGATGTTGGATGTGCTTGGCAAGTTAAAATTAAACCTTCTGCGATTTCGCTGTCCGTTAAAATAGAATTTTTAGTCATTTCTGCAGAACCAGTTGTAACACGTCCTAAACAGCTGCTGCAGATTCCGCCTTGACAAGAATACGGAGCGTCAACACCTTGTTTTAGTGCGGCATCTAGAATAGTTTGTTTTTTAGACATTTCGAAAGTAGTCTCTTCGTCATCAACTAAAACCGTAATTTTTGTATGCCCTTCTTGAGAACCCTGAATTGCATGTTCTTCAGAAGAAGAAGTAAAAAGCTCAAATTTAATCGCAGATTCTTTTACATTTTTCTCTTTCAAAACATCAGAAACCGTATTAATCATTTCTTCTGGTCCGCAAAGGAAAAATTTATCAAATTCAAGTTCTTTGTGTTTATTGTTCAAAACAAAATTCACAGTCGATTTTTCAATTCTTCCAAACAATGCGTTTTCAGCTTTCGCTTGGCTGTACACATAATGCACAAAAAGTCTGCCTACGTATTGCAATTGCAAATCGTGAAGTTCTTGTTGAAAGATCGTGTTTTCAGGAGTTTTATTTCCGTAAACCAATACAAATGAACTTTTTGGCTCATTTTTTAAAACCGATTTTACGATAGAAAGAACAGGAGTAATTCCGCTACCTGCAACAAATGCTGCGTAGTTTTTTTGTCTTTCAGCATCTGGCTCAAAAGTAAATTTACCTTCTGGCTGTCCTACTTCAAGAACATCTCCAGCTTTTAATTTAGTATTGGCAAACTGAGAAAAAAGACCGTTTTTTACCGCTTTTACAGCAATTCTTAGTTCGCCGCTGTCTGGTGCAGAACAAATAGAATATGCACGTCTTATTTCTTGATTATCAAGAGTTAGTTTTAAATTTATATATTGTCCAGCTATAAATTTGTAGTCTGGTTTTAGTTCTTCAGGAACATTAAAAAGTATAGAAACAGCCTCTGCAGTTTCGCGTTTAACCTCTTTAATTATAAGTTTTAAGAATGAAGGCATGATAGAATTTTTATGCAAAAGTAGCAAACCACTATTAAAAGTTTGCCACTAAATTATTTTTTTTAACTTTTTTTGTAACGTTTTCCTACATTTGGTCTCTTACTACAAAAATACTAAAACCATAAACCATGTTTAAGAAGTTTATTTATCTCGAATGGAAAGCTTTTATCAGATCGGCATCTTTCGGTAAAAATCTGGCAATGAAAATCATAATGGGCTTTTTGATGGTCTATTTTTCACTAATTTTTATTGGTATGGGAGTTGGGGCATTTTACATGCTTAAAGAAATGAAACTGGAGCCATTACTAACCATTAACAAATTTCTGATTTACTACTTCCTATTTGATTTAGTAATTAGACTCTTATTGCAGCCAATCCCAGTCTTGAATATTAAGCCATTACTGGTTCTTCCTTTAAAGAAACCAACGATTGTCCATTTTTCTTTAGGCAAAACCGTTTTGTCTTTCTTTAACTGGATTCATGCTTTATTTTTTATTCCGTTTTCGGTTGTCTTGATTTTAAACGGTTATGATGTTATTGAAATTATTTTCTGGCATTTGGGAGTAATGTCTATCATTTACATCAACAATTTTCTGAATATTATTTTAAGCAATATTGACAAACTGTTCGCCCTGTTTTTAATATTGATTGTAGCTCTAGGAGGTGCGCAGTATTATGAACTATTTGATATTACATTATTTACAACTCCATTTTTTCAAAGCTTTTATGACATCGACGGATTGTTTTTGGTTCCGATTCTAGTATTGATCGCGTTGCACTTTTTTACGTTTAAATACTTCGAAAAAAATTTATATCTCGACGCAGGACTTTCTGTAAAACAAGATATTGCTTCTACAGAAAATCTTTCGTGGCTTAATCAGTTTGGGACTTTGGGCACTTTTCTGAAAAATGATATTAAACTCATCAAAAGAAATAAAAGGTCAAAAACCACTATTTTAATGAGTGTGATTTTTTTATTCTACGGATTGATTTTTTTCGGAAACACGCACCAGCCAGAAGCGATGCATATTTTTGCCGGAATATTTGTTTCGGGAGGATTTCTATTTGTTTTCGGACAATTTGTACCAAGCTGGGATAGTTCGTATTATCAATTAATGATGACACAGAATATTCCGTACAGAGGCTACATTACTTCTAAGTGGTGGCTTATTGTTATAGCGACTTTCATTTCGACCATATTGGCATTGTTCTATTTGTTTTTTGGATGGGAAGTTTACTTAACTATTGTTGTAGGAGCCATTTACAATATTGGAGTAAACTCTCATTTGGTTCTTTTAGGCGGGGCATTTACCAAAACTCCAATCGATTTAAGTAATGCTGGCGGAGCTTTTGGAGATAAAAAGGCCTTTAATGTAAGTGCAATGCTTTTGTCGTTGCCAAAAATTTTGCTGCCTCTAGGTTTATACGCATTAGGTCTTTATTTGGGAAATAAAATGATTGGATTATCTCTCGTAGCAGGAGCAGGAGTTATCGGATTTATTTTCAAGGAAAAAGTTTTTTCATTAATAGAAAAGAGATACAAAATAGAGAAGTACAGTACGATAAGTGCTTATAAACAAAAGAGTTAATTAACCAATTAGTTAATTAGAGAATTAGTCAATTAGATAATTATCTAAAAATCTACAATCAAAAATCTAAAATTATCATGATACAAGTAAATCAGCTTTCAAAAAAATATAACGAAACTACAGTCTTAAATATCAGTAATCTAGAAATTCCAAAAGGACAAAGTTTTGGATTGGTGGGAAATAACGGAGCAGGGAAAACCACTTTTTTCAGTCTACTTTTAGACCTTATTCAGCCTTCAACGGGATATATTAAAAGCAATGATATTCAAGTAAATACAAGCGAAAAATGGAAATCTTTTACAGGATCTTTTTTGGATGAAAATTTCCTTATCGGATATTTAACTCCAGAAGAATATTTTTATTTTATTGGCGATTTGCGAAATCAGAACAAAGCAGATGTCGATGCGCTGTTAGGTAAACATGAAGAGTTTTTTAATGGTGAAATTTTGAAGAACAAAAAATACCTTCGAGATCTGTCCAAAGGAAACCAGAAAAAAGTGGGAATCATTGCAACACTTATTGGAAATCCAGAAGTAGTTATTTTAGACGAACCTTTTGCAAATTTAGATCCAACTACAGTAAGCCGATTAAAAAAAATTATCAAAGAATTAGCCGATGATCCAAACGTAACTGTTTTAGTTTCAAGTCATGATTTACAGCATACTGTCGAGGTTTGCAATAGAATTGTAGTCCTTAACAAAGGCGAAATAGTGAAGGACATTCAGACTTCAAAAGAGACCTTACAAGAACTAGAATTGTTTTTTGCTGTGTAAGAATTTCTATATTTAAAAAAGAAGCGTATTTTTACAAATGAATATACTAAAACCAATTTTTAGTAGTTATCTGTTTTAAACTCGTTTCTATTGAAAAAGAATACTCTTAAATATAGTTTTACTCTCGTTTTTTTATTCTTTTTGATAGCTTGTTCTACCAAAAAAAATACCTTTTTGTCTAGAAATTCCCATGCCTTAAGCACAAAATATAACATTTTGTACAATGGCGGAATTGGTCTTGATAAAGGATTAAAATCTATTCAGGCGAATAACGAAGATAATTTTTGGAAATTATTGCCAATTGAAAAAATGCAATTCGACGAAAATTTTTCTGAAGGCGAAAAAGCTAAAAATCCAGATTTTGAACTGGCAGAAACAAAAGCGACAAAAGCCATTCAGAAGCACTCGATGAATATTGGCGGTCGAGAAAAAAATTATCAGATTGATGAAGCTTACTTAATGTTGGGAAAAGCAAGATATTACGATCAGCGTTTTATTCCGGCAATTGAGGCATTCAATTATGTTTTATATAAATATCCTGAAAGCGATAATATTAATATTGCAAAAATCTGGCGTGAAAAAACCAATATGCGTTTAGGTAACGATGCAATTGCTCTTAAAAACATCAAAATTTTACTTAAAAAAACAGATTTAGACAAACAAACTTATGCAGATGCAAATGCTCTTTTGGCAGAAGCATATCTAAATTTGGAGGAAAAAGACAGCGCCGTTGCTAAACTTAGAATTGCAGAACAATTTACCAGAAATAACGAAGAACGTGCAAGATATCGTTTTATCCTTGGCCAAATGTATCAGGCAGAAGGAAAAAAGGATAGTGCGGTTTATTTTTTCGATCAAGTAATTGATTTAAATAGAAAAGCAGATCGTAAATATATGATGCACGCTTACGCGAAAAAAGCACAAATGTTTGATTATGGAAAAGATAATGATACGATTTTCTTAAAGACATTTAATAAATTGGTAACCGATCGTGAAAATCGCCCTTACTATGATGTTCTTTTTTATGAAATGGGAGTTTATTATGATAAAAAGAAAGATCAAGAAAATGCTTTAGTATACTACAATAAATCTTTAAGAAGAAAATCTAAAGATCCGTATTTGATGGCTTCTGCCTATAGAAATATTGGGAATATGTATTTTAAAGATACAGATTATTCTATGGCAGCAAAGTATTATGATAGTACTTTGGTAAAAATGGATCCTAAAACCAGAGAATTTGCCTTTATAGAAAAAAATAGAAAAAATCTTGATGACGTAATTAAGTACGAAGCGATTGCAAAACGTAACGATAGTATTATTAAGGTGTATAATTTGCCGCCAAACGAAAAGAAAGATTATTTCGAAAATTATATAGCCGAGCTTAAAAAGAAGGACGAAGCCAAAAAACTTTTAGAAGAAAAAGAAAAAGAACGATTGGCAAATATCGACCGAAACTCTCAAGCCGAGATTCCTGGAAATGGAGCTGTGAATCCGCAATCATTGGGTAGACCTGCAGAACCAGAAGGAATTGGAATGCCTCCAGGCGGAAACGATAATGCAAGTTCATTTTATTTTTATAATCCGACAACGGTTGCCTATGGAAAACTGCAGTTTAAAAAAATGTGGGGTAACAGAACTTTGGGCGGTAACTGGAGATTGGCGGGAATAAAAGCAGCCAATGATAATGCCATGAATGATACAATTGCTACTAATGAAGTCGCCAATGCTCTGAAAGATACAATTGTACCAGAAAAATATACGGTTGCCTATTATGTAAAACAGCTTCCAACTTCGCAAGTGGCGATGGACAGCATTGGTAAAGAACGTAATTTTTCGTACTATCAATTAGGACTTATATATAAGGAGAAGTTTAAAGAATACAATTTGGCGAGCGACAAACTAGAACAATTGCTTCAGAACAATCCTGAAGAAAAACTGGTGTTGCCATCAATGTATAATTTGTACAAAATTTATCAAATTACAAATCCGGCAAAAGCAGAAGCTATAAAAATGGAGATTTCTACGAAATATCCAGATTCCAGATATGCTCACATTATAAATAATAAGGAAGAAGATTCAAATTCTAGTCCCGACAAAGAATATCAAAAATGGTATAAACTTTTTGAAGAGGAACATTTTGATGAAGTCTTAGCCAATATTGACAATCTGATTAACCAATATTCTGGAGATGATATTGTTTCTAAATACGAATTATTGAAAGCCAATACTTTAGGAAAAGTAAATGGTTTAGAAGCCTATAAAAAAGGACTTGAGAATGTGGCAGATAATTATCCAAATAGTGAAGAGGGTAAAAACGCTAGAGAAATTCTAGAAAAACAAGTTCCTGTTTTAGAAAAACTTAATTTTACGACAACCGACACTAAAAACTGGAAAATATTATACCGCGTTGCTAATACCGATACAAAAACGGTTAAAAGAATTGAAGAAGCGATTAGAGTATTTTTATTAGTAGAAAATTACGAAAGATTGACAACATCTCTGGATAAATACAATAAAACAGAAAGTTTTGTAGTTATTCATGGTTTAAAATCTGAAGCTTATGCAAATGATATTGCAGGAGTTTTTAGAGAAGATAAAAAATATAAAATTCCAGATCAGGCAATAATTATATCAAATGATAATTATAAAATTGTTCAGATTAAAAAGAATTTAGACGCATACCTTACCCCGAAAACCCCTTAAAATCTTAACCGCCATGTTTGAAAAAGTAAAAAAAAACGGAACTGAACAATTAGGAAAAACAAACAGAATTGTAGAAGGAACATCAATAGTAGGAGACATAGTTTCTAAAGCCGATTTTAGATTAGACGGCGAATTGATTGGAAATTTTACTTCGCAGGGCAAAATAGTGATTGGGGCCAAAGGAGTTGTTAAAGGAGAAATTATCTGTAACAATGCAGATATTGAAGGAGAATTTCACGGAAAAATAAAAGTTCTAGAAACGCTTAATATTAAATCGACTGCTCAAATACACGGAGAGGTAGCAGTAGGAAAACTTTCGATAGAACCAGGAGCTGACTTTACAGCAACCTGTACGATGCTTGCCCATTCCAATACAGTAATTATGCTAGAAGATGGAAAAGGAACCGAACAATAATAGGAGAAATAAATGGCTGGCATTTATTAATATTCCTTTTCAAATGGGAGTAATCATCTTTGTATTCTCTTATTTCGGAACCTGGCTCGACGAGAAACATCCAAGCCCAAAAGTATATTATAACACCATTTTTGTATTGGCTGGAGTTGGCGTTGCATTATATAATGTAATCCGACAAGTAAATGACATCAATAAAACAAAGTAGTTTGTATATAAAATGCCTTGAGATAAAAGTTGCATCTTTGCACTAAAATTATTTCGAATGCTTTCAAAAAATTACAAACCGCTATTTTATTTGTTATGTCTTGCTTTAGGAACTTATATAGTACATAAAGCCCTTTTTTTCTTTAGCGAAATTAAAACAGAGAACTTTCATTACAGTCTAGAAATACTGTATTTATCGTTCTTCGCAATTTCGTCTTTATTATACCTTATATTATTAGTAGTAAAAAAGAAGAATTTTGAAATCGTCGGAATGGCGTTTTTATTCGGAACTTTTACACAAATGTTATTAGCCTATTTAGCTCTGCAGCCGATCTTAAAAAACAAAACTGGAGAAACCGATGTTGAAAAAGTTAGTTTTTTTATAACATTTGTGCTGTTTTTGTTATTTCAAACGCTTTTAACTGTCCGATTATTAAATGAAAAGCGTTAAAATAACAATTCTTTAAAACAAGGTTTAAAAATAATTTTTCATATCCTTTTGAATATTAATAAAAAATGTACCTTTGCACCAAATTTTAGAAACGTAAAAAAATAAGATTTTCCACGATATGGTGATTTCAAACAAACCACTCAGCTTTATTCTTGCAGCTTTTGTTGCTTCTCTACCTATTATGGGTTTTGCAAATCCAGAGAATGATTCGACGCATGTTCAAACTGAAACTGCTCACGAAGAGAAAGTAGTTTCACATAATGCTCACGAAGAAGGAGAGCATGTTGCTCTTGACCCAAAAGCAAAAGTGGATGCTTTTATTGATCACCACTTACAAGATTCTCATGACTTCGTTTTCTTTTCAGATGAAAAAGAAAATAAGCACTATGGTTTTTCATTACCAGTTATTCTTATTGATGGAGGTTTAAAAGTTTTCTCTTCTTCAAAATTACACCACGGAGAAGAAGTTGCAGAAGTTGACGGTAGCTACTATAAATTAGTTCACGGTAAAATTTACAAAACAGATGCAGCCGGAACAATCAACTTTGATGAGCACGGTCATCCTTCAAATGAAAAACCATTAGATTTTTCAATTACTAAAAATGTTGTTTCAATGCTTTTCGTATCAGTATTATTATTTTTAATGTTTACTGGTTTAGCAAAATCATATAAGAAAGGACCAATCCCAACTGGATTTGGTAGAGTTTTAGAACCGCTTATTATTTTCATTAGAGACGAAATCGCAGTTCCTAATATTGGAGAGACAAAATACCGTAAATATATGGGTTACCTGTTAACTGTATTTTTCTTTGTTTGGTTGTTAAACTTATTAGGAATGACTCCACTAGGAATCAATGTAACAGGAAATATTGCAATTACAGTTTGTTTAGCATTATTTACTTTCATTATTACACAATTTAGTGCAAACAAAGATTATTGGGGACACATCTTCTGGATGCCAGGAGTACCGGTTCCAATGAAAATTATCTTAGCTCCAATTGAGGTTTTAGGAACATTAACAAAACCATTCGCATTATTAATTCGTTTGTACGCAAACATTACTGCAGGTCACGTAGTAATTATGAGTTTAATTGCAATGATTTTTGTTGGAAAAAATTTAGCTGCAGATTTACCAATCTCATTAGGATTAACTCTGTTTATCTCAGTTATTGAAGTTTTAGTTGCATTTTTACAAGCGTTTATCTTCACAATGTTATCATCATTGTTTATTGGTATGGCTGTTCAAGATCACCATCATGATGATCACGGACATGCACATGAGGAAGAAAACGCAATCATTTAATTAGAAGTTTAATTTTATATATATAAATACTTATGGGAACAATTCCAACTTTAGTAGGTGCTGGTTTAGTAGTAATCGGTGCAGGTTTAGGTTTAGGTAAAATCGGTGGATCTGCTATGGACGCTATTGCTCGTCAGCCAGAAGCTGCTGGTAAAATCCAAACTGCGATGATTATTATCGCTGCTTTATTAGAAGGTTTAGCATTTGCTGCTTTAATCTTAGGAAAATAATAAAGAAAGAAATAACAGCATCTTTAACGGTTGGTTAAAGATGTTGTTACTTTTAAAAAAAGAAATTAAATATTTAATATAGTTATATAAAATGGATAAGTTAATTAACGATTTTTCATTCGGATTATTCTTCTGGCAGGCTTTAATCTTAGTAATACTAATTTTGCTTTTAGTAAAATTTGCTTGGAAACCAATTATGGAATCTATTACTGCAAGAGAAGAAGGTATTAAAAATGCATTGCTTTCTGCTGAAAACGCAAAGAGAGAAATGGAAAATTTACAAGCTGACAATCAAAGAATTTTGAATGAAGCTCGTGCAGAACGTGACGCGATGTTGAAAGAAGCTCGCGAAATGAAAGAGAAAATGATTGCTGATTCTAAAAACGAAGCACAAGAAGCTGGTCAAAAAATGATTGAACAAGCTAAAGCGGCTATCGAAAGCGAAAAAAATGCTGCAATGGCAGAATTGAAATCTCAAGTTTCTACACTATCATTGAGTATTGCTGAAAAATTATTGAAAGAAGAATTATCTAACAAAGAATCTCAAACTAAATTGGTGGAGAAAATGTTAGGTGACGTAAAGTTAAACTAAGATTATGGCAAGTACAAGAGCAGCAATTCGTTATGCAAAAGCAATTCTAGACTTAGCAAACTCTAAAGGTGTTGCCGAAGCTGTCAATAACGATATGAAATCAATTGCTAATGCAATTGAAACAAATGAGGAATTGAGTGCATTTATTCAGAACCCAACGACTACAGTTGAAGTTAAAGAAGGTGCTCTTTTAGAAGTTTTTGCAGACGTAAATGGAGTGACAAAAGGATTGTTCCGTTTATTATTCGAAAACAAAAGATTTGAAATTCTACATGCAATTGCATTAGGATACAGTAAATTATTTGATGAAAATAATGGTGTTGAAGTAGCGAAAGTTACAACAGCAATTCCATTAGATGCTGCTTTAGAAGCTAAAGTTTTAGCAAAAGTTGCAACTTTATCAGATAAAAAAATTACAATTGAAAATATAGTAGATCCTTCAATTATCGGTGGATTTATTTTGAGAATAGGAGATAATCAATACAATGCTTCTGTTGCAAACAGATTACAAGTATTAAAAAGAGAGTTAAGTAATTAGTTTTATAACACAAAAAGTGTCTAAATTATAAATTAAGATGGCGGAAATCAAACCTGCTGAAATTTCAGCAATATTAAGAAAGCAAGTAGAAGGTTTTGAATCTGGTGCTACGCTAGAGGAAGTAGGAACAGTACTTCAAGTTGGAGACGGTATTGCTCGTGTTTACGGGCTATCTAATGTACAATATGGTGAGTTAGTAGAATTTGATAACGGTATGGAAGGTATCGTATTGAATCTTGAAGAGGATAATGTTGGGGTTGTATTATTAGGACCATCAACTGGACTTAAAGAAGGATCTACTGCAAAAAGAACTCAACGTATTGCTTCTCTTAAAGTAGGTGAGCAAATGGTAGGACGTGTTGTTAACACTCTTGGTTTTCCAATTGATGGAAAAGGGCCAATTGGTGGTGACTTATACGAAATGCCATTAGAAAGAAAAGCTCCTGGAGTTATCTTCCGTCAGCCAGTTACTGAGCCATTACAAACAGGAGTAAAAGCAGTTGATGCTATGATCCCAGTTGGTCGTGGACAGCGTGAGCTTGTAATCGGTGACCGTCAAACAGGTAAATCAACTGTTTGTATCGATACAATCTTAAATCAAAAAGAATTTTACGATGCAGGAAAACCTGTATTCTGTATATATGTTGCAATCGGACAAAAAGCTTCGACTGTAGCAGGAATCGCAAAAATGTTAGAAGAAAAAGGAGCAATGGCTTATACAGTTATCGTTGCTGCAAATGCTTCTGATCCAGCTCCAATGCAAGTTTACGCTCCATTTGCTGGTGCTGCAATTGGAGAGTACTTCAGAGATTCTGGTCGTCCAGCTCTTATCGTTTATGATGATTTATCTAAACAAGCTGTTGCTTACCGTGAGGTTTCTCTTTTATTAAGAAGACCACCGGGACGTGAGGCTTACCCTGGAGACGTTTTCTACTTACACTCTCGTTTATTAGAGCGTGCTTGTAAAGTAATCGCTGATGATGGTATCGCTAAAAACATGAACGATTTACCAGATTCTATTAAGTCAATCGTAAAAGGTGGTGGTTCATTAACTGCTTTACCAATTATCGAAACTCAAGCTGGTGACGTTTCTGCATATATCCCAACAAACGTAATCTCTATTACAGATGGTCAGATTTTCCTTGATGGAGATTTGTTCAACTCTGGGGTTCGTCCTGCAATTAACGTAGGTATCTCTGTATCTCGTGTTGGAGGTAATGCACAGATTAAATCAATGAAAAAAGTTTCTGGAACTTTAAAATTAGACCAGGCTCAATTCCGTGAATTAGAAGCTTTCGCTAAATTCGGTTCTGACTTAGATTCTGTTACATTAAACGTAATTGAAAAAGGAAAAAGAAACGTTGAGATCTTGAAACAAGGTTTAAATGATCCTTATCCAGTTGAAAACCAAGTAGCTATTATCTACGCTGGTTCTAAAAACTTGTTAAGAAATGTTCCTGTAAATAAAGTAAAAGAATTCGAAGCAGATTTCTTAGCTTACTTAAACAGCAAACATAAAGATACACTTAATGCTTTGAAAGCTGGAAAATTAGATGACACTATTACAGACGTTATCGAAAAAGCAGCAAAAGAAATCTCAGCAAAATATAACTAATTAGATAATTGGTAAATTAGATAATTAGAAAATGTTTACTCATTATTCTAATTATCTAATTTTCAAATTGTCACATTTTCTAATCAATAGATGGCAAATTTAAAGGAAATCCGTAATAGAATTACTTCCGTTTCATCGACGATGCAAATTACATCGGCTATGAAAATGGTTTCTGCTGCAAAGCTGAAGAAAGCACAAGATGCAATCACTGCAATGCGTCCTTATGCCGAGAAATTAACGGAGTTATTGCAAGATCTTTCGGCTACACTAGAAGGTGAAGTAGGAGGAGATTACACTACACAACGTGAAGTAAAAAAAGTATTGTTAGTAGCAGTAACTTCAAATAGAGGTTTATGCGGTGCTTTCAATTCGAATATTATTAAAGAGATTAAAAACCGTACAGAGTTTTACGCTGGAAAAC
The DNA here is from genome assembly GCF_054075165.1 of Flavobacterium erigeronis. Lineage (NCBI taxonomy): Bacteria > Pseudomonadati > Bacteroidota > Flavobacteriia > Flavobacteriales > Flavobacteriaceae > Flavobacterium > Flavobacterium erigeronis. Next base: position 753,347 of record NZ_JBSKGP010000001.1, on the reverse strand, counting down.
AAGTTGATATTTTTGCTATTGGTAAAAAAGGAAACGACGCTTTAAGCAAAACGCATAAAGTTCACGGTCATCACAATGCAATTTTTGATCATTTAACTTTTGAAAATGTTGCCGGAATTGCAGATAATTTGACTGAGAAATTTTTATCTGGAGAATACGATAGAATTGAATTAGTTTACAATCAGTTTAAAAATGCTGCGACTCAAATTGTTCAAGTAGAACAGTTTTTACCGTTAGCACCTATCGCTACAGATGCAGCTGCTCCTTCAGGAGATTATATTTTTGAACCAGGTAAAGAAGAAATTGTATTGGCTTTAATTCCTAAGTCTTTAAAAACACAATTGTACAAAGGTATTCGTGATTCATTTGCTTCTGAGCATGGAGCGCGTATGACTGCAATGCACAAAGCAACAGATAACGCTACAGCTTTAAGAAACCAATTAAAATTAACTTATAACAAAGCTCGTCAGGCTGCGATTACAAGTGAGATTTTGGAAATTGTTGGTGGAGCAGAAGCTTTAAACGGATAATCTATTCCATAATATAAAAAGAAAAGCCAGCATAAAGCTGGCTTTTCTTTTTATTGGAAGTTTTATTCTTTTTTAAAAATAATTTTATAAAATGGTGATTCTCAAATTATAAGTAAATTGAGAATCACTACCATTTTATAAAAATAGACAGATAACTCTGTGTGCTTTGTCTTTCATGGGAACAAACTAGCTTTATTAGTCCCATTGCTCTGTTTTTTTAAGGGTTACATTTCAGCAGAATCAATCCCTGTGCTTTGTCTTTTATGGGAACAAACAAGCTTTATCAATCCCAATGCTTAGTTTTTTTATAAGGGTTACATTTTAGCTAACTTCAATCCCTTTATGCTTTGTCTTTTATGGGAACAAACAAGCTTTATTAGTCCCAGTGCTTCCTTTTTTATAAGGGTTGTATTTAGCTTTCTCAATCCCTGTGAAACAAATTTAAGAAAGGTTTAACGAAAAAATCTTACATAATTTCCATGTGATATTTATATGATTCACATGTTTTGAAAAAAATCTGTAATGAGAAATGAACTTTTTTAAGAAAAAAGTTCTAAAGAAGTGGTTTTTAATGATATAACGTTGAAGATTTCTTATTATTATATTAACACAAATAAAAACTATTTTTTTCATTCTTACAAATTTCTAAAAATGTGAAATATCGTTTGCTTTAAATTGAGAAGTATTTCGGTCGAAAATAAGTATTTTTGAAGTATAATTTTTTAGTGAAATGAAACTACGAGAACTAACAACCATAAAAGAGATGCTCTCTCAGATTGATACTATACGTTTTCTGTATCCTAATTTAAGTGAAGAAAAATACGAATCGTTTCTTTCAGAAATGGTTCCGCATAATTATACTCAAATTGCCGTTTTTGAAGAAGAAAATTGTATCGGAATTACGGGATGTTGGTCTGCAACAAAATTATGGACGGGCAAATATCTCGAAATTGACAATTTTGTGGTACATCCTGAATACCGATCTAAAGGAATTGGAAAAATGCTTACCGATTATGTAGAGAAAAAAGCAATAGAATTGAATTGCAGCAGTATAGTATTGGATGCATTTACAGGTAACTTTGCCGCTCATCGATTTTATTATAATCAAGGTTATGCTCCGAGAGGGTTTCATTTTGTAAAAATTTTAGATGAAAAGAAAATGACTGTTTAAAAACATACATAACTTTTCTTTATTGCATTAACAAAAACACCATTAAACAAAAGAAATGGTTATTTTTGTCTTACAAACATTATTAGAATTATATTTTGGGATTATATAAAAATCTATTCAAACAAACAGCAATTTACGGACTGGCAACAGTTTTACCGCGAATGCTGAGTTTCTTATTAGTGAGATTATATACAGGAATATTGCCTACAGCAGAGTATGGTGAAGTTTCGATCGTATTGTCTTGGATGGTTTTCTTTAACGTAGTTCTTTCTTACGGTATGGAAACGGCATTTTTTAGATTTTACAGTGCAGAAGAAGATAAGAAAAATGTCATTGCTACTTCGACTATTTCTATATTTTGGACTTCAATAATTTTCCTTTTTGTAGCCCTCATTTTCAGAAACACACTTGCTAATTTAGCCGAAGTCGACGTTCAGTATATTACGTATTCGGTATGGATTTTAGTTTTGGATGCCTTGGTTTTAATACCGTTTTCTAAACTTAGAGCTAACCAAAGACCAATGGTTTATGCTGCAATTAAGATTGGAAATGTTGTTATAAACTTATTATTAAATATATTTTTCTTAATGTATTTGCCAAAACTGGCAGCTTCAAACCCGAATTCTGTTTGGGATAATCTATATATTGAAAACTTCCAGATCGCTTATATTTTCATCGCAAATCTTTTGGCAAGTTTAGCAACATTTGTTGTCCTTTCTCCAAATTATCTTTCGCTTGGGCGAAAATTTGATCCAGTACTTTGGAAAAAAATGATGAAATACGGACTTCCAATTTTGGTAGCCGGACTTGCTTTTGCTGTAAACGAACATTTCGATAAAATTCTTTTAGGTTATTTGCTTCCAGAAAATTTAGCAAAATCTGAAGTTGGAGCTTATTCTGCTTGTTACAAATTAGGATTATTTATGGTTCTTTTTGCAACAGCTTTCAGATTAGGAATTGAGCCTTTCTTTTTTAGTCATGCTAAAAATGAAAACGCACCTCAGACTTATGCCGTTATTACTAAATATTTTGTGATTTTAGGATCCTTGATTTTATTAGGAGTAATTGTTTTTGCAGACGTTTTAAAATATTTGTTATTAGACAATAAATCGTACTGGGAAGCTATGAAAGTGGTGCCGCTAATTATTTTGGCAAATTTCTTTTTAGGAATTTATAACAACTTATCGGTTTGGTATAAACTGACAGATAAAACAAAAATCGGAGCGTACATTTCTATTGTAGGTGCAATTATTACCTTGATTTTAAATTATTTATTAATTCCGAAATACAGTTATTATGGTTCTGCAATTGCAACTATTTCTGCTTACGGAAGCATGATGCTTATTTCTTATATTTTAGGAAATAAATACTATCCGATTCCTTACGATATGAACAAGATTGGTGCTTATTTAGGCGTTTCAATATTATTTTCAATAATTTCATTTTACGGATTTAGAGAAAAATATTATGTTGGAATTCCGTTGCTTTTAGCTTTTATGTATCTCGTTTACCATTTCGAAAAAGATACTATAAAGGGAATAATGAAAAGAAAATAAGACGTTTTAAGAAAATTATATTTAAAAATGAAAATTCAAATTATCAATAAATCACAGCACGATTTACCAAATTACGAAACAATTGCTTCTGCAGGAATGGATTTGCGTGCCAATATTATAGAACCAATTACGTTAAAACCTTTAGAAAGAACTATTGTAAAGACAGGACTTTTTATAGAATTGCCAATTGGTTATGAAGCGCAGGTAAGACCGAGAAGCGGCCTAGCGGCAAAAAAAGGAGTAACTGTTTTAAATTCGCCAGGAACTGTTGACGCAGATTATAGAGGAGAAATCGGAGTAATTTTAGTAAATTTATCTAATGACGATTTTGTAATCGAAAATGGAGAACGAATTGCGCAGCTGATTATTGCAAAACACGAAAGAGCAGAATGGATAGAAGTTGAAACACTTTCTGAAACATCAAGAGGTGAAGGAGGCTTTGGAAGCACTGGCGTGAAATAATAGAAGAGAAAGACCAAACCCAATGAAGATTTTAAATCTTCCCATAAAATCAAATAAAGAATGAAAATAATTGTGCCAATGGCAGGCCGCGGATCAAGATTGAGGCCTCATACTTTAACCGTTCCAAAACCGTTAATTCCAGTTGCGGGAAAATCTATCGTGCACCGTTTAGTTGAAGATATTGCCAAAATATTAAAAGAACCAATTGAAGAAGTTGCGTTTATTTTAGGAGACGAAGCTTTCTTTGGAGATGATGTTGTAACAAGTTTAGAAGATTTGGCTAAAGGATTAGGAGCAAAAGCTTCGATCTACCGTCAAGATCAGCCTTTAGGAACTGGACACGCAATTATGTGTGCAAAAGATTCTCTTTCTGGTCCAGCTGTAATTGCTTATGCCGACACACTAATTAGAGCAGATTTTGAATTAGATCCATCTGCAGATGCTGTTATTTGGGTAAAACAAGTAGACCAGCCAGAAGCTTTTGGTGTAGTAAAACTAAATCAAAATAATGAAATTATCGAATTGGTTGAAAAACCAAAAGAGTTTGTAAGTGACTTAGCGGTTATCGGAATTTACTATTTTAAAGAAGTTGGTGTTTTAAGAAACGAGCTTCAGAATGTTTTGGATAATAATATTCAAAACGGAGGCGAATACCAAATCAACGACGGAATTAAAGCCATGATGGCAAACGGAAAAGTTTTTAAAACTGGAAGCGTAGACGAATGGATGGATTGCGGTAATAAAGATGTTACGGTTGAAACGAACACGAGAATGTTAGGTTTCTTGCATAACGATGGAGAACATTTAGTAGATTATGGAGTAACATTAGAAAATTCAACTATTATTCCTCCTTGTTATATTGGAGAAAATGTTGTCTTGAAAAACACTACTGTTGGTCCAAATGTTTCTTTAGGAAAAGGATGTCAGGTAACAAACAGTACAATCAAAAACAGTTTGATTCAGACTCATTCTCAAATTAAAAATGCTGATCTTGATAACGCCATGATCGGAAATCATGTAAGTTACGACGGTAAATTTACAAGTATCAGTATTGGTGATTATGCTGTTTTAGAATAAAATAAAAAATATCAAAATTTCGTTTTGTTTAAAATGTAATTTTAAAATAATGAAAAAGAGAATCTTAACTGTTTTATTTTTTGCCTTCTTCGGAAGCACGTTTTCGGTTTTTGCTCAGACAGAACCCGAAGATATTGCTATGGCAACAGATGAATATCAGGATTCTTTTTATGAATCATTAAAACAAAAAGGAATTGAAAATTATGATAAAGCCATTGTATCATTGGAAAAATGCATCAAGCTGAAACCCAATGATGCAGTTGCTTATTTTGAATTAGGGAAAAATTACCTGTTGCTTAAACAATATCAAAATGCACAGGATGCTTTTGAAAAAGCTACGCAATTAGATCCTAAAAATAAATGGTTTTGGCTCGGAATTTACGATGTAAGTTTCGAAACCAAAAACTATCCGCTTGCGATAGAAACGATTCAAAAAATTATTGCTTTTGATGAAGAATACAAAGACGATCTCATTTCGTTGTACATGATTACCAATCAGTATGATAAGGCATTGACAGCCATTAACGAAATGAACGATAAATTCGGAAAGTCGGCCGATCGCGAAATTTACAAACAGCAGATTTTATCTCAAGGAAAATACCAGAACTCAGAAATAGACAATTTGGTTCAGCAGATTAAAAAAGATCCCAAAGAAGAATCTAATTATCTCAATCTTATTCTTTTATATTCGAAGAATAATGAAAATGAAAAATCGCTGGAAGTGGCCAAACAATTGGCAAAAGAAATTCCAAATTCAGAATGGGCTCAAGTGAGTTTATTTAAAACCTATTTAGATGCCAATCAAGCTGATAAAGCTATAAAATCGATGAACGTGATTTTAGCAAGTTCAAAAATCGATTCAAAAATCAAACATAGAACTTTGAATGAATTTTTGATTTATGTAAATAAAAATCCACAATATTCAGCCGATTTAGAAAAAGCCATTTCGTATTTCGATAATGATCCAAATGTAGACGTTGCCAAAGAGATTGGAAAATTTTATCATAGCAAAGGACAATTTGAAAATGCTATTAAATATTACGAAAAAGATTTAAAGGCAAATTCAGATACTGATTTGGAGACTAATATGTTATTGTTAGAAGCGTATTCGCAAGCAAAACAATATGACCCAATGACCAAAAGAGCCATGATGCTGATTGAGGTTTATCCGAGTCAGGCTCAGTTTTATTACTATGCAGGTTTAGGAAGCAATCAGCTGAAACAGTTTAAAAATGCAAAAACGGTTTTAGAAATGGGTCTTGATTATGTAGTTGATGACGTAAAATTAGAATCAAATTTTAATATTCAGTTAGGAGAAGCTTATAATGGATTGGGAGATGCAAAGAAAAAAGAGGAATACTTTTTGAAGGCAAATGAATTATTAAAGAAGAAAAAATAAAAAGAAGAATTCAGATGAAAAAATATATATCAATACTAGTATTGTCTATTGCCGTGATTTCATGTAAATCAAAAGCAGTAGCGGTGCAAGGAAATACAAGCCAGACCGTAGCACCAAAAGAGGATAAAAAAGTTATCGAAAAACATTATGACAATAAGTTAGATTTTTCGACACTTTACATAAAAGCAAGTGCAAAATATGCTGATGAAAAACAAAGCCAAAATGTTACTGCCGAAATTAGAATCGAAAAAGACAAACAGATTTTAATAAGCGTACGTTTCTTGGGAATCACAATGGCAAAAGCTTTAATAACACCATCAAAAGTTAGTTATTACGAAAAAATAAACAGCACTTATTACGATGGAGATTTTACAAGTTTAAGCAAATGGCTGGGAACAGATTTAGATTATACAAAAGTTCAAAATCTATTGGTTGGAGAAGCTTTTGATGATTTACGAAAAGGAAAATATACGCAGACTATTGTCGATAGCCTATTTAGATTAGACGAAGAAAAGGATGCTAATTTGAAGAAAACCTTTTTCTTAGATGGAGAGAAATATTTAATTCAGAAAGAAGAGATTTCGCAGCCATCAGAAAATAGAACTTTGCAAATAGCTTATTCAGACACTAAAAATTTTGATCATGGAACATTGCCGACAAGTATTGAAATCAATGCGGTTCAGCCAAAAGGAAAAACCAGCATTAATCTAAATTATAATAATATTTCATTCAACGAAGAACTTTCTTTTCCTTACAGTGTCCCAAGCGGATACAAACAAGTTTTAATTAAGTAATTTTGCAAAAAGAAAACATAAACATGCCAAAATTTCTCCTAAGCCTAATTTTAATATGTGCCACTACTTTTGTGTGGGCGCAGGATTCGCAGCAAGAAAAACTGGAGCAGCGTAAAGCACAGATTCAGCAGGAAATCAGAGACAATGAAAAAATGCTTCAATCTGTTCGTAAAAAAGAAAAATCAGCGGTAAACGAATATTTGATTCAGGCCAATAAAATCAAATTAAAAGAGAAATTAATTAATACTACGGCAAAACAAGAAAGACTGCTTAGTAATGACATGTATATTAATCAGGTTCAGGTCAATAAACTTAAAAAAGAATTAAAAGTTCTAAAAGAAGATTATGCCGAAATGATTTTGAAATCATACAAAAGCCGTTCTGAGCAAAGCCGTGCCATGTTTATCTTATCTTCTGAAAGCTTTTTGCAGGCTTATAAAAGAGCACAATACTTAAAACAGTATACCGCTTTTAGAAAAAATCAAGGTTTAGAGATTCAGTCAAAAACAGCGCAGTTAGTAGATTTTAATGCTAAACTAGATGGTCAGCGCCAAGTAAAAAAGAAAATTATAGTTGAAAATCAGAAAGAAAAAGTTACTCTTGAAGCGGAGAAAAAAGAACAGCAGAAACTAGTAAATGCTCTTAAAAAGGACAAAAATAAAATTGCTGCAGATATTCGATCTAAACAAAGCGAATCTAAAAGAATTGACAGACAGATTGATCGTTTAATTCGTGAAGCGATTGCAGAAGCGAATAGAAAAGCTGCTGCCGAAAGAGCAAAAGCAAATCCAGGAAGCGAAACAAAAGCACCAGTTTCTTCGTCTAAAATTGCATTAACTCCAGAAGATAAAGTTTTAGCAGCCGATTTCAAAGCTAACCGAGGAAGATTGCCTTGGCCAGTAGAAAAAGGATTTATTTCTCTTGGATACGGAGATCAGCCACACCCGCTGCATCCTTCAATTACAGTACATAATTCTGGTGTAGAGATTACTACCGAAGACGGCGCAAGTGCAAGAGCTGTATTTGCAGGAGAAGTTTCTAAAGTAATTGTTTTGTCTCCAGTAAATAAAGCAGTGGTAATTCAGCATGGAGATTATTTTACGGTTTACCAAAACTTGAGTTCAGTTTCTGTAAGTCAGGGCGATAAAGTATCTATCAAACAAAGCATTGGAAGAGTGAGAACAAGTGGTGATACAGGAAAAACAATCATCAAATTCTTGATTCTTCAAAATACATCAAACAATAATCCAGAAGGATGGCTACAAAGCAGATAAAAAATTAAAGGGAGCAATTAAGCTCCCTTTTTTTATATTAATAACTTTCTTCTAAGAAATATTTTAAAACATCTGTTGTCGTAACAATTCCTTTCAATTCTCCTTGATCCACAACTGGAACAGCGTGAAATTCTTCTGTCACAAAAATCTCTGCCAAATCTCTAATAATAAGATCTGAAGAAACTGTTTTAGGTTTTGAAGTCATAACCTGCGGAATAGTAAGCATTTCTAAAACAGCTTCGTCTGCACCATCTTGCCCGTCAAACAATGCACCAAAAGTTAGTCGGTTAATATCGGTACGGCTTATAATTCCCACAACTTCTTTCCCATTCACAACAGGAAGATGTCGTATAGCATTGGATTTTAATTTTTGCACTACACTTTTTAAATCATCATTTTGATTTATTGTTATGACAGTTTTGGTCATAATGTGGCTGATTGGTTCTCTCTTTTTCATAATTTGATGGTGTTAGATTTACATCAAATTTGAAGATTATTTGATAGTTAAAAGCTGATTTTTGTCACGAGAAAATTGAGAAAGAAAACGTATTTTAGATAGTTATTTTTTTAAATGAAAATAAATACGAGGTATTAATTTCAATTTTTAAGCAGTAAAATGTAAATTGATTTTGAAGTTGATTTGAAATTGCATTTTATTGAATTTAAAAAGTAGTATTTTTGCAGTATGGAAACAAATAGACAGAAAAAAATAGGTGGTGTCATCCAGAAAGACTTGGTTGATATTCTGCAAGGTGAAGTGAGAAAAAACGGAATTACAAATTTGGTAATTTCAGTGTCCAAAGTTAGTGTAACTACAGATCTATCTGTGGCAACAGTATATTTAAGCATTTTTCCGCAAGAAAAAGCCAAAGAAACATTAGAAGCAATTAAAACCAATACAACTTTAATCAAACATGATTTATCACAGCGTGTACGTTTGCAATTACGCCGTGTTCCCAATTTGGTATTCTTTATTGATGACTCATTAGATTATATTGAGAAAATCGACAACGCACTTGCAGGAAAAGAAAATCCAATAGAAAATCGTGATCTTTTAGAAAAAAGAAGAAAGTCGTAATTTGAATTTTCCTTTATACATAGCCAAACGATATATTTTTAGCAGCAGTAAAAACAATGCTATCAATATTATCAACCGTATTGCCAGCATGGGAATCATTGTTGGCACGATGGCTTTGTTTGTTGTTTTATCTGTTTTCAGCGGATTAAAAGTTTTTAGTCTTTCGTTTACAAATGAAATTGACCCAGATTTAAAATTGACGAGTACGTACGGAAAATCATTTTTAATCACTCCAGAGCAGCAAGCTCAAATAAAAAAAATAGATGGCGTTGCTTCTTATACCAAAATAATAGAAGAACGTGTTTTGTTTTTATTTAAAGACAAACAGCAAGTTACTTATTTGAAAGGTGTTGACAGCCTTTATCCAGTTGTTAACGATATCAAGAAAAAGCTTTTTAATGGCCAATGGCTTAAACCAGATAGTTTTCAGGTTGTAATTGGTTACGGTTTAGCTCAAAACTTCTCAATGGGAATTCTTGATTTTGAAAACCCTCTGCAGGTTTTTGCACCCAAACCAGGAAAAGGAGCTATCGAAAATCCGGAAGAAGCTTTCAATAAAACAGATGTTCTGCCAGTTGGAATTTATTCTATCAGCGAAGATTTAGATTCAAAATATGTATTTGCAGATTTAGGATTAGTGCAAGAATTATTAATGTACAAACCCAATCAAATCTCAGGAATTGAATTTAATTTAAAAGAAAATGCAGATGAGGGAGCAATAAAAGCGCAGCTTAATTCTATTTTTAAAAATAAAATTACTTTAAAAAACAGAGCACAGCTGAATGAGTCTTTATATAAAATGCTTAATACCGAAAATATTGCTGTTTATCTGATTTTTACATTAGTGATAATTGTGGCTCTTTTTAATTTGATTGGCGCCTTGATTATGATGATTTTAGAAAAGAAAGGAAATCTAAAAACGCTTTTTAATTTAGGTACAGATATCACAGATCTTCGAAAAATATTTCTGCTTCAAGGAACTTTATTAAGTGTCTTCGGCGGCTTAATCGGACTGGTTTTGGGAATCATCCTCGTGATATTACAGCAGAAATTTGAACTTATCATGATCACGCCGACTTTGGCATATCCCGTTGTTTTTACAATAGAAAATGTTTTAATTGTAATGACAACAATTATTTCACTAGGTTTTGTTGCCTCATTAATTGCCAGCAGCCGAGTGAGTAAAAAACTGCTTGATTAATATTTCTTAAAAAATATTACTTATATTTACCGCCTTATAAATCTACAGCATATGATTGTTTCTGCCTAATCCTATTTTATTTTTAGAATAATTAGGATACTTACGTTTACTTTTTTTAGTTCAGATTTTAAAAATAATTCTGGACCAATTTTATCATTTATCCTAAAATATCATGACAGAAACAACTATAAAAAAAAGCTTCTTTTCTAAATTTTTCACTACTTTAAAACAAGCCTTAAAAGGCGACGAATCTTTTGACTATACTGCAGGAAGTATAAAGAAAGCCGTAATTCTATTGGCCATTCCGATGGTTTTAGAAATGATGATGGAATCGGTTTTTGCTCTAGTCGATTTATATTTCGTCGGACATTTAGAGCATAGTAGTTTTGCTATTCAAACCGTTGGATTGACCGAATCGGTATTGACTGTAATTTATTCTCTCGCAATCGGAATGAGTATGGCAGCAACGGCAGTCGTGGCGAGGCGAATTGGAGAAAAAGATCCTATCGCTGCTGCGAAAGCGGGAATGCAGGCCATTATTATAGCTTTTGCTGTTAATAGTGTTTTAAGCATTTTCGGAATTATCTATGCAAAAGATATTTTGATTTTAATGGGTTCGTCAATAGAATCAGCTGAACACGGTTACCGATTTACTCAAATTATGATTGGATCAAGTTTGTGTATTATGCTATTGTTCCTTATAAATGGAATTTTTCGTGGAGCCGGGAACGCTGCAATCGCAATGAAAAGCCTTTGGATTGCTAACATCTGCAATATCATTTTATGTCCAATCTTGATTAATGGTTTCGGACCAATTCCAGCTTTCGGATTAGTTGGCGCCGCTTTGGCAACGACTTTCGGAAGAAGCATTGGTGTTCTGTACCAAGTTTACCATCTGTTTTTTGGAAACGGAATTTTAAAAATAAAAATTCCATATTTTGCTCCAGACTTTGCACAGATAAAAGCTTTAGTTAAAATAGCTGCTCCTGGAATTTTACAATTTGTAATTGCATCTTGCAGCTGGATTTTTTTAGCACAATTAGTAGCAACAACAGGTGGAGATCATGGTTCGGCGGGTTATCAGACGGCGTTGCGAATTATGATGTTTTTCATTCTTCCAGCTTGGGGATTGAGTAATGCAGCAGCGACTTTGGTCGGGCAGAATTTAGGTGCGAAACAAATCGAACGTGCCGAAAAATCAGTTTATACTACTGCCAGATATAATGTGATTTTCATGGCATCGATTATGATTATTACTTTGGCTTTTGGACAATATATTATTTCGTTTTTCACGAATGATGAACAAGTAAAAACTATTGCAATTGAAGCTTTGCAGATCATGAGCATCGGTTTTATTTTCTACGGAATCGGAATGGTTTTAATCAATACTTTCAATGGAGCGGGAGATACTTGGACACCAACAGGAATTAATTTCTTTGGGTTTTGGCTGTTTCAAATTCCGCTTGCTTTTGTATTAGCGAAACATTTTAATATGGGACCAACTGGAGTTTTTATTGCTATTCCAGTTGCTGAAACGGCTATTACTTTAGCAGGAATCTTTTTCTATAAAAGAGGAAAGTGGAAGAGAGTTCAGGTATAACATAATACGAAAGGCCTTCAATTTAGAAGGTCTTTTTTGTACTCTGTAAATGAAATCTTATTTTTAACTTTCGGAATAATCTAAATATGCTTAAAAATAATGAAAAATCAATTAAAAAAAATTCGAATAACAGTCGGAATTAGTCTACTTGCTTTGACTTTACACTCTCAACAAATAGGAAATGGATTAGCTAATATCCTTGATGATTTCACAATACCTCTTGCATCAGGAACCTATAATGGACTTAATCCAACCGGTTCATTACCTGAAAGTAATTGGCAGCATTTGTTTGTAATCAGACATCCTAATTCTAATAATAATTATCAATTGCAGATAGCTTCAACAATAGCGGAAAATGACAAATTATACTTCAGAAAATTAGCTTCTGGTTCGGCAACTTCAACAAATACAATTTGGTATGAATTAGCAACCAGAGGTGCAAATTATTTCTCAGGAAATCAAATTATAGCAGGCAATGTTGGAATTGGAATTTCAAATCCAACTGAAAAATTAGAAATTTATAATTCAGAGACAACACCAGCTGTGGTTTCTTTGAGAAGTTTTAGAAATGATGCGCAATTTGTTGATGTTGGTAGGATAAGTGCTAAGCAAGGAGATGCTGAAATAGGAAGAATTGGAATGCCCAGAGCGGGAGGATCTTTAACAGGATATTTAACTTTTTGGACAAAAGCAGATAATAATGTCGATTTAACTGAAAAAGTAAGGATCGCAGCAAATGGTAACATGGGTATAGGTACGATAAATCCACAGAATAAACTAGATGTAAATGGTACAATTCACTCCAAAGAAGTAAAGGTAGATATGCTAAATTGGTCAGATTTCGTTTTTAAAAAAGAGTACAATTTGCCAACACTCAAAGCGGTTGAAAAACATATTGCAGAAAAAGGACATTTAGAAAATATCCCAAGTGAAAAAGAAGTTATTGAGAGGGGTATTAATTTAGGAGAAATAAATGCTAAACTTTTACAAAAAATAGAAGAATTAACTCTTTATGTCATTGATCAAAATAAGAAAATAGAAAAACTTCAGGAAGAAAATGAAAGATTTAGTGAAATAGAAAAAAGATTGTCAAAGATTGAAAATAAAAAATAAAAAAAGGAGAAGTTTTAACTTCTCCTTTTTTTATTTAAACAAACTCATACCCTGCATAAACCTGCTCAATCTCTTTCATAATCGCAAAAAGATTTTCAGGTTCATCAGTAGTAACCAATTTTTGTTTGAATTCTTTAAATGAATGAATTCCTTTGAAATAATTAGTGTAATGACGACGCATTTCTACAATTCCCAAACGTTCGCCTTTCCAATCCATTGACCATTGCAAATGATTTCGGGCAGCTTCAACACGATCGATAACCGTTGGAGCAGGCAAGTGTTCACCCGTTTTAAAGAAATGTTTGATTTCATTAAAAATCCACGGATAACCAATCGCAGCACGACCAATCATGATTCCGTCAATTCCGTATTCGTTTTTATATTTTAATGCTTTTTCTGGACTGTCGATATCGCCGTTTCCGAAAATTGGCATTGTAATTCTTGGGTTGTTTTTTACGCGAGCAATGTGCGACCAATCTGAATGGCCTTTATACATTTGTGCACGTGTTCTAGCGTGAATAGTTAAAGCTTGAACACCAATATCTTGAAGCCTTTCAGCAACTTCATCAATGTTAATTGAGTTATCGTCCCAACCTAAACGTGTTTTTACAGTAACAGGTAAATCTGTACCTTTAATAACCGCTTTTGTCAAACGAACCATTAAATCAACATCTTTTAAAACTCCTGCACCAGCACCTCTGCAAACTACTTTTTTTACCGGACATCCAAAATTGATATCTACTAAATCGGGTTTTACAGTAGAAACGATTTTAGAAGACATTTCCATTGCTTCTTCATCTCCACCAAAAATCTGAATTCCGACCGGACGTTCGTAATCAAAAATATCTAGCTTCATGCGGCTTTTTATCGCATCACGAATTAATCCTTCAGAAGAAATAAACTCAGAGTACATCATGTCAGCTCCATGCGTTTTGCATAATCTGCGAAACGGCGGATCACTCACATCTTCCATCGGAGCAAGTAATAAAGGAAATTCGGGTAGTTCTATATTGCCAATCTTAACCATCATCTATATTTTTTGCAAAATTACAACATTTAGTTCAATTCACAGCAAAACATTCAAAGTCAGCGTAAATTGTTAAAATAGAACCATATAAGACATATAAGTTCATTTAAATTGCAAAGCTGCTTTTTAGTACATATAAGTATGGAAAGTGTTTAACAAATTTAAGGTCATCACATTTTTTTAAGCTCAAAGTTTTTTAAAAATGAACTTATATGGTTTCAAAAAAATCTAACGATAATCAAAAAAGCGAATTGGTTTTCTACTCATCAGGTTAAAAACAATAGGGTTTAGAACTTCTTTTGGAACAAATTCTATTGTTAAAATTGAACCATATAAGACATATAAGTCATTTAAATTGCAAAGCTGTTTTTTAGTACATATAAGTATGGAAAAGTGTTTAACAAATTTAAGGTCATCACATTTTTTTAAGCTCAAAGTTTTTTAAAATGAATTTACATCACTTATATGGTTTCAAAAAAAGTTATCGATAATCAAAAAAGCGAATAGGTTTCCTACTCATCGGGTTAAAAACAATAGGGTTTAAAATTTCTTTTGGAACAAATTCTATTTTTGGCGTAACTCTCAATTTGGCTCTAAAATGGTCTTTTATTTCCTGCAGAAATTCTGGAGATTGGTTTTTTACTGCAATTTTAATCAGGATTTCATCGGTGCCTAAATCATTGGTTGAAATCTCAATTAAATGATTTTCAATATTGTCGAAACTGCTCAAAACATCGTTCATCGCTGGCGGATACAATGTTGTTCCTTTATATTTAATCATTTGTTTTTTACGTCCCACAACTGGACCAACGCGAAGTGTATTTCGTCCACAAGCGCAAGGCTCGTCATGAAACTGAACCATATCACCTGTTTTAAAACGCAATAATGGCATCGCCTCAATTCCTAAAGTAGTAAAAGTCAGTTCGCCCGTTTCGCCGTTTTTTACAGGCATATTATTTTCGTCCAAAACTTCAACGATGATTAATTCTGGATGATGATGTCCGCCTTTTCCATGTTCACATTCGGTAAAAGCTGTACTCATTTCAGTGGAAGCGTAAGTAGAAAACAACTTAATATTCCATTTATCTGTGATTTTTTTCGATAGAATATTCATCGAAAAATCTTGTTCTCTCAGAGATTCTCCGATACAGATTGCTCCTTTTATACTCGAATTGTTATAATCAATTCCGTGAATTTCAGCGTATTCAATTAATTTTAAAAGGAAAGAAGGAACCGTAATCAAATAACTCGGATTGTATTTTAAAATAGAATCCCATTGCATTTCTGGAATTCCTGCACCAACACGAATAACGCCGACTTTCAGTTTTCGCAAACCTAAAAAATAGGCAAGACCTGCCATAAATTTTCGGTCGATGGTTGTCATTAACTGCACAACGTCGCCTTCTGCAATTCCGGCGCAGGCAAACGAAATGGCTTCATTATACGCCAAACGATCCAAATCAGAATCGGTTAAACCAAAAGTTACGGGATCTCCTAAAGTTCCAGAGGTTGTGGCATAATCGATAATTTTATGCTGTGAAACACATAAAAAATCATCATTATATTGCTGTAAATCTTCTTTCGTCGTAACAGGAAGATGCTGTAAATCTTCGAGCGTTTTTATTTTTGAAATATCAATATTCTGTCCTGCAAAAAGCCTTTTGTAAAAAGGAGAGTTCTCGCTGATATAAGCTAAAAGTTCGGCTAGTTTTTTTTCTTGAAAAATTTTAATTTCTTCTAAAGAATCTTTTTCTATTGCTGGAATCATTTTAATTTTCTTTTGACTTTTTTTAAATATTTTTCAATTTCTTCTTTTTGAGGAACTGTGGTGATTTCGTGACTTAAAGCCTTTTCAAAATTCAGCTTTGCCTGAAGAAATTCCTTTTTTTGGTAAAAGTACAATCCTGTCTTATAATATACAACCCAATAATTGGGGTTTAATGCCTGATAATTCTGAAGAAATTCTGGAGAAACTGTTTCTTTCTTCTCTAGAATTGCATCTAATTTATGATCTTCAATTTTAAATTTTTTAAAATTCTGAAACGCAGTCGTTTCCAAAAATGGATCTTTGGCAATATTCAAATTTTCTTTCTGAAAGGATTTTGTTTCATTACGGTTTTCTCCAAAAATGGAATTTAAATCATAACAAACAAATTCGCCCAACTGAAACGGATTTGCCGAAACCCAAACCAGTTTTTCTTTCGGTTTAAAAATAATTCCGTGATGCGCCAAAAGCTGATTTAATGCTTTTTCGTTTCCGTAACCTAAAGCCATATTTTGTAAACCTTCTTTATTTCTAAGAATTTCTGAAGCAATTTCAGGATTCACTTTTGGATTTTCAGATAGTAATTCCTGCATTCTTTCATATCGATATTCAGAATGGCTGTTGGCAATTTGTTCTAGATTTCGTTTGTCATTTTTGAAAGCTTCGCCTTGAAAATGATTCGAACAAATTAATTGATCGCTATTCGGAACATCGTAAACATCTATTTTATCTGGCGAAACTTCAATTAAAACGGCTTTGTTATCGTTGGCACTTCCCACCATAATCGATTCAGAAACAAATACTTTTCTCTTTTTTGCGATGGCAACGGCTTCGTCAATAGTTTTGGCATGCTGCAAAATTTCGCGTGTCAGTATAGAAATTGGGGTTTTCGCGCTAAGCGGAATTTTAGATTTAGAAGCATTAATCGTTACCGTCAAACCTTCGAAGTTCATTCCAGAAACAGCGCCAATCATTCCGGGCCAAGTCACCATCATAAACGGAAATCCTTGTTCTGGTTTTATAAAGGCAATGATTTTATTTTCCGCGAAAGCGTCATTCACATAAAAATCAAAATTGCGTCCGAGAATTAAACTTCCATCTTCTGATCTTTCGTTCCAAACTGCAAAAGAAGAACAACCGACCAAAGCTAAATCTTGCAAAGCGTGTCCAATATCGTGAGCTGCATGCAAGTATAAACTGCGTTGAAATTGTGGTGCTATATTGTCAAACTCTGCCGAAGTATATTGCGAAACACCATAAATCTCAGTCTGATATTCGTTTGGAACATTTAAATATAACTTTCGATTGTACCACTTTAAAAACTGGCGAAGCAGTTTCTGCTGAAATTTTGAAGGAACAAAATCGGTTATTTTAGAGAAAAAAATATGCTGTTGTTTCTCGAGAAGCGAATCGGTTAGCGCGCCTGTTGTCAATCCGATTTCTAGCGGATCGCCTTCTACATACAATTCCCAAAGCCCTTGTTTGTTCTTTAAAAGCGAATTTGGTCCAGAAATAAAAATGCTGTCGGATATTTTTTGTACCGTTGGTTTTGTAGCATTGAAAGCCGAAATATCAGGCGTATGTTTTTTAGATTTTGAAGTACCGCAGGAAACAATTATCAACATAAAAAATAAAGAAGATAAAAGTAAACTTGAGTTTTTCATAACGCTAGTAGCTGAGTTGGGATTTGGAATTTTCTATTTGGAATTTTCCCTTACATTTTATTCAGATGCTTTTTTGATTTTTTCCAGCAGATATTCTTTTCCTACAATTTCTGAGCAAGTTATGACCGCTCCAACTGTAACGCCTAAGACTCCGTGCATGTTAATACTTTGGCCTGTAAGATAAAGATTTTCTAGCTTAGTTTTGGACGGAATTAAAGTTTTCATCGGATTATTAGAATCTTTAACATATCCGTACATATTTCCGCCGTCTCCGCCGATATAATCGCGGTACGAAAGCGGAGTAGAAGTATGCACCGATTTGATGCAATCTTTTATATCAGGAAATTTTTTTTCGATTTCTTCTAAAAATTTCGCTGCTTTTTTAGCTTTGAATTCGTCGTAACTTTCACCTCTTTCATTTTCTTCAAAAGTCGTATTGAAGGTATTTTTCCAAGCTTTCACGTCATCATATTTCATGTACGTTAAAAACGTCATTCCATCTGCCCATTCTTCATTATTTTTAGATGGATTCATAGAAGCCATAAAAGTTTTTGGCCAAGAATTTTCGTCGTATTCATGCGCCGTCCAAACATCATTGGCACTTTTGAAATGATAATAATTATGATTAATGTATTTGAAAGTTTTTGGTTTAAAAACAATATAAATGCTGAAAGCAGAAAGTACGCTTTCCAGATCTTGGATTCTATTGAAAAACGGTTTTCGAAAGTTTTCCTGACCCGCCATTTTCAAAGTCGTTTTGGGTTCGATATTCGAAATAAAAATATTTCCCGAAACCTCGGTTCCGTCTTTCATTTTAACCGAATTCACTTTTTGATTTTCGACTTCAAACTTCGTTACTTCTTTATGTTTAAAGAATTCGCCGCCGCATTTTTTCAGCTGTTTCAGAAGCTGTTTCGTAATCTGGCTTCCACCGTTTATGCAGCGCCATGAACTTTCAATATAAGAATTGACGACAAGCGCGTGTACATAAAAAGGCGATTTTTCGGCTATGCCCGCATACAGAAAATTGGATCCCGCCAAAACGGCTTTCAGTTTTTCATTTTGAGTAAAAGAATCGATGGTTTCTTTCGCGTTAAGCGTTAGAATTTCGTCATCATATTTTCCTTGAGATTCTAGATTGTAAAGTGGAAAAGTTTTGCAGACTGCTTTTATTTTCTCGCAATACTTTTCGAGATTTTCTTTTTCTTCAGGGAAAGAAACAGTCAGTTGTTTGATGAAATTTTCGAAACCCTGTGCATGCGGATATTCGGTTTTATCGTCGTCAAAAGAAATAATATCGAAACCATTTTCATCCATTTTTTTTAGATTCAAATGATCCATTATGCCAATATATTTGAAATATTGATGTAGATTCTGGCCTTCGCCTAAACCTCCGATGTAATGAATTCCCGTATCAAAAATAGTTTTATCTCTTACGAAAGTCTGGAGATTTCCGCCATATTGATTGTTCTTTTCGAGTACACAAACGCTGTAGCCTTCTTTTGCCAGAATAACGGCAGAAACCAATCCGCCCAAACCGCTGCCAATTATGACTACATCGTACTGTTTTTTCATTATTTTTTCTTTAAAACGATTAAAGCATTTTCTTCAGAAACAATTTCAAAATTCCCCAACTGATTTTTTAAACGAGGACAATTGACTAAAATTATAGAAGAAACGGCAGCAATTATTTTTTCGATTTCTTCTGAGTAATTTTCGTCAGAAATTAAAAGGACATCGTACTGATTTTCAAGTGCCAATTCTAATTTTTCGAGATAAGCTATTTTTCTTTTTTGAACTAAATAATTGGTTTTGGCAACCAGCAATTTTTCTTCATCATTTATAAAAGAAACTATTTTGCGTTGCGGTTCCTGTATCGCCAATAAAACATCCAATTGTCCGTAATCGTTTCCTAAATGAAGAATTTTTGCTTTTGGCTGAATGTGTTTATTTAAATTATAATAGGTTTCAAGATTTTGCTTTACATCTTTTTTCACGCTATTTCCAATTTCGATTTCCTTATAATCGTAACTGTTAATAAGCATGGTTTTGAAATAATCGGGACCTTCCAATTCTTGACGGATTTTTCGATATTCTCCTTTAAAGAAACTACTAATCTGCTTGGTTCTTTCTGTATAATTTGTTCCGAAAGAAAGATTTTCAGGCGTGATTCTCTCTAAAATAGTAACGGTTAATTTTCCGTGGTGAATGACAAAATCGCCTTTCGGAATTAGTTCTGAAGCGCCATGAATGACTATCGGAATAATATCGATTTTAAATTCTTCGGCAAGGAAAAAAGCGCCTTTGTGGAATCGTTTTATGATATTATTTTCAGATCGAGTTCCTTCTGGAAAAACCATTAAAGAATAGCCTTCATTTACTTTTTTGCGCAAATGTTCGACGCCGCCTTCAAGACCTTCAGAAACGGGATAAAAACCTGCTTTTCTTACAACACCGCCAAAAATAGGAGAGTTATAAACCCAGTCGCTCACCAAGAAAATAATTTTCGGACTCAGCATTCCGATGGCTAAAATGTCTAGGAATGAAGAATGGTTGGCAATTATAACGGCTGGCTTTTCGAAAGTTTCATGGAAATGATTAACGACTTTTTTGCGGATAAATGGATTAGAATACAATACCGATTTCATAAATTTTGAAATCACATATCGGAAAGCTTTCATTTTTGCTTTTTTAATAAAAGGCAAAATCGGCATAATGGTAAAACTGAAAATCGACATTACAATTCCGCCCAAACCATAATAGGCAAATGAAATGACACCGTGAATAAAAGTTCGCAATTGAAAAGGCGGATTTCCTTTTTTTGATCGATTTGATATAAAAACTTTAAATAGAATCGGATAGAAAATGAAAGTAATAATAAGCGCCGCAAAAACCCCTATTAGTGAAACCAATGAAATAGAAGTCAGTGCAGGATGTTTGGCAAAAATCATGGCGCCGATTCCTAAGATTGTTGTGATTACTGCCAGAATAATTGAAGTTCTGTAAATTGCAATTTCGTTAACGCCGTTGGTGTATTCTTTTTGAAGCGCGCTGGTCATGAAAATGCTAAAATCGACTCCGTGTCCAAAAATCAACGTGCAGACAATCATACTGAAAATATTCATCTGAATGCCAAAAAGTCCCATAATTCCAGCGGTTACAATTCCCGTTAAAGCAATTGGAATTAAGCTGACAATAACCAATTCGATTCTTCGGAAAAAGAAAAACAGAATTAAAATTACAGCAACAAAAGAATAATTTACTAATGAATTGAAATCGGTTTTTAAAGTGCTGAAAAACGTTTCGTTCATCTGCTGGCGGTCAATCGCGATGATGTTTTCTTTTGCAGAAGCCGATTTTACAAAAGCATCGCGCTGTTCTGGCGCTACTTTTACTAAAGTCGAAATGGTGTAAAAACCATTTTTCTCTGTAACAAATTCTTGCAATTGCAAAGCTTGAATTTTCAAATATTCGTTTGCAGAAATTGGTTTGAAATCAAAATCTAAGTGATCAAAAAACAAATTGTAAGTTGTCGGTTTAAAACCCAATTTAGAGCCTTCGGCAATTAATTCTGATTGTACAAATTGCTTTTTCTGCGAATTCCAGAATGCATTCCACTTTTCGATTTTCTGAAGCTGTTCTTTTTGCGAAAGCACAATTCCTCCAACAGAACTGAAATTTAAAATTTTATGTTGTTCTTTTTCTTGATTTAAATTTTCGAAAAGCTGGCTATTATGTTGCAAAACTTCTTCCATGCTTTTTCCGTAAGAAGCCACATAAATAGTTTTAGAAGTCAGACTCGTGCTTTCTTCCAGTTGTTTTTCGGCAGCTTTTATTTCTTTCGGAATAAAATTCAGTTGTGATAAATCGTTATTAAAACCAACATCATTATAAGTAAAACAGCAAATAATGGTAATAATGACACAAAAACCAATTAAGAATTTATTGTTGTGAAAAGAGAAATGCGCCATTTTATCGATCACATTTTTCTTGTGTTCTGCCGGATTTTCTTTTGGTTTGTATAAATGAGGAATAATCAAAAGAGAGAAAATTGCCGAAGCCATAACAATTACGGCAGCAAAAATTCCGAGATCATTCAGCGCATCCGATTTTACAAAAAGCAGACATAAAAATGCCACAGCCGTTGTAGAACTGCTCATAATTACGGGCATCGTAATGTCTTTGTACAGTGTTTTTACATCACTGTTGTGTTTGTAGTGCGTGAGAATGTGGATGGAATAATCGATTGTGATTCCCAAAAGAATAGAACCAATTCCGAGTGAAATTGCTGAAATCTGTTCTCTCACAAAATATAAAAATGCAACCGCAAACAATCCTCCAAAAACGGTCGGAACGAAGATAATGAACGGAATTAAGATTTTTCTATAAAACAAAATCAGAATCAGCATCAAAGTAAACATCGCGATTGATGTTGTCAAAATAATGTCGCTCTTTATTTGCGTGGCGTTTGCAACTGCAATAAGGGCAGAACCAAAATAACTGATCGAAGTTTTGCCTTTAAATTGTTGATTTAAATTTTCTTGAATCGATTTTAGTTTTTCGGCAAAAATGGTGTTTTTCTCTGTTTCGCTTGACGGAATATTTGAAGCGATAAAAAGCAGCAATTTTTTTTTATCCTTCGTCATTACAAATCCATTTTCTAGTGTAAAATCGTCGCCAATATTTAGTTGCTGTAATTTTTTTAAAGCGATAAACGAAATCCCAAACGGATCTTGGAGAATAAAATCTTTGGTTACAAATCCCGAAGGCGAAATAATCGATTTGTAATTTCCTTCAACGATCGATGCGATGCTGTCTTTTTGAAGTTTCTTTTCGATAGCAGCGTAATCTTTATCGTCTAGAAAAAGTGGCAGATTGTTGTAAACAAAATCAATAGTTTCCTGAATATTTTCTTCGTCTATTTTTCCTTGAATTCCTGTGATGTAAGGTTTGCAAGATTTTGAAACGCTGTCTGAAAATACAGTCGCCATTTCTTTTAAATCTTCGGCAGAGCCATTTTTGTCCAAGCTGAAAATTACGGTCGTTTTATCGGCAAAGTTTAATTGTTTTAAAACTTTGGCGGTAACATCAGTTTTGTCGTTTGTGGGAATAAGCTTGGTGATATCTTCTTCAAATTTTAATCTTGAAGCAAAAAAGCCAAAAACCAAAAGCATCAATACAGCCAGCAGCACCGAAAGAGATTTTCTTCGATTTACAAACAGATGAATGGCGTAGAAATATTGATGCATATTTAAAATTTTGTTAGCTACGAATTCACGAATTAATTAAAAATGGATTTGAATAAATTCGTGAATTCGTGGCAGATTTAAATCTGTGGCAAAACTATTTTATTTTTTGGAACTGAAAGCGGTTAAAAGCAAATAACTTATTGAGCCAACTGTCAGCGCCGAAACGGATGCTAAAATAAGACTTCCTACGATATATTGAGTAGCATTTTTTTGAATATCGTCGAGTGTAATGGAACTGTCTAAAACGAGTGGCGTACTGCTAGTTACAAAAACACTCCCCACTTGAAGTGAAGCATAAATAATAAACGGAATAAAAGGCGGAAAACTTACGTTTGACGTAAGATAAGCAATGACTTTGTTAAGTCTGAACAAGGCCGCAAAAGTAAAAAGCAACACGGTTTGAAATCCCCAAAAAGGCGAAAGACCGATAAAAATACCTAAAGCGATAGCCGCAGATTTTTTAAAATTAGAATCATTGCTTTCTAAAATATCTTCTAGAAAGAATTTTTTAAAACCTTTTTTTTTTGCTCGCCTAAAGAAATCGCGAGGTTTTATATACAGCAAAGCATTGGTTACCAAAACCGTATTTAAAATACTGATTCGGGTAAAATCTTGAAACGGACGAAAATGTGAAACTCTTTCAGCTGGATCGTACAAAACTTGAATCGGAATATTTTTTACGGTAATTCCTTTCCATGCAGCGCGTACAATAACTTCGATTTCAAATTCAAATTTATTGGTGTAAAAACGTTTTGGCAGCAATCGAAGCGGGTACAATCTAAATCCAGATTGCGTGTCGTCTAGTTTTATTCCGGTTTCAAACTTGAACCAAAAATTAGAAAATTTGTTTCCAAAACTGCTTTTCTTCGGAACATTTTCTTGCGTCATATTGCGGCTTCCAATTAAAAGAGTGTTTGGCTCATTTTGGATGGCTTCTAAGAAAACAGGAATATCTGCTGCAAAATGCTGTCCGTCAGAATCGATTGTAATGGCGTATTCAAAATCCAATTCCAGCGCTTTTCTAAATCCGTTTCTTAACGCGCGTCCTTTTCCTATGTTTTGAGGATGGTGAATTTGCGTTAAATGAGAATACGATTTTAAAATTTCGCTCGTAGAATCAGTCGATCCGTCATTGACAATAATGACATTTGTGGTGAAATCTAAAATAGAATCCAGTACTTTTTTTAGTGTTTTCTGGTTGTTGTACGTAGGTACAATAACGCAAAAGTTAGTCGAACTAAGTAATTCGTGCTGTGATTTCATGAGGTGTTTTTTGGGCTTACTTCACGAATTGTCTCTCCTTTTCAGAGAAACTTTTAGATTGTAAAACAAAGTCTTTAAGATACTCTTTCAAAGCCGCACTTTGCGATGCATAATACGTCGTAATGAATTTTTTATCTTCTTTAATATTTTTCTTGTAGCCCGTAATTCCAGGAACATCTTCTTGAACGCTCAGTCTGATCATTCGCATTTCGATATTGCTCGGATCGCTTTTTATTGTTGCTTCAAGAAGTTTAGCGCCTTCTTTAAAACGTTCAATTTTTTCGCCTAATTTTTTTTCAAACTTAGAATCTACTAAAATGGAAGCAGCTTTATAAGCGATTAAAATTTTATCATCATTATTGGAAACGCCCGAAAGTTTTGCAACAAAATCTTTGGCGTTGGTTTCTGATTTTGCTACATCAGAATACATTTTGCGGATCGAAGCCAAATCTGGCGTTCCAGCAAAACTAACCCATAAAAGTAATGTCAGTAACAGTTTCATAATTATATTTTTTTGTACACTGTGCTCAGTTTAAGAGCAGTGGTGTCGTTAAAGTAAGTCGTGTTTTTCACTTTTACCAAACCGTCTTCAGTGGTTGTAACATCCAGTTCCAATCGTAATTCTGGTGTGGCCTCTGGATTAATCAGTGCCATGAATTTTACATTTGCC
Organism: Flavobacterium erigeronis; assembly: GCF_054075165.1. Taxonomy (NCBI): domain Bacteria; kingdom Pseudomonadati; phylum Bacteroidota; class Flavobacteriia; order Flavobacteriales; family Flavobacteriaceae; genus Flavobacterium; species Flavobacterium erigeronis. Next base: position 728,454 of record NZ_JBSKGP010000001.1, on the reverse strand, counting down.
AAAGACTGAATCATCAACGGATTTTTTACAATCGATTCTGTTAGTTCCTTAATAATCTGAATCATGCAAACACCCGGCATAATAGGATTTCCAGGAAAATGTCCTTTAAAAACCTCATGTTTTTCGTTGACTAAAATTGTAATATTATATTTTGAATCGGATACTTTTTCCTCCGATAGTATTTTATAAAAATCTTGTAAAATCATATTTTTTTATTTTCCAAATGAATATGCTGCACCTAACTGAAATACTAAATTATTAGTACTATCGCTATACACATAACGATTAATGTAGGCATCAGTTACTCCTTTTTTCACTCTTGCTTCAATAGCAATATTATTGAAACTATAACCCAAACCACCAACAATACCCAAATCAATATCTTCTCCTTTTGAAAAACTTCCCTCCAAACCTTTAGGATTTGTTTCAAAGTTATCTGAAACTAGTATATCAAAAAAAGGTCCGACCAAGGCGTATATATTTTCATTAAAATTAAATTTATTAATTGTTATTGCAGAAATATATTGTAATGAAGCATTAACATCAGCACTAACAACAGAATTCGTATACATATTGGTTTGTGGATCATAAGTGCTTTCAGTTCCTACGGCTTGATTTCCTTTTCCACCTTGTCTTGAATACGTTAATTCAGGCTGAAGGGTATAAACTCTTCCAAGTTTTAAAGCTCCAAAAGCTCCAATGTAAAAATCTGTTTTGCTGTTTAAATCTGTGTTTGTCAATTTAGAAATATTTATTCCAGCATGTATTCCAGGTTTAAAGGTCACTTGAGCTTGTGTTGTTACAAATGCAAAAAAAGCGAATAAGATTATAGTTAAACTTTGTTTTCTCATTTTATATTTTAATGTTTTTATTTTGTTTTAAAAGAATAGCTAATCCCAATTTGAAAATTAACGTTTGTGTTATAATCTCCAAATAAATAATAATTATTAGAGTCGTTCTGATAATAATCACTGCTCAAAACATCAAGCAATCCTTTTTTAAATCGTGCTTCAAATGTTAGACCTGAAGGAAGCGCATAAGCAACTCCTAAAACCAAACCTAGATCATTTTGCGCTTTTCTAACGGCAAGATTATCATTCAATAAAATATCTAAAGTTGGACCAGCCTGCAGCTGAATTCCTTGTCCAAAAGTAAACTTATTTATTGCCGAAAGCGACAGATAATTTATTTCCAGATCTAAATATTCTACTCTATTGGTCTGCGTATTTTCGTCATAATAATTTCTAGCCACATCATTAGAACCTTGTCTAGTGTAATTGATTTCTGGCTGAAGCGAATAATGCTTCGTTAAATGAATATCTACTAAACCTCCAGCATAAAAATCGGTTCTGTAATTGGCATGCATTTCAGAAATAGTCGAAAAACTAAATCCTGCTCTTAAACCTGGCTTCGCCGTTATTTGGGCTTGTATATTTAAAACGGCAAAAAAAACAGCAACAAAGAAGAATATTCTTTTATTCATTTTTATTTTGTTTTAAATGTATAACGAACTCCAATTTGGAAAACCTGATTTAAAATTACATCATCATAATAATAGTCATTGTCATAATTGTCATAACCGTAAATATCAACTAACCCTTGTTTGATTCTCGCTTCAAAAGTCAGTCCGTTTGGCAATGTGTAGCCAACACCTCCTACGATTGCAAGATCGAAATCTTCAGGATTAGAATTGATGTAATTATCATCCACTTTTAAATCTAAAGACGGACCTGCTAAAACGTGAAAACCGCCACCTTTAAAGTTAAATTTTGCAACAGCTCCAAGTGTTATATAATTCAACTCATATTTTTCAGAATAATAACGGCCATTTTCAAAGTATCTTCCTTCATCACCTTGTCTAGAATAGGTAATCTCTGGCTGAACCGAGAAATATTTATTGAATTTGATGTCCACTAATCCGCCAATATAAAAATCTGTTTTCGAACTATTGTCGTCAATATTCGTTAATGTCGATACATTCAAACCTCCTCTAAGTCCAGGACTAACTCTTACCTGCGCTTCTGTCTGGATTCCGATTAATAACATAATTGCAAGTACAGCAAATTTTCTCATTTTGAATTGATTTAAAGTTTATGGTTAGTTTAATTTTCTATTCTGATTTAAAATAATTTAACTCGATTTTCAGCTTTATATTCTGATGAATTATTTGAATTTTCTCAGCAAAAATATTGTTTTCTGAATTGAAAAACAGCGTAAATTTTTCTTTTGTTTTAGACGAATGAACAATCTTTTCTAGTTTTTGATCTTTTTTGGAGATAAAAATATAATTGTCACGTTTGCCGTCTGCCGATTTATAAATGTCTGCCGATTCCGTTTCAAATTGTTCCTGAATCTGATATTCCTTTTTTAAAAGCAATCTGAAATCTTCTTTCAAAGTATTGATCAATATTTTTCGATCTAGTTCAGACACAATTGAATTGACTTTAAAATCGGTTTCTGAAATTTCAAAATCCATTAATTTATTTCCAAATTCGGTTGTAAAAACAACTCGGTGCGTAGTGTCGTTTATTTTTTTGGCAATAAAAATTCCCGACAATTCATTTCCGTAAACACTGATATTAGTTTTGTAAACATAATCGGTTTTTGAATCTGAGAAATAGGGAACCGTGTAAGACGTTTTGTCTAATTTTTTGGGCGTATAGTTTTTTGTGACCGAACCACAAGAAATTAAAACAACTGCCAGAAAGCAATTAATTAGTAAAAACTGAATCGTCGATTTTTGCATTGATCACTTTATTTTTAAGTACAATTCGAGTATAATCTTCAGAAGATTCCAACAATTTTACCTGAACCACAGTTGCTTCTTCTTTATCAAAAGTCAGTTCGATTTGTTTAATATATTTTTTCAGCGTCGCATCTTTCGGAATAAATTTCGCCAGATTCTGACCTTTCAATTTAAAATACGAAATCGTAAATTCCTTATCGTCAAACATATTTCCGCTCACGCTTCCCACAATTAATTTATTGATTCGCGCAAAGATTTTGCTGTTCCCAATATCAACGGCGCTTTTCTTTCCTTCGTCGTTAATCAGAATTTTGCCGTTTTTGAAAGTAATGCTGTAATTGTATGGTTTTTTATATTGCCATTGAAGTAATGCAGGTTCTTTAAAAATCATTTTTCCCGAAGTCTCAATATCTTTGGATAAAAAATCTAAATGTTTGTACTGAACAAAATCGGTAGTTAAAGTCTTGATTTTTTTTGCCACAACATTTACATCTTCTTTAAATTGTGCAATTTCTGCAGCAGACATTTTTTGTTCCTGAGCAAACAAATTGCCTGAAATAAAAAGAATAAGAAGTGCTATTTTAGTTTTCATATTTTGTTATTTAATTTCCTGCAAGGTTTTCGAAACCTTGTAGGTCTACAATGAACAATACCTATTTTAACACATAGAAACATAGAATTAGTGATCTCAAAAAAGGCGTTTCACTTGCATTAACAAACATAGCTATGTGTGAGAAACGAGTTTCTTTTGATTTACTTTTTCAAATGCATTAAATCTATGTTTCTATGTGTTTAATTTTTTTTATGCATTCCAGTAAAATTACTAGAATTAAAATCCGTTTTAATCAGCGTCTTCGCGAAAGCGAATCCGTGTCATCCGCGTTCAATCTTCATAAGCTTTAAGATTCAAAAGTTCTTCAATCGAAACGACTTGATAATCATTTTGCTGTAAAAATTGCAAAAACTGTTCCAAGACCAAAACAGAGTGAGATCCCGTATCGTGCAAAAGTACGATTCCACCGGGAGAAACGTGTTTTTTAATTCGCTTCAAAATCAATTCTACATTTGTTGTTCCTCCGTCAAGCGAACGAATATTCCATCCAATAACGTTATGTCCGGTTACTTCTAAAGCTCTCCGAATCGAAGGCGTCGTAACTCCATAAGGCGGACGAAAAAAGTTGATTTTTTTGGAAGTGAATTTCTCCAGAAGTTCATCTGTTTTTTGAAGTTCTTCGATTACTTTTTTTGCATTATAAAAATCAAAAAACTTAGAATGTGAGTACGAATGATTTCCAACTAAATGTCCTTCAGAAATTACTTTTTGAAGAATTTCAGGATGCGTTTCAATATTTTTTCCAATACAGAAAAAAGTTGCTTTGGCATTGTATTTTTTTAGAAGTTCCAAAACTTGCAACGTATAAACGCTCGGGCCATCATCAAAAGTCAAAGCAATTTTTTTTTCTTTTTCTAAAGGATTATTACAAAACGCTTTTACATGATAATTGGAAGAAATTCGGGCAGAACCAAAAGCATTGATTCCGATCCAAACTAGAATTATAAGAACAAACCACAGAAAATGAATTGCGTTATAAAGATTCAGAAGAAACAATAAAAGCAATAAAAAGATAAAAAACAGTGATATGTTTTTGTGCGTTATCATTTTGACAGCAGCGTAAAACTATGGTTTTTTCCGTTTAATTGATTGTATAATAAAATCGTTTTGTAAGCAGGTTTTGTAGCCGAATTTACTTTCACAATTTCTGGAATTTCCTGCGTTTTTAAAATTTTAGTTGCCATCCAAAAAGCAAAAGCCGAAGCCGTATCATATTCGCCGCACAAATGTTTGTAATACAAAACAGGAGTTTGAGCAAATGTATTTTCAGCAATATTTTTATAATAATTTTCGAAATTAGCATTTCCGTCAAAACCTAGAATCAAAGCATCAACATCTGAAATTTCCAAATTATTTGATTTTAGAAAAGATTGGATTGCGGTTTCAACTTCATTTTCTTCCAGAGTATTTACAATAGAAATGTCTAAAAGTTCAGCATACGTATTTTCTTTTCTTTCATTTTCTAAAACAAAAAAACTCGCGCCTTCTCCGTAAACTGCTCCACTTGTATTAGAAGTCAGAACATCGTACGGACCCGAATTGTCTTTTTTAATTCGGCCGTTTAGTTTGAAAAGGGCAGTAGTATAATCGCCGTTTTCATCAACTCCACCGACTAAAATAGAATTGGCTTCTTCTTCTTCAATTTGCATTTTCGCATCAATCAAAGCTGATTCAAAAGAAACAGCACCATTCACGTAAGTGAAATTGTAACCTTTACATTGCTGTAAAAGAGCAATCTGAGCACCAACTGTATTGTGAGTCGACTGAATGAAAGAAGTCGGAGTTAAAAATTCTTCATTATTGTCTAAAATACTTTTCAGGAATTTTTCAGAATCTTCAATACAGCCCAAACCAGTTCCGGTAATAATCGCGTCAACGTTTTCTACATTCGCATCTTTCATCGCCAAAGCCGAAGCAACGATTCCGTTTTTTACACCTTTTGCCATGCGTCGGCTGGCAGCTGGCGAAATATATTCTTTGTATGCTGGCGGAACAATTGCCAGTACATTTTCGTCATGATTGACAACAGCTTCTTCTAAAAAAACAGTATCAAATGTTTTTTGAGTCGAAATACAGCCTACTCCATTTATATATGTTTTTTTTGTCATTAGCTTTTTGAAAATATAAGAGTGGAACAATTTCCTCCAAATCCGAAAGAGTTAGAGAGAACATGTTCGATAGTTTTATTTTTTAAAGTAGTCTGGGGTTTCAAATCGAATTCTTCCATCGGAACATCAAAGTTCAAATTTGGATAAACCACATTATTTTGAATGGACAAAACGCTGTAAACGGCTTCAATTGCCGCTGCGGCCGCTAAAGTGTGACCCGTAAAAGGTTTTGTAGAACTGAAATCTGGAACGTTCGAGTCTTCGTAAATTCGCTTCAAAGCGCGTCCTTCAGACAAATCGTTGTTTGGCGTTGCGGTTCCGTGCACGTTGATGTAATCAATTTCAGAAGGTTTTAAACCCGAAACTTCAAACGCTTTTTTCATCGCCAAAAATGCACCATCTCCATTTTCTGAAGAAGCCGTTTGGTGATACGCGTCATTTGCATTTCCGTAACCTGAAACTCTTGCCAGTACTTTTTTGTTTTGTTTCGCAACGATTTCATCCGATTCTAAAACTAAAAATGCGGCTGCTTCTCCAAGATTTAATCCTTTTCTAGTATTGTCAAAAGGTTTGTTATAATCGTCGGATAAAATCATCAAAGTCTTAAATCCGTTGATGGTGAATTTTGCCAAAGCATCGGCACCGCCTACAATTACGCGATCTAATTTTCCCGTTTTGATCAAACGTGCGCCCAACATAATTGAATTCGCAGCAGAAGAACAAGCAGTACTGATCGTTGTAACCATTCCTTTTAAGCTTAATTCTTCAGCAATTTTATCGGCAACATCACCGCCGTCGTGGCAGGTAATATATTTAACCAATTCTGGTTTTTCGAAATAATCGTAATAATGTCTTTCCGTCATATCCATTCCGCCCACGCTTGTAGCAGAGATAAGCCCGGTTCTAAATTCATTTATATTGGTAATGCCAGCATTTTCAACAGCTTGTTTTGCTGCCAAAGTGCCAATCATAGCGGTTCTGGAGAAATTGTTATTCTCGTCGAGCTGCAATTCATTGATGAGTTCTTCGTTGGTTTTTTTGATTTCGCCAACTTTGATTACATCTGCGTGAACAGTAGCTATATTTTGAATACGAGAAATACCGATTTTATTTTCGGTCAGTGAAATGTAATTTTCCTCAACCGAATTACCAATCGCAGAGATAATTCCCATTCCCGTTATTGCAACACCTTTCATCTAATTTTAGATTTATGATTTTAGATTTTAGATTGTTTAGAACTTTGTCAAAGTTTTAAACTTTGACAAAGTTGACAGATTTTTAAAAATTCAGATTTTAAGTTTCGGTAGAAATCTAAAATCTGCAATCTAAAATCTACAATTATTTAGTTCTATTTGCGCTAATGTACGCTGCCATAGTTTCGATAGACTGGAAAATAGCTTTTCCTTCTTTCGGATCTACTAATTTAATTCCGTAGTCTTTATCTAAAATCACGATCAATTCAAGTGCATCAATCGAGTCTAAACCTAAACCGTCTCCAAACAAAGCATCGTTATCAGCAATATCTTCAACTGCGATATCTTCAAGGTTTAAAGTCGTTATGATTTTATTTTTTAATTCTTCTTTTAATGCTTCCATGATTATTTATTGTATAATGTATTGATAGTTTCGTTTTTATATTCTGTGTTTTCTTCCGTTCCGATTACGCAAAGAAAAGCTTTATAACTGTCATTAAAAAATTCTACCCAGCCGCATAAAACGGTATCAGCCTTATTCGTAGTCAGCAAAATATTCGAATAATTCGACATAAATTCGGTGTTAAACGTGTCAAATATAAAGAAAGAATTTTCACTTTTCAGCTGATGGCGGATACTTATTTCGCCCAAACAAATATTTGGGAGTGTATAAACAAAAACCGCCGGACTCGGAAAATAGTTTTCTTTGTCTGAAATAGATTCCTGATATTTTACATCGGTATCCAAACTCGACGATTTATTCGCCAAAACCAAAGCGATATTATTTTCCTGCTCCGTAGAGGTAATCGGACTCAAAAGCAATTCTGATCCTAAAAAAGCCAGTTTGCTCAAAGCATCCATTTTGAAAAACTTTGGATAATGCATTTCAAAATTGCGATAAGCTTGTTTGGCGAAATCTGCAAAATCTGTTGGTTCAATTTTGAATACAGATTTTCCGTTGAGAACAATTTCGTTGTTTTCAATTTGGATATAGGATTGTATGTATGTTTTTTGAGTCATTATTATAGTTTAAACACGAATTTCACAAATTAACACAGATTATTCCAAGCTTAAAAATTACACTAATTAATTCGTGAAAATTAGTGCAATTCGTGTTTTATCTTTTATGAAACCCAAGTATTAATAATTTTACTGATATGCCATTCTCCAGATTTTTTTTCAATTGTAATTTCAAAACCGCTTCCGCTTTTTCCTCCACCTGCAGATGAGCTAGCTTCTAAAATTCCGGATGTTTTAGTTTTATTAAAACGAATTCCGGAAATACTAATTGTCCCTACTGGCAATGAACTTTTGATATCATTTAAATCCCAAGATATTTCGTCTGGAAATTTGGACATATATTGAAAATCATATTTTTTATTGTTTTTGAAAGGTGCTAAATCAAATTTATTATCATTGATACCATTATTTTTCAAAAAACCATATACAGCAATTAGTTTTCTTCTTTTGTCTTTTTTAATGCTATCATGATCATGCCAATACTTTTTTAATATTTTTCCATAACCAACAGTATCACGCTTGCCAGTTTTAAAATCACTATATTTTGGACTAGGAGGAGGCAGCATAATTCTTCTGTCCTTGTGAATAGAATCTGCAATTTCGACAAAAACACTATTTAAAACTTCTTTTTCAAATTCAGATTCAGACATTTCTTTCTTTTTACATCCAAAAGATGAAAGAAGAATTAGAGTTATAAATATGAATTTTGATAGTTTCATTTAAATTAAATCAATTGAACTTTCAAGATTTATTTGAGAGTTGGATTTTTTGAACTTGTAAAATTTCCTTACAAGTTCGATTTTATATTCAACTGTTCGGAAATTCCGAACAGTTCAAATTTTTAGTTCGTGAAAATTAATGCAATTCGTGTTTTACCTTTTCAAAAACCACAGCCGTATTACAACCTCCGAACCCAGAAGCTGTCTTCAAAAAGAAATTAATATTGGCTTCTTGATTTTTCTCAATTACATTAATATTTTCGCTTACACCGATTTCATCAAAACCTTTTGATTCAAAAAGCGTATTTTTATTGGCAGATTCTATCGCAATTACGGTTTCCAATAATCCCGAAGCGCCAAGCGTATGGCCGTAAAATCCTTTTAAACTATTTATTGGAACGTTTTGTAAATCTAAACGAGTTAGAGCAATGGCTTCCATTTCGTCGTTATAAGGCGTTGCGGTTCCGTGCGCTGAAATATAATCTAATTTATTGGCTTCAATTTGTGCTTCTTTTAAAGCATTCTGAATACTTCTAAACAAACCTTCGCCTGTTCTTGACGGACCAGAAATATGATTCGCATCGTTGATCGAACTGTCGCCAAGCACTTTTATTTTAGCGTTTTTGGCTTCCGCCGAAACTAAAACAGCAGCGGTTGCTTCGCCCAAACTTACGCCAGTTCTATTTTTAGAATACGGTTTGCAAGGCGAATCGCTCATTGCTTGAAAAGCGTTAAAACCAGACAAAACAAATTCTGAAACTTCGTCGCCAGCTACGACAAAAATGTGGTCATAAAGTTCCGATTGAATCATTCTTTTTGCAATTGAAACCGCTAAAATTCCTGAAACGCAGGCATTCGAAACTACGATTGGCTGTGTTTGAAATCCGAAGAAATTGGCAACGTTTTTGGCTAAAACATCTAAATGCGCGTTGTTGAAACTTTCTTCAGTATTATTTTGTAAAGCCGTTACGTTTCCTTTTGTGGTAGAAAGTATAAATCCAGTTTTTGAATTTAGTTCAACTCCCGACTTTTTGATAATTGGATCTAAAGCCAGAATCATCAATTTCTCTAAACGCGAATATTTAGTTTCGGAACTAACTTCCCCGAAAGCTTTATTTATATTTTCATCGCTTATAATCGAAGCGTAAAAAGGATTTGGCATCAAAGAAATATCATTATGAAGCTGAATTCCAGAATCGCCACGAAGAATCGCTTCGATGTTGGATTCCACATCAAAACCTAAAGGCGTGATACAATTTGTTTCTGTAATGTATATTTCTTTTGACATTTTAAATCTCGATTCTCCTGCAAGGTTTCCAAAACCTTGTAGGTATTTATTTTTAAGCTCCCGCTCCCGATAGCTATCGGGATTGCAGATTAAGCTGATTTTATTTTTATAAACTGTTGTCTAAAAAGTTTCACGCAGATTTGCTTCGCCTGTTCGCTATCGCTCGGGTTACAGATTTAAGCAGATCAACACAGATTTTACTTTTTACTTTGTGAAAATTCGTGAAATTTGCGGTTAACTTTTGCATTTAGAATTCGCGTCAATTCGTGAAATTCGTGGCAAAAAAACTTTATTTCAACAACCCAACTTTCCTTTTCCATTCCTCATAAAAAGGAGGATTCGTCAACATTAAATTTCCTTCTTTATCTAAAAAAACTTGAACGGTTTCTCCCGTACAGGCAACTTCTCCTTTGTCATCAATAATCTTAAAACGGTAAATCATTTTCGCAGCTGGCGTATCTACAACCGTTGTTTCAATCGTTACAACATCGCCATAACGAAGAGACAATTTATGTTCGCAAGTCGATTTTACAATTGGCGTTGTGTAGCCAGTTTTGGCAATATCCAAGTAAGTCAATCCGTGCTCACGTCCAAATGCTTCTCTTCCATCTTCAAAATAAGTGATATAATTGCCGTGCCAAACAATTCCAAGCGGATCGGTTTCGTTAAAACGAATCCTGATTTCGTGTGAAACGGTTAGATCTGTAGCTTCTTTAAACTGCTCTTTTCTTTTTGTCATAAAATAATGCGATGGAAGTTGTAATAATGAAAAACAAAAATAACAAAGTTATTCTCGGAATGATTTCGACGAAAGAAACGTTTCGAAGCAATACATCGTAAAAAGCTTCTAAACCCCAGTTCATTGGAGAAGATTTTGCAATATACTGCATGATTTTCGGCATTGCAAAAACGGGAACCCAAACGCCTCCAATTGCTGCCAAAATAATCACACTTGTGGCACCAAAAGGAGCAGATTGTTCTTGCGTGCTTGCTACGGTTCCTAATAAAATTCCGAAGCCGATTGCTGCAAAACCTGAAAATAAGGCGACAACACTTGTCAAAAAGAAATGTCCTTCGATATTTAAAGAAGGCAATCCGATTGATGGAAATAAGAAAACGGCAACCGCAACCATCATATAAAACTGAATCATACAAATGATCGAGTAGGTGATGGTTTTTCCGACAATCACAATTAAATTGGAAACGGGATTTGTTCGTAATCGAACGAAAGTTCCCTGTGTTTTTTCTTTTACAATATTGATAGATAATGGAATAACAATAAAAAAGATGGCAAAAAGTGTCCAAGCTGGAACATTATGCTGAACAGAATTCGGGCGAACTTCTTTGTTATTGATTCTCGGAATTATCTCTTTGAAAGTAATGAAGTTTTTTTGTTCAAAATTGATCGTTTCTTCTCCTAATTGTTTTTGAAAAGTAGAATAAATCGATTTGGTTTCAATCTGCGAAATCATTTTGTCGATAGAACTCATAACGGCATTTTTGAAACTCATCTGAACGGCTGGATCAAAATACAGTTTTACTTCTTTTTCTTTAATGACACGCTGAGGTTCTGCAGTTGCAGTACTGTCTGTCAAACCTAAATTGCTGACGATTTTCTCTACATTCTGCTCGACTTTAGTCTGTAAATCAGAACTTAGATTTTCTGGAATTACGATTGCCAGTTGAAATTTTCCTTTGTACACATTTTCTTTGGCAACTTTTTCGGTAATCGGTTGATTGTCAATTTGTGTCACAACAGTAAAATAACTGCTTTTTTCTAAATTTTCGAAAACCGTTTTCGAAACAGCTCCTTTGTCTTTGTCGACCAAAAGAATCTGAATTTTAGAATCGGTTACCGCCTTAAAAGTGCTGTCCTGAATTAAGGTTACGGCAATGACCAAAACCAACGGCATGACAAATAAAATGATAAGTCCGCCTAAATCTCTTTTTAGCAAAAGGAATTCTTTTACTACCGACATCCAAATTTTATATACCATCTCTCAACGCTTTACCGGTTAATGAAATAAAAACATCTTCGAGATTTCGGGCATCTTTTGTAGATTCAATTAATGCCGACGGCGTTGCCTGTGCGTAAATCTGTCCTTGATCTAAAATCGCAATATCAGAACAAAAATCTTCAGCTTCAGCCAAATGGTGAGAAGTATAAATAATCGTTGTTCCGTTTTGGTTTAAAACTTTTAGATAATCGATAATAGCGGTTTTAGAATGCACATCGACACCAACAGTCGGTTCATCCAAAAACAAAACCTTTGGATTATGAAGGATTCCCGCAATCAGGTTTACACGGCGTTTCATTCCGCCTGAAAAAGTCTGAACTTGTTTATCGGCAAATTTCAATAAACCTAAAAGATCCAAAGCTTCGATCACTTTATCTTTTAAATCCGAACCTTTCAAACCGTACATGCTTCCAAAATAAAGCAGATTTTCTCTTGCCGTTAAAGTCGGATATAAAGCATATTCTTGAGGCACAACGCCTATGATTTTTTTAATTTTTGAAGCATGATGCTGATAGTCTAAACCATCAATTGTAAAATGTCCAGAAGTTGGTTTTACCAATCCGCAGAGCATCGAAATTAAAGTGGTTTTTCCAGCGCCGTTTGGTCCTAATAAACCAAAAATCTGGCCTTCATTTATGTTTAGCGAAACGTTGTTCAAAGAATACATTTCTGCATTTTTGTACTGTTTCGAAAGGGATTCTATTTGAATGATAGACTGCAAAATATTTTTAGCTGATTGCTTTTTTTAGTTTTTTGAAAAAGATTTCTTCTCTATTGGCAATGTCCAAAAGTTCATCGGCAATAGTGTTGTAAGCATCTTCTTTGGCACTTCTGTTTTTGTAAATACGCGAAGCTTCAACAGCAAAATCACGCCAAGAATCGCCAATTTTTGTCATTTCTTTAGAAAGTTCTTTTAGTTCTTCGTTACCTAAAATAACCGAAGCTTCTTGTAGAAATGCCGCATAAATAAAACGGAATCCGCCGCCGCCAGTTCCGATTTCTTCCTGCATACGAACCATTTGTGCTAAGTAATGATTGGCTTTTCGCACACCGTGTTTAGCTGGCCATTTTCTAATTCTTTTAGAAACAAATTTGATTCCGCGAACACCCACAATTGGCATTGGCGCCAGCATATCGCGACACGTATTTTTGATTCCTTTTATAATGGCGCTTTTTAAATCGACATTGCTTGGAATCTGAATTGGATAATACATTTGTCCGCGCGGAGCGAATGCGCCTTTGGCAAAACGAACTTTGTCTAATTCGTCGTGCGTTAAAGTGGTTACGGTTTCCATAACCGGATCGCTGACCAAATAATCGGTTTCGGTTTTTCCGTAAACGACTAAATTGTGCGCGTTAAAGTGAAAACGGTATTCATCTGGAAAATAACTCAAATGATACACGCCAACTTGTAATCCGGTTGGAATATTGTTTTTTAAATTTTCGTCTAACGCCTTATTGGCATTCGAAACAGAAGAAAATTTTTGTCTTTTTATTTTTAAATTTAAACGGGTTGCTACTTTATTGAAAATCTGTCCTGGCAAAGTTCTGTAACTAATTGCTGGTGCGTGATTGACTTTTATAAAAGGCAGATAGACAAAAAACAAACCCGAACCAATACCAAAAACCATCGGTTCGCTAATATTTAGTCCGTTGTTTTTTAACAGATTTGAAGCTACTCCATTCTCGCAATGAGCAGACTGATGATGTGTAAAAGTTAACTCCATTATTTGATGCTGTTTTTTAATTCTTCGATAGAAATCTCAAAAGTATCAGCGTATTTTTTTAAAGTATTATCATTTAGTTTGGCAAAAACACTTGGTTTAAAATGTCTTTTTACCCGCCATTTCCACAAACCAACATAACTGGAAAGAATAGTCAGATCCATTTTATTTAATTCCATAAAATATAGGATCGGACTTGCTTCACCGTCTAAAACTTGTTGTCTGGCATCAGCAATTCGTTCGTTTATTTCGTCGATAGAATTAGAAAGGGCAATAGCTTTTGGTTCCCAGCCCGTACTTAATGTCGTGGTATATTCTCCATTTTCGTCTGTTGCATACAAAAGTTCCTTAACGTTGTTTTTCGTTAAATTGCTTTGATCCTGAGGTACTTTGTCTTTTTCCATTACCTAGTTATTATTTTCAAGTGGAATTGTTACGAAACCGAAATTGTTTTTTGAATAAACAAATTAATTTCGCATTCTAATAGAATCTGATCCTCGACTAAGCTTTTACAGCTCATCGTGCATAAAGTATAATCGTCGCCTGTAAATTTAGAAACCAAGTCGGCTTTGGTCATAACAGTATCGCCAACTTTTGGCAGTGCGTGAATTTTTACATTTTTTAAAGCACTGATAAATCCGATTACATTTACGTTCTCATTTTCTAGTCCGTTGTCGTCAAAAAAGTATTTTTTTCCAACAATCGCCGAACAAGTCTGTGCTGTGTTTTCGATTAAACCGGCTTCTATAAAAACATTATTTTGAACAAAAATATTGTCGCCTTTAATAAGAAAAACAGTTTCTACCGAATTCGAATCGATATTCAAAATCAAATCCACCATAAGCATTGGTGCTCGGTGTGGTAAATAATTTTGTATGTCAACGGCAGAACTAGTTTTCATTTTTGATTTTATTTTGCCAAAACGGTTTTCATTTGTCCTCTGGCAATTTCTTTGTTATTTAAGGTCGTCACAATATCAACCAAAGTGATTCCGGCAAATTCTTGCAGAATCGTTATTTCAGATTGAATAATGTCGTTTACGTTTGGAAGCTTTTTAATTTCAATTTCTTTAATAGAGCCAATGTAACCTGTAGGAGCAATTTCGTTTTTCAAAAAAAATTGATATCCTGTATGCAATGCTACAGATTGTGCCATGTGTTCTATTAAACCTGCTTCGAGAAAAATACCATCGGAAACAAAAATGTTATCGTTTTGAATTTCTAAACCAGAAACCAAAGAAGTTTCGGTATAAGAATGCATAGCATCTACCATCACAAAAGGAAATTTTTGCGGCAATAAATTTTCTACCATTTCTTTTTCTAGAAGTGCCATTGTTTCCATTAGCAAACAGTTAAATACGCATATGCAAAAGAAAATCTTCCGCTTTCTGGAACAGATAATAAAATTTTATCTCCTTTTTTCAAGTTTCCTGAATTCAGCAATTCTTCAAGAGCAAGGTAAATAGAGGCAGAGCCAACATTTCCAACTCTAGAAAGATTCATGAACCATTTATCATCCGTCATTCCGATACCTCTTTCATTTAAGCCTTTTTTCAAGCCTTCAACAAAAAAGTTAGAAGAAACGTGAGGAATAAAATAAGTGATATCGTCTGATTTAATATTGTTTTTATCCATCGCATTTTTCATGCTTTCTGCACCTTTTGATAGGATAAATTCGTCTAATAATTTAACGTCTTGTTTGATAGAAAAAACAGATTCATTCAGCCATTGTTCTGGCGCGTAATCGCTCCAAGATTTAATTTCGCCATTTTCTAGTTTATCACCTCCAGCATACATGCAGGTTTCTAATTCGTACGCATACGAAAAAGCCTCCATCCATTCTATTTTTAAAGAAATTGGTCCTCGTGGCTTATTTTCTAATAAAAAAGCTCCAGCACCGTCTGATAACATCCAGCGAAGGAAATCTTTTTTGAAAGCAATAATTGGCTGTTCTTCAAGAGTTTTTAAATTGTCAGCCTCGTGATTGTATTTTTGGGCATTCAGCCAAGTAGAAACTTTTTCTGATCCTGTGCAGATTGCATTTTTTGAATTTCCAGATTTAATAGAAAGAAAACCGAATTTAAGAGAATTCATCCCAGCGCAGCAAACTCCGGTTGAAGAGTTTAATTCTACCGATTTGTTTTTAAGCAGACCATGAACCATCGCAGCGTGCGAAGGCAGAAAAATATCTGGAGTTGAAGTTCCGCATGAAAGTACTTCTAAATCCTGAGGTGTAAAATTTTCGTCGAATAACGGTAAAATGGCATTTTTTGTTAATTCGGCATTGCTGTGCGTGCTTTTTCCTTCTTTGTCAACAGCGTAATATCGGCTTGTAATTTTATTGTTGCGCAAAATAATGCGTCTTGCTTTAGAAGCAGTATCGTTGATAAGGCCTAAGTAGGCTTCCATTTCGTCATTTGAAACGGCTTCGTTTGGCAAATATTTTGCAGCTTTTGTAATATATACTTCAAACATAATATAAATTTCCTCTTCTAAACTCCTTGATAATATTGAGTTTCCTTTTTAATTTTCTTTAATTTTAGCGGATAGGTAATAAGGTGCAATATATACACTATTGGTGAAATTAACCATATCGCAAGGAATAAATAAACATTAAATACTTTAAGCAGCTGTTTTCGGTTTTTTTGATTTTTATAAATGATATTTGACCATTTATTGAAAATTTTATTGGCCGTTTTGTCAACAGTCACTAAATATGAACTTATTTTTACAGCGCCAGCATTTACTAATTTTGGCTGTAATTGCGCTAAATTATTTTTTTGTAAAGTATCAAGCATGATTTCTCCAAATTTGCTTGACTCTTGAATGTCTTTTTCTGAAACACCCGGAAGCGGAAAAATACCTAAATATTTTTTCTTCACTCCAGAAAACATCCATTCTACAATAGTAATTACGCTGATTAAATTTCCAACTCGGTCTACCAAAGCAACATTTCCAACCAGATTCGCATTGGCTTTTCGCAACAAAACTTTGATTTTTTCCTGAGCCATGATCCACATGTTTCTAGATCCGCTGATGGTTATTACGGGAGTATTGTTCAAAATTTTCTTGGCGTCGTCGCTTTTCAAAAATGAATTAATTGGAATTGAAGGAGACAAATACCAAACTTGATAATGAAATAATACCAAATCGTATTTTGTATTTAAAATTTCTTCTGGAACTGGTTTTAATGCGGTCGGAATCTGTAAAAAAGATTCTGGAAAGGCATCAAAAAAAGATTCTTTATTCCACGGAAATGGAAATGGTTTTTCTAGTTGTATTTCGTGAAAAGTAAGATTTATTTCTTCTGAATTTAGAAATGGTTTTGCAATATTTTGTGCAATCGATTCCAATTGTCCAGACTGTGTGTAATATATTACGAGTACGTTTTTCATTTAGGGTCTTTTGGCTTTGGTGGTGAGCAAAAATAAGTAAATTTATTTAAACGAATTTTCTTATTTGGTGGGTGGAGTTTTGATAGCCACGAATTCACGAATTTTTACTGTTTTTTTGCCGCAAAGTCGCTAAGCCGCAAAGTTTTTTTAGCCACGAATTCACGAATTTTCTCTAATTATTTGGACGAATGCTTTTGTCGCTAATTTCACTAATTCTTTTTCTTAAAATAATATCCTTTGCATAAACCATAATTCGTGAAATTAATTGTAGTTATAATTTTAGAAAAATCATCGTTACTGTATTTAAAATAATTCGTGAATTCGTGGCAAATAAAATTTATAGGCAACGAACTTTGTGCCTTTGCGCCTTTGTGGCAAATCATTTAAGCGAACTCCAGAAGTCAAAATAATTGAACCACTGCAGAGGGTATTTCTGCAAGATGCTTTCAACGCTTTTTATATATTCTTTCAAAAGTGCTTTTTCGTCGCGGTGTTTTACTTCGGCTTCTCGGGCGTATAGGTGATAATGAAGATTTGGTTCTTTCATTACATATACAAAAACGACTGGAACTTTTAATCTTGAAGCAATTAAAAACGGACCTGCAGGAAAATGGGCTTCTTTACCCAGAAACTCTGCTGAAAGAGATTTGGTTCCTTCAAAATAGCGGTCGCCTGTAAAGCAGATTAGCTCATTATTAGCCAAAGCGGCATTGATCTCAAAAATATGAGAGAGATCTTCTTTGATGATAATAAATTTTACGGTAGGTTTTTGAGAAACGCTTTCTAGATAATTCTTAATGGCTGAATGCTCTAAATCTGTAGTAACCAGATTGATTTGGAAATTGAGGTCAATATCTCCTAAAAAATGTTCTGCGATTTCAAAATTGCCGACATGAGCACTAATCAACACACCGCCTTTTTTCTCGGCGAGTAATTTTTTCAGTGTTTCTATTCCGTCAAATTCGTAGGTAAATTTGTTTCGCATTCCTGCGGAAATAGAAACTTTATCAATAATAGTCTGTCCAAAAGTGTAATAACTCTTGAAAACCATTTTTTTTGATTTGAAATAGGAATACTGAAGCCTTTCTTTAAAATAGTAGAAAATGGCTTTGTTGCTTTTTCTTAGAAATAAAAAATAATAAGAAGCAACAAAATAAAGTAAGGCATAAGCAGCTTTGACACCCGCTTTTTGAATTAAAAAAACGAATATTCTATACCCTAAAACAGTTCCTTTGGATTTGCCATCCCATTGACTCATTTAAGCAGATTTGGCCTTGATTTTATTTTCGATTAAATCGTAAAAACTTTGAAAATCAGAGATTCCAACAAAATCTGCTTCAACTAGTTTTACACCAAAGTTTGCCTCTATTGAAACGACCAAGTCAACATAATCCAGACTGTCTAACCCAAGTGTATCTTTTAAATTAGCATTTGGTTCAATGTCGTCATTGTCTACTTCAAATTCATCAACTAAAAAACCGTTAATTCTTGCTATAATCTCTTCTTTATTCATTGTCCAATTTAAACTTTTTAACCACCAACGCAGAGTTGGTTCCTCCGAACCCGAAAGAATTGGACAAAAATATGTCAAATTTTTTGTTTAACGTAGTTTTAACTAAATTTAATTTTGACGCATCTTCATCTGGATTTTCCAAATTGATGTTTGGCGCGATAAAATCGTGCTGCATCATTAGGATAGAATAAATAATTTCGCTTGCTCCAGCCATCCAGCATTCATGTCCTGTCATTGACTTTGTAGAACTAACAGGCGGATTTTTTTCGCCAAAAACTTCAAAAATAGCTTTTGCTTCATTAGCATCTCCAACGGGTGTTGAGGTGGCGTGAGCATTTATATAGTCAATATCAGATGCTTGTAATTTTGCTTCTTCAAGTGCGCGTTTCATCGCTGTTGCAGGACCATCCACGTTTGGAGTTGAAATATGTCCGCCGTTTGATGAGAATCCATAACCGCCAATTTCTGCTATAATATTGGCACCTCGAGCAATAGCAGATTCGTAACTTTCTAGAATTAAAGTTGCTCCGCCGCCACTCGGAATTAATCCGTCGCGGTCAGAATCAAAAGGTCTTGAAGCTTTTGTCGGATCGCCTTCTCGGTTAGAAAAAACGCCTAATCCGTCAAAACTGCTCATGGCATATTTATTAATTTCCTGCGCTCCGCCAGTGATAACAATGTCTTGAAATCCGCTTTTAATTAAAAAATACGCCAAACCAATAGAATGAGACCCACTCGCGCAGGCTGCACTTACAGTTAAGTTAATTCCACGAAGTTTAAAAATCGTTGAAAGATTCATGGTAACGGTAGAATTCATCGATTTAAAAATCGCACCAGAACCAATTAGAGCGGTGTCTTTTTTCTCGCGAACAATATCTGTAGCGTCAATAATGGCTTTAGAAACACTGTCGTTTCCGTACATAATTCCAACTTCATGATCATCAAAAAAAGCATCGTCAATTCCTGCATTTTTCAAAGCTTCTATAGTGGCCATATACGCATACTCGGTTTCCTCACCGATGCTCATGCGTTGTCTGCGTGTCAAAAGATTTTTTAAATCGGTTTTCGGAACCATCCCTGTCAAGGCCGATTGAAAACCAAATTCTTTTCGTTCAGAATCAAACTGAATACCAGATTTTCCTTCGTACAAAGAATCTTTTACTTCGTCTAAAGAAGTTCCGATACAAGAATAAATTCCCATTCCAGTAATTACAACTCTTCTATTCATCGTCTTTCAAAGTAATTTTTTAATCTATAAAGTGTAATTTTTTTGCATAGTGACAAAGTAATATAGTGGCAAAGTAACAAAGTTTTTTAGCTTGTTGCTTTTTTAATCTCGCAAAGTCGCGAAGGCGCAAAGTTTTTTCTTTTAAATTGTTTTATTAATAGAACTTTGCGACTTTGTGTCTTTGTGGCAATTTTAGGCTTTAAATTCTAAGAATATATTCCGCCATTTATATTAATAATTTCTCCTGTGATATAGCTGGCTTTTTTAGAAATCAAAAAGCTTACCAAATCTGCTACTTCTTCGGCTTCGCCAAAACGATTTACAGGAATTAGCTTCAATAATTCTTTTTCGTCTAGCTGGCTTGTCATGTCGGTTCTAATAAAACCTGGAGCAACAGCATTAACCGTAATGTTTCTTTTGGCAACTTCCTGAGCCAAAGCTTTGGTTGCTGCTACAATCGCGCCTTTTGCAGCCGAATAATTGGCTTGTCCTGCAGTTCCTTTAACGCCAGAAACTGAAACCATATTTACAATACGCCCATATTTGTTGCGTAACATTTTTTGAATGAAAAACTGAGTTACATTAAAGAAACCGTTTACACTAGTATTCAAAACACCGTTCCAGTCTTCGGGAGTCATCCACATAAAAAGACCATCTTTTGTAATTCCGGCATTGTTTACAATTGCTTCAACCAATTTTTCAGGATTTTCTTCCTGCCATTTGTTTAAAACATTTTGAACTTCTTCAAAATTAGAAACATCAAAACCTAAGATTTCTCCCGTCGCGCCTAATTTTTGCACTTCTTGTAATGTTTCTTCGGCAGCTGTTTTATTCGAATGATAATTAATCAGAATATGATAATCGGATTCTACGGCAAGTTTTTTGCAAATCGCACTTCCAATTCCTCTCGAACCGCCTGTTACTAATACACATTTCATTTAATGTAGGTTTTATTTATCATGAAATCGCTTTTGTAATAAGAGCGATTTCATGATGCAAATTTTATAATTTATTGGAGATAAATACTATTTCTTCTTTTTCGGTGCTGGTTTTGCAGCAGGTTTTTTTGCAGTAGGTTTAGTTTCCTCTTTTGGTTTTTCGGCAGGAGCTGCAGCTGGTTGAGGTTTTTCTGCACTTTTAGAAAACAATTCAGCATTTTCAAACCATTGGTTGGCAAGAACAGTTCCGTCTGGTTTTAGAAATCCCCATTTCCCTTCATTTTTTACTCTCGCAACACCGCCAATAAATCCTTTATCTTGTTGTGTAAACATCGCGATAATAGCATTTGTAGTGATGCCATATTGAGTTGGAATTACCAATTTTCCAGATTCATTAATAAATCCCCAATTGCTTTCTTTTACAGGAGCCAAACCATTGGTGCTGAAAACTTCTGCATCGCTATAC
This sequence comes from Flavobacterium erigeronis, assembly GCF_054075165.1. NCBI lineage: Bacteria > Pseudomonadati > Bacteroidota > Flavobacteriia > Flavobacteriales > Flavobacteriaceae > Flavobacterium > Flavobacterium erigeronis. The sequence continues at coordinate 707,486 of NZ_JBSKGP010000001.1, read as the reverse complement.
GTTGGTTCAATAACAAATTTTCCTTCAGGATTAATGAATCCCCATTTTTTTCCAACCAAAACCGGAGCTAAATTTTTTGAGAATGCTTTTCCTTTATCATAAATTGGAAGAATGGCCCAGTTTCCTTTTAAATCGATGTACCCGATTTTTCCATTCTTTTTGGCGAAAGTCAAATCTTGAGTTTCAAAATCCCAGATTTTTTCTGCACCATCAACCGGAATAAATTTTCCGCCGCTTACCAATCCGAAAGTTTTATCTTTTCTTGCCCAAGTTGTGCCTTTAAAATAATTTCCAATTTCAGCATAAACAGGTTCTACCAATTCTTTTCCATTAGTATCAATAATTCCCCAGTTTTTGTTTAGTTCCACTCTTGCGTAACCATTTTCAAAAGGTTTGATCTGATCGTATTTTGGTTCTAGAACAACCGTCATTTTGTTATTGATCAGTCCAACTTTATTGTTTTGTCTGATAAAAGCAACGCCGTCATTAAAATCAAATACTTTTTCTGTTGCAGGAGCTTTTTGAATTTCTCCTTTTGTATTGATATAAACCCAGTTTTTATCTTTTTGTACAACAGCAATTCCGCTGTTAAACTCTTTGGCATCTTTAAAATCTGCGGGAATTACAAAGGTTCCTTTTGAATCAATAAATCCCCATTTTCCGCCATTTTCTACAGCGGCTAAACCTTCAGAAAAGCTTTTAGCAGATTTGTATTGAGGTTCTATTTTAAAAGATCCGTCTTTGGTAATATATCCAATTTTCGAATTTTTCTTAACTAATGCCAGTTCTTGACTATTAACAACTTGAATACATACTAGCAGTAAAAAAATAAATGTCTTTTTCATGATTTTTAAAATTCAATTTTAATGATTAAAAAGTTAAAACTCTTTTTGGGGCATTATTTTTAAAACACAAATCGTTTTAGATTAACTGTTGATTAGATAATCTTTTACTTTTTGTACAAAAGGATACATTACCTGATCTTCCTTAAATGTTGGAATTATAGTTCTAATATCATCGTACCATTTTTTAGTAACCGATGAAATTTTATTTTTTTGATCTAAATAATCGATTGCCTGAACGATGGTAATCAATTCAATAGCTAAAACTTCAAATGAGTTTTCGATCACTTTAGAGGTAATAACAGCTGAGTTTGTTCCCATACTCACAATGTCTTGATTGTCATTGTTGTTGGGAATACTGTGTACGTACATCGGGTTTGAAAGCATCTGACTTTCGGCAGTTGTTGAAGTCGCTACGAACTGAACGCCCTGCATTCCGAAATTGAAACCTAAAGTTCCTAAGTTTACGAATGGAGGAAGGATTTCGTTGATTTTAGAATTCAATAAATAATTCAATTGACGTTCTGCCAACATCGTTAATTTGGTAATAACGATTTTCAGTTTATCCATTTCAAGCGAAATATAATCTCCGTGGAAATTTCCGCCGTGATAAACGTGTTTGTTTTTTACGTCTATAATTGGGTTGTCGTTTGCCGAATTGAATTCGTCTTCTAAAATAGAAGCAACATTATTGATAGTTTCCAAAACTGGCCCCAAAATTTGAGGAACACATCTTAATGAATAATATTCCTGAACTTTTTCTTTGAAGATTTCTTCGGTGTTTTCGCCAGAATATAAATGATCTTCTCTTTTACGGATCAAAGTACTGTCAGAAAGATTTTTTCTCATTCTTTCTGACACTTCCTGCTGTCCTTTATGACGTTTGGTTTGGTTTAATTCTGCCGAAAAGTGATCGTCGTAAGCCTGAACCAATTCATTAATCGCACAAGAAGCTTTTAATGACCAATCTAATAATTTATTCGCATAATGCACATTTACAACTCCGATTCCTGTCATTACTGAAGTTCCGTTGATCAATGCAAGACCTTCTCTAATTTCTACCTGAATTGGCTGTAAACCTTCAATTTCGAAAACTTCTGCAGTTGAACGTCTTTCACCTTTATAAAAAACTTCGCCTTCGCCAATTAAAACTAACGCTAAATGAGAAAGCTGAACCAAATCTCCACTTGCACCTACACCGCCATGTTCGAAAATTAAAGGGGTGATATCTCTATTGATTAATTCTGCCATTAAATGAATAACAGAAGGGTGAACACCAGAATTTCCTAAAGAAAGTGTATTCATACGAGCCAAAATAGCTGCTTTTGCACATTCCGCATTCAACGGTTTTCCCGTTCCAGAAGAGTGGCTTCTAATTAAATTATATTGCAGCTGAATTTGATCTGACTCTTTAATTCTATATTGAGCCATTGGACCAAAGCCAGTATTTACGCCGTAGATTACTTTATTTCCTGAGAATTCTTTTAAGAAATTAAAACTTTCGTTTACTCGATTTAGAACCACATCACTTATCGCAACTTTGTTTTTTCCAAAGATTATGGCTTCAAATTCAGCTAAACTTAAATATTCATTTATTGTATTCATCAAATCGATTTTGGTTGTGCTAATTTAATTTTATTTATCAAAATAAATGTAGTTATTTTGATGATGGCAAATGTAGGTTAATTAATGATAATAATTCTAATATGACAAAGGAGTTTGTTGATGTTTTAGTGATTGGTGCAGGACCATCAGGATGTGTTTCGGCATCTTATCTTTTTAAGAACAATGTTAAGGTTAAAGTTGTTGAGAAAACAAAGTTTCCGAGACTTGTTGTTGGTGAAAGCCTTATTCCGCGTGTAATGGACCATTTTGCTGAGGCAGAATTGTTTGAAGCATTAGATGCAATGAATTTCGAAAAGAAATTAGGAGCTCGTTTTATTAGAGGCGAAGAGATTTGCAATTTTGATTTCAGCAAAAAATTTGGCGAAGGCTGGGATTGGACTTGGCAGGTTCCAAGAGCTGATTTTGACAATACGATGGCGCAGGAAATTGTGCGCAAAGGAATTGATCTAGAATTTGAAACTGAAGTTTTGGAAGTTTCTTTTGAAGGAAAAAATTCTAAAACGATAGTAAAAGACAAAGAAGGAAATCTAAAAGAAATTCACGCTAAATTTATTATCGATTCTAGCGGATACGGACGCGTTTTGCCAAGACTTTTGGATTTGGATACACCATCTAAATTAGATCCGCATTCTTCTATATTTACGCACGTAAAAGACATTAACAGACCAGAAGGCGAGGAGGGAACTCAGATTTCTTTTGATATTCTGGAAACTCAAGTATGGCTTTGGGTAATTCCGTTTTCTAACGGAAATACAAGTTTGGGAGTTGTTGGTCCGACCGATTTTATCAATTCGCTTTCTACCAATAAAGACAATGCTGAGGCTTTAAAAAATGCCATTCAGAAATCGGATTATTATATTAAAAGATTTGCTGGAACAGAGTTTTTGTTTGAGCCGGTGAAACTTGAAAATTATTCGAGAGCGGTAAAGAGAATGTACGGCGACGGATTTGCTCTAACAGGAAACAGTTCAGAATTTTTAGATCCTGTTTTCTCTTCTGGAGTCGCTTTTGCAACCGAATCTGGAATGCTGGCCGCAAAATTATATTTGAAAGAATCGAAAGGAATTGAAGTAAATTGGGAAACTGAATTTACAGAATACATGAAAAAAGGGATTGCTGTTTTCACCACGTATGTGCAAGAATGGTATACTGGAAATCTACAGACGCTATTCTTCCATCAGCCAGAAAACCCAGATGTGAAAGAAAAAATATGTGCGGTTTTGGCAGGTTATGTTTGGAATGAGGAAAATCCGTTTGTAAAGAAACACGATCACGTAATAGCGAATATGGCGTATTTATTAAATATGCAAAAAGAACAAAGCCCTGAATAATCAGGGCTTTTTTTATGATTTAGAAGTAGTCATTCCGCTAGGAATGTTTCGTCGGTAGAACGAAATTGAAATCGCAATTACACGTTCCGTAGGAACGTTTGAATTATTGACGAATGGATTTGCATAAAATCAGATGTCCCTACAGGACATAATTCACCGTGGCAATATTTTTTTTCTACCGATGAGATATTCCTAGCGGAATATTTTTCGTGAATTATAACTGAAATATTTTATCCATCAAAATCCATTTTTGACCTGGTTTTGCCCAAGGTAAAGCTTGTTGGAATTTCCACATTAAAGTTTCCCATTCTTGAACTTTTTCATTTTCAGCGTCGGCTTTGTCTTTTTTCTCGAAAGAGAAATTTTCATCGCCTTCAATGATCATAAACAAACGATTTCCCGTGCAGTAAATATCCAAAACTTCTATTCCAGAATCTTGAATGCTTTTCTTGATTTCTGGCCAAACATTTTCATGCAGTTCTTTGTATTCTGCAATCAGATTTTGATCATCTTTTAAATCTAAGGCCAAACAGAATTTTTGTGTTGCCATATTATTTTTTATTTATGAATAAGCTACAGCAGTTTGTTTACTTGTGCCTAAACCTTCGATTCCTAATTCGATTACGTCACCCGCTTTAATGTAAATCGGATCTGGTTTAATTCCTAATCCAACTCCCGGAGGCGTTCCTGTACTGATTACATCGCCAGGAAGCAATGTCATAAACTGACTTAAATAATGCACTAAAAATGGAATTTTGAAAATCAGGTTTGAAGTATTACTGTTTTGGAAAGTTTTTCCGTTAACCGTCAGCCACATTTTAAGATTGTTTACATCTCCAGCTTCGTCTGGCGTAACCATTGTTGGTCCAAGAGGAGCGAAGGTATCAGAACCTTTTCCTTTTGCCCATTGTCCGCCGCGCTCAATTTGAAAAGCTCTTTCGCTATAATCATTCAAAAGGCAATATCCAGCGATATAATTTGGCGCATCTTCTTCAGAAACGTAGCTTGCTTTTTTACCAACAACAAATGCCAATTCTACTTCCCAGTCTGTTTTTTCACTGTTTTTGGGAATGATCAAATTATCATTTGGTCCGCAAAGAGAAGTGGTAGATTTGAAGAAAATAATTGGTTCTTCTGGAATTGCAGCGCCAGTTTCTTCGCAGTGATCCACATAGTTTAATCCGATGCAGATAATTTTTGAAGGCCTTGCAACTGCAGATCCTAAACGAACTGAATCGCTAACTTCTGGTAAAGTTGGATTGCTTTTTAAAGCTTCTTCTAATTTTTTTAAACCGTCATTTTCAAAAAACGCTTCGTTGTAATCTGTTGTTATGATTGAGGAAACGTCGTATCTTTTATCATTTAGAAGAATTCCTGGTTTTTCTTTTCCTTCTTCTCCGAATCTAATAAGTTTCATATTCTTTTATTTTTGAGTTTTTTTTGCCACAGATTTAGAGGATTAAAATGATTTATGAATTAGATTGTCACCCTGAGCGGAGTCGAAGGGCGCTCCAATTGGAATGGGCTTCTCCCGAAACTTCGGGACGCTCAGCCTGACAAAACAGTGTATATCTGTTTAATCCTTTAAATCTGTGGCTTTATATTTTTTTCGCCACGAATTCACGAATTTTTATTTCAATTATTCGTGAGATCTTCGTGAAATAAAATCACCTAGAATTTCACGAATCATAATTTGTATAAATTCGTGACCCGAGCGATAGCGAACAGGCGAAGCAATTCGTGGCTATTTCTTTTTAGTTATTCAATTTTATAAATCCACCATCAATTGGATAGTCAGAACCCGTGATGAAAGACGATTCGTCGCTGCAAAGGAATAATGCCAAAGTCGCGATTTCGTCTGGTTTACCCATTCTTCCGATTGGCTGTGATTGAGATAATTTTTCGAAGATTTCTTCTTCTTTCCCTGGATAATTTTTAGCAATAAATCCGTCTACGAAAGGCGTGTGAACTCGCGCAGGAGAAATCGAATTACATCTGATTTTATCGTTCAAATAATCTTTTGCAACCGACAAAGTCATCGCCATAACTGCACCTTTTGCAGTAGAATAAGCAAAACGATCTGGAATTCCAACCCAGCAAGCGATTGAGGCTAAGTTCAAAATTACTCCACCTCCAGAAGCTCTCAATGCAGGAATCGAAGCGTGAAGACAGTTGTAAACACCTTTCACGTTTACGTTCATAATTTTGTCAAAATCAGATTCAGAAGTAGTGTCCACTTTTCCAACGTGAGCAATTCCAGCGTTGTTTACCAGAATATTGATGTTTCCGATTTTCTCGAAAGTTGATTTTACTTGTTCGTGATTTGAAACATCGCAAGCGTGAGCAAAAACACTTCCGCCAGCCGATTTAATTTCTTCAACTGTTTCTTTTGCACTTTCTTCTGTTAATTCTAAAATGTGAACTTCAGCTCCTTGTTTTGCAAAAAGAACCGAAATCGCTCTTCCGATTCCGCTTCCGCCGCCTGTGATAATGGCTTTTTTATTTTGTAATGAAAACATATTATATGTGTTTAATAATTTATTTTTAATTGAAATGAGATTATAAAGATACGCCTCGTTTCCAAGGAATAAAATCGTCTTGATTTAATTGAACCGCTTTCGGAATAATTTCGCCGCTTGCCGCTTTGATACAGTATTCTAAAATTTCCTCGCCCATTTCTTCAATAGATTTTTCTCCACTGATAATTGGTCCGCAGTCAATATCGATAATGTCTTTCATTCTCGTTGCCAAAACAGAATTGGTCGCAACCTTAATTACAGGACAAACCGGATTTCCTGTTGGCGTTCCTAAACCTGTTGTAAACAAAATAAGTGTTGCTCCAGAAGCTGCTTTTCCTGTTGTAGCTTCCACGTCATTTCCTGGTGTACAAACCAAACTTAAACCTGGTTTTGTAACCAATTCGGTATAATCTAAAACGTCAATTACTGGAGAAGTTCCGCCTTTTTTGGCTGCACCCGCACTTTTGATAGCATCGGTAATTAAACCATCTTTGATATTTCCTGGCGAAGGATTCATGTGAAAACCAGAACCCACTTTATGTGCCAGTTCATCGTAAGATTCCATCAAATCGATAAATTTTCTGGCTTTGTCTTCGGTAACACAACGGTCAATTAAATTCTGTTCAGCGCCGCATAATTCTGGAAATTCTGCCAAAAGAATTTTTCCGCCTAAAGCGACAACTAAATCAGAAGTATAACCCACAGCAGGATTTGCAGAAACTCCGCTGAAACCATCACTTCCGCCACATTTTACACCAATACATAAATCGCTTAAAGGAGCATCGGTTCTTTCGTATTTATTGATTTCGATTAAACCTTCAAAAGTTTTTTTGATAGCATTGGTGATCAGAACTTCTTCGCTTTCGGTTTGCTGTTGTTCAAAAATAAACAACGGTTTATCAAACTCAGGGTTTTGTCTTTTAACATCATTTACAAAATCCTGAACTTGTAAATGCTGGCATCCTAAACTCAAAAGTGTAATTCCGCCCACGTTTGGATGATTCGCATAAGAAGCCAATAAAGCGCTCAAAGTAGAAGCATCCTGACGCGTTCCGCCGCAACCACCTTGGTGATTTAAGAATTTGATTCCGTCGACATTTTCAAAAACACGTTTGTTTTTTGGTGTTGGATTCAATTCAATATTAATATCATTAATGTCATTTCCGTTCAAATAACCTTCCAGCAATTCGTGCGTAAATTGGTTGTATTTGTCTGTAACCGCATAACCCAATTGTTTGTGAAGCGCTTCTTTGATTACGTCAAGATTACGGTTTTCACAAAAAACAGTTGGTACAAAAAGCCAGTAATTGGCAGTTCCAACGCGTCCGTCTTTTCTTTTATAACCTTTAAAAGTTCGGTTTTCAAATTTAGAAACATCTGGTGCGGTCCATTCGTAAGAAGCATTTCTGTACGCGTAAGGATCTGCCGCATGTTTTAGGTTTTCGGTTGTCATTAAACTTCCCTGCGGTACATCAAACTGTACTTTTCCAACCAAAACGCCATACATATTTACCTCTTCTCCCTGCTTCATATCCTGCATGTAGAATTTATGTTTCGCTTTGATGAGGTCTTTTAAAAGGTAAGATTCATTTTCAAAATGAATGGTTTCTCCCTTTTGAAGATCGGTCAGGGCAACCAAAACATTATCATCCGGATGTAGTTTTACAACCAGTTTTTTTGTATTATTCTCAGACATTGCTTGTTGTTTTTTTTCTTTTTTTGATGCCATTTCTCGTGATTTTAAATCAATTCAAAAGCCTGATTTTCTTTAAAAAAATGAGAGATAAGCGAAAAATAAAAGTAGTTTTTTTAAGCATTGGTTATTAGCCCAATATTATCATTGTGTAATCTTTTATTATCTTTGCAATATGAAATTAGAGCAAACCAAAATAACGTCGTATCTCAACTCCAAAGTTTCAGTTTTGAATCGGATTGAGCCGTTTTTTCAGTCGCCTTTTCATTCGCATCCAGAATTGGAATTGGTGTACGTGAAAGAGAGTTTTGGAAAGCGAATTATTGGAAATTCGGTTATGCCTTTTGAGCCTGGTGATATGATTTTTCTAGGTTCAGATATTCCGCATGTCTGGCTGAATGACGAGAAATATTATCAGGGAATTGATGAGCTGAAAGCCAATTCGATTGTGGTGTATTTCAACAAAGATATTTTCGGATCTGCCTTTTATGAACTTCAGGAAACTCAAAAAATAAATGAGCTTTTTGTGCAAGCAGGAAAAGGGATCTCAATTATTGGAAAAACGAATAAACAGATTGCCAAAAAACTAGAAAAATTAGTCGCCAAAAAAGACTTCGAAGTTATTGTCGGACTTTTCGAAATTCTATCGATTCTTTCGGATAGTCCAGATAAGATTTACATTAACGACGAAATTTATTCTTTAATGCAAAAGGATTCTAAAACGGATCGCATTTCGGAGGTTTTTCAATATGTGAATAAAAATTATAAAAAGAATATTTCCCTAGAAGAAATTGCCGCTGTCGCGAATATGACAAGGACGTCTTTCTGCAGAATGTTCAAACTCAAAACCAAGAAAAATTTCATGGATTACCTGCATGAAATCAGGATTTCGAATGCTTGTAAATTGTTGTTGGAAACGGATAAAAGTATGTCTGAGATTGCTTATGAATGTGGTTATAAAACGGCATCCAATTTTAATAAACTTTTTAAAAAGTGTAAAGGAATTACGCCTACGGAGTTTAAGAGTAATGCTTTGGTTTAATGCCACAGATTAAAGGATTAAAAAGGATTTTTAATTCTAGTTATGTCACCCTGAGCGAAGTCGAAGGGCGCTCCAATTGGACGTGGGCTTCGACTCCGCTCAGCCTGACAAACTGGAATGCTAAAAAAAGTTGCCACGAATTCACGAATTTTTTCAATCGCAATTCGTGAATTCGTGGCGAAAAATGATGAATTTCACGAATTAGATCATTAAGTAAATCTGCTCAATCTGCGTGAAAAAAAATTCGTGAATTGCTTCGCCTATTCGCTGTCGCTCGAGTCGTGGCGAAAAAAATTTGTAAAAAAAATTAAATAGATCGATCCAAATGCGTATAACCACCATCAACATAAATAATCTGTCCAGTAGTATGGCTTGATTTTTCAGACAATAAGAAAACCACCATATTAGCGATTTCTTCAGCGGTTGTCATTCTGTTTTCTAAGGGAATATTTTTCGTGATCGCTGCCAGCTTTTCTTCTTTATTTTCAAAAGTATTGATCCACGTTTCGTATAGTGGGGTGTAACATTCGGCTACGATTACAGCGTTTACACGAATGCTGTATTTTAGTAATTCAACCGCCCATTCTCTGGTTAAAGCATTTCGTCCACCGTTTGAAGCAGCGTACGCTGAGGTTCCGCCTTGTCCGGTTTCAGCAGTTTTAGAACCGATGTTTACGATTGCACCTTTTGATTCTTTCAAATACGGAAGCGCGTGCTGTGCCATTAAATAATAATGAACCAAGTTTTTGTGAAGCGAAGCAGCGAAATCTTCATAATTTCCGTTTTCTAGTCCAACGCCGTCATTAACTCCGGCATTGTTTACCAATCCGTCAATTCTTCCGAATTTGGCAATTACGGCTTCAACGGCTTTTTTGCAGTCTTCTGGTTTGGTTAAGTCGGCAGCAGCTTGATGCGCTTCTTTTCCAATGGCTTTTAATTCTTCTACGGCTTTGATGTTGTCATTTTCGTTACGTCCTACGATAAACGGAATCGCATTTTCTTCGGCCAGAACTTTAACAATTCCTAAACCGATTCCTTTTGCACCGCCCGTAACGATGATGATTTTTTGGGTTAATGATAACTGCATGATTTTTATTTTAATTTAAATACTGTTTAAGTTCGAGTTTTTTTTGCCACGACTCAAGCGATAGCGAACAGGCGAAGCAATTACACCAATTTGCACCAATTTTAAAATAATTTAAAAAAGAAATTAGCGAAATTCGTACAATTCGTGGCAAAAAAACAAAACTCTTTTAAAAATTTACAGCTGTTGTTCATGACAAACAACAGCTGTAAAAATAGAGAGAATTAGAACTGATATTTATTACCAGAACTTAACATAAAGCGCGATAATGATCAGCATCGTGATTACGATTAAGACCGTTGTCTGCGGTTTAACTTTAAACATTCCAGGCTCAGTCTCGAATGCTTTAGGGTTTACTTTTGGTCCAGCGAAACTGATTAGAATCATCGCAATCATTGTAAATAAGAATGATAATCCCATACAGATGTGGAATGGAATTTCGAAAGCTCCTTTTCCGTTAGGGTAAGCTGTATATAAAAGTGTGTCGTTTCCAAATAATGCAGGAGCGTATTCGTTGAATAAAACCGATAATACAAATCCTAAAATTACACCCACGATAGCTGCTGCTCCTGTAGTTCTTTTCCAGAACATACCTAAGAAGAACATAGCAAAAACTCCAGGGCTAATGAATCCAGTATATTTTTGGATGTATGTAAATCCACCAACACCACCGATTCCTAAGATGTCATTCCATGTAAATAATACCGCTAAAAGCATGGCAGCAAATACCGCAAGTCTACCAATGTTTACCTGTTGTTTTTCTCCAGCATCTTTTTGAATGTATTTTTTATGAATATCTAATGTATAAATTGTTGAGATACTGTTTACTTTTCCAGCCAAAGAAGCTACGATTGCAGCAGTTAAAGCCGCAACAGAAAGTCCTTTTAATCCTGTTGGAAGGAATGTTAGAATGGCAGAATAAGCACCATCTTTTCCTCCAACCAATTGAGGCAATTGTCCGTTTGTGTAAAGAACGTAAGCAGCAATTCCAGGAAGCATTACGATAAGCGGCATTAATAATTTTAATAAACCAGCAAATAAAATTCCTGTACGAGCTGTTTGCAAATCTGCTCCAAGTGCTCTTTGTGTAATGTATTGGTTACATCCCCAGTAGTTTAAGTTGATGATCCAGATACCAGCAGCGTAAGATAACAATCCTGGGAAAGTTAAATATTTATCGATTTCTAACTGCGAAGAAGTTGCAGTCGGTTTTGGAATAATCATTTTGAAATGCTCAGGCGCTTCTTTCATTAACACTTTGAAACCAGCAATTGCATTTTCACCAACTCCAAAAGCACTTCCAACAGTTGTAAGAGCGATATAAGAAGTTACCAAACCTCCGATAATTAAAACGGCTACTTGAATAACGTCTGTGTAAGCCACAACTTTCATTCCTCCAAGAGAAATAAATAAAGCAAAAATGGCTAATCCTAACATGATTACGTGCAGATATTCTCCACCAGCAAGACCGTTAATGGCAACAGCTCCTAAATAAAGAATAGAAGTTAAGTTTACAAAAACGTATAAAAACAGCCAGAAAACTGCCATAATCAAAGCAGTAGATTCGTTGTAACGAGTTTTTAAGAATTGAGGCATCGTGTAGATCTTATTTTTAAGATATACAGGAATAAACCATACCGCCACGATGATAAGAGCAACGGCAGCAAGCCATTCGTAAGCAGCAACAGCGATTCCTAAAAAGAAACCTTCACCACTCATTCCGATGAATTGTTCTGCAGAGATATTAGAAGCAATAAGAGAAGCACCAATTGCCCACCAAGTTAAATTTCCTTCAGCCAAAAAGTAAGCCTTAGCATCTTGTTCGTCCTGTTTACGTTTGCGGTAAACCGTGTAACCGTAGACCGAAACTACGATAAAATAAATAATAAAAACCGCATAATCTGCGACAGCAAGGTTTTGGTTCATTGTTAGTAGTATTTTAAATAATTATTATAGGGTTGTTTGTTTATGTGGTTCTAAATTGGTTTTATGTTGTTTAATCTTGTTAAAAATGAAAGATGTGTTTTATTTCTGTTATTTTTTTGCGAAAATAAAAGCAGAAGCCAAATGTAAAATAAAAATTTAGAAATCGGCCATTAGTAAATGTGTTTTTTACATTTATTAATAACAAATTGTGTTAAATTTTTGATTTTCGACTAAATTCCAACACTTACTCTTACGCTTTTACCAGACTTTTGTAATGCACATCCGAAAGTTGTCTCAAGATTTCGGCACTTTTTTCTGGAGTAATGTCTCGTTGAGATTCTCCCATCATTTCGTACCCAACCATAAATTTCTTTACAGTTGCCGACCTTAACAACGGTGGGTAGAAGTGCATGTGAAAGTGCCATTCTGGATGAAGCAACCCATCTGTTGGCGATTGGTGAATTCCTGAAGAATATGGAAAAGAAGTATTAAATAAATTGTCGTACTTCGTGGTAAGCTGCTTTAAGATTTTCGCGAAAGCGGTACTTTCTTCAGCAGTAAAATCGGTGATTTTGTTTACGGCTCTTTTGCTTACAATCATAGTTTCGTAAGGCCAAATTGCCCAGAAAGGAACTAATGCTACAAAATGATCATTTTCGATTACAATACGATCGCCCACTTTTAATTCGGCTTTGACATAATCTTCCAATAATGTTCTGTCATTTTTATCGAAATATGATTTTAAGCTGTTTTGCGTTTTTTCAACTTGAGTTGGAAGAGACGATTGCGCCCAAATTTGGCCATGTGGGTGCGGGTTGCTGCAACCCATAACGCTTCCTTTATTTTCAAAAATCTGAACGTGGTTGATGAATTTAATATTTCCTAAATCGGTATATTCTTTCTGCCAAGTTTTAATGATGTTTTCGATATCAGCAATTTCCATTTCTGGCAATGTTAGATCGTGTCTTGGCGAAAAGCAAACCACTCTCGAAATTCCCTGTTCTGGTTTAGCTTTAAAAAAAGTATGTTTAATATCGTCTTCAAAAATAATTTCGTCCTGCTTCATTGCCGCAAAATCATTTTCAAAAACAAAACTGTTTTCGTAAGCAGGATTATGCGCTCCGTTGGCGCGAACATTTCCTGGGCATAAATAGCAAGTTGGGTCGTATTGCGGAAGTTCTTCGGTAGAAATAACTTCGTTTTGTCCCTGCCAAGGGCGTTTTGAACGGTGAGGAGAAACCAAGACCCATTCGTTAATTAGTGGGTTGAAGCGTCTGTGCGGATCTTCGTTAATGTCAAAATTTTTCATTGTAGTGTGTTGTGGTTTTTAAAGTAGCGTTGTTCCGTTTGAGATTTTTACATCATAGAATTTTAATTCAATTCCAAATGTATCTAAATAAAGCTTAGAGAACTTACGTTTTACCTCATTTTCGTGTCCTTTTTTAACTAAATTGATAGTACAGCCGCCAAAACCGCCGCCCATTAGTCTGGCACCAACGATGGCTTCATCTTCTTTTGCGGTATCAACCAACATGTCCAATTCTTCGCAGCTTACCTCATATTCTTGAGATAAACCATAGTGTGTTTCAAAAAGCAATTCGCCCAAAAGTTCGATATTTCCTGCGTCTAAAGCTTTGCAAGCCTTGATCACACGATTGATTTCTTTTACTACGAAATGAACTCTGCTGAAAACTTTTCCAGAAAATTTGTCTTTTAGACTTAAAACCTGTTCTTCGGTTGCGTCTCTAAAGCTTTTTACTTCTGGAAAATGGCTTTTTATGATTGACAAACCTTCTTCGCACTCAATTCTTCTCGTATTGTATTCTGATGTAAAAAGCGAATGTTTTACATTAGAATCAAATAAAATTAGAGAATAATCTTTGAAGTCGGCGTTGTGATATTCAAAATCTAAAGTATTGCAATCTAACTGAATAACTTTGTTTTCAAGTCCGTGAACACTAGAAAACTGATCCATAATACCGCAGTTGATTCCAACCCAGTGTTCTGCTTTCTGACCTAATAATGCGATATCTTTTTTCTCCAATTTTAAATCAAAAAGAGATTTAATTCCGAAGATCATTCCGCATTCTAAAGCTGCCGAAGAAGATAATCCAGAACCAACTGGAATATTACTGCTGAAAACGCAGTTAAAACCTTCAAACGAAAAGCCATTATCCTGCAATTGTTTGATAACTCCACGAATATAATTGGTCCAAACAACATCGCTCAATTTTACTTCTTGAGTCAGATCGATTTCAAATTCTTTGTTTAAATCAATCGCAATCACTTTTGAAGTTTTGGTATTATTTTTAGCGAAAGCGAAACAGATTATCTTGTCAATTGCGGCAGGTAAAACATAACCGTCATTGTAGTCAATATGTTCTCCAATGATGTTGATTCTGCCTGGAGAAAGTACCGTTTTTTCTGGAGAAGCTCCGAAAGATTTCTCAAAAAAAGCAGTGGTATTCTGTATTAAAATATCATTCATTATATAGTTAGTTGTATTGTGGTTTTTTGGTTAATTTAAATTTTCAAATTTGTAAAGCGTTTTCTGAGTGTATTCTTCTCCTTTTTTCAAAACAGCATTTGGAAAATGAGCATGATTTGGAGCGTCTGGGAAATTTTGCGTTTCAAAACAAATTCCGCTTTGTGCATTGTAATCTACATTTTCTTTTCCTTTTAGTTTTCCGAAACAATTTCCGCCTACATATATATGTACACTTGGCTGATCTGTGTAAACATTCATTCGTAGATTATTTTTTAAGCTGATTAACTGTGCCACAATTTCTGTTTTAGAATTGACTACGAAAGAATTGTCAATAGGAAACGGACAGTTTTTTGGCGTTCTGAAATCAAAATTATGATTGGTTAAATCGGTGTAATTTCCAGTTGGAATATTGTCTGGATTTGTTTCCAGCATTTTAGCCGATTTGATAAACATTTGTTGTTCTAAAACATTTGCATCGTGCCCGTCAAGATTAAAATAACTGTGATGCGTTAGGTTGATAACGGTATCTTCTGTTGAGGTTGCTTTATATTCTAGCTTTAATTCGTTCTCTTCGGTTAAAGTATACGTCAAGAAAACAGTCATTTCTCCTGGAAAACCTTCATCTAAATGTTCGCTCAAGAGACTAAAAGTAACAGATGAATTTTCTCCAGAAATTACATTTGCTACATTCCAGATTCTTCTTCCAAATCCCATGTCTCCGCCGTGAAGTGTATTTCCGTTATTGTTTTCATCAAGTTTAAATTCGATATCATTAAGGCTAAAAGCACCTTTATGAATACGTCCTGCATAACGCCCAACGGTAGTTCCGAAATAAGGAGCACTTGGCAAATTATAAGATTCTAAATACGCTTCTATATTATCGAAACCTAAAACCACATCTACCAGTTTTCCGTTTAACGGAATTTGGATCGAAGTTACCGTTGCACCATAATTGATGATCTGAACTTTCATTCCGTTTTTGTTAACTAGATCAATTGAATAAATTTCATCCTTATTAGGCATTAAACCAAACAATTTACAATTAGGATTCTCCTTTAAATGCGATATGTGTTTTATTTCCATAAAAATTTTACCAAAAGTGAAATCCAAAAATAGAAACATTTATTATTTTTGCATACCAGTACCTACCAGTTTTTAATATTAATAGTCAAAATGACTTTATCGTGAGCATCATTTCAATTCAAAATAATATCGGTCTGCCAAAATATAAGCAGATTATTCTTTCAATAGAAAAAGCTATTGAAGAGGGGAATTTAGTTAAAGGTGACAGGCTTCCGTCGGTCAATAAAGTTTGTTTGGCTTTTTCTTTGTCTCGAGATACGGTCTTGCTGGCGTATGACGAATTGAAGAAAAGGGGAATTATTTATGCCATTCCTGGAAAGGGATATTACGTTAAAAGCGTTGAAATCACTATAACTCAGAAGGTTTTTTTGCTTTTTGACGAATTGAATATTTTCAAAGAAGACATTTATAATTCGTTTTTAAAAAATATCGGAAAAAATGTTCAGGTCGATATTTTCTTTCATCATTTTAATGTTCAGGTTTTCAAAAAACTGCTAAATGACAGCAATGGGAATTATACCAAATATATTATCATGCCGACGAACTTAAACGATATCGTCGATTCTATAAAAACCCTACCAGTAGGCGACGTAATTATTTTGGATCAGACCAATTCGGAATTGAAAATGTTCCCAGCGATTTACCAGAATCATCAAAAAGATATTTATGAAGGTTTGATGAAAGGCAAATCTCGATTGTCAAAATACAAGAAATTGATTTTGATTTTTTCTGGTTTTAGAGAGCCTCTGGGAATGAAACAAGGTTTTGAATCGTTTTGCCAGACGTATGGTTTTGAGTATGAAATTATCTCAGATTTCAGCAATCAGTCTATTGCTTTGGGAGATTTGTACATTATTCCGCACGACCGCGATCTGCTTTTGGTTATAGAAAATGCCATTAATCGAAATTTAAAACTCGGAGAAGACTTCGGAATTATATCTTATAATGAAACGCCATTGAAGAAAATTGCGGCAAATGGCATTACAACGATCTCGACCAATTTTGAATTGATGGGAAAAATTCTAGCCGATATGGTTCTAAAAGGAACAAAAGAGCAGATCGAAAACAGATCTGCTCTTATTATGCGGAATTCTTTGTGATGTTTTTTTTTGCCACGAATAGAAATTTAGTTTGTCACCCTGAGCGAAGTCGAAGGGCGCTCCAATAGGAACCGGGCTTCGACTCCGCTCAGCCTGACAATCGGGAGTGTTGAAAACTTAAACACATAGAAGCATAGATTTTAGGACCATCTAAAGAAAAAAAACAAATCTAGATTTGAACACATAGCTATGTGTATTTAAACAAATGAAATGCCTTTTGTAGACAAAGTAAAACTATGATTCTATGTGTTGAAAAAAAATTAAAGATTAAGAACAAAATCGTTAAGTAATTTTTCTTCATATTTCTCTTTATTAAAAGTATATAAATAAGAACCTTTGCGAGAAGACTGCATGTCTTTTTCGTCTAGTTTATTTAAGATTTCCAGAGAATTTATTTTACTGATGAAATTTCTTTTGTCCAATTCTTTGCTCAAAATCGCTTCATATAATTCTAAAAGCTGGCGCATGGTGAATTTTTCAGGAAGCAGTTCAAAACCAATTGGTTTTATAGAAGTTTTGTATCGAAGTCTCTTAATCGCATTCTGCACCATTTCGTTGTGGTCGAAAATTAAATTTGGCGCATCATTAATTGGGAACCATTCTGCATGATAATTCTGGATCAGTTCTGCATTGTGATTTTCTATATTAATTAGAGCAAAATAAGAAACCGAAATGGTTCTTTCTACCGGGTCACGATCAATTTCACTGTAAGCATACAACTGCTCCATGTAAATATCGTTAAGACCTGTATATGTATTTAATATTCGGGTTGCGGCAGCATCTAAAACTTCATCGCGTTTTAGAAATCCTCCAATCAAAGACCATTTTCCTTTTTCAGGCTCAAAATCTCTTTGAATAAGAAGTATTTTCAGACCGTCATTGTCAAATCCGAAAATGATGCAGTCTACTGCCAGTAAAACTTTATCAGCAGAGCTATAACTATTTAGCATATATATTAATTTGGTGTGGTAAATATATGAACTTCTTAAAAGCTATCATAATTTATTAATGTAGATTTTACACTTACATAAATAACTGCTCAAATGTAAAGTTAAAAAAGTTAGATTTTACACAAAAATAACACACAAATCTCCATTTTAAGATTTTTTTAAGAAAAAAACAGGACAGTCAAGGATAGTTTTTTGTAAAAAAAGGTTCTGTTTAGTCAAAAACGATCTAAAATAAACAATCCTTTACCTACAAAAATATCATTTTTTTCCATTCAAAACATTAAAAAACAGAATATTTCTTCAATTTTTTATTGGAGTCGTTTTTTGATTAAAAAACGACTTTTTCATTAAAAGTGTATTTTTTACACAATTAAAACTTAAAAAACGACTGGTTTTTTGAAAAAACTATGAATTTTTAAATGTTAATTCAACACTTAATTTGCGATATGTGTTTTTTTTCAGCTCTTTTTTTGTGATATTAATTTGTTTACGTGGTTTTTTTTTAGTTAAATTTACAAATGTAAGATTAACACTTATTAACTAAAACCACTAACCAATCTTAACTAAACCATTATGATTACAAAACAAAAATTACTTTTGTATTGCAATTTTCTATTGCCAAAAACGAACTGGATTTTAGCAATATTAATGCTATTATTTTCTGTAAATCAGTTGTCTGCTCAAGGCAAAACGATTACAGGGGTTGTAACATCGGCGCAAGACAATCTTCCTTTGCCGGGTGTAAACATTATTATAAAAGGAACCAAAACAGTTGCTGCAACTGGATTTGACGGAGAGTATTCGATTAAAGCATCGCCAAATGATGTTTTAGTTTTTTCATTTATAGGATTTCAGAACAAAGAGATAGTCGTAGGAAGCCAGTCTAAAATTGATGTGGCTTTGGGCGAAGACACCAATAAACTTAATGAGGTAGTTGTTATTGGTTACGGAACTCAAAAGAAATCGGACTTAACGGGTTCTGTAAGTGTTGTTAATCTAGAATCGGCTAAAAAAGTAGTTACGTATGATGCTGCCAAAATGCTTCAAGGACAAGTGCCAGGCGTTACGGTACAGTCTTCGGGAGAACCGGGAGGTTTTGTCAATGTAAAAATTAGAGGGATAACTTCATTTAGTAACAATAATCCGTTGTTTGTTATTGACGGGATCATGGTCGATTCTCCATACGACTTTGCTCCAGGAGAAATAGAATCGATGCAGGTTTTAAAAGACGCTTCGTCTGCTGCTATTTATGGTGTTCGCGGTGCCAATGGTGTCGTAATTATTACGACTAAAAAAGGCAGACAAGGCAAAATGGATATTAAATTCAAGTCGATTGTAGGTCTTCAAAATGTGGCTAAAAAATGGGATGTTACAGATCGCGTAGGATATCAGAAAATCACTAGTGAAGCTGAAAGAAACAGAGATATTAGAGCAGGAGTTCCTGTAAGTATTGCGCCAGGAAATGACCCAAACAGTCCTTCGTATATATCAAATGTAAACACAGATTGGCAGAAAGAATCTTTTCAGACGGGTGTTGTACAAAATCAAGCTCTTACATTTACTGGTGGTGCAGAAAGTATTGCCTATAGTTTTAATGTGGATTATTTTAAAAATACAAGCTACATCAAAACGCCTCAAGATTATGAGAGATTGTCAACCAATTTAAATTTGAATGGTAAAAAAGGAAGATTTAAATATGGTGCGAAAATAGCCTATACACAATCTGATAAAGAAATTTTTAATGAATACAATGCTGGACAAACTGTTGTAAGTGACATTTTAGGAGCGGTTCCGACTATGCCAGTTTACGATTCCAATAGACTTGGAGGTTATGGAGGTACAGATAACTTGACTCAGAGAGCTATTTCGATGAACCCAATTGGATACAACAATTTAATTGACAACAACGGAAAAAGAAATCGTTTCATTGGAGACGTTTGGGGAGAAGTTGAAATTGTAAAGGGTCTTAAATACAAATTAGACGTAAGTTATGACAGAACAGATTGGGAAACTAGAAAGTTTATTCCGCCAAGTGATTTAGGTTGGTATTATATTACTACAAATGATGAAGCTTCTCTAGATGTTGAAACTGGAAATGAATTGAGAACATTTTTGAACAATTTACTGACTTACGAAGTTACATTAGGCAAACACAAAATTGATGCACTTGCAGGTTGGATTCAAGAAAAAAGAGATTATCATAGGTATAATATGAGAGGTGTAGGTTTTACTCCAAACGACATTCCAATGCTTCAATATGCAGATGCTAGAAATGCATCTGAGTATAAATTTACAATTACTGGAGTATCTTATATCAGCAGATTAAATTATGCTTATGATGACCGTTATTTGTTGCAAGCGAATTTTAGACAAGATAAAACATCGCTTTTCAGCGAAAAAAATAATTCAGCAAACTTTTACTCTTTTTCAGGAGGATGGAAACTTAGCAATGAGAAATTCTGGACATTGCCAGAATGGATGAGCAATATTAAACTTAGAGGAGGTTATGGTACTTTAGGGAATAACACTATTTCGCAATATTTCTTTGCTTCGACAGTAAACAGTTTTGCAGGATATGATTTTAATAATGAGCTTGCTCCAGGAACAACGGTAGTAGCGGCATTGGATCCGAATGTGAAATGGGAGAAATCTACGAATTCAAATGTTGGAATCGAGTTAGGATTCTTCAATAATGATTTACAGTTTACAGCAGAATATTTCATTAAAAAATCAGATGATTTATTATTAGGAGTTCCACTTCCGTTTTCTACAGGAGCATTTCCGGCAAGTGTGACAACAAATGCAGGATCAATGAAAAACTCAGGTGTAGAGTTTACAGCGTCATACAGCAATCATCATCATAAATTTAAATATGATATTTCTGCCAACTTTGGAACACTTAAAAATGAAGTGACTAAAATCGGTGTAAACGGAAACCCTATTTACGGAGCAGTTTCTAAAACGGAAGTAGGAAGATCGGTAGGAGAAATGTTTGCTTGGGAAGCGATCGGAATTTTCCAGAATGCGGCTGAGGTTGCGTCTTCTCCAACACAAACCGGCGCAGCTCCTGGAGATGTGAAATTTAGAGATGTAAACGGTGACGGAGCTATAACTGATGCTGATAGAACGTTTCAAGGCGTAACGATTCCTAAATATGGCTTCGGATTTAATTTCAGCGCTTCTTATTCCAACTTCGATTTCTCCATGTTTTGGCAGGGAGCTGGTGGAAATAAAGTATTTAATGCCATGTACCGCAACTTAATGATTGGTCAATACACGAACCATCATACAGACGAATTAAATTATTGGACTCCAACTAATACCAATACCAATATTCCGGCTCCAGTTATTGGAGATCCAAATGGAAATGCTAGAGATTCAAACAGATTTATTGAAAGCGGTGATTATTTGAAACTGCAGACAATGGAAATCGGTTATAACATTCCGCTTAAGGATAAATTTATTGAAAAAGCTAAGGTTTACCTAAATGGTCAAAACTTGTTGATTATCTCTAAATATAAAGGATACGATCCTGACTTTAACAGTGACGGATTGCTTTCAAGAGGATATGATGCAGGATCTTTTCCAAATCCGAGAACAATTTCTTTAGGAGTAGAAGTGAGCTTCTAAACCAGGTCTAACCATTAAAACGTATTAAAATGAAATCTAAAATTTTTAGCTATATAACCGTTTTCCTTTCATTAGCCTTGGTAACAACAAGCTGTGTGGACAACGAAGATTTGACTCAACTGGATCCAAATAATGATTCTGTCGATAATTTTTGGAAAACAGATGAAGATGCACTGCAAGGTGTAAATGCAACTTACGGAAGTTTACTGACAGACGGAACTTACATGAGAAGTACGCCATTATTGCTGGACGTAAAAGCAGATGATTCTCGTACAAATAGCCCTTGGGGTTCTATGTACAATGTTGGACATTTCAACTCTAATGTAGCAGATCCTGCTATTTATGGTTGGGCTTACGAAACCTATTATCAAGGTATTTACCGTGCTAATCAAGTATTGACAAATGTTCCAGGAATTGAATTTGAAGATGAAGCTTTAAAAAACAGAATTATAGGACAGGCTTATTTCTTAAGAGGATTGTATTTATTTCACGCTGTAAATTTATTTAAGAATGTGCCGCTTCCAACAGAATTAGCGGTTTACTATCCTCAAAAAACACAAGAAGAAGGTTGGGCACAAGTTATTGCAGACTTTAAAGCTGCTGCAGAATTGCTTCCAACGACTTATGTTGGTATTTCAGGATTAGACGCAGGACAAAAAGGACGCGCGACTAAAGGTGCCGCATTAGGATATTTAGGAAAAGCCTATTTGTTTACTAAAGATTTTACTAATGCAAAAAGTACTTTTAAACAAGTAATAGATTTAGGAGTTTATTCTTTAGTAAATAATTATAGAGACAATTTCACAACGGCAAACGAAAACAATTCAGAATCTCTTTTTGAAGTGCAATTTAGCAGAGATGCCGGCGGAGTTGATTTAGGTTGGGGAGGTGCTCCTGCTTCTGGCTGGGGAAAAACTTCTGCACGTGCAATTACATACGCACCTCGTGCTTTCGGATGGACAGACGTACAACCGACGTGGGCATTATTTAATGAATTTAAAGAAGAAAAAACGGTATCTGGCGCAGAGGATCCGCGTTTAGAAGCTACTATTTTCTACAACAAACCAGGCGGCATGCAATTGTACGGAAAAGATTTTGCTACATTTTATGCTTCAAGCCCAGCCGATTTAAACGATTTATTCTGTAGAAAATACCAAAACTCTGACGGACAATTTGCAGACGAATACGATTGGCGTTCTGGAATCAACGAGCGTTTATTGCGATATGCCGATATTCTATTAATGTATGCTGAATGTTTAAACGAAACAGGAGATACTCCTGGAGCTTATACTTACATTCAAATGGTAAGAAACAGAGTAAATCTTCCTGACTTGGCAACTGTAAAACCAGGAATGAGCCAAGCACAGATGAGAGAACAGATTGGCCACGAAAGATTTTTAGAATTCCCTCTTGAAGGACACCGTTTTGACGATATCCGTCGTTGGGGATGGCTTCAAGATCCAGCTAAATTAGCTTGGCTGAAAGCAAGAGATGCCGAATTTAATTCTTATACAGCAGGAAGAGAATATTTCCCGATTCCGCAATTAGAAATGGATAACAATCCGGGAACTATCCAAAACGACAGTTATTAATATTTATTTGAGTTAGTTAGATACCTAATATCATGTGAAGAATTGTCGCTTCACATGATATTATGCCTTAGAATTTGGAATACAAGAGAAGTAATTTTTAACAGTAACTAAAATTAGAACAATGAAAACAATTACAAGTTTGGTTTTATTAGCAGTATTATTTTGGGGTTGTCAAAATGAAGATATTGTCCCAACAGAGGAAACAGCAACAGCTGCAAATGCTCAGGATTCACAGGTTACCAATTCAACCGCTAAAACAGTCAGCGGAAATGTGCCATCGCACGATCCGAGTACGATTGTAAAAAGCGGCGTTAATTATTATGTATTTACCACTGGAGATAATATTCCAGTTACTTATTCAAGAGATTTAATCAACTGGTCTTGGGGAACATCAGTATTCTCATCAACGCCAAGTTGGATTACGGGTTATGTTCCAGGATTTACAAAAACATTTTGGGCGCCAGATGTGGCTTGGTTCAATAACAGATGGAATATGTATTATTCTTGCTCGACATTTGGCTCTGCAACTTCAGCAATTGGATTGGTTACGACGCCGTCCATTTCGCAAAGCGCAGGAACAAACTGGACAGACAGAGGAGTCGTAGTTTCGTCTTCATCAGCCTCAGATGTTAATGCGATTGATCCATCAATTTTAGTGGATGGTTCCAATGTTTATATGGCTTATGGTTCTTGGCATGCCGGAATTGGCGTTGTTCAAATTAATCCTTCAACAGGAAAAACAATTGGAAGTAGAACTATTGTTGCAGGCGGAAACGGCGCATCTTGGGAAGCTCCTTGTTTAATTAAAGAAGGAAGTTATTACTATATGTTTGTTAACCGCGGCACTTGTTGCAATGGCGTAAACAGTACCTATTACATTGTTGTCGGACGCTCTACAAGTCCGTTTGGACCTTTTGTAGACAAAAATGGAGTTTCTTTAAAAAGCGGTGGCGGAACAACCGTTTTGGCTTCACAAGGCAATTACGTTGGGCCAGGACATTTGTCTAGAATTACAGGAACTCAAAAAGGAGCTGTTCATTATTACAACGCAGCCGATAACGGAAACCCAAAACTCGAAATCGTATACTTTACATGGTCATCTGGATGGCCAACACTTTCTTATTAAAAAACTAAAATTCAGAGGAAAGTTTTCGGACTTTCCTCTACAACAAAAACCACTATGAAAAAAGCACTTTTAATCTCATTTCTTATTACGTTTTGTAGTCAGTTAAATTTCGCGCAGACGACAATAACCATTAAAAATTCTGCTGATGCACCAACAATTGACAAAAATATTTACGGTCATTTTGCAGAACATTTAGGACGCTGTATTTACGGAGGATTTTTTGTGGGCGACACTTCGAAAATTCCAAATACAAACGGAGTAAGAAATGATATTGTAAAGGCTTTAAAAGAATTGAAAATTCCAAATTTAAGATGGCCTGGAGGCTGTTTTGCTGATACCTACCACTGGAAAGACGGAATTGGACCGCAAAACGAAAGACCAACAATTGTAAACAAATGGTGGGGAGGTACAACAGAAGACAACAGTTTTGGAACGCATGATTTCTTGAACATGTGCGAACTTCTAGGCGCAGAACCGTATTTGTCTGGAAACGTAGGAAGCGGAACCGTTCAGGAATTGGCTGACTGGGTTCAGTACACCAATTTTGGAGGTAAAAGTCCGATGAGTGATTTGCGTGTAAAGAATGGAAGAAAAGAACCTTGGAAAGTAAAATATTGGGGAATTGGAAATGAAGCTTGGGGATGCGGAGGAAATATGACCGCAGAATACTATGCAGGCGAATACCGCAAATACGCAACTTTCATGTCGGACTGGGAAAATACCGGCGGAATCACACGTATTGCATCAGGATCTAATAGTTCTGATTACAATTGGACAGAAGTTTTAATGAAAGGAATTCCGTTAAATATGTTAGGCGGAGTTGGTGTTCACCATTATGCTGTAATTGACTGGGGCAAAAAAGGAAGCGACAGAGAATTTACAGAAGAAGGCTATTTCAAAACCATGCAATCCGCTTTAAAAATGGAAGAATTGGTTACCAAACATTCTGCGATTATGGACAAATACGATCCAGAGAAAAAAGTAGCCATGATTGTAGACGAATGGGGCGGCTGGTACGAAGTAGAAAAAGGAACAAATCCTGGATTTTTATACCAGCAAAATACCATGCGTGATGCTGTTTTAGCGGGAGCGACATTAAATATTTTCAACAATCACGCAGAACGTGTTCGTATGGCAAACTTAGCGCAATGCGTGAACGTTTTACAAGCCGTTATTTTGACTGATAAAGCCAAAATGATCACTACGCCAACGTATTCTGTAATGAAAATGTATGCGGTGCATCAAGATGCTAAACTATTGCCAGTAAGTTTTCAATCGCCTTCTTATACTTTTAACGGAGAAACACTTCCAGCAGTTTCGGCTTCAGCATCAAAAGATAAAAATGGAGCGGTTCATATTTCTTTAGTGAATGTGGATGCCAAAAATAAGAACAAAATCGAAATTGATGTAAAAGATTTAGGAGTTAAAAACTTCACAGGAACGATTATTACTTCTGCCAAATTACAAGATTACAATTCATTCGAAAATCCAAATAAAATTGTTCCAACAACTTTTAAAGGTTTCGAAAACAAAAAAGGAAAACTTGAAATCACAATTCCTCCTTTCTCAGTAGTTGTTTTAGAAGGAAAATAAATTTATAAAGATGAAAAAATCCAATTTCATTCTCCAAACAGTTTCGTACATCGGACTCTTTTTTGTGGCACTTATTGCGGTAAGCTGCTCCAAAGATGATCCAGCGACAGAAACGCCAGATCCAGGCCCAGTGGTGAATCCGCCAGTGGTTACGCCAACTTTTAACGGGCCAACGTATGCTGACAATTATACGGCATTTGCAAGTTGGGCAAGCAGATCACAATGGAATTTAGCCAACGTTCATGATCCTTCAGTTGAAAAATCGGGAGAGTACTATTATATGTATCAGACCGATGCTTCATACGGAAATGCGCATGAAGGCAACGGACATTTTTTCTACAGAAGATCAAAAGATTTAATCAATTGGGA
This sequence comes from Flavobacterium erigeronis, assembly GCF_054075165.1. Classification (NCBI taxonomy): domain Bacteria; kingdom Pseudomonadati; phylum Bacteroidota; class Flavobacteriia; order Flavobacteriales; family Flavobacteriaceae; genus Flavobacterium; species Flavobacterium erigeronis. Next base: position 681,492 of record NZ_JBSKGP010000001.1, on the reverse strand, counting down.
ATTCATGGGATCTTCTATGACCACAGCTCCGGCTTGGGTAAAAGATTCATTAAATAATAAAAGAGCGAGAATGAATCCAGCGCTTCCTCCAATCGAAAATCCAAGTTATGGTTATTGGGCGCCGTGTGTTCGAAAAGTCGGAAACAAATTCAGAATGTATTACAGCATTGTAGTTACAAATCCAATCGTCGGAACAGACACCAACACGTCTTGGTCAGAGCGCGCTTTTATTGGCTTAGCCGAAACAGATGATTTGGCATCCAACAATTGGGTCGACAAAGGAATGGTCGTTTGTTCTGAACCAGATGGCGTAAAAAGTTATGTTAGAAACGGAGGAAACGATTGGGATGCTTATTTTAAATTCAATGCCATCGATCCGAGTTTTATCGAAACCCCAGAAGGCGAACAATACTTAATTTACGGTTCATGGCATTCTGGAATCGCGGCTTTAAAACTAAATCCAACAACAGGAAAACCAGATAAATTAAAAACCATTGACGATTACGGAGTAAGAATTGCAGGCCGTGGAAACGTAAACACAAACCGTTGGCAAGCACTTGAAGGACCAGAAATCATCTACAATCCAGACACACAATATTATTATTTGTTTTTGGCTTATGACGAATTATCGGTGGCTTACAACACACGTGTAGCGCGTTCCAAAAATATTCTTGGACCTTATGTAACCAATACAGGAATGAGCATTACCAACGGAGCAGAATGTTTTCCGTTGGTAACACATCCGTATCAATTTAAAAATCATACAGGCTGGGTTGGATTTGCGCATTGTGCTGTTTTCCAAAATCCAACAACCAAACAATGGTATTATGCTTCTCAAGCGCGTTTGCCTGAAGGTGTTGCTGGAATCGCAGTTTCTAATGCGGTTATGATGGGACACGTTCACGGAATTCAATGGACAGAAGACGGTTGGCCTGTAATAGAACCAGAACGTTATGCGGGAGTGCCGACAACGACTTTTGCAGAAGGAAATCTGGTAGGGACTTGGGAACAAATCACGATGAATTACCAATACAAAACCATGCAGAAAGCAGTTACGATTTTTCTAACCGCAGATAAAAAAGTAAGTGGAGACATAACAGGAACTTGGTCGTATGATCCTGCTAAAAAAATCGCCACCATAAACGGAGTAAAATGCAACGTAGTCGATGCCTGGGATTGGGAATCGGCCACCAGAAAAGTGACTTTAACCTACACCGGAATCAACAGCGCAGGATTAGCGGTTTGGGGTAAGAAAGTGAACTAAAAATTCCAATTTTTTTAAATCCCAAATTCCAAAGGTATAAGAGCTTAAAAATAAATCGGCAGAATCTGCGAGAGAACCATTTTAGCAGGTAGAAAAAAATCAAATAAATCTGCTCTAATCTGTAAAATCTGCGTGAAACAAAAAAATAAGCCACGAATTCACGAATTAAAATGACTAAAAATTTGTGTAATAAAAATAACCGCAAATTTCCCGAATTATAATTTGGTAAAATTCGAGAATTCGTGGCGAAAAAAAAATAAAAGCAATGATGAAAAACCTATTTACAAGCCTGTCCATTTTGTTCTTATCGATAGCCACTGCGCAATCGGTAAAAACAAACAATCCCGTTATCACCGATAAATACACCGGCGATCCAGCGGCATTGGTTTATAAAGACAAAGTGTATTTGTATGCTGGTCATGACGAAGCACCAAACGATTTTAATTTTTATAAAATGAATGAATGGCTGGTGTATTCTTCTTCGGATATGAAAAAATGGGAATCGCATCCAGTGCCTTTAAAAGTAACCGATTTTAAATGGGCGAAAAGTGATGCTTGGGCTTCGCAGGTAATAGAAAGAAATGGAAAATTCTATTGGTATGTAACAGTTGAACATGGCACAGTTCCAGGAAAATCGATTGGAGTTGCGGTTGCAGACAATCCGCTTGGACCTTTTAAAGATGCGTTAGGAAAAGCATTAATCACCAACGATATGACCAAATTTAGCGATATAAGTTGGGATGACATCGATCCTACGGTTTATATCGATGATGATGGACAAGCTTATTTATTTTGGGGAAATACTGCTTGCCATTATGCCAAATTAAAAGAAAATATGACGGAAATAGACGGAGAAATTCATCACATCAAACTGCCCAATTTCACCGAAGCACCGTGGATTCACAAACATAAGAGCTGGTATTATCTGTCGTACGCCTATGAATTTCCAGAGAAAATTGCCTACGCGATGAGCAAATCAATTACTGGACCTTGGGAGTTTAAAGGAATTCTAAACGAATTAGCTGGAAACTGCAATACGAACCATCAATCGATAATTGATTTTAAAGGGCAATCTTATTTCATTTATCACAACGGAGCATCGCAACCACATGGAGGAAGTTTTAGAAGGTCAGTCTGCGTCGATAAATTATTTTACAACAAAGACGGAACGATGAAACGTGTCGTGATGACATCTGAGGGAATTCAGTAAGGTTGTCAGCCTGCGTGGAGTCGAAGGCCATTTTAAATTCTGTTTTTAAAACTTAAATGTTCTTAATTAGAAAAGTAACCACAATCTTGTCATTCCGAGGAACGAGGAATCTCAGCAAGTAACTCCATTTAGAGAATCGTCAATCTTTGTCGAGCTACTAACGGAGATCCTTCCTTCGTCAGGATGACAAAAATGAGAATTCATGTATAATAAAGACCTACAAGGTTTTGAAAACCTTGCAGGAGAGCTCAAAAACTTACATCACTTATATGGTTTACAAAAACATAAAACAGACAATTACAACTCTAATGTTGCTGATAACTTCATCTTCGTTTGCGCAGGATATTGTCGTTCACGATCCGGTCGTCATCAAACAAAATGACACTTATTATCTGTTTTGTACAGGCAACGGAATCAGTGTTTTTAGTTCGAAAGATTTAAAAAAATGGAACAAAGAACAACAGGTTTTCAAAGAAAAACCAGTTTGGGCAGATGGCGTTGCAGCCGATTTTAAAAACCACATTTGGGCACCAGATATTTCATTCCACAATAATCAATATTATCTGTATTATTCGGTTTCCGCTTTCGCGAAAAATACGTCGGCAATTGGCGTGGCTACCAATACAACATTAAATCCAAAAGATAAAAACTACAAATGGATCGATCAGGGAATTGTCATTCAGTCACATCCAAACCGTGATATGTGGAATGCCATTGATCCGAATTTGGTTTTTGATGAAAACAACACACCTTGGCTTTCTTTTGGTTCTTTTTGGGAAGGATTGAAATTGGTCAAATTAAATTCTGATTTAAAATCGATTGCTGAACCGCAAGAATGGCATACGATTTCAAAACGTAAAAGAAGTTTCGAATTAGCCGATTCAGATCCTGGTGATGGCGCGCTTGAAGCTCCATTTATCTTTAAGAAAAACGGTTATTACTATCAATTCCTTTCTTGGGATTTATGCTGTCGCGGAGAAAAAAGCACTTATAAAGTCGTTGTCGGAAGATCAAAAAATGTAACAGGGCCTTATTTAGATAAAGAAGGAAAACAGCTCGACCAAGGCGGAGGAAGTTTAGTCGTTCAAGGCGACGAAAATTACTTCGGCGTAGGCCATAATAGTGCTTATACTTTCGATGGAAAAGATTATATGTTTTACCACGCTTACGAAAAGAAATCCAACGGAACGCCAAAATTAGTAGTCAAAGAAATGCAATGGGACGCCGATTTATGGCCTGTTCTAAAATAAATAAAATTATTAGCCACAGATTTTCAAGATTAAAAAGATTAAAAAGATTAAAAAGATTAAAATAAATCTGCTTAATCTGCTCCCGATAGCTATCGGGACTGCGGGAAACAAAATTTAAACACATAACTATGTGAATTTAGACAAATGAAATGCCTTCTAAAGACAAAGAAAAACTATGATTCTATGTGTTTAAAAAAATAATTACATCGAATAAGTCAGTATAAAACAATACAATGAAGAAATACAACTTACCAATTTTAACGATTTTCATCTCGCTTCTGGTTTTAGCTTCCTGTAAAGAAACCAAAAACAATGCCGTACAATCGAGTAAAACTTCAGCCTTAAAAGCAGGTTACGAAATTGAACCAGTCAACATTCAAAATGTAAAATTGACAGATTCATTTTGGCTTCCTATTATCAAAAGAGTGCAGGAAGTTACGATAGAATATGCCATTCAGAAATGTAATGAAGAAGGCCGTTTTGAGAATTTTTTAATTGCTGGAAAACAAAAAACAGGAACCGTTCGAGGAGAAATGCCTTTTGATGATACCGACGTTTACAAGATTATCGAAGGCGCATCAAATACATTGATTTCGGCACCAAATCCTAAATTGGAAAAAGTTTTAGATTCCTTAATTGCTATTGTAAAAATCGGTCAGGAAAAAGATGGGTATTTAACAACATGGAGAACTATAAATCCAGCAAAACCGCCTGCAACTTGGGTTCCGGTGATTGAAGGAAAACGTTGGGAATCTTTACAAATTAGCCATGAATGCTACAATGCAGGACATTTAATCGAAGCAACTATTGTACATTATGAAGCAACAGGAAAAAGAAATTTCTTGGACATCGCCATCAAAAATGCCGATTTATTAGTGAAAACATTTGGAGAAAAACCAGATCAGATAAGAGGTGTTCCAGGACATCAAATTGTCGAAACGGGTTTGTTGAAATTGTATCAGATTACGGGTAAAGAAGATTATTTAAAACTGGCAAAATACTACTTAGACAATCGCGGCAATCCGAAAGATCATAAATTATATGGCGAATATGCACAAGATCATATGCCTGTAATTGAGCAAAATGAAGTGGTTGGGCATGCCGTAAGAGCGGTTTATATGTACGCAGGAATGACCGATATTGTGGCTTTAACCAAAGATAAAAGCTATGAAAATGCCGTAAATAATTTATGGGAAAACATGGTGAACAAAAAAATGTACATCACAGGCGGAATCGGTTCAAGACACGACGGAGAAGCTTTTGGTGTAAATTATGAATTACCAAATTTAACCGCTTACAACGAAACCTGCGCCGCAATCGGCGATGTATATTGGAACCACAGACTACACAGTTTATACGGAAAGGCACAATATTTTGATGTGATCGAAAGAACCATGTACAACGGATTAATTTCGGGTATTTCGCTTGACGGAAAACAATTTTTCTATCCAAATGCTTTAGAATCTGACGGCGTTTATAAGTCAAATAGAGGTTCGTGCACGCGTCAGGCTTGGTTTGACTGTTCTTGTTGTCCAACGAATTTGATTCGCTTTATTCCGTCAATTCCGGGATTGATTTACTCTAAAACAAAGAATGATTTATATGTGAATTTATATGCTTCAAACGACGCTTCTTTCACTTTAGGAAAAACCGATTTACAGATTTCACAGCAGACTTCGTATCCGTGGAATGGAAAAGTTGGCATTTCGGTTAACCCAAAAAAAGAAAGCAAATTCACGATTAAACTTAGAGTTCCGGGTTGGGCACGAAATGAAGTTTTACCAGGCGATTTATATACGTATAAAAAAGCTTCGACTCAAAAACCAACGATTTCTGTAAACGGAGAAACTTTGACAATCCAACCTGAAAATGGCTATTTCAACGTAACGAGAAACTGGAAAAAAGGAGACAAAATTGCGCTTAATTTCCCAATGGAAGTTCAGGAAGTAGAAACGAATTCGAAAGTAGAAACCAACAAAAATAAAGTGTCTTTAGAATACGGACCAATTGTTTATGCGGTTGAAGAAGTAGACAACAGAAGCAATTTCGATAAAATAAATATCAGCGCCAACGATACTTTCAAAGTTAAAAAAGAAGCCAATTTATTGAACGGAGTGAATGTAATTGAAACCAATAAATTCAAAGCAATTCCATACTATTCTTGGTCAAACAGAGGCGTAAATAAAATGAAAGTCTGGATTGATTTTAAAAACTGAATTCCGCACAAATAAATTTAATTCAACAAACCAATATAACATGCAAATAAACCTATTGAAAAATCTGGCACTTTCAGCCGTTGTTTTTGTAAGTATCTCTTCTTGTAAAGATAAAAAAGCAGAAAAAGAGCTGTCTAAAGAAGAGGTGACGGCTACAAAAACAACTTTAACTAATAAACCTATTGTGTTGCAAAGAGCAGATCCTTTTATCTACAAGCATACAGATGGTTATTACTATTTCACAGGATCGGTACCAACTTATGACGCTATAGAGTTAAGACGCGCAAAGTCTATTGATGAACTTCAAAATGCGGAAACTTTTAGAGTATGGGAAAAACACAAAAGCGGACCAATGAGCCGTCATGTTTGGGCTCCAGAAATTCATTATTTAGATGGAAAATGGTACATGTATTTTGCGGCAAGCCAAGAAGACGATATTTGGAGATTAAGACCTTATGTTTTGCAGTGTACAGGTCAGGATCCTTTGCATGACAAGTGGATTGAGCTTGGGCAAATGCAGGCAGCCGACGCAGATCCAAAAAGCTTTACCGATTTTTCTCTAGACGGGACTGTATTTGAGCATAAAAATAAACGCTATTTCTGTTGGGCAGAAAAAACAGGCGGGCAGTTCGCTGCTTCTAATTTGTATTTAGCCGAAATGGAATCACCCATAAAACTAAAAACAGTTCAATTCATGCTAACGACTCCAGATTATGATTGGGAACGCATCGGTTTTTGGGTAAATGAAGGGCCTGCATTTCTTAAACACAATGGCAAAATTTACATTACTTTTTCGGCAAGTGCTACGGGTTCTTGTTATAGTATGGGAATGATGGAAGCAGATGAAAATGCTGATTTATTAGATAGAAATTCTTGGAAAAAATCCAGATATCCCGTATTAAAAACCAATGAAGCAAAACACATTTACGGACCTGGACATAACTCCTTCACAGTAGATGAAAACGGAGAACCATTAGTAATTTATCATGCAAGGGATTATGAAAAAGCAGTTGGTGATCCAAAAGTGGTACCTGCGACAGATAAAAGATCGTTGAAAGAAATTATCGCAGATCCGTTATACGATCCTAATCGTCATGCGAGAATGATGAAATTAAAATTTGATAAAAACGGTACGCCAATATTTGAATTTAATTAAAAATTTTAGTACGATTTCCAACTTGTTTTCTAATTGTTTTGAAGATTAAGATGAAATAATCGCAAAAGAATAAATGTAATGTTGACATTTATCTTTGGTTTTAAGCTTAAAGCCTTGTTTTGATGCATTTTTTATAAAAATTAAACAGCAAAATCATATTAAGTGTTTTTTGTACACTTATAAAATTATAATCTTTATATTTGTCAATTATTTAACCAATTAAATTTAGAAATGAAAAATTACGTAATAGGATTGGACTACGGAACAGATTCTGTTCGAGCGGTGCTTATTGACGCAGAAAATGGACAGGAGTTGGCATCAAATGTTTCTCATTATAAAAGATGGAAAAACAAACAATATTGTGACGCTTCTATAAATCAGTTTCGCCAGCATCCTTTGGATCATATTGAAGGATTGGAAATCACGATTCAAACCGTTATTAAAGAAAGTAAAGTTGATCCTTCGTTAGTAAAAGGAATTTGTATTGATACAACGGGATCTTCTCCAGTTCCAGTTACCAAAGACGGAACGCCATTGGCATTGACAAAAGGTTTTGAAGAAAACCCAAATGCGATGATGGTTTTATGGAAAGATCACACATCAATCAATGAAGCAAACGAAATCAACGAACTGGCTGTAAGCTGGGGCGGAGAAGACGTTACAAAATATGTAGGCGGAATTTATTCTTCTGAATGGTTTTGGGCAAAAATCCTTCACATTGCAAGACAGGACGAAGAGGTTAGAAATGCAGCGCACACTTGGATGGAACACTGCGATTTAATGACCTATTTGTTAATTGAAGATAAAGATTTAAAAACCTTCAAAAGAAGCCGTTGCGCAGCGGGACACAAAGCCATGTGGCACACCGACTGGAACGGACTTCCGCCAGTTGAATTCTTAGAAAAATTACATCCGTATTTAGCACAATTACGTGGCAATTTATACGATGAAACGTATACTTCAGATTTATCAGCTGGAAAACTAAGCAAAGAGTGGGCAGATCGTTTAGGACTTTCAACAGAAACTATTATCGCAGTTGGAACTTTTGACGCGCATTCTGGAGCGGTTGGAGCTAAAATCGAAGAGAATACTTTAGTTCGCGTTATGGGAACTTCAACTTGTGATATTCTGGTTGGTTCTTATGATGAGGTTGGAACAAAAACCGTACGCGGAATCTGCGGACAAGTGGACGGATCTGTAATTCCAGGTTTTATTGGTTTAGAAGCAGGACAATCTGCTTTTGGAGATTTATTGGCTTGGTACAAAGAATTATTGATGTGGCCGACAGAACATTTATTAGGTTCATCTTCTGTTTTAAATGACGCTCAAAAAGAACAATTAAGAGAAGAATTCAGCGATAAATTGATTGTAGAACTAACTAAAGAAGCAGAGAAAATTCCAGTTTCAGAAAGTCTTCCAATTGCTTTAGACTGGATCAACGGACGTAGAACTCCAGATGCCAATCAGAAAGTAAAAAGTGCAATTTCTAATTTATCATTAGGAACAAAAGCGCCACATATTTTCAAAGCTTTAGTAAACGCTATCTGTTTTGGAGCGAAGAAAATTGTAGACCGTTTTGAAGAAGAAGGTGTAAAAATCGACAGCGTTATCGGAATTGGCGGTGTTGCCCGTAAATCTCCTTTTATAATGCAGACTTTGGCTAACGTTTTAAATAAGCCAATTAAAATTGCAGCTTCAGACCAAACTCCAGCTTTAGGTGCGGCAATATACGCAGCGGTCGCAGCAGGAATTTATCCAAACGTAATCGAAGCAAGCCAAAAAATCGGAAGTGATTTTGACGGAGAATATTTTCCTCAAACAGATAAAGTAGAAGCATATCATAAACTGCTTTTAGCTTACGAACAATTAAGTGCTTTCGCTGATCCAACTATTAAAATTTCTCAAAATGAGTTCTCTTTATAAAGATTTAAAACAAGAATGCTACGAGGCAAATATGCAGTTAAACGCATTGAATCTTGTAGTTTATACTTTCGGAAATGTGAGCGCTGTGGACAGAAAAAATGGTGTTTTTGCCATTAAGCCAAGTGGTGTTCCGTACGAAGATTTAAAACCTGAAGATATCGTAATTGTCGATTTTGATAATAATGTTATTGAAGGAACAATGCGTCCGTCTTCAGACACAAAAACACATGCCTATTTATACAAAAATTGGCCAAATATCGGAGGTGTTGCACATACACACGCAACGTATTCTGTTGCTTGGGCGCAATCACAACAAGATATTCCGATTTTCGGAACCACGCATGCCGATCACTTAACAGCAGATATTCCGTGCGCACCGCCAATGGCAGATCATTTAATTGAAGGAAACTACGAACACAATACTGGAATTCAGATTTTGGATTGTTTCAAAGAAAAAAATCTTTCGTACGAAGAAGTAGAAATGGTTTTAATCGGAAATCACGGTCCGTTTGCCTGGGGAAAAAATGCAGCAAAAGCGGTTTATAATAGTAAAGTTTTAGAAGTGGTAGCAGAAATGGCGTATCTGACTTTACAAATCAACCCAAACGCACCAAGATTAAAAGATTCATTAATAAAGAAACATTACAATCGTAAACACGGAAAAGACTCGTATTACGGACAATAAGAGTTTTGTTTCAGGTTTTTTTTAGTTTCAAGTTTCAAGTTGTTGGAGCGTGAAATGTAAAACGTAAAATGTGAAATGAACAAAAACAAAACAATAAAAATAACAATTCTAGTTATCAGGTTTCCAATGAACTTGAAACCTGAAACCTGAAACTTGAAACAAAATAAACAAATAAAGACATGATTGATATCTCTCAAAAAGAAGTATGGTTTGTAGTAGGAAGCCAGGAATTATATGGTGAAGAAACACTTAGAAAAGTAGCAGAACATTCACAGATAATCGCAAAAGGATTAGACGCTTCGTCTTCAATTCCGGTAAAAGTGGTTTATAAAGATGTGGTGAAATCTCCTTCGCAGATTTTAGATGTTTGTTTGGCTGCAAATTCAGCTAAAAATTGTATTGGAATTATCGCTTGGATGCACACTTTTTCACCTGCAAAAATGTGGATTGGCGGATTGAATATACTTAAAAAACCATTATGTCATTTACATACCCAATACAACGCTGAAATTCCGTGGGGAAGCATCGATATGGATTTCATGAACCTGAATCAATCGGCTCACGGAGATCGTGAATTTGGTTTTATCATGTCAAGATTGCGTAAAAAACGTAAAGTGGTTGTGGGACACTGGGAAGACCAAAGAGTTCAAAAACAATTAGGAATCTGGTCAAGAGTGGTTTTAGGATGGGACGAATTGCAGAACTTAAAAGTTGCCCGTATTGGAGACAATATGCGTGAAGTTGCCGTTACAGAAGGCGATAAAGTTGAAGCACAAATTCGTTTTGGAATGTCAGTAAATGGATATGATTCTTCAGACGTTACGAAACATATTGAGAAAGTTACAGACGCTCAATTGGCAGATTTATTGGCAGTTTATGAGTCTTCTTATACATTAACGGATTCTTTAAAAGAAGGCGGAGCACAAAGAAGTTCATTAGTAGAAGCAGCAAAAATAGAATTAGGTTTAAGAGCTTTCCTTGAAGAAGGAGGATTCGGAGCCTTTACAGATACATTTGAAAACCTTGGAGTTTGGAAACAATTGCCAGGAATCGCAACACAAAGATTGATGGCCGATGGTTATGGTTTTGGTGGAGAAGGAGACTGGAAAACGGCTGCAATGGTAAGAGCTTTAAAAGTAATGAACATTGGTTTAGAAGGCGGAACTTCTTTCATGGAAGATTACACGTACCATTTCACACCACAAAAATCATACGTTTTAGGATCTCACATGTTGGAAATCTGTCCATCAATTGCTGATGGAAAACCTTCTTGTGAAGTGCATCCGTTAGGAATTGGAGGAAAAGAAGATCCTGCTCGTTTGGTGTTTAATTCACCTGCGGGAGACGCAATCAATGTTTCTTTGGTGGATATGGGAACTCGTTTCCGCTTGATTGTGAACGAAGTTACAGCGGTAAAACCAATGGCAGAATTACCAAAATTACCAGTTGCACGTGTTCTTTGGGATTGTAAACCAAACCTTGAAATCGCTGCAACAGCTTGGATTCTTGCAGGAGGAGCGCACCATACCGTTTACAGCCAGTCGTTGACAACTGAATATATGGAAGATTTTGCAGACATCGCAGGAATCGAACTATTAGTTATTGATGAAAGAACTACAGTAAGAGATTTCAAAGATAAAATCAATGCAAACGAAGCGTATTTCCATTTGTTTCAACATGGACTGTAATCTAAGCCGCTAAGGTTCTAAGCTTCTGAGTTTCTAAGTTTTTTATTACTTTTAGCTTTTAACATCTAATATTTTACTTTTTACAAAAATTAAAAAATATCATTTATGAATGTATTAAAACGTAGTGTTTTCATTTTGACTCTTTTGAGTACGGCGATAGTATTAGTTGAGTGTAAAGGCGATAAAAAAGCTGATACAGAGAAAACAGAAACTGCTGATGCAAAAGCTTCGGTTACGATTGAAAAATCGGAATACGGAACAACTGCTAAAGGCGAAAAAGTGGAAAGTTATAAGCTGAAAAACCAAAATGGGATGGAAGTTGATATCATCACTTTTGGAGGAAGAATTACAGATTTGAAAGTGCCAAATAAAGAAGGTGTTTCAGAAAATGTAGTAATCGGTTTTAATTCTTTGGCACAATACGAAAAAGAGAATCCGTTTTTTGGAGCTTTAATCGGAAGATACGGAAACAGAATTGCGAAAGGAAAATTTTCGCTTGACGGAAAAGAATATCAGCTAGCAATTAATAACGCTCCAAATGCTTTACACGGTGGTCCACAAGGATTTTTTAATGTAGTTTGGAAAGCAGATGAGGTAAAATCTGGCGATTCTGCTGTTTTAAAACTTTCGTATTTAAGTAAAGATATGGAAGAAGGTTATCCTGGAAATTTACAAGTTTTTGTGACTTATACATTGACAAATGATAATCAGTTAGAAGTTTTATATGAAGCGACAACAGACAAGAAAACGGTTGTGAACTTGACACAGCACTCATATTTCAATTTATCTGGAGATTTTACAAAAACAATCTTAGATCACGAACTGACTTTAAATGCAGATAAATTAGTTCCAGTTGACGCAACTTTAATTCCGACAGGAAAATTAGAAGATGTTGCAAATACGCCTTTCGATTTCAGAACTCCAAAATTAATTGGAAAAGATATCAATGCTAAAAACGAGCAGTTAGAAAGAGGAAAAGGTTACGATCACTGCTGGGTGTTGAACAATCATGAAAAAGGAAAAACCATCATTGCAAAAGTATACCACGCAGCCAGCGGAAGAGTTATGGAAATGACAACAGACGAACCTGGAATTCAGTTTTACTCTGGAAATTTCCTTGACGGAACTTTACCGATGCCAAAAGGAGGAACTTTTGCACACAGAACAGGATTATGTTTAGAAACAGAACATTATCCAGATTCTCCAAACCAGAAAAACTTCCCAACAACGGTTTTGAACCCGGGAGAAAATTATAAAACGAAAACGACTTTTAAATTCTCTGTAAAGAAGTAATTTTTAAAATCTGTTAATTAGTTTAGTAATTCTAAAACCTCGAAAGTGATTTGCTTTCGAGGTTTTTTTATAGTTGAAAATTAAAGTAAAAAAGAATATCAATTTGTATGTTCTTTCTTATATTTGGAAAATAACTATCCTAAAAAAAACTTTTTATTTATGAAAAAACCGATTAAACTACTATTGTTATTGTTAATTTTTTCAGTATTTGAAACAACAAATGCTCAGGTTGAAATGAATTTCAAATTTGATACTCCATACGGTAAAAATGAAACCGTTGGAAAATTTGTTGTACTTAATGGTGCTAAAATCTATTACGAAGAATATGGAAAAGGAGAGCCATTATTGCTGATTCATGGAAATAACGGTAGTATTGAATCGATGGGAAATCAGATTGATTATTTTAAAACAAAATATAGAGTTATTATCGCCGATAACAGAGGTCAAGGTAAATCGGAGTTGAAAACAGATTCTTTAACTTATACTCAAATTACAAAAGATTGGGAAGGATTAGTAAATCATTTAAAATTAGATTCGATTAGTATTGTTGGATGGAGTGATGGCGGAATTGTTGCTTTGCAAATGGGAATTTCAGGAAAAACCAAAATAAAGAAAATGGTGGCAATGGGTGCCAATTTGAGACCTAACGGTGTTAATTCTTGGGCGATTAATGATGTTTCGAAAACGAGAGAGATGCTTGAGTCGAAGATTAAAGCGAAAGACACCAGTGAAAATTGGGATTTAGGAAAACAACTTGCGGGGCTTTTGCTAAACCAACCAAATATTCCAGCAAAAGACTTATCAAAAATAAAGGCAAAAGTTCTTGTAATAGCAGGAGACAGAGATATAATTAGAAACGAGCATACGATTGAAATATTCGAAAACATACCTAAAGCACAGTTATGCATTATGCCTGGAGAAACGCATTTTGCACCGGCTTCAAATCCGGAACTTTTTAATGCAATAGTGAATAAATTTTTATCAGAACCATTTAAAAGACCAGATTCTGACTGGACTAAATGGGGAAAATAATTTTTTGGAATTTGTTAATTTATTCTAATTTCTAAAACCTCTAAAGTAATTGCTTTCGAGGTTTTTTAGTTTTAATAGCCACGAATTCACGAATTTTTTCTAAAAAATTCCAAGTTGTGAAATTGAAATTTGTGAAATTAGATTTTTGCATGCATTTCAATTTGCATAAATTCGTGAATTCGTGGCGAAAAAAAGCAGTTATGGCATTCAAACATTTATTCAAAACCCAATTAAACTGGACTTCCAAGAAAAATGAAACAGAATCATCAAAAAGATTCTACAGTAAAACCCATCAAATAAAAATTGAAGGAAAACCAGTTTTAGACGTTTCAGCAGCAAAAGCATTCAAAGGCGATCCAGAATTATACAATCCCGAGGATTTGCTGTTAAGCAGTCTGGTTTCCTGCCACATGATGTCTTATTTATATGTCTGTTCCCAAAACGGAATAGAAGTTCTGGAATATTCAGACAATGCCGAAGGAGTTTTAGAAGTAAATCCAGACGGAAGCGGTCGTTTTGTGGAAGTTTGGTTAAATCCGAAAGTTATAATTGCGAATTTAGATAAGATAGAACTGGCTTTAGAGCTTCATACAAAAGCAAATCAATTGTGTTTTATTGCTAATTCTTGCAATTTTCCAGTTTTGCATAATGCGAGTTGTGAGGTTGTTTGAACCATATAAGAGATATAAGTTCATTTAAAGCACACTAAGTTTTATAATTTCTTATATAACTTATATGGTTAGAAATAAAACAAAAAAACCTCTTCCGTTAAGAAGAGGTTTTGTACCCGGAGCCGGAGTCGAACCGGCACGGTTTCCCACAGGTGTTTGAGACCAGCGCGTCTACCAATTCCGCCATCCGGGCTTAGCAGACGAAAAAACAATCTAAAGTGATTATTTTAACGCAATAGAATGAGTTCATTTCTGTGCCCATTCCTTTAACACGGTGCAAATGTAAAAAATAAAATTAAAAATTCTAATAAAAAATCTCAAAATTTTACTTTCAGTGTTCGATTAATTTTATAAATTTGCAGCTCGTTAAAACGAAGCACACACAACTAACTACATCCGAGACATTTAAGCGTATCGAGCTTTGCAGAAATGATAAAGTAAAATTTTATTAAATGTAACGGAATAAAACAACACATATAATGTCGCACCTAGAACCAGAAGCTAAAATTTTTGCTTGTTCACAAAGTGTTTATCTTGCAGAAAAAATTGCAAAAGACTACGGGATTCCGTTAGGAAAAGTAACGATGTCAACGTATAGTGATGGAGAATTTCAGCCATCTTACGAAGAGTCAATAAGAGGATTGCGAGTATTCATCGTATGTTCAACTTTTCCAAGTGCAGATAATCTGATGGAATTGTTGTTAATGATTGATGCGGCAAAACGAGCATCAGCAAGACATATTACAGCGGTTATGCCTTATTTTGGTTGGGCAAGACAAGATAGAAAAGACAAACCAAGAGTTCCGATTGGAGCAAAGTTAGTAGCAAACCTATTAACAGCTGCAGGAGCAACAAGAATCATGACAATGGATTTGCATGCAGACCAGATTCAAGGATTCTTTGAAAAACCAGTAGATCATTTATTTGCATCTACAATCTTTTTACCATACGTAGAAAGTTTAAATTTAGAAAATTTGACAATTGCATCTCCAGATATGGGAGGTTCAAAAAGAGCATATGCTTACTCTAAGTTTTTAGAATCAGATGTAGTAATCTGTTACAAACAAAGAAAAGCAGCCAACGTTATCGACACTATGGAGCTAATTGGTGAAGTAAAAGGACGTAACGTAATCTTAGTAGACGACATGATCGATACAGGAGGAACTTTAGCGAAAGCTGCCGACCTAATGATCGAAAAAGGAGCACTAAGTGTAAGAGCAATTTGTACACACGCTATTTTATCTGGCGGTGCGTACGAGAAAATTGAAAACTCTAAACTAACAGAATTAATCGTAACAGATTCTATTCCGTTAAAGAAAGAGTCAAAGAAAATAAAAGTGGTAAGCTGCGCGCCTCTATTTGCTGAGGTAATGCAAATGGTTCACCACAACAATTCCATCAGTGGAAAATTTATAATGTAGTCATTGCGAAGAACGAAGCAATCTCACTACAATAAGAATTAGAATATTTATTTAATAACTATATTTTTTTACAATGAAATCGATTACAATTAAAGGATCAGAAAGAGAAAGCGTGGGCAAAGTGTCAACTAAAGCCTTACGTAATGCTGGACAGGTACCTTGCGTTTTATACGGAGGAAACCAAGCAGTACATTTCTCAGCAGACGTTACTGCATTCAAAAACTTGGTTTACACTCCAAACGCTCACACAGTTGTGATCGAACTTGGAAAAGGAAAATCGTTCAATGCAATTTTGCAAGATATCCAAGTTCACCCAGTATCTGACAAAATTTTACACATTGACTTCTTCCAATTATTTGATGACAAAGAAATCACTATGGAAGTTCCTGTGAAAATCGTTGGTACATCTAAAGGTGTTCTTGCGGGAGGTGTTTTACGTTTGAACCAACGTAAATTGAAAGTTAAAGCTATTCCAGCAAATCTTCCTGATTTTGTTGAGGCTGACATTACTCCACTTGAAATGGGTAACAAATTATACGTTACTAAAGTTGGAAAACCAGAGTACAAAATTATGCACCCAGACAACACAGTTGTTGCTCAAGTAAGAATTTCTCGTGCTGCTATGAAAGCTGCTCAAGAAGCTGCAAAAGCTGCAAAAGCTCCTGCAAAAGGAAAGAAAAAATAATTTTTTTTCAAACTATACAAAAAGCCTCAATCTTACGATTGGGGCTTTTTTTTTTTAAGCTTCTAAGTTTCTAAGCTACTGAGCTTCTAATATCTATTTACCTGACTGAGCGTCCCGAAGTTTCGGGAGAAGCCCCACACAGTAATTCACGTACTCCAAATTATCTAATTGCCACATTACCCTAATTATCTAATTATTTTTTAGAAGCAGAAACCTCCGTTTTCATCAGAAGTAACATTCCTGCCATCCGCTAAATCTTTTCCTGGTCTCGTCAAAAAAAACGAGACCAGAAAAAGGATACCGCTCCTGTCAGGGCTAGCGAGAAATATCGTTTTTATAAGTTGGAATGAGGTTTGAAAAAAAATCTTGTTTCAATCTTTTGTCAGGCTGAGCGGAGCCGAAGCCGCGCAAAGTATTTCATGTTAGATTGTTAAGCTTTGAGCTGAGGCTTCGGCTCCGCTCAGCCTGACAAAAATGAGAAAAGAATACAGGACAATTCTTCGCGTTCTTTGCGTAAATCCTTCGCGAACTTCGCGGTTAAAAAAAAACACAGCATTATCTAATTGACAAATTATCTAATTAACACATTTCCTAATTCCCCAATTAACCCTATTTTTGCTAAATGATAAAATGGATAACAAAACTGTTTTCATCAACACCAAAAGAAGAGAACATAGATAATATGAAGAAATATTTAATCGTCGGATTAGGAAATATAGGAGCCGAATACGTAAACACCAGGCATAACATCGGATTTAAAATACTTGATTTCTTAGCAAAAAAAGAAGGTCTTTCGTTTGAAACCGTAAAACTAGGTTCATTGGCAGAATATAAATTTAAAGGAAGAACTTTTTTTCTTTTAAAGCCTAATACGTACATGAACTTAAGTGGAAAAGCGGTAAAATACTGGATGGACAAAGAAAATATTCCGCTGGAAAATATATTGGTTATTACAGACGATTTAAATCTTTCTTTTGGAACCATCAGAATCAAACCAAAAGGAAGCGATGGCGGACATAACGGATTGAAAAATATCAATTTGGTTTTAAATACCCAAAACTATACCCGTTATAGATTTGGTATTAGCGACCAGTTTAAAAAAGGCCAGCAAGTAGATTATGTTTTAGGAGAATGGACTGCTGAGGAGGAAGCAAAACTACCAGAACGCTTCGAAATTTCTGCAGAGATAATTAGAACTTTTGGAACTGCAGGTTTAGAAAATACAATGACGACTTTTAATGGAAAATAAAGATTTTCAGATGTTTATGTGATAAAAATGTAAATTATCAGTTAATTAAATTCAATTATAACGAAATAGTATTTTCAATTCCAAAGTTAAATGTTTAAATTTGGAATAAATTATTATAAACCATAAAAATCATTTTACCATGGCTTTTGAATTACCACAATTACCTTATGCATACGATGCATTAGAACCACATATTGATGCACGTACAATGGAAATCCATCATACAAAGCACCACAATGCATACACTACAAATCTTAACGCAGCGATCGCTGGAACAGATTTAGAAGGAAAAACAATCGAAAACATCTTAATCAACTTAGATAAATCTAACGCAGCAGTTCGTAACAACGGTGGAGGTTTCTACAACCACAATTTGTTTTGGACAGTTATGTCTCCAAACGGAGGAGGATTGCCAACAGGTGATTTATTAGCTGCAATTGAAGCTTCTTTCGGATCATTCGAAGAATTTAAAGCTAAATTTGCTAAAGCTGGAGCTACACAATTCGGTTCAGGATGGGCTTGGTTAACAGTGCAGAAAGGTGGAAAATTAGAAGTTGTAGGTACTCCAAATCAAGACAATCCATTAATGCCAGAAGTTGCTGGTAACGGTGGAACTCCAATCTTAGGAATGGACGTTTGGGAGCACGCTTACTACTTAAACTACCAAAACAGAAGACCAGACTATATTGAAGCTTTCTTCAGTGTAATTAACTGGACAGAAGTTGCTAGAAGATTTGCTTTAGATAAATAAGAAAATAGAATCTAGAAAATAGAAGAAAGACGAATGGCGAAAGCTGTTCGTCTTTTTTTTTTTATTTATAAGTTTTAAGTTTAAGTCTTTGCTCTATTTTCTTTTATCTATTCTCTCAAAAAAAATAAAATAAAAAAGGTGGAATCACTTCCACCTTTTTTGCCCCAAATCTACCATAAACTTAACCTACTAATGTTATGGTCTTGTAAAGGTAGTTCAGATATATTTTTGAATGAAACTTTATAGATGAAAGGCAACAATATCCGATTAAAAACCTATATGGGCTATTTTGGAAAATTTATAGATTTATTGCAATAAAAAAGGCGGATGTTACTCCGCCTTTTTTGCCCCAAATCTACCATAAACTAACCTACTAATGTTATGGTTCAGTAAATGTATGGCAGACATTTTTATAATGAAAATTTTTTAGATGAAAGGCAATTATACTCGATAAAAATCATATAACTAATTGTTTTTCAATTATTTATACTGTAAAAATAAAAAAGGCGGATATTACTCCGCCTTTTTTGCCCCAAATCTACCATAAACTAACCTACTAATGTTATGGTATAGTAAATGTATGGCAGTTATTTTTATGAAGAAAAATTTTTAGATGAAAGGTAAGTAAATCCGATTAAGAGATATAATCTGCTGTTTATAAATTATTTGAGTTTATTCCAATAAAAAAGGTGGTATTTCTACCACCCTTTTTGCCCCAAATCTACCATAAACTTAACCTACTAATGTTATGGTATTCCAAAAGTATCATAGCTTTTCAATTTCACCAAAGAAATAGGATGAACGGCAAAAAAAACCGATGAAATGCACAATTTAACCTTTTGTTAGTATTTTATTAATAAGCTCTAGCGTCTTTTCCTTCGTAAAAATTCATAAATGCACGATTTACAACTCTATTTCCACCAGGAGTTGGGTAGTCTCCAGTAAAATACCAGTCGCCTAAATTTTTAGGACATGCTTTATGTAAATCATCTACAGTTTGGAAGATGATTTTTACTTCAGCATTGATTTCTGGTGAGCTTAACATTTCTGCAATTTTATCAGATATCTCTTCATCTGTAAACTGATCGTAAATTGCAGTTACATAATTCACAACATCCTTATCAAGGAAATTTTCTTGTGCTTTACATTTAGCATAAACCTCGTCTACAATATGGTATAGGTTTCTTTCTTTTAATAAAGCAAGCGCTGCTCTAAAAGCAACCAGCCCTTCTAGTTTAGCCATATCGATCCCATAACAGTCAGGGTAACGAATTTGCGGTGCAGAAGAAACAATTACGATACGTTTTGGTTTCAAACGATCCATCATTTTGATGATGCTCATTTTTAATGTAGTACCACGAACAATACTGTCATCAATAATTACCAAGTTGTCTTCTGGCTTAATTACACCATACGTAACATCGTACACGTGAGCTACTAAATCGTCACGGCTGCTATCTTCAGTAATAAAAGTTCTAAGCTTAGCATCTTTAATGGCTACTTTCTCTGTACGTATCTTTACAGATAAAAGCTCCTGAAGCGTTTCTGCAGTTAATGTATTTCTATTTTCTAGAATATAATTGTTTTTTCTCTGGTTTAAGAAATCCTGAGCAGCTTCTACTAAGCCATAAAATGAAGTTTCAGCTGTGTTTGGGATATAAGAGAAAACAGTGTTATCTGTATCGCTGTCAATTGCTTTAAGAACGGCTGGTAAAATTAATTTACCTAAATCTTTACGTTCTTGATAAATTTCAGCGTCACTTCCTCTTGAGAAATAAATTCTTTCGAATGAACAAGCTTTTTTAACAGTAGGCTCCAAGATCTGGTTCATGCTCACTTTACCATTTTTCTTGATAATCAAAGCATGTCCTGGATCAATCTCCTGAACACTTTCAAAAGGAACGTTAAATACAGTTTGAATAACTGGTCTTTCAGAAGCTACTACAACCACTTCGTCATCTTGATAAAAGTACGCTGGGCGAATTCCTGCTGGATCTCTAAAAACAAAAGCATCGCCGTGGCCTAATAATCCAGCCATAGCATAACCTCCATCTAAATTTTTAGCAGAACGAGCTAAAATTTTAGCAATATCCAAACGCTCTGCAATTACTGGAGAAGCATCTCTTTTAGAATAACCTTCAGCTTTACAGTCTTGGTACAATTGCATTACTTCTTTGTCTAAGAAGTGACCAATTTTTTCCATTACAGTAACAGTATCAGCCATTTCTTTTGGATGCTGCCCTAATTCAACTAGATTTTCGAAAAGTTCCTTAACATTCGTCATATTAAAGTTTCCTGCCAAAATCAAGTTACGGTGCATCCAGTTACTTTGACGTAAAAATGGGTGAACACTTTCGATGCTGTTTTTTCCAAAAGTTCCGTAACGAACGTGACCTAAAAACAATTCTCCAACATAAGGAATATTTGCTTTTAGTTCTTTCATATTGTCACCCAATTCTGGATGCTCTTTCAATTCTTCGCTAATGCGTTCGTTAATTTGTTTAAAAACGTCCTGAATTGGCTGTGCATGATTAGAACGAACTCGGCTAATGTAGCGCTGTCCTGGATCAACGTCAAATTTAATGCTTGCAAAACCAGCTCCGTCTTGTCCGCGGTTGTGCTGTTTTTCCATCATTAAATACATTTTCTGGATTCCGTAAAAAGCAGTTCCGTATTTTTCTTTATAATATTCAAGCGGTTTAAGTAGTCTAACTAAGGCTATCCCACATTCGTGTTTTAAAGCGTCGCTCATTGTTTTGTTTTTTGTGTGTTGTTGTAAGTTGTGTGTATTAACGTAATAAAAAAGCCCCGTTTTATCGAGGCTCTTAGGCATTATATTTCTATGTCAAACTGAGTTAACGACTTAAATTGCTGTAATCGAATCGCTACTTCTGCTTTGCTTAATGTTTCCATCCTTTCGGTTCCAAATTTCTCAACGCAGAACGAAGCTAGATTTGAACCGTAAATAATTGCGTTTTTCATATTGCTAAACGAAATGTTTTCGCTTTGCGCAATAAACCCAGAGAAACCACCTGCAAAAGTGTCTCCTGCTCCAGTTGGATCAAAAACATCTTCTAATGGTAAAGCTGGTGCAAAGAATACTTCTCTATTATGGAATAAAAGTGCTCCGTGTTCTCCTTTTTTGATCACCACATATTTAGGTCCCATATCTTGGATTTTCGCAGCCGCTTTTACTAATGAATATTCACCAGAAAGTTGTCTTGCTTCTTCGTCATTGATTGTAATAACATCTACACGTTTAATAACGTCTAATAATTCTGGAAGAGCGCAGTCCATCCAAAAGTTCATTGTATCTAAAACAACTAATTTTGGTTTTTTCTCCAATTGATCTAAAACGCTGCTTTGTACTAATGGGTGTAAGTTTCCTAACATTACCACGTCAGCATCTTTGTAGTTTTGAGGAACTTTCGGCTGAAAATCAGCTAAAACGTTCAATTCAGTAACTAAAGTATCTCTAGAATTTAAATCGTTGTGGTATAAACCGCTCCAGAAAAAGGTTTTTCCTCCTTTTACAATTTCGATACCAGAGATATCAATATTTTTTGAAGTTAAAAGATCTAAATGTTCTTGAGGGAAATCGTCGCCAACTACAGAAACAATGGCCGATTGTAAGTTAAAAAATGACGCTGATAATCCGATGTAGGTTGCAGCACCACCTAATATTTTATCTGTTTTTCCGAAAGGAGTTTCAATCGCGTCGAAAGCAACTGTTCCAACAATCAATAGTTTATTCATTTTATGAATTTCGAATTAGGGTGCAAAGATACTCTATAAGTTACAATCTTGCAATGGTTTAGGTTCTCAAAATTTTCTTAAAATAATGACAACGATTTCGAAGTAAAAAGCTTGTAAATGAATTGGTTAAAATTGATTTTTTGGAATGCTTAAAATATGTTTTTAGGATTTAAAATGCAAATTTTTCGAAAAGAAATGCGATTATTTTACAACTCGTACTTCTTATCAAAATAATTCTTCAAAACGCCAACCTGAACCAAAATCATAATAGGAACAATTAAAATAGCATACAGCATATTTTTCGAAAAATGAATTCCTGAAAATGCTGTTGAAATCTTATCAGAATATAAAGTTCCGATTTCGTCGATTTTAAGATTGCTTTCAGAAACTGAAAAAAGAGAAACATATACGATTAAGAAAGCTATAGCGGCGCCAATAGCAATCCAAACAGGCTTAGATATTAAAGGTTTGTATGCTTTAAGTTTTTTCTCTTCCAAGATTAAAACTTCAGACATTATTTTAGAAGTAAAATCAAAAGATGGCGACTGCAGTTTTTCTTCAGCCATCATTTTATCAATAAGTTGTTCTAAGTTTTTATCGCTCTCTTTCATAACATTCTATTATTTCTGGTTCTAACTGCTGTTTCAAAATTACGGCTAATTTCTGTCGGCTCCTAAACAATTTTACTTTAGCATTATTGGCCGAAATATTCATGATTTTTCCAATTTCTTCTAAATTCTGATCTTCAAAATAAAATAAAGTTAGCAGAAAGTTTTCGTCGTTTGGTAATAAAGTTAAGCATTTCTGGATGGTCTGCTTACGTTCTTTATCTTCTAAAGCGCTCAAAGCATTGTCCATCGTTTTAATTAAATGCGAAGAAAATTCATCAATCGAAATATTTAAATCTTCTTTTTTGTTTTTCTTCAATCGGTCTAAACAAGTATTGTAGGCTATTTTATAAATCCAAGTCGAAAATTTGGAATCGCCTTTAAATTTCGTCAGCGAATTATAAATCTTTATAAAAGTGTCTTGTGCAACTTCTTCTGCCTCTTCTCGATTTTTTACCATTTTTAGAGCCAGCGTAAAGATCATATCCTTATAACGATCAACCAGCACGGCAAACGCATTGGTCTCGCCTTGCAAAATTTTATCGATATAATGCTGATCATTTATTGTGCTCATGTTATATAGGACGACAATGTTTTGAAAAAGGTTACAAGAATCTTGAAAAATAAATTCCAAACTTTTTAAATTCCAAATTCCAATTTTCCCTGTGATTTGTCATTTCGATCTCTATGATTAAACCAAATATTTTTTAGGAGCTAATCCCGCTATCCGTTTCAATCTTTTTTATTTTTAAAGAAAAAATAAAAAAGGATTTTCACTTCTATCGGGGCTAGGGCAATTATTTTCATAAGAGTATTTCTGTTTAGTTTGTCATTTCTGACAAGATTGCGAAAAAAAAAACAACTTCAAAATTAATTGATTATCAGTGGTTTTATAATTATCTAATTGACAAATTTTCTAATTATCTAATTTTTTCACCAAAATCTGTAACCTCATTTAAAAACCTGTCGTCCTATGGGTATATCAATCAATTAAAAACGTAAATATCATGGACGACAAAATTTTAATTCCAATCAGCTTTTTTTTAATGATCTTCGGGATCGTTTATTTAATTTATTCAACAAGAAACAGAGAGCGTTTGGCTCTTATTGAAAAAGGAGTAGATGCGAGTATATTTATTCAAGGAAAAAATGGCGGTGTTCCAGCATGGAAAGTGTTTGTAGTAAATTTGGCTTTCTTATTAATAGGAAGTGGCGCAGGTATATTTATTGCTTTATTAATTACAACTTACACTTCATTAAATGATGGAGCTGTTTATCCTTCAATTATATTTATAATGGCTGGTATTGGACTTTTAGTTGGATTTAAAACAGCAAAAGACTTAGATAAAGAATAAGCAGTTTAAAGATTTAAGTTAGTACAAAAAACGCATCATATATATGATGCGTTTTTTTATTCTTTAGAGCCAATGGTTTCGTAATAAACGTCAACCGAAAGTTTGGGCTGCATGGATGCCATAACGGCCAACTGATCGCAACGCTCGTTTTGCGGATGATTGTTGTGGCCTTTTATCCATTTGAAATCGACTTTGTGTTTTCGGTAAACAATTAAAAAGCGTTTCCATAAATCAGGATTTTTCTTGCCTGTGTAGCCTTTTTTCTCCCATCCGAAAACCCATTTTTTTTCAACAGAATCGACTACGTATTTAGAATCGGAAATAACCAGAACCGTCATGCCTGGATTTTTGAGTTTTTCCAGACCCACAATTACGGCCAGAAGTTCCATCCTATTATTAGTAGTCAAACGGAAACCTTCGTAGAATTCTTTTTTATATGGAGTACCTACTAATTCCATGACAACACCATAACCGCCATTTCCTGGATTTCCTTTTGCAGCGCCGTCTGTATATATATGTACTTGGTGAGACATTTAATTATTTTAGATTTTAGATTGTTGATTTTAGATTGTTGATTTTAGATTGGAAATGCTTTGTCTGTTTTTTTATTTTTTACCATATAAGTTATATAAGTTCATTTTAAAAATTGGAACGTTATGTTGCTTAATGGATAGGCAAGGGCATTTAAGTTTTAATAGTAAAGCAAATGTTTTGTCTGTTTTTTTTATTTTTCACCATATAAGTTATATAAGTTCATTTTAAAAATTGGACGTTATGTTGCTTAATGGATTGGCAAGGGCATTTAAGTTTTGATAGAAAAGGAAATGCTTTGTCTGTTTTTTCTTTTCTTAAACCATTTAAGTTATATAAGGGTATTTAAAAAATTGGAATGCAATGTTGTTTAGTGACAAGGACATTTAAGTTTTGTTATTTTATACTTTAACTTAAAATGAATTCAAATACACTTATATGATCTTAAATTTTACGTTCCTATAATTTTGCGTCCCCCTTCTAAAATGGACTTATATAATTTATATGGTTTTAAAAAAATTACGCGTGCAGTAATCTCTCGATAATCTCCGGGAAATGTTTTTGTTCTAATTCGTGAATTTTCTCTGCAACGGTTTCTGGAGTATCTTCGTCTGTTAGCGCAACGTTTGCTTGGAAAATAATACCGCCTTCATCATAATGTTCGTTTACATAATGAATAGAGATTCCAGTTTCTTTTTCCTTATTATTTACAATAGCTCTATGTATGTGCATTCCGTACATTCCTTTGCCTCCGTAATTCGGTAAAAGTGCAGGATGGATATTTATTATTTTGTTTGGATATAGTTCGATTATGTTTTCGGGAAACTTCAATAGAAAACCAGCCAGCACGATCAAATCTGGGTCGATTTCCTGTACTTTTTGTAGTACGTTTCTCTCTAAAAGTTCGTTTTTTGAGAAGATTTCAACTGGAATTTGATGATTTTTTGCTCTTTCAATCACTTTTGCTGAAGCATTATTTGTAAAGACCGAAACGACCTTCGCGATTTCGGTGTTCGCAAAATATTTTATAATGTTCTCTGCGTTAGTTCCTGATCCTGAGGCAAAAACGATAATTTTTTTCATAAAGCTGTGTGTTTTGAGAATGCAAAAAACGGAATAAAAAACGAAAATAAATAGCTTTGAAAGACCTTTCTTGAAATTAATTTTATAAATTAGTGTCACATTTATAAACTAAATAGTTGTTTTAAAATAAAGTTTTTTATTTTTGCCAACAAATTAAATTCTAAAATTAAAGATTATGTCAGACATTGCATCAAGAGTAAAAGCGATTATCGTAGACAAATTAGGTGTTGACGAAAACGAAGTTGTAACAGAAGCAAGCTTCACTAATGATTTAGGAGCTGACTCATTAGACACTGTTGAGCTTATTATGGAATTCGAAAAAGAATTTGATATTCAAATTCCAGACGATCAAGCAGAAAACATTGCTACTGTTGGTCAAGCTATTTCTTATATCGAAGAAGCAAAAAAATAATAATACCACACCCGATTTCTAAAAATCCCAATTTTTGAAATTCCAAATTCCAATTGGAATTTGATTTTTGATTTTTGAAATTTTTAAGAGTCGGGTGTTATTATTTTTTTAAAATTTAAATTTCGATTGATTCTCAATCAAAAAGATATATTTATATTGTAATTCCCATGGCTCTTAAGTAACTATAAGTTAAGAAAGCGTGGGTTTTATTTGTTTAAAGTACAAAATACATATTTATGGCATTAAGGCGAGTTGTTGTAACAGGATTAGGTGCACTTACTCCTATCGGGAATAATATCCAAGAATATTGGAATGCACTTGTGAATGGAGTTAGCGGAGCCGCTCCAATCACATATTATGATACCGAGAAACACAAAACGAAATTTGCCTGCGAAGTAAAAAACTTCAATATTGAAGATTACATGGATCGCAAGGAATCTCGTAGATTAGATAAATTTGCACAGTATGCAATTGCTGCCAGTGATGAAGCTATCAAAGATGCCGGAATCACAAATGATAACGTAAACAAACAAAGAGTTGGTGTTATCTGGGGAGCAGGAATTGGAGGTTTAGAAACTTTCCAAGATGAAGTATTGTATTATGCAAAAGGTGATGGAACTCCAAAGTTCAATCCTTTCTTTATTCCTAAAATGATTGCTGATATTGCTCCTGCGCATATCTCTATGCGTAACGGGTATATGGGGCCAAATTATACTACAGTTTCTGCTTGTGCATCTTCTGCAAACGCGTTAATTGATGCTTTCAATTACATTCGTTTAGGAATGTGTGATGTTATTGTGTCTGGTGGTTCTGAAGCAGCAGTTACAATTGCAGGTATGGGAGGATTTAGCTCAATGCACGCTTTATCTACAAGAAACGAAAGCCCAGAAACAGCTTCTAGACCTTTTGATGCTACCAGAGATGGTTTCGTATTAGGAGAAGGAGCAGGAGCGTTAGTTCTTGAAGATTACGAGCATGCTAAAGCTAGAGGAGCAAAAATCTACTGCGAAATTGGCGGTGGAGGTATGTCTTCTGATGCTTACCACTTAACTGCACCACATCCGGAAGGAATTGGAGTTATTGCAGTGATGGAAAATACATTGAGAGATGCTGGAATGAGCCCTGATCAAGTTGATCACATCAATACTCACGGAACTTCTACTCCATTAGGAGATGTTGCAGAGTTAAAAGCGATTAGCAAAGTTTTTGGAGATCATGCTAAAAACATCAATATCAACTCTACAAAATCTATGACAGGACACTTACTTGGTGCTGCTGGAGCTATTGAAGCTATTGCTTCTATTCTGGCAATGCAACACGGAATTGTTCCTCCAACGATTAACCATACAGTTGTTGATGAAAACATTGACCCATCTTTAAACCTTACTCTAAACAAACCTCAAAAAAGAGAAGTAAATGTTGCTATGAGTAATACATTTGGTTTTGGTGGACATAATGCTTGCGTATTGTTTAAAAAACTAGCTGACTAATTTCTGTATATGAATATTATCAAAAAAATATTTTCTAAATCCCGTTCTCTAGAAGACGGGATTTTTTTTGACACTATTCAGAAAATTCTTGGTTTTCAGCCTACAAATATTGATTTTTATAGAAGAGCTTTTACGCATCGCTCTTCAAATAAATTAGATGAAAAAGGCCATCCTATAAATTATGAACGCCTAGAATTTTTAGGAGATGCTATGTTAAGTGCGGTTATTGCTGCACATTTGTTTAACAAGGCTCCAAATGGAGACGAAGGCTATTTGACCAAAATGCGTTCCAAAATAGTGAGTCGTGAGCATTTAAATGAATTGGGTAAAGATTTAAATTTAGTACAGTTTGTAGAAAGCAAAGTGCCAATTCAGCATTTTGGAGAAAACATTCACGGTAATATTTTTGAATCACTTATCGGAGCAATTTATTTAGATAAAGGCTATTCTTTTTGCGAAAAATTTATTCAAAAAAAGGTAGTGACACCTTATGTCGATATTGCTCGATTAGAAGGAAAAGTTATAAGTTATAAAAGCCTTGTTATCGAATGGTGCCAGAAAGAAAAAAGAGTTTTTCATTATGACATTTTTGAAGACAATGGCATAGACGGCCAGCGTTTATTTGGTGTTAAATTGAGTATCGACGATAAAGTTGTTGCGAGAGCGAGAGCAACTTCAAAAAAGAAAGCAGAAGAAAAAGCATCGCAAAGAGCATATTTTGCATTTCAAGAGAAAATTGACAAGAAATAGCTGCAAAAATGTTGTAACTATCACAAGGCTACAACGTTTTCGTTTATAATTTAACAAAACAAGCATGTCATAACTGTTGATGCTCCGTTTAGAAATAGTATATTTACAACTTGATTTTTCAAGACATGGCTATTCATAAATTGGATTTAGACGAATTTGACGAAATTGATTATTATTTAATGGCAATTCATACTTCATTAGAAGATTATAGATTAGCCTATTTTATTAATAAAATCCTTCCGATTAACTTAAGTAAGAGCAAACACGAGATCCATGCTCAAACTAAGGAAGGTGAAGCAAATTTTTCGAGATTCTATTATTATGATGAAGAAAAAGCTGTTTCCTGGAATTTAATTCAGAATAAAAATGAAATCATTTCTGTGAGTACAAATGATTTTCAGAATTTGTTTTCTAATGAAACAAGTGAGGTTTCGACAACAATTCATTTACTTCCTGAATTTAAAAAAGTCGATTTTTTCCTGAAAATTGATAATAGCGAAGAGGCGCTTAATTTTTCAGAAATTCAACAAAAATTAAACACAATAGAAAGTATTGCGGCTATTTATGCCGTTGATACAGACAAGATAAAATCAAAAAACAATCTAATTTTTTAAAAAAAATGCTAACAAACAAGAAAACCAAAATTGTTGCTACACTTGGCCCCGCTTGTAGTACAAGAGAGATCATTAAAGATATGATCGACGCAGGTGTTAATGTGTTTAGAATCAATTTTTCGCATGCAGATTACGAAGGAGTAAAAGAAAAAATAGACATTATTAGAGGCCTAAACGAAGAGTTTGGTTACACAACAGCAATCTTAGGAGATTTGCAAGGACCAAAACTTAGAGTAGGTGTAATGGAAGAAGGTACTGTTGTAAACGATGGTGATGAAATTACTTTTACAACTGCTGAAGATATTATCGGAACATCAAAAAGAGCGTTCATGAAATATCAAAATTTCCCAAATGATGTTAACGTTGGAGAGCGTATCTTGCTTGATGATGGTAAACTGATTTTCGAAATTGTTTCTACAGATAAAAAAACAGAGGTTGTTGCTAAAGTTATCCAAGGTGGAGAATTGAAGTCTAAAAAAGGAGTTAACCTTCCAAATACAAAAATTTCTTTACCAGCTTTAACAGAAAAAGATATTGCAGATGCAATTTTCGCTATCGAGCAAAAAGTAGACTGGATCGCACTTTCATTCGTAAAGACTCCTCGCGATTTACAAGACTTACAAGAATTAATTGCTAAGCATTCTGAAGTTAAAATTCCAATCATTGCTAAAATTGAAATGCCAGAAGCTCTTGAGAACATGGATAAAATTGTAGCATATTGCGATGGTTTAATGGTTGCTCGTGGAGATCTTGGTGTTGAGCTTCCTGCTCACGAAGTTCCATTGGTGCAAAAAGATTTGATCAGAAGAGCTAAAACGGCTAGAATTCCAGTTATCGTTGCTACACAAATGATGGAAACAATGATTACAAGTTTAACTCCAACAAGAGCAGAAGTAAATGACGTTGCAAACTCTGTAATGGATGGTGCAGATGCTGTTATGTTGTCTGGAGAAACGGCTACAGGAAACTACCCTGTACAAGTAATTCAGAGAATGGCACAAATTTGTGAGGCTGTTGAGAATTCACCTTTAATTCAAGTTCCACAAAATACACCACAGATTAAAACAAAACGTTTTGTTACTAAAACAGTTTGTCACCAAGCAGCTTTATTAGCAAATGAGATCGAAGCTAAAGCGATCTGTACTTTAACAAACAGTGGTTACACGGCATTCCAAATTTCGGCTTGGAGACCATCAACTGCTCATATTTTAGTATTTACTTCAAACAGAAGAATCTTAACACAATTGAATTTATTATGGGGAGTTAAATCTTTCTACTATGATAATGAAGAAAGTACAGATGATACTGTAACAGACGTAAATCAAATTGCAATCGAGAAAGGTTATGCAAAAAAAGGAGATTATTTAATCAACCTTGCTGCAATGCCAATTAAAGATAGAGGAATGGTTAACACGATGAGAGTTTCTGAAATCGAGTAATTATTTCTTCAAAACATATTTTAAAAAAGCCGCTTATTCTTTAAGCGGCTTTTTTGTTTTTTGAGACTTTTTCAAAAATAGTTTACTTTCCTTGATTTGCTATTCTGGCAATATTATACACTTTTGGTCAAAAAAAGAGTTTTTATGTTTCATTTGACTCAATTTTTACAAATTAACTGCACAAAAAAACGGAACAAACTTTCATTTTCTTCTTTTTCGAACTTTTGGTAACAAAAATGTAACTAGTTAATTTTCTGACGTTTTGATGTGTTTCATTTTATAAGATGAAACATTTTGGTGCAAATTTTTAACTTTTCTTGTTTCATATTATAAAATGAAACAAGCTCGTTCCGAATAAATACAATTGTTCGCTCATTTATTAGTTAATTTTGAGAGACTTAAGAAAAAGTTAAAATTTTTTTGTTTCAGATTTTAAAATAAAATGAATTTGAAACACATCAAAAAAATGAAACCTCGTTTAGATTGTTTTTTTGAAAGCTTACCATTTCCCATTTGATTTTTTTGCATTTATCAAACTCATATAATAATAACAAGATCTATTAACGAATTTTTTAATCATGAAACAAATTAAATTAAAATGCGGATTTATAAATACCTTTCAGGTATTGGCGTTACTATTTTTTTCTGGGGTTTCTATTATGGCGCAAAGCAAAAAGCCAAATATTCTTATTATTTGGGGGGATGATATTGGGACAACTAATATTAGTGCTTACAGCGATGGACTAATGGGGTATACAACACCAAATATTGATAGAATTGCAAATGAAGGACAACGTTTTCTCCAATATTATGGAGAGCAAAGCTGTACTGCAGGACGTGCGGCATTCTTAACTGGGCAGCACGGTATTCGTACTGGATTGACAAAAGTAGGATATCCAGGGGCTCCAATGGGAATGAGCCAGTTAGATCCTTCTATTGGAGGGATTATGAAAAATCTCGGTTACGCAACAGGGCAATTTGGTAAAAACCACGTGGGTGACCGTAACGAAAACCTTCCGACAGTAAATGGTTTTGACGAATTTTTCGGGAATCTTTATCACCTTAATGCCGAAGAAGAACCAGAATTGCCAGATTATCCAAAAGATCCAGAATATTTGAAAAAATTTGGACCTAGAGGAGTTTTAAAATGTTCTGCAACTAGTGCAGATGATGGTACAGTTGATCCTCGTTTTGGAAAAGTGGGCAAACAAAAAATCGAAGATACAGGAGCTCTTACTAAAAAGAGAATGGAAACTATTGATGATGAAACATCTGCAGCAGCAATCGATTTTATCAAAAGACAGCATGCAGCTGGAAAACCATTTTTTGTATGGTGGAACGGAACGCGTATGCACCTTCGCACACACGTAAGACCTGAGCACAGAGGAAGATACACACACGGAGACAGTGAGTACATTGACGGTATGATCGAACATGATATGACTGTTGGAGATCTTCTAAAAGCATTAGACGATTTAGGAATTGCAGACAATACAATTGTAGTTTATTCTACAGATAATGGTCCGCACATGAATACTTGGCCTGATGGAGCAATGACACCATTCCGTTCTGAGAAAAACACAAACTGGGAAGGAGCTTTTAGAGTTCCATGTATGATTCGTTGGCCAGGAGTTGTTAAACCAGGTGTAGTGAGTAACGAAATTATGTCGCATAACGACTGGATGCCAACATTAGCGTCTATTGCTGGAGAAAAAGATTTAGTTAAAAAACTTTTAACTGGTTATACAGCTAATGGTAAAAATTATAAAGTGCACTTGGATGGATACAACCAAGAAGACTTTTTAAGAGGAAAATCTCAAAAAAGTGCAAGAAACAGATTTATATATTCTGATGATGACGGTCTGCTTGTAGGCTGGCGTGAAGGAGATTATAAATTTGTATATGCAGAACAGCGAAGAGAAGGAACTTTGGAAGTTTGGGCAGAACCTTTTACTAAATTAAGGCTTCAAAAAATCTTCAACTTAATGCAGGATCCGTTTGAAAGAGCAGATATTACTTCGAATACGTTTTATGACTGGCAGTTGAATCATGTTCCTTTGATTTACGGAAATACAAATGATGTAGTAGAATTTGCGATGACGTTCAAAGATTTTCCACCGCGTTCTATTCCGCCAAGTTTCTCTGCATATACGATTATGGAAGAAATGCTGCAAAGTATTAAGGCGCAAAAGTTTATAGAGAAAAATGTATTGCCAAAAATGGAAGGTGATAAAGCGGCTTCTGATTCGAAGAAAAAATAAATAGTAACCAGTTCTAAAAAGATTCAGGCGTAAGTGTCTGGATCTTTTTGACTACAATTCAAAATGTCATGAACAAGATAAAACTATCCATTTTAACGCTGACACTGTTTGTGTTTGTTTCTTGCAAAAAATCT
Source organism: Flavobacterium erigeronis (assembly GCF_054075165.1). Taxonomy (NCBI): domain Bacteria; kingdom Pseudomonadati; phylum Bacteroidota; class Flavobacteriia; order Flavobacteriales; family Flavobacteriaceae; genus Flavobacterium; species Flavobacterium erigeronis. Next base: position 648,565 of record NZ_JBSKGP010000001.1, on the reverse strand, counting down.
GATAATCCAGCTGCAGTAAATACTTCAGTTTCTGACAGTACCAATGTAGCAACGAGTTCTGACCCTTTGCCAAGCTGGAACGACACGCCTTTAAAGAAAGAAATTATCGATTATGTTACGAAAGTAACCAAAGAAGGAAGCGCTGATTTTATTCCTGAAGGAGACAGAATTGCAACGTTTGATAATGACGGAACTTTGTGGGCCGAAAAACCTTATGTACAGGAATTATTTGCGTTTTACCGTGTGAAAAAAATGGTCGAAGCAAATCCGGAGTTGGCAAAAAAACAGCCTTTTAAAGCTGTCGTAGAAAAAGATAAAGCCTTTTTTGAAAAAGGGGGAGATAAAGCACTTATAGAACTCGTTGCAGCGACTCATACCGGTATGACTGAAGCGGAGTTTGAAGCTTCGGCTAAGGAGTTTTTTGCAGGAGCTAAATATCCTGGTAAAAATGTGCCGATAAAACAAATTAGATACCAGCCTCAATTAGAATTGCTGAATTATCTGAGAGCAAACGGTTTTAAAACCTTTATTGTAACAGGTGGAACTGTAGAATTGGTACGTACTATTTCTGAAGATTTCTACGGAATTCCAAAATATCAGGTTGTGGGAACTTCTTTCAAATATAAATTTGATGATGCTACCAATAATATTGTTAGAGAACCAGCCTTAGACCTTTTAGATGATAAAGTGGGCAAACCAGTCGGAATACAATTGCATATTGGTCAAAGACCTGTTTTTGCCTGCGGAAATGAAGGCGGAGCAGGAGACCTTGCCATGCTGCGATATTCTCAAGGTAGCAAATATCCTTCATTTCAGATGATTGTAAACCACAATGATTCTATTAGAGAATATAGTTATCAAGAAAAAGATAATCTTTCATTAAGTACTGCTGCTAAATACAAATATCATGTAATCAGTATGAAAGACGATTGGAAAACTATATTTCCAGACAAATAATTCCGAATTAGTAAAAATCAAAAAGAAACAGTTTTTAAAAGTTGAGGCTGTTTCTTTTTTGACTAAAAAGATGATTGATAATCTTTAAGTATACGATTATGAAAATTATGAGATCACAAAACGCCCTAAAGTTATTTCTAAGAGTAACTTTTTTACTTTCAAGTTTAGTCGTATCTGCACAAGAAGAGCCTAAAGCTGGAACAAGTGCACAAGAACTTGCCGATAAAATGGCAAATCCTGTTGCAAGCTTAATTAGTGTACCGCTGCAAAACAATCTTACTTATGGAATTGGTCCGTATAATGGAATAAAATATCAGATCAATATACAGCCAGTTGTTCCTTTTAAATTAAGTGAGAATCTAAATTTAATCACTCGTTATATTCTTCCAGTTGTAGATCAGCAAGATGTTACGGGAGAAAACACACATGAGTTTGGTTTAAGTGACGCAACAGTAACTGCTTTTTTTGCTCCTAAAACAAAGGGAATTATTTTAGGAGTTGGTCCTGCTTTTTTAGTGCCAACCGCGACAGAAAAATTTTTAGGAACAGAAAAATTTGGAATTGGACCTAGTGTTTTGGTCATGCACCAAGGCAAAGGACTTTCTATAGGTTTTCTGGCCAATCAAATTTGGTCTGTTGCAGGAGCTAATGATCGAGCCGATTTTAATCAGTTTTACACACAATTATTTCTAACACATAGCTATAAAAGTGGTGCGAGTTTAGGTATTACTTCAGAGATTACACAAAACTGGCAAGGCAATTCGACGCTAATTACCGTTAGTCCAAATGTTGGAGCCATTACCAAATTAGGAAATCAGACGATGCAATTTGCTGTTATGCCTTTAATACCAGTTGTAGGGCATTCAAGCATAAGACCAGATTGGGGGCTTAGAGCGGTAGTAGCCTTTATATTTCCTGGTTCTTAAAATGATAAATTTCACATTGTTTTAATTTAAATCTATTAGATATATGAAAAAAGCGGCAGCATTGTTATTACTTGTAGTACTAATAATTTCATGTAAATCAGATAAAAAAGAAAATACAGTTTCTTCTAATGAAGCTGTAAAAGATACCGTAAAATCTGTTGTTCCGGGACCAGTTCCCGATGTTGTAATGACAAAAGAATATGTTTACCAGATTGGAAAACAAATGTATTTCTGGGGATGGCCATTGGTAAATATGCACAATCGCGTATTGGTAATGCGCAAAGTGCCTACGCCGGGACTTAATGGTGGAGCAGTTCCTGTTGCACCAGTAAATAATTTGTGCATGACATCAGATTATATTACGCCATTTGAACGCTATGTTGCCTGTCCAAATCAGGATGTAGTTTACGGATTCGGAATTATGATGCTGAATGAAAGTCCTGTTGTAGTCCAGGTTCCAGATTTCGGAGATCGTTTCTGGGTGGTTCAATTAGGAAACCAGCGTACAGACGGAATTGCAAAATTGGGTGCCATGTATGGCAGTAAAAAAGGTTTTTATTTAATCGTAGGACCAGGCTGGAACGGAAAAGTTCCTGACGGCATTACAGAAGTTTTTCATAGCGATACAAACTTAGCTTTTGTAATTCCGAGAGCGTTTTTAAATAATACTGCAGAAGACAGAAAAGCCATTCAGCCTGTTATCAATCAATTGATGGCATATCCTTTAAGTGAATACGATGGAAAAGTAAAAACAAAAGAATGGGCAAAAATACCATCATTTCCTGATCCAAATAAAAGTGAAGGCGGAAAAGAAGTTGCTTTTGTAATTCCAGAGAAATTTTTCCAAGAATTTCCAAGTATTCTAAAAGAAGTTCCGCCATTAAGAGGAGAAGAAGCACTTTATGGGCAGTTTACTTCAGTACTAGATGCAGCTAAAAAAGACAGCACTTTAATGCCAGTTTTAACAAAAGCGGCAATAGATGCTGAACGAGAATTAATAGAACCGCTTCGTCAATTCAAAAATGTAGGCGTACCGGTAGGAAACTATTGGAATACGACAAAAAATGGAGCAAACTTTGGTACCGATTATCTCAGCAGAACAAGTGCTGCGAGAGCAAATATATTTGTAAACCAGCCGCAGGAAACCATTTATTACAATCAGGATTTAGATAATAAAGGTGTTGAATTGAATGGAAAATCAAATTACACCATCACTTTTACGAAAGATTTAATTCCGAAAGTAAAAGGTTTCTGGTCATTGACTGTTTATGATCATAATCATTTCTTTTTTATAAATGATGCCAAAATTTATTCGTTAGGAACGAAAAATAAAGATTTAAAATATAATACAGATGGCTCGCTAACCCTATATTTCCAAAACACGAAACCATCTGCAGACAAAGTCAGCAATTGGCTTCCTGTTCCAAAAGATAAGTTTGGGCTTTTATTACGTTCTTATTGGCCAGAAGAAAGCATGATAAAAGGCTATACGCCGCCATCTTTGGTAAAAGGATAAAACGCTAATTAAAAGTTATGCCTGAAAAATCTAAAGATATCGAAGAAACCATATTTGATCCATTGGCATCAAAGGCAGAACGTTATGAAAAAGGCGCTTTGATCAGAAAAAAAGTGCCTTTGTCAAAACATCAGGAATGGAATTCGTTTACTAATCGAAAAGATCCTGTAGACATTTTGATTGAGACCAGTATAGGAAGAGTTGAAAGTCTCTTGCCTATTCGATACAGAAGAATGATGGAATCGCCTTTTTCATTTTACAGAGGAGCTGCAGCGATTATGGCCGCAGACTTGGCCCATACGCCCGTATCGGGAATAAACCTTCAACTTTGCGGTGATTGCCATTTAATGAATTTCGGCGGATTTGCAACTCCTGAACGCAAATTGGTTTTTGATATTAATGATTTTGACGAAACATTTCCAGGCCCTTGGGAATGGGATGTGAAAAGATTGGCAGCCAGTTTTGTCATTGCAGGACAATGGCGAAAATTCTCCAACAAAAACGGTAAACAATTTGCTTGGAATGTTGCAGATAGCTACAAACGGCACATGCTGGATTACAGTAAATTATCTGCCCTTCAGATTTGGTATGCCGATATTGATTTTGCAGAAATGATTGAGTTAGGAAAAGACAAAGAGCTCAAAGAATTTCATCATAAAAGAATAAAAAAGGCTTCAGAATATACGGCTCATGAAAAAGAGTTTGCAAAGATGACTTATTTTGATGGGGCCAGAGCCCGCATAAAAGATGATCAGCCTTTGATATTTCATCCTAGCGGAGATCTTGAAAAGCAAATTAATAAAGAAGGCGAGATTATTCATAAAAGATATGTCGAATCGCTATCAGAAGATAAACAGATTTTGTTAAGCCGATATAGAATTCATGATATAGCCATAAAAGTAGTGGGTGTAGGAAGTGTTGGAACCCTTTGCGGTATCAGCTTATTAATGTCTGCTACAGGAGAACCTATTTTTTTGCAATTTAAAGAAGCCAGAAAAAGCGTATTAGAAGAAAATGTAAAAATTAAAGGAAAATATAAGCATCAGGGCGAACGCATTGTTATGGGACAAAAACTGATGCAATCGGCGTCTGATATGTTTCTAGGCTGGACAAATGACAGCACAGGTAAGTTCTTCTACATTCGACAGCTTAGAGATGCCAAAATAAAACCAATTCTCGAAATTATGAAGCCCAAAAATATGGCAGATTACGCCAAAGCTTGCGGATGGGCACTGGCAAGAGCTCATGCGCGTTCGGGAGATCCTTCTTTAATTTCGGGTTATATTGGAGATACAGACGAATTTGCCGATGCAATTGCTGAGTTTTCGATGCTGTATGCCCATCAAAACGAATTGGATTACCAAAAAATGCTGGAAGCAATAAAACACGGAAAATTGCCTGTAGCGCCAGAAATTTAATTTTTTTCTTAATAGAAAAAAGTATTGTAGCCGTACAGAGTAAATAGAATAAAAAAACAAAATCTTGAAGCCAAAAAGCCACGAAAACAAAGGCGTAAGATTTTATTTATTTAATAGTGTTAATTAAATAAAATAATTTATCTTTGAGAGTGATCTAAGTGATTGTTTAATAGTGATTTGTGCTGTATGAAACAATTATTATGATTAAGCCCCCTCCGTTCAAGATTTTTACGATTTTAATAGATTCGAGTTAAACTGATTTAATTATTAATTTAATAAATACCACAACATGAATATTAAAAGAACAAATCTTCGCATAATCCCAATTCTATTCTTGGGCTTGTTTTACAGCTGTTCTCCAACTGTAAAAGTGACAACAGATTATGATCATGCGGCTAACTTCAGCGAATACAAAACATTTGCCGTTTACGATTTAAAAGCACAGCAAGGTCAGGTTAATCAGCTGAATGTTGACCGTGTTACCAAAGCAATTAGAAACGAAATGCTGGCAAAAGGATTTACAGAATCCAGCACTCCAGATTTAAAGGTTAATGCCGTTTCTATCTTAAAAAACAAAACTTCTGTTAGTGCCAATACCGATTTTTACGGATACGGAGGAATGTACCGCCCTTACGGTTATTGGGGAGGCGGAGCTATGATGGGAGGTGCCAATACAACATTTAATACCTACGATTATGTTGATGGCTCACTGGTAATAGACATCGTATCTACAAAAACAGATAAGTTGGTTTGGCAGGGAATCGGAAATGCTGAAATAGACAGCAAACCAGATAATCCAGAAGAATTTATTAATAGTTCTATCCAAAAAATACTAGCTGGTTTCCCTCCGGGAGCCGTTAAAAAATAATGAAACAAATAAAGTTTTGTACTTGCCATTTTCGGCAAGTACAGGCTTTACTCTTGTAGCCCCTTTTCGCATTCTATTTTTAAGATAATAATACCACACTAATAAACTTAAAAAATGATCGATATACTACTCTCCCTTTTCTTTTTTGTAGCCACAATTGCTGGACTCGCAACCTCAATTATGGTTTTATTTTCCAGAAAAAACTATTCTAAAAGCTTCTTTTTGGGTATGTTTTTACTGAGCCTGGCGGTAGTAAGTATCTACAATTTTTATTTGTCGGCCAATTTATTTAAAAATTTCCCAGATCTCTTTACTATCACAAAAGCGTTTATATTTTTAACCGCTCCATGCTCATTTTTGTATGTTAGAAACATTTTATCATTAAATAAAAGTTTCAGAAAATACGATTGGCTTCACTTTATGCCATTCATTATTTATTTCTTTTTAACGCTGATTGTTTATGTTGGAAGTTACACTGATATAAAAGCGGTCGATTATATTGCAGGACTAATCAAAAATCCATTTTCTGTTTTAACGTTGACAATTTGGCTTTTCTATGTCTTTTTTCAAACCATGTTGATTTTAAACTATGATCTGAAAAAATTTAAAGGAAACCAATTTCATCACAATAAAGTAATCAATTGGATTAGAGTGTATAATCTCATGATTTTGTTCTTGTTTTCGGCGCTTTTTGTTCATCATTTTTTACTTCAAAAAGTAGACGCATCAGATCTTTCCTGTTATGTGCTAATTTCTTCCGTATTATTTTTTACAGTTGGCTGGCTTTATTTCAGACCGCAGATTTTTCATGATGAAGAAGAAACATTCGATTTTGTGGTTGATAATACATTAGTAGTAAAAACCAAAGAAATCAAGACTACGATTCCAATAGTAAACGAATTGCCTCTAGAAAAAAGAGAAGAATACCTTTTGAAATTAGATTATGTTTTAAATTCTAAAAACCTATTCTTAAAAAAGGATTTCGTAATCAGGGATTTGTCTGACGAGACGGGAATATCAGTGCACCATTTGTCTAATTTGATTAATTCTGAATTTGGTCTTCATTTTCAAGACTATGTAAATCTTAAACGAATTGAATATTTTAAAGATAAAATAAACGATCCCGAATGGAAAGATTTATCATTAGAAGGCATGGCTTGGGGTTCTGGTTTTAAATCTAGAACAACTTGTTTTAGAGCGTTTATAAAACACACCGGAAAATCTCCTTCAGAATATTTTAAAACGATTAGAATTAATCCTGATCGTTCAGAAGCTTATTATTTTAAGTAAAGTTCTTTCCTCATAAATTAAATAGTTCAGAGCCTTAATTCATTCAAAATATTCCATCATGAAAGCAAAAATTAATGATTCGGAAAAAATAGCGCAATCGGTTTTAACCATTATGCTGCTATTGATTTCTTTTTATAGTAATGCACAATTAAAAGGAGCTCACATTTTGGGTTCTATGGGGCTACAGTCTGGGACACAAGCTCCAGAAAATACTTTGAGCGTGTACATTCCAGGCTATATTTACAGCGCATCATCTTTGCGAAATAGCGACGGAGACAAAGTAGGAGATCCAAATCTTACCATGTTTCTTACTGGTGTTGGTGCCAATTTTGTCAGCGATTTCAAAATTTTGGGAGCCAATTATGGGGCTACGCTTTTAATAGCAGGAGCTTCAAACACTATTCAAGGCAGTTATATTGACTCCAAAAGCGATTTTGCTTTTACAGACATGTACATACAGCCAATCCAGTTAGGCTGGCACAACAAAAGAGCCGATTTTGTTTTTAGCTATCAAATGTTTCTTCCAACAGGAAAATATGAAGCAGGAGGCAGTGATAATAGCGGTTTAGGAATGTTTGTAAACGAATTCTCAGGAGGAACAACATTGTTTTTTAATGATAAAAAAACATTTCATTTCTCGGCATTGGCCTCTTATGAAATCAATGGAAAGAAAAAAGATACCGACATCAAAACTGGAGATATCCTAAGCATTGAAGGTGGTTTAGGAAAAACATTTTATTGCATGAATGCCGAAAAAACAGCTCCAAAAGGAATATTAAATGCTGGTTTAATTTATTATCTGCAATACAAACTGTCAGATGATGAAATTCCGGTAGGGAATATTTTTGTAATTGAGCCAGACAAAGATCATGTCAATGCACTAGGAGCAGAGGTTAACTATCTGCATATTGGCAGTATGACGAATGTTGGTTTTAGATGGCTTGGAGAAATAAATGCAGAAAATAGATTTCAGGGAAATACTTTTTTTATCACGCTGGCACACGTTTTCAGTCTGAAGAAAAAATAATTTACAGACTTGCATTTTTGAAGGCTTAGAGTTTTAAGAATGAATTACAAACGATTTAGATTCTTTATGAAAAACAGAAAACCATCACAAAAAATCATTCTTTTTTTACTCCTATCTCTTTGGTCGTTTAACTTTACAAACGCACAAAAATATCATATAAGTGTAAAAGACTCTCTAGATGGCGCTTTCGATTTAAGCGATTATATTATTTATGCACACGGTTTTATTGTCGTTCCAACCATTATTACAGAACCCGCTTTAGGAGGAATTGGCGGAGCAGTAGTTCCGATTTTCTTAAAAAAACACGCGCCGGTTGTAGACGAAAACGGTAAAAAACGCTTTATAAACCCCGACATAACAGGAGGAATGGGAATGTACACCGGAAACAAAAGCTGGATGACTGGAGTTTTTCGTTCTTCAACACTTATAAAACCTAGAATCTTATACCGAGTTATGGCAGGTTACGGCGATGTAAACTTATCGTTTTATGCCAACAATATTCCCAAAGCAAACGATCAGGAATTTAAACTCAATTTTAGATCGACCATTTTTTATACCCAATGGCTCAAACAGTTCAGAAATGCAAAATGGAGCGCAGGACCGCAATATTTGTTTTTAAATTCTAAAATAAATCTGCCCGATGTAAGCCTTCCGCCGCCTTTTGTAAATCCAAAAGACATTAAAAGCACCATAAGTCAGTTTGGTGGCGCCATTCAGTTTGATGGACGCGATAATATATTTACGCCAGATAAAGGAATAAGGATTCAGTCCGACTTTTTCTGGTCAGATAATGTACTCGGAAGCGATTACGATGCTTGGCGAATAAACTTATCGGCAATTGGATATTATCCGTTGGCGAAAACATTAATTGGCGGACTTAGGATAGAAGGAGAGCAGGCGTTGGGGAGTCCGCCTTTTTATCTAAAACCAGGAATCAATTTGCGAGGAATTCCTGCGGCGAGATATATGGGAAACACCAGTATTGTGACCGAAGCCGAATTGCGCTGGGATTTCTACCGTCGATGGAGTATTATGGGATTTGGAGGACTTGCAAGCGCGTTTAACGACTGGGACAAAGCTTTTGCAAAACCCGTGGTGTACAGCTACGGAACAGGTTTTAGATACCTTGTTGCTCGAAAGTTTAAACTCCGAATGGGTGTAGATGTTGCCCGCGGACCAGAAGACTGGGCGTACTATATCGTTTTTGGAAGCAACTGGCTGCGATAACTAAAAAAGCAAAAAACTTGTAAGAAGTTAATTTATAAAAAATTATACTCAAAAAGCCTCTGTAAAGCATTACGGAGGCTTTTTGTATTAAATGTCCTAATAATCAGAGTCATTAAGAAAACATTAACAACTAAACATAACACAAATTGTATAATATTTAATTGTTTTGTAACAAATTGGAAACATTGGCGACTAATTTTGTTAAATCTTAAACATAAATTATGAATACATTTTCATTCAAATCAGTGTTTGCCGCTTCGGTATTTTTAGCTGGAACTGCAGGCTGTTTTGCGCAAGACGTATTAGTAAATTCACTAAAACTAAACGCAAGCGACAAAAGTAAAGAGAACTTCAAATTTACAGAAGTAATTAACTTAGGAACAACATCGGTAAAAAACCAAGGTTCATCTGGAACTTGCTGGAGTTATGCTTCAAACTCATTCTTAGAGTCAGAAATGATTCGTTTAGGAAAACAGCCGGTAGAGCTATCTCAGATTTATTCTGCAAGAAATGTGTATGTTGACAAAGGAGAAAACTACGTTCGTATGCACGGCGCGATTACGCTTGGAGACGGAGGAGCTTTGCACGATGTAATCAATATGTACAAAAAATACGGAACTGTGCCGAGAGAAGTTTACACGGGATTAAACTACGGAACAGACAAAAATAAATTTGCTGAAATGGGCGCTTTAATCGAAGGATTTTTGACGGCTGTTGTGAAGAATCCGAACGGAGAATTGACTCCAACTTGGAAAAAAGCTTACGCAGCAATGATCGATTCTTATTTAGGAAAAGCTCCAGAAAACTTTACATACAAAGGGAAAAACTATACGCCACAATCTTTTGCAAAAGAAATGGTTGGAATTAACCCAGATGAGTACGTAGAAATGTCTTCTTACAACAATGTGCCTTACTACCAAAAAACAACGATGATGGTGCCAGACAACTGGTCACTAGATCAAGTTTACAACGTAAAAATTAATGACATGACAGATGTTATCGACAATGCGTTGAAAAAAGGATACACTGTGGCGTGGGCAACAGACGTGAGCGAGAAAACGTTCAGCTGGAAAAACGGTGTGGCGTATGTAGCGACTAAAAAATTCGACGATATGACTGCAGAAGAAAAAGCAGACTTATTTAACGGACCAAAAGCTGAACCAGAAATTACTCCAGAAATGCGTCAAGCAGCGTTTGATAACTACACTACTACAGACGACCACGGAATGCACATTATTGGTCTTGCAAAAGATCAAACGGGTAAAGAATATTATATCGTAAAAAACTCTTGGGGAGAAACAAACGACTACAAAGGTTTCTTGTTTGTAACTAAGAATTTCGTAAAATATAAAACTACTGCTCTTCTAGTAAACAAAGGAGGAATTCCTACTGAAATTGCTAAGAAATTAGGGGTTTAATTTTATTAGACTTTTGAAATAGAAAAGCGCCGTGATCTTTTTGATTACGGCGATTTTTTTATTGATAGTTTTTTTACTTACAAAATATTGATATTGATAAATATTTTTACAAATTTGTCTTACTAATAAAATAACTTCTCAATGCAAATTAAATTAAATAGCTCAAAATTAGATTTTGCAATAGATAATAAGAAAATATTTCAAAATCTATTTGATTTTAATTTGGGTTCTGCTATAACAGAAATTTTAGACATTAATACGAGTTTAGAAAACAAAGCTTTTTATTTACTTTACAATGTAACCAAAATAACAAATACCCAACTTTCTAAAAAGTTAGATCAAAAAAAGCTTGATACTGCTGTGGATTTAGTAGTTATTTTTCAAAATTTAGAATACGAATGGAAAAAATATTTTGAAGAAGAGATAACCTTAACTAAAGATTTTTTTGAAAATATCTTACAATACAGTCCAAAGTATTTAACTAGTTCATTTACTCTTTTTGAAAAGTATCTTAAAATATTAGATATACAGATTCCGTATAATTTTTGTTATGATTATTATTTGGTTTTTAGGGAAAATCTTTACAAAGAATTTGAGAATAATAAAGAAAAGTATGTAGATCTGGTTTCTTTTTTTAATAACCCTGTTTATGATCAAAATGATAAATTAGGAAATCAAATTAATCATTATTTATACATTAAAAAATTTTACACAAATACCTTACAGTCTAATATTGGTGAGGCTAAAGAAGCTCTAAAAGATTTATATATTGAACCTAACTTCACTATATATAGGCAAAATGTTAGTGGTAGAATATATGGGAGCGATCAATTTATTAATCCGAAAACAGCAATAGATGTACATTCATTTTTTAATGATTTTTTTTTAGAAGGGAAGCAATTTCCTCAATTTAAAGAGAATTATAATATGATTTTTGTACTTGGCCAACCTGGTCAAGGTAAGACATCGTTTTGCTATCGATTAATTTATGATGTTTTAGAAAAGTCTTTTGGGTTGCCCAGTACGCCTCTTTACTTTATTAAAATTAGGGACTTAAATGCGAGAGATTTTATCGATAAAACTTTTGATACTATAAATGAGGCTATATCTCAGAATATTGATTTTAATAATGATTGTTGCAATTTAATATTGGATGGATTAGATGAAGCTTACATGAGTGGAGGTTTGTCAAATTTAGATCTAAAAAACTTATATGGGAGATTAAATAAAACAACGAAATATAATAGAAAATTTAAAATTATTCTGACATCTAGGTTAAATTATTTAGATGTTAATGATCCCAGTGTTGATGAAACATTGGTAATTAAATTAGATGATTTAAGTGATCAAAAAATAAGTCAATATGTTAAAAAGTTTAAAAATTTCTATCCTGAAAACATTCTTATTAATAAGATCAAATTAATTCTAACAAAACCCGAATTTATTCATATAAAGGAATTGATTCAACAACCGGTTTTAATGTATTTTATTGCGCTTTCAAATATCGACATAAAAGAAAATGATAATAAATCTAACATTTATAGCAAAATTTTTGATTCTTTAGCTGAACGAAGTTGGGATAATAATGGACAATTGCATTACATAAAGCCAGAGTTGAAAAAGGATTCTAAAAAATATAGTAAATATTTACGACAATATATTAGAAATATTGCATTTGAGATTTTTCAATCTCCTAATTTATATATTTCAATAAAAAAACTCCATGAATTAGAAGCTACAAAACAGTTTATAGAAAAATGCTTAAACAATGATATTACAAATGAATCAAAACGAATAAAAGAGATCAGTAAATATTTGTTAATAAGTTTTTATTTTCAGAATTCTAATAAAACTCACGATGAAGATACTGCCATAGAATTTTTTCATAATTCTTTATGGGAATTTTTAACAGCTGAATATATTTGGGAAGAAATTAAAAGAATTGTATTAAATGCTGATGAGGACGGTGATTTAAAAGCAATAACTATAGAGGAATATTTTAATATTCTAAAAAAAATGATTGGTAATAAAAACATTAACAAGGAGATTGTCAATAATTTACAAAACATTATTACTAATGATAATTTTGACATTCAAGCAAAAGTAATGAAACAAACTGAAAATGTTTTTTATAAACTTATTGAAAAAGATATATTACTAACTTATGACTGGAGAAATGAACAACTAACTGCGAAAGAGAAAAGTAAAGAGATTTTTGATCTTATGTGGGTTTTATTTTATTCGTTAACTGATAGTTTAAAGTTTAGAGTTAAAACCACTAGTAAATTAAATGAACTTATTTTTGCTATTGATTCAACTTTGGATTATTACAAGGAAATAAAGAATATTGAATTTAGGGAATATTGTTTTATATCACAGTTTTTTTCGGGATTTAAAATTAATAATTTGATTTTTAAAATGAAAGGCCATGTCGTATTGCATTTAAAAGATAATAAAATTGAAAATACTCTATTTAAAATGTATCATTTGAATGCTAAGATACATGGTAATAGTTTTGAAAATGTTACTTTTAAAAATATCAATTTAAGTGATGCTAAATTTTTGAATAATAAATTTGTTGACTGTAAATTTTTAAATGTTCAGTTCGATAACAAAAGTTTATTCGATGAAATTTTAGAGAGTAATGAATTTGATTCTAAATTTAGTAAAACTCATAAATTGTTTACAAGAACTGAAAGTTTAGACGATGAAATAATATCATATTATATTTTGGATGAGATTAAAGATTAATTTGAAATAATAAAATTATTTAGAATTATTATTAAACCATTTTGTGCAATCCCTACTTCCCCTTCAACAACCTCTCTAAATACTCCACTTTTTCTTTCTCCGCCAAAACCAAACGCTCATAAAGTTCCACAATTTTATCAATTGGGTTGAAAGTGCATTCTAGTGCATTTGCATTAACAATACTATCAGTTATATCGTTGTCATATACATTGTTGAAGTAATTAACAACACCTTCATCTGAAAAGCTTTTTATTGATTCAGATGAAACACCTAAAGCTTCCGCAATTTTCGTCAGTTTTTCATCATCAACCGTTTCGCTTCCTTCAATAGTAGAAACATACTGTTGGCTTACACCAATAGCAATAGCAAGTGCTTCTTGTTTCATTCCTCTAAGCTCTCTAATACGGCTTATGTTTCTTCCGATATGTTTTGGTTTTGTTGCTGTGCTCATACTTCAAAGATATTAAAAATCCGTAAAAATTAGGAATATAGTAAAATACAATCTTTCGCTGGTGCAATACAATCCGATGTATTTTGCTGTAATGCATTCTATTGTTTATTTCGCTAAAACAAAAATACAATTTTTCGTACAATAATTATTTAAAACCAAAACCAGAAATAAACGCCATGAAAACAGAAAACGAAAACAGCGAAAGTCAAAACAAAATCCTAGAATCTTTATCTAAATTCGTCTCAGACATTTGTTTCGACGGAGAATTTAGAAACCATCCCGAACACTTAACCGAAATTTTCGAATACCTACTCGAAACAGAATCGGGAAACAGTCTCCCGTTGCGAATTAAAATGTTAAGCTGTATTCGAACCAGTAAAATGCTGGCTAAAACCTTAGAACCATTTTCAGATCAAGAAATCGAAAAAGCCTGCGTTCAAATGCTGCATTCGTAAAAAGAAGTACTTTATCGTATTTATGAGTAAGTTGTAGTGAGAATAAAGCTAACTAGTAGAAAATGAGTAACTTTAATGTGAGTTTTTTAATTGGAGCATTAATTTTATTCAAAAATCATGAAAAAGTATGAAGCAGTTATGGTTACACTTGCGTTCGTATTTTCTCTCGGCTGTTTTGCCCAGAGCACAAATGATGCCTCTGCGTCTCCAGCAATAGGAAAAACGACACTATTGACAGATAATCTTGCTAATAATAGCGATTATGTTATACAATCGTATTATGTAGAAGAGAGAATAAATAAGCTTTTTGGAGGTAGAATAATTACTTACCAAGTTACCAAATTGGACATGGTCGATACTTACGATCTTGGTCCTAATAACACGAGAACAGTAATTCCGAATTACGTAAAAAGAAAACCAAAAGTAGCTCCAAATACAATAGAAGCCAAAGCAACCGTAGCCAATTTGCACGCTGCTGTAGAACCTGTTAAGGTCGAAATCACGGCTCCCGCTCCTACAACTTCAAAATATGTTACGGTTAATATGGTAGACACCTACGAAAAAGTTATTGACAAAGGCTACAAATCTGTCGATATGCTGAAAAAAGTCGCAGACCGCTTTTATTTTGAAGGGAATCTCACCGCAGCAGTTGGCTATTACGAGAAGTTATTTGCTGAAGCCAAAGATCTTGATGTTATTTACTATTACAGATACGCACAGTCTTTAAAATCAATAAACGAAAATGAAAAAGCAGATGCTTTAATGAAGAGGTTCAAAAGTGAAACTTTGAGTATGAAGTAAGTTTTTATTTTAACCGCGATTTTTAACGCAGAGTACGGTGAGATTTTACGCAAAGATCGCTAAGTTATTTTTTAAGCGATATCTAAATATTAAGTTCGCAAAGCTTTGTGTATGGAGTTTTGTGAGCTTTTTTGTTTGCGTTGATTTTTTACCGCAGAGGACGCTGAGATTTGCGCAGAGAGCGCTGAGGTTTTTTGAAGTTAAATCTAAAGATTAAGTTCGCAAAGCTTTGTCTATAGCTTTGTGGGCTTTTTTGTTTGCGTTGATTTTTTACCGCAGAGGACGCTGAGATTTGCGCAGAGTACGCAAAGGTTATTTTGAGTTAAATCTAAAGATTAAGTTCGCAAAGCTATATCCATGAAGCTTTGCGATCTTTTTTTTTATTTTATAGAGATAGTTTGTCATTTCGACGAAGGAGAAATCTTCGCGAGAAACTCGCCAAAGATTTGACATACTTTACGGAGCTACTTACGAAGATTTGTTTCGCCAGTTCGCTATCGCTCGGGTCTCCTTCGTCGAAATGACAAGATTGGGGCGCTTTGTGTTAAAAAGATAGAAGATTTACGCAGAGTACGCTGAGATTTACGCAAAGATCGCAAAGTTATTTTTTAAGCGATATCTAAATATTAAGTTCGCAAAGCTTTATGGACAAAGCTTTGCGAACTCTTACGGCTTCTATTAAGTTAAGAAAAAAATCTTAGCGCTCTTTGCGTAAATCTCAGCGTCCTCTGCGGTAAAAAAACATTGGAATTTGGAATTTTCAGAATTTGAAATTTAGCCAAAAAAAAAGACAATCAATTTGATCGTCTTTTTTTAAGCTCCCCCTCTTGGGCTCGAACCAAGGACCCTCTGATTAACAGTCAGATGCTCTAACCAACTGAGCTAAGGAGGAATCACCTTAAAGGTAAATATGTTTGCTAAAAAAAGTTGCTCCCCCTCTTGGGCTCGAACCAAGGACCCTCTGATTAACAGTCAGATGCTCTAACCAACTGAGCTAAGGAGGAAGTTGTTGCTCTTTTTAGCGAGTGCAAATATAAAACTATTTTTAGTTTCTCAAAAACATTTTCGCTCTTTTTTTGACTTTTTTTTACTTGCCTACAATGGCTTTGTAAATGTCGTTACCGTTAGCAAACAGTAGTAGTGAAATAAGTAAAACAAAACCAACCATTTGCGCATTCTCTAGGAATTTATCGCTCGGTTTTTTGCCACTTACAATTTCGTATAATAAAAACATCACATGTCCGCCATCAAGAGCCGGAATTGGCAATAAATTCATAACTCCAAGCATAATCGACAATAAAGCGGTGATTGACCAGAACACTTCCCAGCTCCAAGAACTTGGAAAAATATTGTAAATCGCCGCAAAACCACCCACTTGTTTGTACGCTTTTGTTTCTGGATTAAAAATCATTTTCAATTGTTTTCCGTAACCTACTAATTGATCTTTTCCTTTTTGAAGACCAACCGGAATAGATTCGAAGAAACCATATTCTTTTTTGCTTATTTTATAGTAGCCTAGTTTTTCTAAAGATTTCATGTCTAAACCACCAGAAAAAACGCCTAAAGTTCCTTCTGGAGAAACTTTTACATTAAGAGGTGTTTCTTTTAAATCACGTAATACAACTGCAGAAATCTCTTTTCCTTTATTTGCAGCTAAGATTGCTTTTGCTTCGTCAAAATATTTAACTTTTTGTCCGTTAAGAGAAAGAATCAAATCTTTTGCTTTTAAATTCTGATTAGGAGATTCTTCTGGAACTTTTCCAATAGCAAAAGGATAACGAATACCTACAAGAAGTCCTTTTTCTGTTTTAGAAAGCTGATCTACAAAATCTGTTGGCATTGTGATAGTTTGCTGTTGCCCGTTTCTTTCAATTAAAACGTGTTTTGCCATGATGATATTCATGTTCATATCACTGTCATAAGCGTCTACTGCTTTTCCGTCAATAGAAACAATTTTATCTCCTGTTTTAAAACCAGCTTTAAGCATAGCAGGATTTTCAATAGCAACACCATCTTTTAAGTCAGCATTGGCGATGTAAGTATCTCCGTAAGCAAATGCCATTCCGATATAAATAATAAAAGCCAATATAAAGTTTACAGTAACCCCACCAAGCATAATAATTAAACGTTGCCAAGCTGGTTTAGTACGAAACTCCCAAGGTTGAGGAGGCAGAGCCATTTGCTCTTTGTCCATACTTTCGTCAATCATTCCAGAAATTTTCACATAACCACCAAGCGGCAGCCATCCGATACCGTATTCTGTTTCTCCGATTTTCTTTTTGAAAAGTGAATATTTAACATCAAAAAACAAGTAAAATTTTTCGACTCTAGTTTTAAACAATTTAGCAGGGATAAAATGCCCTAATTCATGAAGAATAATAAGTAAAGATAAACTCAATAGAAATTGAGAGAGTTTGATAACTATATCCATTTGTTGTTTTTAATTCGTATTTAACGCACAAAAGTAGCGTTTTCTATTTTAATATAAGTACGCAAGATAGTGTTTAAGATTTTAAATGTTTGTTAATTAATAAACATTTCGATTTCTCTTTTTAGCAAGATGCCGTAACTTTACTTTTCAAACACTGCCTTATTCAATTGGTAGTAAAAATTCATAAAAAGTTACAATCTATGGCAACGAAATTATTTTCTCCTCTCACCATAAAAAAAATCACTTTAAAAAATAGAATCGCCATTTCGCCAATGTGCCAGTATTCGGCAATAGACGGATTTGCAAACGATTGGCATCTCGTTCATTTGGGCAGCCGTGCCACTGGCGGCGCTGGATTGATTATTCAGGAAGCTACGGCAGTTTCTCCAGAAGCCAGAATTTCTCCTTCTGATCTTGGAATTTGGAAAGACGAGCATATCGAGAAACTAAAACAAATCAACGCATTTATTGTTTCTCAAAACTCCATTCCCGGAATTCAATTGGCGCATGCTGGCCGAAAAGCAAGTGTTTCGGCTCCTTGGTTGGGAAACAAAAAGTTAGATTTCGCTCAAGGCGGATGGCAAACCGTTGCGCCAAGTGCGATTCCGTATCATGATGACGAACCGTTTTTGCCTGAAGCTTTAGACCAAAACGGAATTCAGAAAGTAATTTCAGATTTCAAAACTGCTACAAAAAGAGTAGTTGAAGCGGGTTATCAAGTGCTAGAAATTCATGCAGCTCATGGTTATTTGCTGCATCAGTTTTTATCGCCTCTAACAAACGCACGAACGGATGAATACGGAGGAAGTTTTGAAAATAGAATTCGTTTTACTTTAGAAATTGTTGAAGCGGTACAATCAGAATGGCCTTCAGATTTGCCGTTATTGGTTCGAATCTCGGCAACCGATTGGGTAGAAAACGGATGGAATCCAGAAGAATCTGTACAGCTTTCTAAAATATTAAAAGAAAAAGGAGTAGATTTAATCGATGTTTCGTCAGGTGGATTGGTTTCGCATCAAAAAATCACATTAGGACCAGGTTATCAGGTCCCTTTTGCAGAAAAAGTAAAACAAGAAGCCAGCATTGCAACAGGCGCGGTCGGATTAATTACAGAAGCGCGTCAGGCAGAAGAAATCTTAAATAAGAATCAGGCCGATTTGATCTTGTTTGCCAGAGAATCTCTGAGAAACCCAAATTTGCCTTTGGACTTTGCTAAAGATTTAGGAGACGATATTCAATGGCCAAAACAATACGAAAGAGCTAAACTTTAATATTTTATTAGCCACGAATTCACGAATTTATTTTAAAATTATAATTCGTGGATTCGTGGCGGAAAAAACAGACTCAGATGCAGAAAATTAAAACAGCATTATTATCATACGGAATGTCGGGAAAAGTTTTCCACGCTCCATTTTTAGATCTTCACGAAGGATTTGAATTATTAGGTTCTTGGGAAAGAAGCAAAAAATTAATCCAAGAAGATTATCCATACGTAAAAAGTTACGCTTCGCTAGATGAATTATTAAGCGATGAGGTCGATTTAATAATTGTAAATACGCCCGTAGGAACGCATTACGAATATGCTAAAAAAGTACTTTTGGCAGGAAAACATGCAGTGGTCGAAAAAGCTTTTACAACAACGGCTGCAGAAGCAAAAGAATTGGCGGCAATTGCCAAAGAAAAAGGTTTGAAATTGGCTGTTTTTCAGAATAGAAGATGGGACAGCGATTTTAAAACCATTAAAAAAGTAATCGATGACGGCGTTTTAGGAGATTTAGTCGAAGCAGAATTTCATTTCGACAGATATAATCCGCTGCTAAGTCCAAAAGCGCATAAAGAAACCGCAAATGATGGAGCAGGAGTCTTAAAAGATTTAGGTCCTCATATTATCGATCAGGCTATAAGTCTTTTTGGCTGTCCGAAAGCTGTTTTTGGAGACATTCGCGTAACCAGAGAAAATTCTGTTGTAGACGATTGGATCGATTTATCTTTGTTTTATTCTAATTTCAGAGTCCGCCTAAAAGCTGGTTTTTTTGTGCGCGAAGCCCATCCAGCGTACACGATTCACGGTAGAAAAGGTTCTTTCTTAAAACCGCGTGGAGATGTTCAGGAAGACGATTTGAAAGTGGGTAAAAAGCCAAACCGAGAATCTTGGGGAACAGAAGATGAAAACCTTCAAGGACTTTTGCATACCGAAATTGACGGCAAAATTGTGAGAGAAAAAATACCAACGCTTCAAGGCAATTATTTCAGTTTCTTCGATGGCGTTTATGATTCGATTGTAAACGATAAAAAAGAGCCCGTTACCGCAGACGAAGGCGTAAAAGTAATGCAGGTTATAGAAGCCGCAATTGCAAGTAATGCACAGCAGAAAGTAATAAGCATATCATAGAGATGCGCATCTGAAAAGGTTAGTTTTTATTTTGTAAGCTTCGGAGAAGCGAAATATTTATAGTAGAGAATAAGATTACCATATTAAAGCTCCAGCGGAGCGATATATTTTTATAATCTATAATATATGTCGCTCCGCTGGAGCTTTTTTCATTTGTTTATTTGCTTAGAAACTTAGTAGCTTAGAGGCTTAGCATCTTAAAAAATTGTAATTTTAATAAACCGAATTCAACTGAAAATCTTTGAATTTATAAACAATAACGTTGTATATTGTGCATAACCTTAGGCTTTATGCACTTTAACGAGCGTTTTTAGTATTTTTGAACACATTCCAATACAAATTCAATATGCTGTTAAATTTTAACCCATTAGCGCTTTTTCAGACCAAAGCAAAAATCAAGAAAGTATTTAGAGAGGCTAAAGCTTCGTATTTAAATAGAATTCGTTTTGCTGTTGGAATGTTTTATTTCGGAATGGGTTTGAGTTTTGCCACATGGGCCAGCCGAATTCCAGATATCAAAACCACTTTGCATTTAACAGAAGGAGACTTGGGATCCATTTTGTTTGCGCTTCCGGTCGGACAGCTGATTGTGATGCCATTTTCGGGAAAAATGGTAACCAAATTCGGCAGCCATCGTATTCTGATTTTCTCTTTAATTATGTATGTTTTGTGCTTAATCAATTTAGGATTGGCAACAACATCATTACAATTATCCTTAGGATTATTTTTGTTTGGAGTTTTCGGAAATCTTGCCAATATTGCCGTAAACACACAAGGCGTTTATACCGAAGTTTTGTTCAAAAAAACAATCATGTCTTCTTTTCATGGCATGTGGAGTTTTGCTGGATTTACTGGTGCACTGGTAGGTTTAGGAATGTTAGCTTTAAAATTAAGTCCGCTGCATCATTTTATGATTGTAGCCGGAATTGTTTTATTGATGGTGGCTTTTAACTTCAAATTTTTAGTTAGAGCCAAAGAAAAAAAGAAACCAAAAGAAGAAGGCAAAAAGCTATTTGTAAAACCAGATACCGCCTTGCTTTGGCTTGGAGTAATCGGATTTTGCAGTATGGCAAGCGAAGGTGTTATGTTTGACTGGAGCGGTGTTTACTTTAAAGATATTGTAAAAGCGCCTGGACCATTGGTGGTTTTGGGTTATACATCTTTTATGATTATGATGGCCAGCGGAAGATTTTTGGGCGACGGCTTAATCAATAAATTTGGGCGCGAACGTGTTATGCAGATTAGCGGTGTCATGATTTCAGCAGGACTTTTTACGGCAGTTTTTCTTCCTTATATTATTCCGTGTACAATTGCCTTTATGTTTGTAGGTTTGGGCGTTGCAACCATTGTTCCTACCGTATATAGTATTGCAGGAAAAAATCCAACCGTGCCAGCGGGCGAAGCGTTAACGATTGTTTCGAGTGTAAGTTTCTTAGGTTTCTTAATGGGGCCTCCAGTAATTGGACATATTGCACAAAGTTTCGGATTGCAGTTTTCTTTTGCCTTTATCGGAATATTTGGGGTTCTTATTGCTTTTATGGTTTCTAAAATTAGAAGTTAATCCTAATTAAAAATTACTAGAATTTAATAAAACCTAAATAAATTTGTAGGAATTTATTTGTTTTTAAATATTTTTGCTACATTTGAATTCAAGAAAAGGCTTGGATTCTAAGCGTTCTTTTTTTCCAAAAACCAATTTTATCTTTTGAAGAATTATTTCAAAATAAATTGGATTTTTAATGGTAAAAAAATACGCAGTCTTCTTTATTGTATCGTTTTTCAATTTTGCTTTTTCGCAAAAAGAAATTATTGTATCAGGAATTGTTATCGATGCCCGAACGCAAAATCCGTTAGAAAATGTAGTGGTTACGATACAAAACACCGCCGTGATGCAGCTCACGTCAAAAACAGGGAAATTTGAACTTCATATATTTCCTAAAAAAGAACAATTGCTTTTATTGAGAAATCAAGGATATAAAGATTTCCTTTTAAAAGTGCAGTCCAATTCAGGACAAGACATAAATCTCGGAATTTTACAATTAGAAGATACGTATTCAGATGAAGTTCCAGCGGCATTGATTACGCTGTCAGATAATGATTTTTCAGATGACAACAGTTCGTCTGAAATGACCTCTGGACTTTTACAGTCTTCAAAAGATGCTTTCATGCAGGCATCGGCTTTCAATTGGGGACAAGCCCGATTTCGTGTTCGCGGTTTAGATAGTGAAAACGCCGTCACAATGCTCAACGGAATGCCAATGAATAAAATCTACGACGGCAGACCGCAATGGGGGAATTGGGGAGGTTTAAATAATGTGCTTCGAAATCAGGAATTCTCAGTCGGGACAACAGCTTCGAATTATACTTTTGGAGGCATCTTAGGCACGCAACAGATTTATACCCGCGCTTCTCTGTATCGAAAAGGAGCTTCACTAACTTTTTCTGGAAGCAATACCACTTATTTATGGAGGGCAATTGGCACTTATGCTTCTGGAATGAATGCTGATGGATGGGCTTTTGCCATTTCAGCTGGAAAGAGATGGACAGATGAAGGTTATTTTGAAGGCACAAATTTCGATGCCGATTCTTTTTTTCTTAGTGTAGAAAAGAAATTAAACAAAAAACAGTCCATCAATTTCACGGGATTTTATACGCCAAATTCACGCGGAAAAAATTCCGCCAATACCACTGAGGTTACTGATTTAATGGGCGAAAAATACAATTCGTATTGGGGATTTCAGAATGGAGAAAAACGAAATGCTAGAGTAAAAAACGTCGAAGAGCCACTATTTATGCTCAACCATTATTTTAAAA
The DNA here is from genome assembly GCF_054075165.1 of Flavobacterium erigeronis. Lineage (NCBI taxonomy): Bacteria > Pseudomonadati > Bacteroidota > Flavobacteriia > Flavobacteriales > Flavobacteriaceae > Flavobacterium > Flavobacterium erigeronis. The sequence goes on along the minus strand of NZ_JBSKGP010000001.1, from coordinate 625,823 downwards.
TTGATGATAAAACCAATCTGAACTCGGGAATAATGTATCAGTTCGGAAAAGTAGGAAACAGCAATATTGATTATCAAAATGCTGACAGTCCAGATCCTGTTTATTACAGAAAAATGCCAAGCTATTTTAGTTCGCTTTACGCGAAAGATCAAGGCGAATTTTCGGGCGCGTTTACTCCAGATTATGAAAATGCCGAAAAAAACAAAATAGCTTTTTTAGCAAATCCGCAGATTAATTGGGGCGAAATGTATTTTGCCAATCAGAAGTTTGGTACAGACGGTTATATACCTACGCAAAGCCATTATGTGCTTTACGAAGATCGAACAGATGATCGTACTTTTGCAGCAAATTCAAATCTAAATTCACAGATTACGCCTAATATTTCTTTTGATGGAGGATTTACTTTTAAGAAATTAAAATCACATAATTTTCAATATTTATTAGATCTTCTTGGCGGAGCATATTTCGAAGATATTGATCCATTTTACAAAGGAAATCTTTCGCAGTCCGATTTGCAGCATCCAAATCGACAAGTCGGGAAAGGAGATGTTTACGGATATAATTATAATTTATTGGCCAGTACTTTAGATGTTTTTGCTCAGTTTAAATTTAATTACAACAAAACCGAATTCTTTTTGGCGCAATCTTATTCAATGTCAGATTATCAAAGAGAAGGATTATATCAAAACGGACTTTATCCGACTACTTCATTAGGAAAAAGCGAAAAGGTAAATTTTGAAAATTTTGGTTTCAAAGGCGGTTTCACTTATAAAATTTCAGGAAAACAATTGCTGTTTTTTAATGCTGCACATTTCACTAGAGCGCCTTCACTAAGAAATACATTTTCGAATGCACGTTTAAATAATAACCTAGTTGATGGAATCGAAAGTGAAAATATCACTAGTGCCGAGGCTAATTATGTATACCGTTCGGCAAAACTTAAATTACGTTTAACTGCTTATTATTCGGCAATTAGAAATGCTTCAAAAACTTCTTATTTCTATGCCGAAGGAATTTTTGACAATGGTTCTGGTTACGATCCAACAAATGCATTTGTCAGCCAGACGTTAACAAAACTGGATAAGAAAAACACAGGAGCCGAATTGAGTTTAGAGTGTCAGATTTCATCAACATTAAAAACCACTTTATCTGCTGCATTTGGGAATTATATTTATAGCAGTAATCCTGATGTGACAATTACAAACGATGCCAACAGAGCAAAAGAAGGCGCGCAAACCAACTTTGATTTCGGGCCAGCTTTTTTAAAGAATTACAAACAGCCAGGCACTCCGCAACAAGCCTATTCTTTTGGACTGGAATATCGTGATCCGAAGTTTTGGTGGCTTGGCGCTAATGTCAATTATTTGGCCGAAAGCTATATTGATGTTTCGCCGATTTCTAGAACTTCTCAATTTTATACCAATCCAGCCAATGGTTTTCCGTTTTCTGAAGCGACTTCCGAAAGAGGAAATGAATTATTGAAACAAGAAAAATTTAAGCCAATTACATTGCTAAATTTTAGCGGAGGCAAATCTTGGCGAATTCATAAAAAATACGTCGGACTTTTTGCCAGTGTCAATAATGCTTTGGATTTAATGTATAAAACTGGCGGTTTTGAACAAGCAAGAAACGCCAATTTTAGAGCTCTAAATCAAGATATGTCAAGCGGAACACCATCGTTTGGATCAAGATATTATTATGGTTACGGCCGAACTTATTTTCTAAATCTTACTGTTGGTTTATAAACTGAAAACTTATTCTTATGAAAAAACTAATTTTATTTTTGGCATTATCATTATTATACAGCTGCAGTCAAGAAGTGGAAGTTCCGCAATTAGCTTGCAATCAGCCCAATCTAGAGGTCAATAAAACGGTAGAAAAAGTTTATGAACTTTCGGGAACGACAGCGAAGCAGTATTTGTACGATGATGTAATAGAAGCTTATGTCGTTTCTAGCGATGAAGGGGGGAATTTTTTTAAAACAATCTCATTACAGACAAAAGCAACCCAAAAAGACCCTGCAATAGGTTTTAGTGTTCCTATTGATGCAACCAATACTTATATCGATTATCGTATAGGAAATAAAGTGTTTGTAAAACTTAAAAATCAATTTACAGATTTGTATTATGGTGGTTTAAGAATTGGGAGTTTGTATTTGAGCAACGCTGGAGATCCGACAATTGGAAGGATTTCTCAAAACGAATACAAGAATGTTCTAAACGCTTCGTGTACAAATATCGACGAAAATGAATTGGTAAAATCACTTTCTATTGAAGAAGTACTTTCAGATTCTAAACTCAATACTTTGATTGAATTAAATGATGTTGAGTTTACCGAAGCAGCATTGGGGCGTCATTATTTTGAAGAATCGAATAATATTGGAGGTTCAACCAATTGGTATTTAAGAGATAAAACGGGAAATCAGGTTATTTTTAGGACAAGCTCTTATGCAAAATTTGCAGATCACGCTGTGCCAGAAGGGAGTGGAAAAGTTCGAGGGATTTTAACCAAATTTGGTTCAGATTATCAGTTTATGGTTCGCTATGAAAGTGATATCGTGATGAACGGAAAAAGAAATACGCCATTTTTTTCAGAAGATTTTCAATCGGTTAAAAACAATGTGAATTTTACGCTTCCAGGCTGGAGCAATATTGTGGAGAAAGCAACAAAATTGTGGAAAAGCATGGTATATTCTGGAAATGGATATGCAGAATTTAACACCACAAGCACAACTGCAGCTGAAAATGTGGCTTGGTTGGTTTCGCCTAAAATAAATCTTTCAGGGTATAAAAATGCTGTTCTTTCGTTTAGAAGTGCACAGCATGATTTGAAAATAGACTCACCTTTAAATACTTTGGAAGTATATGTTTCAACCAATTTTGACGGAGCAAGTGTCACCAAAGCAAAATGGACAAAATTAGAAGCAAAAGTGCCGACACTTGCAACGCCTTCTCGCGAGTTTATCAGTTCTGGCGGAATCGATCTTTCTGCTTATTCTGGAAACATACATATTGCATTTAAATACATCGGATCTGGAAAAGACAAAACATTAAATGGCGCTTTTATGGTAGATGATGTTAAAATATTTGGGGAGAAATAAAAAAATATAATATTGTAAAATAATTCTTATATTTGATTTAATAAAATATAAGATATGCTTTACTTAAATACATTTTCTTATAATGATTATCTGACTTATGAAATACTTTCAGGAGATACTCTAGAAAGTGTTTCAAAGAAGTTGGGTATTGAAGTATCAGAATTACGAAGCTATCATAATAGATACTGTCCAGAGGAAGATTCCATACGTAAAGATTTTCCAAGACATCTTAAATATATAATTCTACAATCTCAAGAAGAAAAGCAGGCTAAAGAAGCCCAGCGCGAACCCATACATTTTTCTAATAAAGACTATAAATTACCGTTTCAACCTCAATTACTTAATAAAAAGTATTTAGCAAAATATACTATTAGCAATGGCGATATAAAATATTCTTTAAAAGAAGAATTCACTATAAAATGGTTATCGACTGATCAAAATCAATATTTCTTTTTTGAGATAGATAGAAAATCATTGTATGTTGATGAAGAAATAGAAAAAACAATGGCAGATAAATTAGCAGAAATGACTGCTAAGGTTTTTTATCCGCTCCAAGTTGTTGTTGATTCTAACGGAAGCTACACAGCAATACATAATTTTAATCAAATTAGAAAACGCTGGCCAGAAACTAAAACAGAAGTCCTTAAAGAATTTGAAGGAGAAGCTGTTGAGGAACGGTTAAAAGTGTTTGAAAAAAATATAGCTGATGATGACACTATTGCACAATCTTTTTCTAAAGATTGGTTTTTGCGATCTTTTTTTTCAGGAATACATATTGAATATAAAGAAGATTTAACGATTCAAAATAAAATCCGATTTCCAGTCTCACAAAGAATTGGTGAAGTAGTCTTTGATGTCAAGCAATCTATTCTCCCCGCGGTAGATAAATATAATTTGGTAAATGTAACGCAAACAGGAGTTCTTTTTGATAATAGAAGCAAAGATGATTTTGAAAACAATTTAGATTTTCCAAATATAGATTTAGATGGGAAATCTGAAAAAATGGAAGGAAATTTTGAAGCTTTTTATTTTTTGAATCCAAACACAAACATCATCGATAGCCTTTTTCTAGAATGTGAAATGAAGCTTAATGTACCGCAAAAAATTACAATTGAATTATCTGACAGTAAAGAGGAAGGCAAATTAGCCATTAATTCTCGAGTTAAATTATATGTGCCAACAGATAGAAAGAAAGAAAAAATGGAACGTGAAACAAGATGGCTAACCGTATTAGTTGTTGTAATAATAGCTATTGCTGTTTACGGCATTTTTGAATTCTTTTTTAATAAATAAATTAATATGAGTGAGAAACATAAAGTAGTTCAGGGAGCAGTTTGCAGATGTATTTTGAGTGTACAGCCTGATACCGATATTTTAAAAGTAAAATCGCAATCAAAACATTTTGGGAATGATAAAGAGGGCAAGAAAAAGTTATATGCTTCTACAAAAGATATTGGACAAACATTTGAGAAAAACACTTTTGGAAAATGTACAAAACAGCCTATTGGTGCCGATTTTTTGCCGTGCGTAATTCAGATTACGGAGTGGAAAAATTTTTATGATAAAATAACGCTGAGCAATGGCGGTAAAATAATATTAGAAGACAGTAAAGCCACCTGCCTTATGGGTACGCCAGACAGTATTGAAATTGTTAATCACGGCCAAATTTCTGAGCCAATTGCACAAAATTTTCAGCAGGCAAATCCAGATATACAAAACAGAATCAACCCGTTATTAAACTTAGGCGAAATAGGAAAACCAGATCTAGATTGTAATGGAATAGAACATTGTTAGTTATGAAAGGAATAAAAAAAATTGAATGGAGCGGTGAAGGAAAAATAGTAAGTAAACCTTCCAAATCAAATGCAGTAACTGTAATAGAAGCAAACCAATTTGTGTATTTTAAAATTGCAGATTGGCATAATGAAACTACTGCTGAAGAAAAAAACAAGGAAATATTATGGCGCCTTCTGCATTATAATCCGAGACAGACTATTCTGAAAATGAATAAAAAGGCTTCGGACACTTACGGAATAAAACTTCCTAAAAAGTTATGTGGTCCTTTTGCCTATTATGTTGAGGCAAGTTTGCCTATCGAATACTCTAAAACCGCTGGTATGGTTATTAATGGATGGTGTGAACCTAAAATTATCTCTAGCGCATGGTCTACAGAAACGAAAGGCGAGGATGTAAGGAAGTCACACAATTTTTGCTACGGAAACCCAATCTATCTCAGATTAGAAACAGAAGGGTTAAATGGGTATTGTAATCTAATTGTCGAGGTTTACCGTCGGGTAAGAGGAGGTAAAGGTATTGATGATGATGAACTAATAATTGTATATAAGCAAACTCCAGTAATAAATGGAGAAATAAACATCATATTAAGAGACACGATAAGCTGGAAAATAAAATATAAAAAAGAAATAGAAGATTTTTATATCAAAGTCAAGAATCCATCTACCGATCAATATATTGTAGATAATAAAAACCAAATCTATCATGCGCGTTATCTGCGTATCAAAAACAAAACGCAATTAATTTTGCCAAAAGTAGAAACAGGAACCAGTAAATCAAAAGTTGGTCAGAACGAGCCATTTAAAAAAAATCCTGGAAGCTGTAAGTTTACCAAAATTAGAATAAATTATTTAGAAGATGATCTGATTTTTGATGAAGGTAAGTTTATTCGACGCGCAAATCCAAATGATAATTTTGAAACTCTCGACAAAATTCATTACGATTATGACAAATGGGAAATTCGTAAAGATGCAAAACCAATACTTGATGAGGTAGCAAAATATTTAATTGAACCGCCTTTATTACCTGTAGAAATAGGGGCTCACACTGATATTAGGGGAACAGATGAATACAATTTAGAACTGTCAAGCAAAAGAGCAGATTCTGTAGTAAAGTACTTAATATCTAAAGGTGTAGATGCTAAATTAATTACTGCAAAAGGGTACGGAAAAACAAAGTTAATATATAAAGGAGAAAATATATCTGAAGAACAACATCAGGAAAATAGAAGAACGACCTTAAAGTTTAAACTTTTTGAAAATGATGCGCAAACTCTTGTGCATGATGTGGTTGTTCCAAGTTATAATAAACCAGTAGAGGCTACAATTTTTATTGAAGGTCTTAGCAGAAAAGGATGCCACAAAACAAAAGAGCATTTAAATAAATTGGAATCTTATCAAAGTTATGTAAAGTTAGATCCTCACGATTTAATAGAAAATAAAACCAACGAAATAAAAGTTAAACTTAATTCATTGCTTCCAGATGTGCCAAAAATGAAAGATGTATTTTCTTTTGGAGACAAGTATAGAAGTAAATACCACTATTATTTACATTCCTGCGCTTATTACTCCATTACAGATCACCCTACTTTTACTATAAATGCATATCCTGATGTGGTCTGGATAGCACATTTTCAATATAATTATACGCATACAACAAAAGGTGTAGAAGCTAAAACTCCTTATTATTTTCATAATAAAAAGTTGGAATTAAAAAATGGAATAGAACAAGAAATTAAAGAGATTTCTCAATCTATTATAGGCGATATACTTCGATTATTTCCAAGTGGATGGCTTACACAAAATGTCCTATGGCCGTACATGCAAAAAGAAGCAGAAATTTACGATGTAGGCTTGCATGCCATATATGACCGTAAAATTGAAAAAATAGGAATACCACTTAGTTTAGAAGGCAAAGAATTAGATTTTATTAAGACAGATAATGTTACAAGATATATTGTTGCATATGTAATCTATCAAATGGTGGCAGTAGGAATTGTAATAGACTTATTGATGCTTTATCTTACAAGAGGAAGAAGCGCACAAGGAAAGCTGGCAAAAATCGCTAAGAAAATAAAAAAAGTATCTAAATATCTAGATGATGCAGGAGCAGAATTAGTTCCGCCTTCAATTGCCATAAATACAGGAATGTATTACAAAATGCTTGAAGACAAAAGAGTGGCATTGATTGTTGAGGCTAATATAAAAGCTGATCCTTTAGTAGCTATAAATTTTGAGAAAAAATTCAATTTAGCTGATCTAATTAAGGAGAAGTCTGCTAAAGAAAGCAATCAAAAAAAGAAAGATAAAATAGAAAACGTCTTAAAAAAAATAGGCGGTAATATTATAATAACATTAAAAATATTTGGGGAAATAAATATTGAGCAAAATGTTCAATATAATGTTTTAACTGAGCAATACAGTTTAAAAGATATGTTTAGCGAATTGATTCAAAATAATAGCACAACTTATAGTAGAAAAATAAATGGAACTGTCTTATTAGAAGGAAATATTTCCAAAAAATTGTTTGAATTTTCACCTTTAGAATTGCAGGTTGATGCTAAGATTAAATTTGAAATGGATTGCGAAGCAGTCATAATAACTCAATTTGGATATGATAAAAAAGAAGGGAAGGGATTGTACATGGAACAGAAATTAAAATTTTCTGGTTTAAAAGGCACTTTTACAGGAAATATAAAAGGGCGGAATGATATTTTTGGAGAATATGAATATTCTTCAAATAATAATGACCCTATTGATTTTATTTTACTAGAAGGGAAAACAATTACTTTAAATAAAATTTATTTTTTTAATTCCAAACCGCAAAAATAGTACACAATGAAAACAAAAATTTCAATCATTTTATTATTTGTTACAATTATATCATCTTGTCAAAATAAACCCATAATAATCATGCAAAATCCAGAAATAACAGAAAAAAATATAGTAGATAAATTAGCTTCAAATGTAAAACATTACAAAAAAGAATCGATGTACCAATTGTTGATAAAAAGCAATTGGTGTTCTTCTGAAATATTAGTTAATGATATTCCAGTCTATAAGAATTTCCAAAAACCTCTTGATGCTCCTACTCAGGATATAAATAATTGCATTTTTAAAAGTGGTATACAAAAAGTTACAGTACGTCTATACCCCGTAGGTAATTATAAAGATGAGAATATAGACAAATTTATTCCAGAAACAAGTATGTCAATCATAGTTAATGAATATGATAAGAAAACTGATAAAGATACAGAAATAGGAAAATTTGCAACAGTAAAAAAGGGCTTAAACGAAGATAATAGACCAATAATTATTGGGAACAGTAAAACATACTATGAGGCTAGTTTTACTTTTGAAGCAGAAGTACCTTATGCGATTGAAAATTTTGAGAATGCTAGAGATTTGAAAGACTGGGATAAAGAATTATTAGAAAAAAAACTCGTATCCGAATATCATAAAATTCAATCAATATATCAAAACAAAGAATATGATAATATTGCAAAAATTTCGTACCCTAATTTAAAAAACCAGTTTATATCTGAATATCAAAATCGTGATTATATAAATGATGTCTGGACAATGTTAATGGATGCTTATAGACTTCCATCATTTGAAATGCAGCCTATTGAAAATTACAAAATGGTATTTTTTGCAGATGGTAAACTAGTTGCATTAATGCAGGATTCTATTGATCCTAGAGTAAGAGGTAATAGTTCATTATGGGCAAAATTTGATGATGGAGAAGGAATTAAAACATTGTTTTGTAATCGTTATTTCTACATTCCAAAAGGAGAAACAGAATTTAAAATATACTAGAAATGAAGTTTTTAAAATTGATACTTCTTGGGTTTTTATCATGTTTTACAGCTTGTTCTCAAAATAATAAAATGAGCAATTTAACGAGCAAAAATTATATTGAAACAATGATGAATAATACAAAAAGATATACATATGAGCCAATGTATTTTTTGACCTATGAGCAAAATGTTTGTTATTCAGAAATATTGGTAAATGATATTCCTGTTAATAAAAATTTTACAGAAATGGTTGATGGAGGAACGCTTCGTCTTAATAATTACATCTTTAAAAGTGGTATTCAAAAAGTGACGGTAAGAATGTATGCCATAGATAATAATAAGGATTTTGATTTTTCAACATTTACAGATGAAACTAACATGAAAATTGAAATAACAGAATCTGACAATAGAAAACGAGATTTAAAAGGTAAAGAAATAATATCTTATGTAACACCTCTTAGCACATATAAAAATGCTGATGGTTATGAAAGAACAAAATTTGTAGGTTCAGGAAAGAAGTATTATGAGACAAGTTTTACTTTTAATGCTACTGTACCATATGAGTTTCATAGTTTAGAAAAAGCTCGTGATTTAAGTAAATGGGACAAAGATATGTTAGAAGAAAAAATTTTAAAGTTCTATAAAAATCAGTGGATGATTATTGATGAGAAAAGAGTAGATGATTACTTTTCATATCTGGATTTGAAAGAAAAAGAAACTTGCCAAAGTGAGTTTAGTAATAAAACAGAATTGGAAGAAAATTTGGAAGCTTATTTAATGCCTTTTACAGATCCAACTTTTAAACTTGAACCTTTAGAAAATTATGTTGTGAAGTATTATGGCAATGGCAAACTAGTATGCTTAGAACTCAAAAGTTTAGAAAAAATTATGAGAGGGAAATCAGCTTTATGGGGTAAATATAAGGATGAAGAATCTGTAAGAGCAAAATACAGAAAATATTTTTTATACATCCCAGAAGGAGAAACAGAGCTTAAAATTTTGAGATAGAATGAGAAATAATTTGATTTTTAGTTTACTGATGGTCTGTTTTTATGGTTGTTCTCAAAACAAAACAGAAATAATCATGCAAAATCCAGAAATAACAGAAAAAAATATAGTAGATAAATTAGCTTCAAATGTAAAACATTACAAAAAAGAATCGATGTACCAATTGTTGATAAAAAGCAATTGGTGTTCTTCTGAAATATTAGTTAATGATATTCCAGTCTATAAGAATTTCCAAAAACCTCTTGATGCTCCTACTCAGGATATAAATAATTGCATTTTTAAAAGTGGTATACAAAAAGTTACAGTACGTCTATATCCCGTAGGTAATTATAAAGATGAGAATATAGACAAATTTATTCCAGAAACAAGTATGTCAATCATAGTTAATGAATATGATAAGAAAACTGATAAAGATACAGAAATAGGAAAATTTGCAACAGTAAAAAAGGGCTTAAACGAAGATAATAGACCAATAATTATTGGGAACAGTAAAACATACTATGAGGCTAGTTTTACTTTTGAAGCAGAAGTACCTTATGCGATTGAAAATTTTGAGAATGCTAGAGATTTGAAAGACTGGGATAAAGAATTATTAGAAAAAAAACTCGTATCCGAATATCATAAAATTCAATCAATATATCAAAACAAAGAATATGATAATATTGCAAAAATTTCGTACCCTAATTTAAAAAACCAGTTTATATCTGAATATCAAAATCGTGATTATATAAATGATGTCTGGACAATGTTAATGGATGCTTATAGACTTTCATCATTTGAAATGCAGCCTATTGAAAATTACAAAATGGTATTTTTTGCAGATGGTAAACTAGTTGCATTAATGCAGGATTCTATTGATCCTAGAGTAAGAGGTAATAGTTCATTATGGGCAAAATTTGATGATGGAGTAGGAATTAAAACATTGTTTTGTAATCGTTATTTCTACATCCCAAAAGGGGAAACAGAATTTAAAATATACTAGGAATGAAGTTTTTAAAATTGATACTTCTTGGGTTTTTATCATGTTTTACAGCTTGTTCTCAAAATAATAAAATGAACAATTTAACGAGCAAAAATTATATTGAAACCATGATGAATAATACAAAAAGATATACATATGAGCCAATGTATTATTTACACTATGAACAAAATATATGCTATTCGGAAATACTGGTAAACGATATTCCGGTTAATAAAAATTTTAAAGAGATGTTGGATGGAGGCACATTTGAGATTAACAATTGTATTTTTAAGAGTGGCATTCAGAAAGTAACTTTAAGAATGTATCCTGCAGGCAAGCATGGTTTGAGGGATTTACAAACTTTGGCATGGGATACTAATATGAAAATAAGAATAACAGAATCAGACAACCGAAAACGAGATTTAAAAGGGAAAGAAATAGCCACTTACATAACGCCATTAGCTACGTATGAAGCTGACGGATATGAAAAAACAAGGTTTATAGCTACTGGAAAAGACTATTATGAAGCAAGTTTTACATTTAATGCGACTATGCCTTATGAATTTAACAGTTTGGATAAAGCCCGTGATTTAAGCCAGTGGAAGAAAGAAATATTAGAAGAAAAAGTGGTTAACTTCTATAAAAACCAATGGAAGATAATCAATGAAAAAAGAGAGGATGATTATTTTTCTTATTTAGAGTTAAAAGAGAAACAAATCTCTCAGAGCTTGTTTTACAATAAGACAGAATTGCAAGAAACTTTAGAATCTTATCTGGAGGCTTTTACCATTGCAGATTATAATCTTCAACCATTAGAAAGCTATGAACTCAAATTGTATGGTGATGGTAAAATAGTATGCTTAGAGCTCAAAAGTGAAGATAAAAATTTAAAAGGAGAATCTGCCTTATGGGCAAAATATGATAAAGATAGAATGGCAGATTTTTTAAAGTATTATTTATACATACCAGAAGGAGAAACAGAGCTTAAAATTTTGAGATAAAAAAAATGAAAATATGGGATTATTTGAAAAGATTAAAAATGAATTCATTGATATTATTGAATTTATTGACAATAGTAATGATACAATTGTAGCCAGATTTGAGAGGTATCAAAACGAAATAAAAAATGAAGCAAAGCTAGTTGTTCGCGAAGGGCAACAGGCGGTTTTTATTAGTGAAGGAGTAATTGCAGATATTTTTAATCCAGGTACATACACTTTAAATACTCAAAACCTACCTGTTTTGACTACTTTAAAAGGATGGAAATATGGTTTTAATAGTCCTTTTAAAGCTGAAGTTTATTTTGTCAATACAAGAAATTTTTTGGATCAGAAGTGGGGGACAAAAAATGCTGTAACACTAAACGATAATCGTTTTGGAATGTTAGAACTTCGTGCTTTCGGAACCTATACTTTTAAAATTATAGATTCAGGAAAATTTATAAAAGAAGTTGTAGGCACCAATGGCCAGTTTACAACAGAACAGATACAAGAACAATTAAAAAGTACTATCGTAACACGTTTTACAGATGCTATAGGAGAAGCGAATCTTCCTGTAGAAAATTATGCTTCAAATTTAAATGAGCTTTCAACGGCTATTTTTAGTTATATGAAAGACGATTTTGAAGCTTATGGTATGGAGGTAACTAAATTTTTGCTCGAAAATGTATCAATGCCAGATGAAATCAAAAAAGAGATATTTGAGTTAAGCCGATTAAATACTATAGATTTATCAAAACTTACACAGTATAAAACGGCAAAAGCAATTGAAGCTGCCGCAAATAATCAATCTGGGGTGGCAGGTGCTGGTGTTGGTATGGGAGTGGGATTAGCAATGAGTGGCATGATGAACCAAACCCATGTTCAACAGCAACCTCAAAACACACCGCCTCCAATTCCTGCCGAATCAAATTATTATGTAGCAATCAATAATCAACAATCTGGTCCTTTTACCAAAAATCAAATTAAAGAAATGGAAAAAACGGGACAGTTTGTTCAAGAAACTTTGGTTTGGTGTCAAGGATTGTCTGATTGGAAGAAAGCTGTTGAGGTTGAAGATTTAAAAAACATTTTTGAACAAAGTCCACCGCCATTACCAAATAATTGATGCCTGTAATGAACGAAGCAGAAATAAACGAAGAACAATTAAGCACTTCAAAATGTGCTAATTGTGGTGCGGAACTGAAATATAAGCCAGGAACGAATACACTAGTATGTGAATATTGCGGTACAAAAAATGAAATACGGACAGAAAATACAATTATTGAGAAACTGGATTTTTATGAATATCTCAAAAAATCTGAATCTGAAGATTTTGAGACAGAAAAAATAATTCAGTGTAAAAGCTGTGGTTCTATTTCATCGGTAGCAGAAAATTTAAAATCTTTATTTTGCCCGTATTGCGGTACCGCTTTGTTAGAAAATGATATTCGAGATGAAAGATTTATAAAACCTAATTATATTGTTCCCTTTAATTTAGACACTCCGCAAGTTTATAATATACTTTCAAAATGGATTGATGGCCTATGGTGGGCACCAGATAATTTAAAGAAAACGGCGCTTTCTCATAGAGGATTAAAAGGTGTTTATATTCCATATTGGACATTTGATTTGCAAACTTTTTCTGAATACACAGGAGAAAGAGGAAAAAATTATACTTCGACAGTTAAGGTAGGGAGAAATAAAATTCCAATTATAGAAACAGAATGGAGTGATGTCTCGGGCTCAATTTCTGTTGCTTTTGAAGATATTTTAACTCCTGCCTCGGGAAATATTGATAAAAACTCCTTAAAACAATTATTTCCTTGGGATATGGGAGCCTTAGTTAAAATGAACGATAAATATTTAGCAGGTTTTGTAACTGAAAAGTATAAAGTTAAATTAAATGAAGGTTTTCAAAATGTACAAAACACTATTAATAGCACAATAAAAACTGAAATTTGCAGAAAGATTGGAGGAGACAACCAGCGTATTAATAATTTAAAAACAGCATCGAGTAATATTAAATTTACGCATATTCTACTACCTGTATATGTAAGTACCTATACATATAACAATAAACTATATTGCTTTTATGTCAATGGAAGAAGTGGCAAATTAGTAGGAGAACGACCGTACAGCAATCTAAAAATTGCATTAGCAATTTTAGTTGCCATAATTATACTTGCCATTGCTATTGTTCTTTAAGATTTATATAGATGCTTCATTTAATGCGGTTTACTGTGATTAAAATTTAAAATTAACGCAGTTTAAAAATGCTTAACAAAACAGTTTAGTTTTTTTTAAATTTTAATTTGTTAAAATCTAATTGATTTTTGTATTTTGGTCATCCCAAATCAATACAAAAACAAATATGAGAACCTACTTTGTTGCCATCTTACTGATGGTGTCTCCTTTCTTGATGCACAGTCAAGACATCGTTAAACTAAAGCAGATTAACATTGTAAAAACCAATTATCAAAACTCTAAAGACGGTGAAATTGTTAATAAAACAATGGTTTTTAAAGATGGTAAAGTTCAAACAATAACTACTTCTGATGTTGTACAGCATTTCTATTATAACAAAAACGGATTGCTAGACATGACCGTAAAAGATAAAGTTGGAAGTGACTGGAAAGAAGTAATCAACTATACTTACAATCCTGATAACAATATTACCAAATTTGTAAAAAAATATCAGGAAGGTCCAAATTATATTACCAAAACAGTTTCGTTTGTATATGAAGGTGCAAGGGTAAAAGTAACTACAAAAAAGAGTACTAATCATCAGAATCTAGTAGACGATATCGAATATCTTGTGGAAAACGGAATTATTGTAAGACGTACTTCACGTGATAGAAACAAAGCGATTATTGGAAAACTAGAATATGTATATGTTAACGATAACGTGTCGAGACATAAAGGTTTGGTTGGAGATAAAATCTCTAAAACATATACTTATGATGATAAAAAATCGGTTGACCAATTAATCGTTCAAAATCTTTTTGGTGATAACTACAAAGTAATCGTACCTATGATTTCTTATCACGAAGAGGAATTTGAGTTTGAATCTATTTCTTATAATAACGAAATGAATTTCAGCCCATCATCAACAGCATTGGTTGCGGTGAGCAGAAAGTACAAATACAACAAATTAAATTATCCAATTTCTTGTTCTCAAATTGAGGAAAACGGAATTGTAAAAACGGAAAAAACGTTTATTTACGAATAAGGGTTTTAAACTTAGACCATTCAATTTAAAAGTGGAGCTTTGTTGGGTATATCTCAACAGGTTCCATTTTTTTTGCAGTTTATTTTCAATCGAATTTAGATATAAATGCAAAAACAAAATTGTATAATTGATTGTAGCAGACAAATGATTAAATTTGCAACTTATTCAAGACTATGTTAGAAAAAGAAGTTATAAATTTTGAGAGAACAGTAATCGTTGGTATTGTTACTCAGAATCAAAGTGAAGAAAAACTAAATGAATATTTAGACGAATTGGAGTTTCTGACTTTTACCGCTGGCGGTGAAGTTATTAAACGCTTTTCGCAGAAAATGGAACGCCCTAATCCGAAGACTTTTGTTGGAACGGGAAAAATTGACGAAATCAATCTGTTTGTAGTAGAAAACAAAATATCGACTGTAATTTTTGATGATGAATTAACGCCTTCACAGCAAAAAAACATTTCAAGAATTATTGACTGCAAAATTCTAGACAGAACCAACTTGATTCTGGACATTTTTGCGCAGAGAGCTGAAACTTCTTATGCAAGAACGCAGGTAGAGTTGGCGCAATGCCAATATTTACTGCCAAGACTTTCTGGTTTATGGACACACCTTGAACGCCAAAAAGGGGGTATTGGTATGCGTGGACCTGGAGAAACAGAGATTGAAACCGATAGACGTATTGTACGTGACAGAATTTCGTTGCTGAAAGATAAAATCAAAACGATTGATAAGCAGATGAGCATTCAGCGAAGTAACCGCGGCGCAATGGTTCGTGTAGCTTTAGTTGGATATACGAATGTCGGAAAATCGACTTTGATGAATGCCATTGGAAAAAGTGATGTTTTTGTTGAGAATAAATTGTTTGCAACTTTAGACACAACGGTTCGAAAAGTAGTAATTAAAAACCTTCCATTCCTGCTTTCTGATACGGTTGGATTTATTCGAAAATTGCCAACACAATTGGTTGATTCGTTTAAAAGTACGCTAGATGAGGTTCGCGAAGCAGATTTGCTTTTGCATGTAGTAGATATTTCGCATCCCGATTTTGAAGATCATATTGAGTCAGTAAACAAAACTTTGCAGGAAATAAAGAGCAACGATAAACCCACCATTATGGTTTTTAATAAAATCGATGCTTATAAATATCTTACTATCGATGAAGATGATTTAATTACGGAAAGAACCAGAAAACACTGGTCGCTTGACGAATGGAAACAGACTTGGATGAGTAATGTTGGAGAAGACAATGCATTGTTTATTTCGGCTAGAAACAAAGAAAACTTTGAAGAGTTTAGAGAAGTAGTTTATGAAGCGGTTCGTCAGATTCATATAACACGTTTTCCTTACAATAAATTTTTGTATCCAGATTATAAGGATGCTGTGGAAAAGGAAGAAGAATAAATTTTAGATCAAATTCCAAATTAGAAAATTCCAAATTCCAATTTCTGTAGATTGTGAATTTAAAAATAATTGCCTCCAGATTTATCTGGAGGTTTTTTTGTTGAACAGGAGAAGGCTTTAGCCAAACTATTGTAGTTTGACTAAAGCCTTTTTTATTGTTTCTTCGTAAAGCTAAATTTAGATAAAGCTTTGCGAACTTGCGTTTTAAGTGTAGTTTTTCATAAAAAAAAACTTTGCGCCCTTTGCGTTAAAAAAACAAATTAGAATCCGAAATTAATTCCTAAACCAAATACTTCTCTGGTTTGGAAACCTTGAAAGGCATTGTCGTCATAAATGGCTTGAAACGATAAATTTGCCGATAGAAATTTATTTACTTTCATTACAATATTTAACGAGTAATCGATGTCGACATTTTGAGGATCTTCAAGATAGTTTGAATAAAGATTTAAAGTGTTTTCTGCAGTAACGTTGGTCATAATGGCGAGTTTGTAATATACAGAAGCATAGAAACCTAGTTCATAACGCATACTTTTATTAGCATCTACACCAAAATAGTCACCATCTACGTAATCAATTCCAGAGGTGTAAGCATTATCTACAAAAGTGAATTTTGAGGTTAACGGAGCAAAATTGAGTTTTAAATTGTCATCTTTCGTCCAATAAATACCGGGACCTGTGGTTAAATAACCTGGCGACATGAATTTGGTGTTTTCGGTTCTAATTTCCTTACCGTTTTCATCTTGGCCGTAAATATAACCAGTTGTAAATTGGGTTCTGAAATTAAGGAAATAAGAATAGTACCATTCTCCAAAAGCTCTTTTCCCAACTATAGAATTGAATTCGAGTCTGTCATCTGTCTTCTTTTCAAAATCAGCATTTTTGGTTTGCAATAAACCGTAAGAGGCTAAAAGTTTGTTGTCCCAAGTGATGTCATCTTTTTTGTAATTGAAATCGTAATTGATTCCCAGTGTTCCAGAAAAGCTGTCTTCACCTCCAGCAATCCAGTTATTGAAGCTGGACTGATTTAATAAAAGTGAGACAATTCCTTTTGTTTTCCAGCCTTCTCCTTCTATAGTATCGTTAATTTTTTTTACTGCTTTTTCAGTGTTTTTAATTAACTCTTTTTCTGAATTTTGGGCTTGTACAAATGTGAAGTTTACTAAAATGAAAAGTAATAAAGTTAGCTTTCTCATGGTTTTTAGTTTAGAGTGTATAACCAAATATACTAAAAACCAATGGAAAGTTAAGGGAATACTGTGTGTTATTGCAGGTTATTTCTTAGATTCTTTATACAAAGGCACTGCAGAACAGGCTTCGCCGTACATAATACTTCTTGCAAAAGGCTGTAAATAGGTTGTAGCTAAAATATAGGCTCTCATAGGAACTGGTTTTCTAGAACAGCCTTTCACAATAACAGGTTTACTTTGGTAAACAGAATAATCGATTTTGCTTAAAATCTCTTCGTAAAGACTTGAGTCAAGATCTTCAATACTTCCGTTTACTACTTTTTTAGCAAATGGCGCTAAATGAACACTTACTAAGATTAAAGCCCAAGCCGGAATTATAGCATCTGTACTGCAATACACAGCTACATATTGATCTTGATATTGTGACCAGTCATGATTTTTAAGATGCTCTCTAAAGTCTTTTTCTTTTAATAAAAAACCTTCTAAAAGCCATTGCGAAATGTCAATCTGCACACGCATTCCTTTAGGATAATAATCCTCAAGATCAAATACTTCTAACGCACTGTTGGCAACTTTGTTGATGATTTCTTCCATGATATTATAGTAGGCAGTGTTCAGTTTTTTAGTATTCAGAAATACTGATTACTAAAAAACTGAACACTGAACACTTTTTATTAAAGCATTCCTAATTCTAATTTTGCTTCTTCGCTCATTAAATCTTTGCTCCAAGGCGGATCAAAAGTAATTTCAACATCTACATCTTTGATGTTTTCGATTGTTTTTACCTTTTCTTCAACTTCTCTTGGAAGACTTTCTGCAACTGGGCAGTTTGGTGAAGTTAATGTCATTAAGATTTTTACTTCGTAATCGGTGTTTACCATTACATCGTAAATTAATCCTAATTCGTAAATATCTACAGGAATCTCAGGATCGTAAATACCTTTTAAAACTCTTACGATTGATTCTCCTAATTCGTTTGTGTCTATTTCTTGTTCCATTTTATTTTTTGTTTTTTTACCATATAAGTTATATAAGTTCATTTAAATTACTTTGTGTTTCCAAAGATCATTTAAGGATAATCTTAAATTTTCTTATATGCACTTATATGGTTAAATTTTTATTTTTTTAATCTTCGAGTAAGCGATATCGTTCGTTTACATATGTTTTTTGACCTTCATGATAAATATTTGTAACATTGAAATTTATCATTAATCCTATTGGAGACTCTAAAAGTTTCATATAAGACATTAATTTTGCAATATGTATTGGAATAATTTGGTCCACCGCTTTCAATTCTACAACCAAACAGTTTTCTATAAACAAATCACATCTTAAATCTGATTCTAGTTCCAAACCTCTATATTCAACAGGAATCTTCAGTTCGGATTGAAATTTAATTCCTCTTAAAGTTAATTCTTTTATCATGCACTGATGATAAATACTTTCTAAAAGTCCTGCGCCAATTCTTTTATGAACTTCAATTGCTGCTCCATTAACTTGATAAATTAAATCAGTCAAATATTTCTTTGTAATCATTACTTTTTTTAGCAATATTACAAATAAAAAGAAAGATAAAACTTACTTTTTTATGTTTTCACAACCATATAAGTTATACAAGAAATTTAAGTTCTGCTTTTAAATGAACTTATATAGCTTATATGGTTTAACCTTATTTATTCTTAGCATCAAAAGCCAAAGCGTACATTTTGATGTTTTTGATCATCGATACCAAGCCGTTTGCTCTTGTTGCCGATAAATGTTCTTTTAAACCGATTTCATCAATAAAATCTGTGTCTGCTTCTAGAATATCCTTAGCTTTTTGGTTGGAGAAAGCGCGAATTAAAATCGCAATAATTCCCTTTGTCAAAATCGCATCACTGTCGGCAGTAAAAACTATGTTTCCATCTTTTTCTTCGCCTTGCAACCAAACTTTAGACTGGCAACCTTTAATTAAATTCTCGTCGGTTTTGTATTCTTCTTTAATTAACGGAAGACTTTTTCCCAGTTCGATGATGTATTCATAACGCTGCATCCAGTCATCGAACATTGAAAATTCATCTATTATTTCGTTTTGAATTTCTTTTATTGTCATAATTATTCTTTAGAAAAATCAACTAATAAATTTACTAGTTTTTCGATTTCTTTTGGAGGAAAACCATTGTCGAAACCTGGAGTTTCGTATATTTTTCCATCTTTTGTTATTTTTAAATTGCCAATTGCGGCACCATCATAAGTACGTTTGTCAGTTGGAGCTTTCAAAGAAGAAAGACCTTCTAAATTAACTTTTGAATAAGCAGAAACAATTTCGTTCCATTTTGCGTCATCAATATTGCTTTTCACAGCTTCGCCATTACGCTCTTTTGTAACAGAAACTGTTTTGTTTTCTACGGTTATCACTTTATGATAACCTCTTGAAAGTGCAGAATATTCAATTTGAGTTGATGCCATATCTGCTTTTTTTTGACTGCAGCATCCGCCTGCGATAAAAACAGTTAAAAGTAATAATGATAGTATTCGCATAAATTTATTTTTTAGCTTAACATGGTTTGTGCTTTTTTCACAGCATCAACCATTAAATCAATTTCTTCTTTGGTATTGTAGAAAGAAAACGAAGCGCGAATTGTTCCTGGAATACAGAAAAAGTTCATAATTGGCTGAGCGCAATGATGTCCGGTTCTAACCGCAATTCCTAATTTATCTATAATAGAACCAACGTCATAAGGATGAATTCCATCAATATTAAACGAAACTACAGAAGCTTTATTTTTTGTGTTTCCGTAAATTCTGATGCCTTCAATTTCGTTAAGACGTTTTGTAGCATGTTCTAATAATTCATTTTCGTATTCATGAATTTTATCAAAACCAATTTCGTTTAAATAATCTATTGCCGTTCCTAAAACAATTCCGCCAGCAATATTTGGTGTTCCTGCTTCAAATTTATGAGGAAGATCTGCGTATGTTGTTTTTTCGAAAGTCACTTCTTTGATCATTTCGCCACCGCCTTGATATGGAGGAAGTTTGTTTAACCATTCTTCTTTTCCGTATAAAATTCCGGTTCCCGTTGGACCGCACATTTTATGACCCGAAAAAGCATAGAAATCACAATCTAGTTCCTGAACATTGGGTTTTAAATGCGGAACAGCCTGCGCGCCGTCAATTAAAACAGCAGAGCCAACAGCGTGCGCTTTATCAATAATATATTTTATTGGATTGATTACACCCAATGCATTTGAAATGTGATTTACGGTTACGATTTTTGTTTTTTCAGAAAGTAAAGCATCAAATTCTGAAATAATTAATTCTCCGTTTTCATCAATTGGAATTACTCTTAAAACAGCACCTGTTTTTTCGCATAACATTTGCCAAGGCACAATGTTACTGTGATGTTCTAATGAAGAAACCACCACTTCATCGCCTGGTTTTAAAATAGAAGCAAAACCGTTTGCAACTAAGTTAATTCCGTGTGTTGTTCCCGAAGTAAAAAGCACTTCATGAGCATGTTTTGCATTGATATGATCTTTCACTTTTCCGCGTGAAATCTCATAAGCATCAGTCGCTAACTGGCTCAAAGTGTGAACGCCACGGTGAATGTTGGCATTGATTTCGTTATAATATTTTACTTCCGCATCAATTACAACTTGTGGTTTTTGCGAAGTAGCTCCGTTGTCGAAATATACTAAAGGTTTTCCATTAACTTTTTGAGAAAGAATAGGAAAATCGGCTCTTATTTTTTGGATATCTAACATATTCTTATTTAGAAAAAATCTATTTACAAAAGTACTAAAACTAAATTTGTTTATACAGGAATTCTATAATTTCCTTTTATGGTGCCATCGATTGGAGAGCTAAATGTAGATTCCGTAAAAATCAAATCCCTTTTCTGAATTATCTGAAACAGAATTATAATTTGAGTTCTAAAAACGTGAACATAAATTATTTATATTGCATTAAAAATAAACTAATCATCATGAAAAAATTTCTCAAAGTACTTTTGCTTGCAGTAGTTCTTGCATTTTTGTATTTCGGATTTACGACTTATCCGAAGCTCGATTTGATTTCTGGTTTCTCGGCCAAAAGTGTGGCCTCAGGACATTTTATTGATAATCGTCCGTTGGATTTAATTCAGAAAACAGACAATGATATCGATATGATTGATCTGGCAAAAAACTCAATTGATGATGCAGGGAAATTTGCCATTTCGTCTGTTTATGGATTGAAAGAGCGAAAAGCAATTTACCGTGAAGGATTAGGAGCGACTTTGATTAATGATAATTTTGATATTTCGAAACCGTATTTACTTCCAAAAAGAACCAAATTAGAAAACAATCTTCCTTTTCCGTTCGGAAATAACGAACCAAAAGATACTGCTTTTTCGAATGTTGATTATTCCAAATTAAAAAAAGCGGTTGATAATGCTTTCGATAAAACGGGAGGAAGAATTAAAAGAACGCGTGCCGTTGTAGTTTTATATAAAGACAAACTGATTGCCGAAAAATACGATACTGGATTTAACAAAGACAGCAAAATCTTAGGTTGGTCGATGACAAAAAGCATTACAAGTTCTGCTTTTGGAGTATTGGCCAAACAAGGAAAAATTGATATTTACAAACCGGCTCCAGTAGCAGAATGGAAAAATGACGAACGTAAAAATATTACGTTGAACGACTTGCTACACATGAATTCTGGTTTAGAATGGGAAGAGAATTACAGCACAATCTGCGACGCGACAAAAATGCTTTTTCAAGCGGAAGATATGGGGAAAGTGCAATTGGATAAACAGGCACAATTTAAACCTAACACTCATTGGAATTATTCTTCTGGAACGACCAATTTATTATCGCTGATTTTAAGAAGACAATTTAAAACGCAGCAAGAATATCTTGATTTTTGGTACAGTGCTGTTATCGATAAAATCGGAATGAACTCGATGATTGTAGAACAAGATATGTCTGGAACTTTTGTGGGTTCTTCTTACGGATGGGCAACACCGCGCGACTGGTCAAAATTCGGATTATTATATCTACATAAAGGAAATTGGAACGGCGAGCAAATCTTAGACGAAAGTTGGGTAAAATATACTGCAACTCCAACCAATACTTCTGAAGGAAAATATGGCGCTCAGTTTTGGTTAAACGCTGGAGGAAAATTTCCAGATGTTCCTCGTGATATGTTTTATTGCAGCGGTTATCAAGGTCAAATGGTGGCTATTATTCCGTCTTTGGATATGGTGATTGTGAGAATGGGAGTGAAGGAAGAGGAACCGGGATTTGATTTTAATGGGTTTTTGAAGGAGGTAATTGATAGTGTAAAGAAATAAATAGTTTAGTAGCTCTCCTGCAAGGTTTCCAAAACCTTGTAGGTGTAGAAATAGGATAAATACCTACAAGGTTTTGGAAACCTTGCAGGAAAACCAAGAGAGTATAAAAACGCAAAATTCGCAAAGCTATATAAAAACTTTGCGAACCTTGCGTAAACCTTAGCGCTCTTTGCGGTTAAGAAATATTATAAATCAAATCCTAAATTCACGCCCAATTTCATGGCAATGATTTTAGTAATTCTTTGTTTTAATTCTGGTATTTTGATGCTTTCGATAACGGCATTTGAAAATGCATACATCAATAAAGCTTTAGCTTCTTTTTTCGGGATTCCACGAGACTGCATGTAGAACATTGCTGTTTCATCAAGCTGTCCAACTGTACATCCGTGAGAACATTTTACGTCGTCAGCAAAAATCTCTAACTGCGGTTTTGCGTTGATCGTTGCTTTGTCGCTCAATAAAATGTTGTTGCTTTTTTGGAAAGCATTTGTTTTTTGAGCTTCCTTTTCTACCAAAACTTTTCCGTTGAAAACTCCAGTCGAACGATCAGAGAAAATTCCTTTATAATCTTGGAAACTTTCGCAGTTTGGTTGTGCGTGGTTTACCAAAGTGTAATGGTCAACGTGTTGTTTATCATTTAAGATCGAAATTCCGTTAAGTGTACTTGTCAATCTTTCTCCGAAATGGTAGAAGTTTAAGTTGTTACGAGTAAGATTTCCTCCAAATGAGAAAGTATGAACAGAAGCATGGCTTTCCTGTTGTTGTGAAACGTAAGTATTGTCGATTAAATTCGCTTCGCTGTTATCGTTTTGAATTTTGTAATAATCAACAATCGCACGTTTTTGAGCGAAAATCTCCGTAACAGAATTCGTTAAAACCGGATTTTCATTCAAACTTTGATGGCGCTCAATAATTTGAACATGTGAATTTTCACCCACAATAACCAAATTTCTTGGCTGAACCATTAAAGCTGCTTCATTTCCAGTTGAAAAATACATAATCTCAATTGGTTTATCAGCGACTTTCTTTTTTGGAATATTGATAAAAGCACCTTCAATCGCGAAAGCGGTATTCAATGAAGTCAAACTGTCATCTTTGCTTGCAATTTGATTAAAGTAGGTATCAATAACCATTTTATATTTTGGTTTAGTCAATGCCGAAGACATCAAACAAACATCGATTCCGTCATGTGTTGTAGAAGACAAATGCGAACTGAAAACACCATCGATAAAAACTAATTTATAGGTGTCAATTTCGTGTAAAAAATATTTTTTTACCTGATTAAATTCAATTGCATTTTCTTGCTTTGGAAAAACCGTAAAGTCATTTTTTAAAATGGCGTTTAGCGATGTATATTTCCAAGCTTCTTCTTTTTTGGTTGGGAAACCTTTATTTTCAAAGTTTTTTATAGCCGTTGTACGGATGTCATGCAAATCTGAATGCACATCTACACGCTCTTCAAAAGCCATAAAAGACGATACTAATTTTTCTTTTAAATCCATTTTCTTAGTTATGAGTTATGAGTTATAAGTTATGAGTTTTGCAAACTGTAAACTATAACTGTAAACTAGTTCTCTGCTTTGATCCAGTCGTATCCTTTTTCTTCTAATTCGTAAGCCAATTCTTTTCCACCAGATTTTACGATTCTTCCATTATATAATACGTGAACGAAATCAGGAACGATATAATCTAACAAACGTTGGTAGTGCGTAATAACGATAATAGCGTTTTTGTCGCTTTTTAATTTGTTTACGCCATTTGCAACAATTCTTAAAGCATCGATATCAAGACCAGAATCGGTTTCGTCAAGAATAGCCAATTTTGGCTCTAACATTGCCATTTGGAAAATCTCATTTCTCTTTTTCTCTCCTCCAGAAAAACCTTCGTTAAGAGAACGAGATAAAAATTTACGGTCGATTTCTAATAATTCAGATTTCTCACGAATTACTTTCAGCATTTCGTTAGCAGGCATTTCTTCCTGTCCGTTTGCTTTACGAGTTTCGTTGATCGCTGTTTTCATAAAGTTAGTTACGCTAACTCCAGGAATCTCTACAGGATACTGAAACGAAAGAAAAACACCTTTGTGTGCTCTTTCTTCTGGAGCTAGATCAGCAAGATCTTCTCCGTCAAGAATTACCTCTCCGTCTGTAACTTCGTAGTTTTCGTTTCCTGCAATAACAGCAGAAAGTGTACTTTTTCCAGAACCGTTTGGTCCCATGATAGCGTGAACTTCTCCCGCTTTAACTTCAATATTGATTCCTTTAAGGATTTCTTTATCACCAATCGCGGCGTGAAGGTTTTTTATACTTAACATTTGTATTTATTTTATTCGTAATGTCCTTTCATCGAAAGGATATCTAATATTTCAATTGTTTCTTCTTCGGTAACTCTGTAAATTAATCTGTGCTCTTGATTTATTCTTCTGGACCATTTTCCTGAAAGTTGATATTTCAAAGGTTCTGGTTTTCCAATTCATTCATAAGGATGAAGTAAAATGTCTTCAATCAAGGCTGTAATCTTATTCATGACCGCTTTATTTTCAGATTTTTTCCAATATTCTCTGTCTTTTTGAGCTTTTTCAGAATAAATTACTTCCACAAATCTTCTGTTTTTATTTTAATTCCTTTCCCGTCTTTTATGCTCTTTTCAGCGTCTAAAATTTCTTTTACAAATTCGGGATTATATGGTTTTTCTACTTCTTCAACAATTTCGAAACCAAGAGATTTTGCGAGTGATTTAAAAATCGGAAAATCTTTCTTATTTACATTTTTTAAAAGTATATCCATAATGTTTTGTTTTTATTAACCTACAGAACCTTCAAGAGAAATCTCTAATAATTTCTGAGCTTCAACTGCAAATTCCATTGGAAGTTTGTTCAAGACATCTTTACTGAAACCGTTTACAATTAAGGCAATCGCTTTTTCAGTCGGGATACCTCTTTGGTTACAATAGAAAACCTGATCTTCTCCAATTTTACTTGTTGTTGCTTCGTGCTCAATTTTAGCTGATGGATTTTTACTTTCGATATAAGGGAAAGTATGCGCTCCACAGTTATTGCCCATTAAAAGAGAATCACATTGAGAAAAGTTTCTTGCATTTTCTGCTCTTGGAGAAATTTGCACTAAACCACGGTAGCTGTTTTGTGATTTTCCAGCCGAAATACCTTTAGAAATAATAGTCGATTTAGTGTTTTTTCCTAAATGGATCATTTTTGTTCCAGTATCAGCTTGTTGGAAATTATTGGTAACGGCGATAGAATAAAATTCCCCAACCGAATTATCTCCTTTAAGTACGCAAGAAGGATATTTCCAAGTTACAGCAGAACCTGTTTCAACTTGTGTCCAAGAAATTTTAGCATTTGTTTCGCATAATCCTCTTTTAGTTACAAAATTGAAAACACCACCTTTTCCTTCTTTGTTTCCTGGAAACCAGTTTTGAACGGTTGAATATTTGATTTCAGCATCATCCAATGCGATTAATTCAACCACAGCAGCATGCAATTGGTTTTCGTCACGACTTGGAGCTGTACATCCTTCAAGGTAAGAAACATAGCTTCCTTCATCAGCAATAACTAGAGTTCTTTCGAATTGTCCAGTTCCTGCTTGATTGATTCTGAAATACGTTGAAAGTTCCATTGGGCATTTCACACCTTTTGGAATATAGCAGAAACTTCCGTCAGAGAAAACAGCTGAGTTTAAAGCAGCATAAAAGTTATCTTTCTGAGGAACAACTGTACCTAAATATTTTTTTACTAATTCTGGGTGCTCTTTGATAGCCTCAGAAATCGGACAGAAAATAATTCCTTTTTCTGCCAAAGTTTTCTTGAAAGTTGTAGCTACAGAAACAGAGTCGACTACAATATCCATTGCGATATTGTTCATCTTTTTTTGTTCGTCTACAGAGATTCCCAATTTTTTGTACATTTCTAATAATTCTGGATCAACATCATCCAAAGTTTTATTAGGATCTACTTGTTTTGGAGCAGAATAATACGAAATAGCCTGAAAATCTGGTTTTTCGTATTGAACATTTGCCCATTCTGGTTCGATCATTTCTTTCCATGCGCGGAAAGCTTCAATACGCCAGTCGGTCATCCATTCTGGTTCTTCTTTTTTAAGAGAAATAGCTCTAACGATATCTTCGTTTAAGCCCACAGGAAATGTTTCAGACTCTATATTGGTATAAAATCCGTATTCGTATTCTTTAGTTTCCAGTTCGATTTTTAAATCGTCTTCGGTGTATTTGCTCATTATTTTATTTAATATCAAGTAAAAATTAGATTTCTACTTTACGATTTTTTTAGCTTTAATTATAGTGAGAATGACTCTCCGCAACCGCAAGTTCTGCTTGCATTTGGGTTATTGAAAACAAAACCTTTTCCGTTTAATCCGCCAGAGAATTCTAAAATTGTTCCAGCTAAGTATAGAAACGATTTTTTTTCAACCGCAATTTGTATGTCGTTATCTACGAAAATTTTGTCATCATCACCCTTAGTTTTGTCAAATTTTAAATCATAAGACAAACCAGAGCATCCGCCACTTTTTACACCTACTCTAACATAGTCGTGTGCAGCGTCAAAACCATCATCTGTCATTAAGTCGATGATTTTCTTTTTGGCTGTATCAGAAACTTTTATCATTGTTTTTTAGTATTTATCTTTTCAACATTCCTTTAATTATTCTTTAAAAAGTAATCAAATTAGTACATTTTAAAGTGCTGTATGTCAATGCAGAAATGAAATTATCTGCAAAGATACGACTTAAAAACCTTTTTCCATAGCGGTTCACATTATTATAACAAATGAGAAAATAGATATTACTTATTTTGTTAAATCGACCTTGGAAACAGCTCCGATTTTTAAAAAACTTCTTTTTTTAGAATTGAAGCTGCAAATATCGCTTGTAAATGTTAAAAAACAAGTATTTCTACTGATTATAGTCGTTTTTTATTCAATATTTTTGCAGAAAATTATAAGTAATTATGAATAAACAAAATGAAATTAAGTGGTTCAAGCCCTTGTTTGCTTTAATTTTTGTTTTAGGAATAGGTGCTGTAGCTTTAGTTTTTAGTAATGAGAATGATGCGATTGAAAGTGAAGCTGGAAATAAAAGTATAGTAAATACAATTTCATCTGAAAGTAGAGAAACAAGCGAACAAAAAGATATTTTAGATTCTTTGAATGTATTGAAAGAAGCTTATGATCAGGCTATTTTAGAAAAAACAGCTTTGTCTAAGGAATTAGAATTGGAGCGCAGAAATGTAGAAAGTTTAATGGAAATCATTAAAGTTTCGGAAAATCCGTCTGCCGATCAAATTCGAATTTATAGAAATCAACTTTTTGGTTTGAAATCTTCGTTGGAAAGTAAAGTGACGGAGATTAAAAAATTGAAATCGCAGAATAAAAATTTATTGACAGAAATTGAAAGCCAGAACGTGGTCATGTATCAGCAAAAGGCAGAAAACGATACGCTGATTTCTAAACAAAAGAAATTAGAATCGACTTTAAAAGATGCTTCAAGGCTTTATTTGAGCAATTTTAAAGCTGTTGCGCTTCGCGAAAAAAGCTCAGGAGCAGAATTGGAAACGACAAAGGCAAAGAATACCAAAAAGCTTAAAATTAGTTTTACAGTTAACGGAAATGCGGTTGCAAAAACAGGAAGAAGAGTTTTTTATGTTCAGGTTTTAGATCAGAAAAACACGGTTTTAGGAGACAATAAATTGATTGAATTTGGGAATGATAAAGCGTTGGTGTATAGTTTTATTGTCAGCGCCGATTTTCAAGGAAAATCTTTAAATGCTTACGGAATTCTAAATGCAGATCAGTTTAAGAAAGGAACTTATTTTGTGAATTATTTTGATAAGCAGGAAATCATGGGAAGCACTTCGGTTACGTTAGAGTAATAAAAGTTTTTAACCTTTAATTTTAGCAAAAGGGATTTGAATTTTCTAGCTTTGTTGTTTTAGAAAATCATTCTCATGAAACTTTACCCAATAGAATCTGGAAATTTTAAGTTAGACGGAGGCGCTATGTTTGGCGTTGTTCCGAAAACGATTTGGAACAAAACCAATCCTGCCGATGCTAATAATCTTATTGATATTGCTGCGCGTTGTTTATTGATCGAAGATGAAAATCGTCTTATTTTGATTGACACGGGAATGGGCGATAAGCAATCTGAAAAATTCTTTGGATATTATTCGCTTTGGGGTTCGCATTCGTTAGATAAATCTTTGGGAAAATATGGTTTTAGCCGAGATGATATCACAGATGTTTTTATGACGCATCTTCATTTTGACCATTGCGGCGGAAGCGTTCAGTGGAATTCGGATAAAACGGGTTATGAGCCAGCGTTTAAAAATGCTAAGTTTTGGACAAACGAAAATCATTGGGAATGGGCAATTAAACCAAATGCGCGTGAAAAAGCTTCTTTCTTAGCAGAAAATATTTTGCCAATGCATGAAAGCGGACAATTGAATTTTATTGAAAGACCTGATTCTGATTTTGGATTCTCAAAAGAACTAGGTTTCGATATTTACTATGTAGACGGGCATACCGAAAAACAAATGATTCCGTATATTAAATACAAAGATAAAACGATTATTTTTTGTGCCGATTTGTTGGCTACAGCCGGACATATTCCGCTTCCTTATGTTATGGGATACGATACAAGACCGTTGCTGACAATGCCAGAAAAATCTAAATTTCTAAATGCAGCAGCAGATCAGAATCATTATTTGTTTCTAGAACACGATGCGCACAATCAGATTATAACGGTCGAACACACAGAAAAAGGAGTTCGACTAAAAGATGTTTTTACTTGCGAAGAGATTCTTTAGAGGAAGAATTAAATATAAAAAAATCCCATTTTCAACTGAATGAAAATGGGATTTTTTGGTTATTGAGTGATGATTATTCTACTATAACTTTTTTAGCAGAAGCGGCATCTCCGTTAATTAAATACACGTAATAAACTCCTCTAGGCAAGCCAGACAAATCGATCGTATTATCTGTGTTTGCATTATTTAAAATGAAAGATTTTACTAATTGTCCTAACGAATTGTAAACTGTTGCTTTGTTTAAAGAAATATTAGTGATGTTTACCACTCCTTTCGTTGGGTTTGGATAAACTACAGTTTGATTAAGAGTAGATTCATCCACACCTAGACTTTTACAAGTATTAGAATAAGCAGTAGTCGATTCTTTGATGTTGGACCAATTTGCATTTGAATAATTCTCATCATCAACTTGGATACAGCTTAGAGAGGTAAGTCCTAAGAAACTGGTGTAAACCCATACAGCAGCTTGTCTTGTTGTTGGAGAAGACAATACAAAATTTCTATTATTGCCGTTTCGAAGATTTAAATAAACCAAAGGATTATTCACTACGTATACAATTGTTAGCTTAGTATTTTTAGATAAATCTAATGTTGTAAGCTGATTTGAAGAAGCATCAAGCGTTTCTAAAAGTAAATTGTTACTTACGTCTAGAGAAGTAATTTGGTTATTACTTATGTTTAAGGTTGTCAATGAAGTAAAGTATTCAATTCCTGTTAGATCTTTGATATTGCTATTTGAAAGGTCTATGCTTGTTATCGAACTTGCATCTGCAATTGTGATTTTTCCATTAAGACCATCAGTATCGATTCCTAGATCAATTAACTTTTGCTCAAAATTTGTGTCTGGAAGCGCTACGTATTCTGGTGTACAGGTAGTATTGTAAGTTGCCCAGGAATCTTTCGCATTCATCCAGTTTTTATTTGAATAAGCCACATCATCAACTTGAATACAGGTTAAATTCGGGTTGTTTTTTAGATTATCAACCATAGTTGTATTGACAAAATTGATATTGTTTCCATTTTTTAAATTAAGACTAATGAATTGATTGGAAGCGCATTTTATATAATCTAAAGAAGTGTTTTTTGAAATATCAAGAGTCGTTAATAGATTAGAATTACAATTCAAACCACTTAATAAAGGATTATTAGAAGTATCTAAATGTGTAATTTTATTAGAATCACATTCAATTCTGACCAGATTAGTATTTGTCGAAGTATTTAAAGCTGTCAGTTTATTACTGTTACACTGTAAGCCGCCCAGTAAAGTATTCTTGGAAATATCTAATTCTGTTAATTGATTATGATCACAAAGTAAAGTTTCAAGAGCTGTATTTTGAGAAAGGTCTAGGGTAGTTAATAAATTAGAGCTACAGGTTAAGTGACGTAAAGCAGTATTTTTTGAAATGTCTAAATCTGTTATCTTGCTTCCTGGAAAATACAAATATTCTAAAGCTGTATTTTTTGAAACATCTATAGTGGCTATTTGATTGTCGTAAAAATAGAGGCTTCTTAAAGCCGTATTTTTAGAAACATCTAAATCTGTTAACTTATTATTACCCAGAGATAAACTTTCTAAATTAATATTGTTAGAAACATCAATGCTAGTAAGTTGATTATCATCGCAATGAAGGGTTTCTAGAGAGATGAAATCTTGAATTCCAGACAAACTGCTAATAGATTGTGGAGTAATAAATAATTCAGTTAAAGAAGATACTTTTGAGGTAAGAACTTTTCCATCGGGAGATCCTGAATCAATTCCTTTGGTAATTAGAAATTTTTCAAAATTCAGATCGGGAATTAAAGTATATTTTTCACAGTATATATTAAAGTTTGCAATAGGATCTTTTTTAGTAGGCCAGTTTGCATTGGCATAAGCCACATCATCGACCTGTATACAATTTAAATTTGGATTTTGTATAAAACTCACATCAGTGAGTAGTGTATTTGACCCATTTTTAATATTTAAATAAGTTAGTTTGTTATTCTGGCAGTGTAAACGGGTTAATGCCTTATTTTTGGAAACATCTAAAGTTGTAAGTTGTCCATTTCCACAAAACAATTCCTTAAGCCCTGTATTAGCAGAAATATCAAGAGTTGAAATATTGGTGTCCTCACACAGTAGAGAATTTAGTTTAACATTCTTAGAAATGTTCAGGCTACTTAATTGATTCGCTGAACAAGCTAAAGACGTTAGTTCTGGAAGCATAGAAACATCTATAGATGTCAGCTTATTGTGATAACAATTTAAATAAAATAAAGCTGTATTATTAGAAATATCAAGAGATGTCAGTTGATTGAATCCGCAATCTAAATATTGCAAAATTTTGTTCTGTGAAACATCTAAAGTTTCTAGTTTATTAGTATTACATCCAAACCAATATAAATGCAAATTCTTAGTTACATCTAAATTTGTTATTTGATTACCCGTACATAGCAATGATTGAAGTTCCACCATATTAGATACATCCAGGGTTGTAATATGATTATAAATACAATCTAATGAAGTTAAACCTGTATTTGCTGACACATCTAAGGTAGTTAAATCATTATATCTGCAATTTAATTCTTTCAGAAGTTTGTTATTGGAAATATTAAGGCTCAAAAGTTTGTTGTTTCCACAATTCAATTTATTCAACGAAGTAAAATCTTGAATTCCTGTTAAATCTGAAATTAAACTTGCCGAAACATCTAATGAAGTAAGTGATGAAATTTTAGAAGTCAACACTTTTCCATCCGCTACTCCAGAATCAATTCCTAATGCTATTAATTTGTTTTCAAAATTCACATCTGGAATGTAAGTGTATAGATTTGAAGTTACACAATCGGTATTAAAGTTTGCAATAGGATCTTTTTTAGTAGACCAGTTTGCATTAGAAAAAGTAGCATCATCAACTTGAATACAGCTTAGATTTGGATTGTTTTTAAGGTTTAGATATAGTAATTGGAAGTTAATATTGTTTCCATTCTTCAAATTTAAACTCGTTAATTGATTGGAATTAGCATATAAACCAATTGCAGATGGATGCGCGCTTATATCCAAAGTTGTTAACTGATTTTTTGAACAATTTATTAATTCTAAAGATTTATTTTTGCTTACATCCAAATCTTTTAATTGATTAGACTGACAATATAGCTCTTTAAGAGCAGTGAGGTTAGAAACATCTAAAGCTTTAATCTTGTTTTCACGGCAATCCAGAAGAGTCAGAGCAGTATTATTACTTACATCTAAACTGGTTAATTGACTTGTATTACATCCCAAAAATGTTAAAGCAGTATTTGAGCTTACATCTAAAGTAGTATATTGGTTTGAGCCCGAATCTAATTTTGTTAAAGCCGTATTAGCTTTAACATCCAAAGAAGTTAATTTATTTGAGTAACAAATTAATTCAGTCAAAGCAGTATTATTGCTTACATCTAAAGCGGCTATCTGGTTGTTATTACAATTTAAAACAATCAAAGCAGTATTTTTATTTACGTTTAACGCTTTCAGACTATTCTGGCTACAATTCAAATTGGTTAAAGATACAAAGTCCTGTATTCCTGTTAAATCTGAAATATTACTATTACTAACGTCTAATGATTTTAAGGTATTAATATTAGATGTTGGGACTTTTCCATCAATTATACCAGAATCCAATCTCAAGTTAATCAATTTTTGCTCAAAATTCGGATCTGGAATTAACGTATAAGATGGCTGTTCACCAGGAGTGTACAAAGCCGAAATTTCTTCTGGAGTTAAAACGCGATTCCAAATAGCAACATCGTCTATTTTTCCTTTAAACCATTCATCACTATTATCAGGATATTTTTCGCCTAATCGGAAAATGTTATTTGTAGTGTTTAGACTTATAGCTTTTTCATCTACAAACTTACCGTTTACATATAATGAAAGTTTAGTACCGTCATATGTAAGCGTGAAGAAGTACCAATCATTATTGGAATAATTATAGTTGTTTACATAAAAGTCATCACTAGAAAAAGAAGGTCCTGTAATAGTTTCAAGATAGCCTTTGCTGTAAATATAAAGAGATAGTCTTTTGGATTTTTCTAAAGCGCCATAATTAAAAATACAAGTTTCATGTTTATTTGGATTTGTAAAAACATCATCTGTTTTAAACCAACCCGAAATTGTTCTAGAAGAATTGCTTTGAGGAATATTAGGAATAACAACATTTATAAAATTGCTTACACCATTGAAACTATAAGCGCTATTATTGTTCCCAAATCGATCTGTGGTTAGGGTAGCACCACTAACACTTGCATTTAATCTATTTCCGCTGGTGTCATTTGCATTTCCGCTAAAAGGGTAATACGCAATTAAGCCATTTGTTGGTATTTGATCTCCAACTATAGTTGTCTCAACGGTTACATCAATTACAGCTCTAGCGCTCTCACATCCAAAATCTGTTTGAGAAACATAATATTTGCCTGTTTGTAAAGGAGTAGATAGATCTACAGGGATTCCTTCTGTATCAACAGTAAAAAATTTGAGATTGTTTCCGCCAACTCTTAAATTGGCAACAATTGCGGTATTATTGAATGTTTGAACAGCTGGGAGAGGAGTTGGCGGCGGCGTATAGCTTGGGTCAATGGTTGCAATCATTTGAACCAGACATCCGTTTTGGTCTTTTACCATTACTTCATAGATGCCAGAAGGCAAACCAGTAAAAACATTTGATTCTTGAAAAATTCCAGGATTTAAAATTGAATATTCATAGGGTTTTGTTCCTCCAGAAGCATTAATTGTTATGTTTCCATTATTGCTTACATTGCTACAGTCGGCGTTTTGAACAACAAAGGTAAAACTAAGAGACTCTGTTGGTTGTGAAATGTCGAAGCTTTTTGTGATTGATAATGAAGTAGCATCTGTTATTGTGCAAGTGTAAATTCCAGCTTTTAAGTCTGTAATAGACGCTGTTGTTTTTCCGTTAGACCATAAATAAGTATATGGAGCTGTTCCACCGTTAACTGATATTATAGATGCCGATCCTATATTATCACCAAGACAGCTTAAATTGGTTAAATTTGTTGTTGCTGCTAATGTCCCTGGGCAGGCTAAAAGTATCGTTACATTTTTATTAACAAACGTTCCCTCACCTAATTGCCCTTCAGCATTTCGACCTGCTGTCCAAATAGAGTTACTTGTATCTATGACGACAGTATGAAAAAATCCAGCAGCTATAGTCTCATAATTGGTTGACGAACCTATTTGCGTAGGAGCCATGACATTTGTATTTGCCCCATTGCCCAATTCTCCTTCTGGATTGTATCCCCAACCCCATAAAGAACCATTCGTTTTAATAGCAATAGTATGATTTCCACCGCAACTAATAGTTTTCCAATCTGTAAAAATTCCTATTTTTGTAGGAACATAGAAGTCTGTTTTAGAGCCACTACCTAAATTTCCATAGGCACTTTCTCCCCATCCCCATAAGCTACCATCCGTTTTTATAGCCATTGTATGAGATACACCAGCAGAGATAGTTTTCCAATCACTAGACGTTCCAATTTTCTTTGGAAGAAGGACGTCAGTAGTAGTGTTATCACCTAATTGACCAAATGAATTTGATCCCCATGCCCATAGTGTTCCGTCTTTTTTGATAGCGACACTGTAGCCAGAACCTGTTTCAATAGTTTGCCAGTCATTGGCTGTGCCTATTTGGGTGGGAGTATTTTTGTTTGTATTTGTACCATCACCCAACTGTCCTTTATAATTATTTCCCCATCCCCATAAAGTACCGTCCGTTTTTAAAGCAATGCAAAAACCATCTCCTGCTGAAATTGTGGCCCAATCAGTTGCAGTTCCTATTTGAACGGGTAAGCTTTTGTTCGTTCTAGTACCATCACAAAGTTGTTCGTAAAAGTTATCTCCCCACGCCCATAAAGTACCATTTGTTTTTAATGCAACAGTAAAGGATTGTCCTGCTGACACTGTTTTCCAATCGTTGTCTGTTCCTATTTTGTTAGGTATGTTGGAATTTGTAAAACTGCCAATACCTAATTGCCCTTTTCTGTTATCTCCCCAAGACCAAATAGTACCATTTGTCGTTATAGCAACAGTGTAAGTAGCTCCTGAAGCTACTGATTTCCAGCATTGGGCATCTATTTGATTAAAAGAAAGAATTAAAATTAAAAGTAAAATTTTCCTCATAGAGTTAAATATTTGGGGTTAATTAATTGCGAGATGAATTTAAATTGAAAATGTGTCAAAAAACAGGATACAAGTAATTTTATTTTCATAGGTTCAGTTTTGGATTTAGTCAATGCAATTATACAATTTTAAAAAGATTTTTCTTTACGGAAAGACGTAATGCATACTGTAGAACCATCTACTAGAAAAAAATCCCATTTTCAACTGAATGAAAATGGGATTTTTTGGGTTTTAACTAATTGTAATTTTTAAGTCTAATTTGTCTTAAACTTCCAAACCTGACCTACGGTTTCACCACCTTTATTATCTTTTACAACAATTCTCCAGTAATACTGTGTAGTCGATTGAAGCGCAACTTCAAATGATTTTGAACTTGTATTTTCGCTTACTTTTGCCGTTGGCGGATTTGCCGTTCCAAAATAAACGTCATAAGTAAGAATATCAGCAGTATCTACATCAGAAGCTTTCCACGTTAAGTTTGCAGAAGAGGTGCCGATTGCTGAATTTAATACAGGAGAAACCAATTCTGGTGCAAAAGGCAAATGGTTTACAACAGCTGTACCAGCAGTATAAAACTTAAAAGTAGACGAATAAGCACTAGCCAATCCTTTAGCATCTGTTGCTTTGACTCTCCAGTAATACGCAGTGTTTTTCTCTAATGCCAAAGCGCTTGTAGAAAGAGACGAATTGTCAAGTGTATTTATAATTTGAGCAAACGCGTTATCTTTAGCGATTTGGATTTGATAAACAATCGCATCTTTTTGCTCATCTGTTGAAGCATTCCATTGAAAAGAAACATTGTTATCCAAACACAATTTATTGTCTGCTGGAGTTGTTAAAACAGGTGCCGTAGGAGCAGTATTTACTGGCGTAGGCGTAACTGGATCATCTCCACCTCCGCTTCCACAGGCTGCAAATACTAAACAGATTATTGAAAGGTATATAGAATTCTTCATTTTTTATTTTTTTATGATTTTAACGTATTCCGGAGTTTCTAAATTGATTTTAGCAGCATAAATTCCTGAAGGTAATTTTTCAAGATTTAAAATAGCTTTTCCGCTTTCAATGTTATAAGTTCCTTGAGAAACTACTTGACCGCCAAAATTGTACAATTCAATTGAAACTTCAGTTTTAGTGCTCGGAATTTCGATTTCGATACTACCAGAAGTAGGGTTTGGATAAGCCGCAAGAGTAGTTCCTAATTCATAAGAAGTAACTTTTTTAGCATACACACCTTCACAAGCTTTTGCAGTTGCTACTTCAACCAATCCAGCTTTATCCAAAGCAACTGTAAAATTAGCATCTGTTGTTTGGAATTGCTCTGCGCCGTCAACAAATACTGTAAATGGAGCTGTTCCTTCCGTAATTTCAACTTCTACATTTTTTGCAGATACATTAGATTTTCCTGTAATAGTTGCTCCTTTTTGAATAGTTACATTAAAATTCTGTTCGAAAATCATTTCAGGAATTGTAATCTTAATCGCGTAAACTCCTGGAGACAATGCTGCAACTTTTAGACTGTTATTTGTAAAAGTGTAAGCTTTATCGTTAATGATAGCTTTGTAAGCAAATGAAGCTTGTGCAACGATGCTAATTTCTCCATTATTTTCTCCTAAACAAGATTCTCCTTTAGTCTCAACAGTAAAATTGTAAGAAGGTAAAAACAATTCGCCGGTACATTCTGTGTTATAAGTTGCTGTAGCATCTTTTCTATTTGCCCAGTTTGCATTAGCGTATATTACATCATCAACAAGAATACAGTACAATTTTGGATTGTTTGAAAATGACACATAACCATTTTTCATCAAAGCATTATTGCCATTTTGCAGATTCAGTGTTTGTAGTTGAGCGCTATTATAACAGTTTAAATAATAGATTTTTGGATTTTTAGAAATGTCCAAACTTTTCAATAAGCCACTTCCAGCTTCTAGAAAAATAAGCTCTTTATTTTGAGATAAATCTATAGATTCAATTTTATTTCCTTCAAATGTTAAATAGTTCAAATTAGTATTTTGTGTCACATCTAGACTAGAAATCGAGTTATTGCCACAAGACAATATTTTCAGAGGAGTATTTTTAGAAACATTTAAAGATGTGAATTTGTTTATACTTACATCTAAATTAGTCAAAGTAGTATTTTTAGAAAAATCCCATTCTTTAATTAAGTTATTTCTAGCAGATAATTCTTTTAATGATATAAAATCTTGAAGTCCTGTTAAATCCGAAATCTCAGCTTTATCAATATTCAAAGATGTAATTTCAATAATTTTTGCGGTAGCAACTTTTCCATCTCTTGCACCCGAATCAATTCCTAGAGCAATTAATTTGTCTTCAAATTTAGGATCAGGAATTGCTGTCGAATATTCACAACTTGTACTGTATGAAGCTGTAGCATCTTTAAATGCGCTCCATTTTGAATTAGCATAAGTTTCATCATCTACCTGAATGCAAGTTAAATTAGGATTGTTGGTGAAATTTTTAACACCTGGCCCATCAGAAGCAATATTGTTTCCGTTTTTTAAATTTAAAGAACGAAGTTTGTTGTTAGGGCAATAAACCGCAAATAGATTTTTATTTTTTGATAAATCTAAAGATGTAAGCTCATTATCGTTGCAGATAAGAGATTGAAGAGCGCCATTACTGTATAGATTTAATTGTGTTAATTTATTTTTGGCAACACTTAAACTGTTTAATTTTAAATTCTTAGAAACATCTATTTTATTCAAATTGTTTTCATTAGCTAAAAGCGATTCTAAGCTAGCAAAATCTTCAATACCAGTTAAATCAGTAATTTCAGCATTTGAAATATCCAATGATGTTAAATAAGCAATATTAGCAGTAAGAACTTTTCCGTCTCTTGCACCCGAATCAATTCCAAGAGCAATTAACTTATCTTCAAATTTAGGATCAGGAATAGCTGTGCTGTAAGCGCAATTAGTGCTAAAGCTTGTTGTAATATCTTTTTTGGTCCAATTTGCAGTAGAATACGCAACATCATCTACTTCTAGACAGCTTAATGAAGGGTTAGTTGTTACTTCAAATGAAGTGATTTTAGTGTTATTTCCGTTCTTTAAGTTCAGACTTTTTAATTTGTTGCTGTTTACGGAAACATATATTAAATCAGTATTTTTAGAAAGATCTAAAGTGGTAAGGATGTTTCCGAAAGCATAAAAATATTGAAGCTTAGTGTTAGATGTTAAATCAAGTGTAGATAATTGATTTGCTGAACAATTTAAATTAGTTAAAAGTACATTATTTGTTAGATCAAGAGAAGTTAACAAACCTGAACCACCATTGGCAGAACTATAATAACTGCCCGAACAATCTAAATTGGTTAGTTTTTTATTGTTTTTTAAGTCGAAAGAAACTATTGGATTTTGAGCCAAGTTTAAGCTTGATAATTCTGGATTTTTAGAAAGATCTATCGTAGTTATTCTATTATATTTAAGATCTAAACTTAAAAGTGCTGGATTGTTTCTTACATCCAAACTTGTAATTGCCGTGCTTGAACAATTTAGATATTTTAAAGCAGTATTTTCGGAAACATTAATTTTTGTTATCGGATTGTAATCGCAAGAAATTGCAGATAAAGCTTTATTGGCACTAAAATCAATTGATGTAAAATTGTTTCTGTGGACATAAATGCTCTCTAGTGCCAGATTTTTAGAAACATTAATTTCTGTGAATTTATTATTGTAAAGATTTAATGTTTTTAAATTTACAAGAGCAGACAAATCTATAGAATCCAAATTATTTGAAGTACAGCTTAATTCGGTTAACTTGGTGTTAGCACTAAGATTAATATTTTTTGTCTTTATACCGCTACAGTATAATCTTTTTAAATTCGTAAAAACTTCCAATCCTGTTAGGTCTGTAATAGGAGAATCATCAATGTTTAAATACTCAGCGTTAGCTATTTTCTTTGTTAGCACTTTACCATCTTGGACCATGTCTAATCCATTGTAGATGAGTTTTTTTTCAAATTCTACATCAGGAATAAGAGTATATTCTGGTTCAGAACAAGCTAAAGTAAAATCAACAGATATGTCTTTTCCCGTGCTCCAGTTTGTATTAGCATAATCGACATCATCAACCGTAATGCAATATAGACTAGTATTTTCAGTTGCAATAAGGCTGCCTTTTTTGATTAGAGTATTTTGCCCGTTTTTTAAGTTTAATTCTGTTAATGATCTATTTGATCTAGCATTTACATATGTTAAAGCGACATTTTTGCTAAGGTCTAATTTGGTTAGCTGATTCTCATAAATGTATAATGTTTGTAATTTAACATTACTCGACAAGTCGATATTTGTCAGTGCATTAGAATAGCAATATAATTCTCTCAGCTCAGTCAATTTAGAAAGATCTACGCTTTTAATTTTATTATCTCCGAACATTAATTGAGTTAATTTTGTGTTTTGAGAAACATTTAAATTTTCAATGTTGCTCCTTTCACAACGAAAAAAAGTTAAATTAACGTTTTTAGAAAGATCTACAGTAGGCGTATTGTTGTACATATTTACAAAATATGTTAACGAAACAAAATCTTGAAGACCTGTTAAGTCAGTAATCGAACTCGATGATACATCTAAACTGGTGAGTTTATTGATTTTACTAGTAGGAACTTTACCGTCTGGCGTACCCGAATCTATGCCTAAAGCAATTAATTTCTTTTCAAAATTGATATCAGGAATAGATGTGCTCGGAACTTCTATACTGCAATCGGTGTTATAAACAGCCGCTGCATCTTTTAGATTTGCCCAGTTTGCCGTTGCAGTAACTTCATTATCAACCTGAATACAGCTTAAGTTTGAATTGTTTTTAAAAGTAGAAGTAGTAGTTAAAATGGTGTTTTTTCCATTTTTTAAATTTAAACTTTTTAATTGATTCGAACTGCAATCTACAAATGTAAGCGCAGTATTGTTTGAAAGATCCAATGTCTTCAAACTATTTCCTTGACAATTTAATAACTGTAAAGATTTATTTTCTGAAAGATCTAAACTAGTTAAATTGCTGAAATTACAGTTTAAAAATGTCAAATAAGGATTCTTAAAAAGATTTAGCCCATTTGTAAAATCATTTGCAGAACAGTTAAGGCTACTTAGATTAATATTGTTTGCAAGATTTAAAGCTTTAAGCTTATTGTCATAACAGCTTACAGTTCTTATGTAAGTAATTGCCGATATATCTAAAGTAGTTAGTAAATTACTAGCACAATTTAAATTATCTAAAGACGTATTTTTAGAAAGATTTAAGCTTGTTATTTTGTTAGAAAAACAATTTAGAACTGTAAGTGATGTATTTTGAGAAACATCAAGAGAAGTTAAATTGTTAAAAGAACAAATTAACTGAGTCAATGCTTTGAAGTCTTGAATACCAGTTAAGTCGCTAATGTTTAATCCGTTTACATTTAATGCTTTTATGCCAGAAATGTTTGCGGTTAAAACCTGTCCGTCAGGAGTTCCTGAATCGTATTTTTCATTAATTAAGAATTTCTCGAAATTAGGATCGGGAATCTTAGTGTATTGTTGCGCATAAATAGAAAAATTTGCCAGTAACAGCAATAAGAGTAGTTTTGCTTTCATAGAAAAAGTTTAGAATTAGGTCGCGCAAGTGTAAGTCAATTAAATGGATAAACCTTACGGGAAGACGTAACGACTGTATTATTTGTTGATTTTTTTACATTTTAAAAAGAAATAATTCACTCAAAGTATATTTGCGATTATTAATCTTACAACATTCATTTTGCATTTTAATGTTTGTAAATATTATAGTTTAAGCATTTTACATCAAAATTTCATAACACAGTGTTAACAGTTAGTTTTTTGTAACAAAAAAGCATAATTTAGACCCATCTTTTAACTTTACTTAAATATCACACATAAATGAATCATATAAAACCCCTCAAATTATCTGCTTTTGCATTGCTTGTTTTAGCAGGATGTAGTGC
The DNA here is from genome assembly GCF_054075165.1 of Flavobacterium erigeronis. Classification (NCBI taxonomy): domain Bacteria; kingdom Pseudomonadati; phylum Bacteroidota; class Flavobacteriia; order Flavobacteriales; family Flavobacteriaceae; genus Flavobacterium; species Flavobacterium erigeronis. Next base: position 584,110 of record NZ_JBSKGP010000001.1, on the reverse strand, counting down.
TACAGTTCAAGCGCAGGTTTCCACTTCAAAAGAGTTTATCAAAGCTCCTGCAGCAGTTGTAAAAAAAGCTCCCCTTAGCGAAAATGAATTAAAAAGATGGAGTCATCTTGATCTAATAAAAGATTCAATTCCGGGAATGAGCGTTGATAAAGCTTACGCTGAATTATTGCAAGGTAAAAAAGGCGTAAAAGTAATCGTAGGAATTGTAGATTCTGGTGTAGATATCGAGCATGAAGATCTTCAGGGAATGATCTGGACTAATGCAAAAGAAATTCCAGGAAACGGAATCGACGATGACAAAAATGGATTTATTGATGATGTTCACGGATGGAATTTCCTTGGAGATGCTGTTCACGAAAATCTGGAAATGACTCGTATCGTAAAAAAAGCCGATGACGGTTCTGCTGAATATAAAGCTGCTCTAGCACAATTTACAGAGAAATACGAAGAAGCGCTTCAAGATAAACAGCAAGCAGATTTTTTAATGGAAGTTCATAACACCATAAAAAAAGAGCTTAACAAGACAGATTATAAAATCGAAGATTTAAGCACAATTACTTCTACAGATCCAAAAGTAGCAAGAAGTAAGGCGGTTATGACTCAGATTTTTACAAATGCTGGGCCAACTTTTAATCCAGAAGAAGAATTAAAAGAGTATAGCGATGAGGTTGAAGAGCAGTTAAAATACAACTTAAATAAAGATTTTGACGGAAGAAAAATCGTAGGAGATAATCCAGACGATATTAAAGGTACTAAATATGGAAATAACGTAGTATTTGGTCCAGATAAAGAAAAAGCATTACACGGAACTCACGTTGCTGGAATTATTGCTCAAGTTAGAGGGAATAATTTAGGTGGAGACGGAGTAGCAAATAACGTAGAAATTTTAACTGTAAGAGCCGTTCCAGATGGAGACGAGTATGATAAAGATATTGCTCTGGCAATTCGTTACGCCGTAGACAATGGAGCAAAAGTAATCAACGGAAGTTTTGGAAAAAGCTTTTCTCCGCACAAAGACTGGGTTTATGATGCGATTAAATATGCAGCTAAAAAAGACGTTTTAATTGTTCACGCAGCTGGAAACGACGGTTACAATATTGACGAAACAAAAAACATCAATTATCCAAACGATTCTCAAGACAACGTAAAAGAATTTGCAGATAATTTAATCACCATTGGAGCGATTAATAAATCGTATGGAGAAACAGTTGTAGCTTCATTTTCAAACTTCGGAAAAATAAACGTAGACGTTTTTGCTCCAGGTGAAGAAATTTATGCAACAGTTCCAAACAACAAATACAAATATTTACAAGGAACATCAATGGCATCTCCAAATGCTGCGGGTGTAGCGGCTTTGATTCGCTCTTACTATCCAAAATTAAAAGCCGCACAGGTTAAAAAGATTTTGATGGATTCTGGTGTAGCACTTCCTTCAACAGTTGTTTTAGGTAAAAGCGAAAATCCGGGAGAGAAACCAGCTGCCGTTTCTTCTGTAGAATCATCAAAAACAGCGAAGATGGTAAATGCTTACAATGCTTTATTAATGGCTGAAAAGATGTCTAAAAAATAAACAACATTAAACGATTAATCCAATGGAAGAGTTCGCGCTCTTCCATTTTCTATTACATATAAACATGCGAAAAATTATTTTACTTTCTTTCCTAAGCTTAGGTTTTAACTCGGCTTTCGCGCAAAGCGCCCCATATTGGCAGCAGCACGCTGACTATAAAATGGAAGTTTCGATGGATGTAAAAAACTATCAGTACAAAGGAAAACAAGAGCTGGTTTATACCAACAACTCTTCTGATACTCTAAAAAAAGTATTTTATCATTTGTTTCCAAATGCTTTTCAGCCAGGAAGCGAAATGGATGCACGCCTTCATTTTATTAAAGATCCAGACGGAAGAATGGTTAATAAAGTAAAAGGAGCAGACGGAAAAGAAGTAAAACAAAGCCGTATTGAAACTTTAAAACCAAACGAAATTGGTTATTTAAAAATTACAAACTTCAAACAAGATGGCGTTGTGGCTCAAACAAGAGTTTCAGGAACAATCTTAGAAGTGACTTTGGCAAAACCAATTCTGCCAAATTCTAAAACGACTTTTACATTAGACTTTGACGGACAGGTTCCGGTTCAGATTCGTCGTTCTGGAAGAAACAATTCTGAAGGAGTAGAGCTTTCTATGTCTCAATGGTATCCAAAATTAGCTGAATTTGATTTCGAAGGATGGCACGCAGATCCGTACATTGCGAGAGAATTTCACGGTGTTTGGGGTAATTTTGATGTAAAAATTACCATCGATAAAGATTATACAATTGGAGGTTCAGGATATTTGCAAGACAAAAATTCTATCGGACACGGTTACCAAGATGCAGGTGTAACGGTTACTTATCCTAAAAAAGCAAAAACGTTAACATGGCATTTTATTGCGCCAAACGTTCACGATTTTACATGGGCTGCAGACAAAGAATATACGCATGATATTGTAAAAGGACCAAACGATGTAGATTTGCATTTCTTCTACAAAAACAACGAAAAAACGACTGCAAACTGGAAACAGTTAGAGCCGTTAATGGTGAAAGTAATGGAATATTACAACCAAAGAGTTGGAGCATATCCGTACAAACAATATTCATTTATTCAAGGTGGAGATGGCGGAATGGAGTATGCAATGTGTACTTTAATGTTAGGAAATGGAACTTTGGAAGGAATTCTAGGTACTGCAACGCACGAATTAGGACACTCTTGGTTCCAACATATTTTGGCTTCAAACGAATCGAAACACCCTTGGATGGACGAAGGTTTTACGACTTACATTGAAGACAGTGCTTTGAATGAATTAAAAGGAGACAAAAAAGAAGTGAATCCTTTTGTTGGGAATTACAAAGCGTATTACAGCTTAGTAAATTCTGGTAAAGAACAGCCTCAGACAACGCACGGAGATCGTTACGATGAGAACCGTCCGTACAGTATTTCTTCTTATGTAAAAGGAAGTCTTTTCCTTTCTCAGTTAGAATATGTAATCGGAAAAGCAAACGTTGATGCAACTTTACACAGATATTTCAACGATTTTAAATTCAAGCATCCAACTCCAAACGATATCAAAAGAACAGCTGAAAGAGTTTCTGGTGCTGAATTAGATTGGTATTTAATTGATTGGACGCAAACAACAAATACGATCGATTACGGAATTAAAGACGTGGCAGACAATGCTGGAAAAACAACTGTTTCTTTAGAAAGAATCGGTAGAATGCCAATGCCAATTGACTTAAAAGTAGATTATACAGACGGAACTTCTGAAACATTCTATATTCCGTTGAGAATGATGAATTTCATTAAGCCAAATCCAAATCCGAACGAAAAAAGAACAGTTTTGGAAGACTGGGCTTGGGCACAGCAAAACTATAGTTTTACGATTGATAAAGCCAAAACGGCAATCAAAAAAATCACTATCGATCCAAGCGGATTAATGGCTGATGTAAAACAGACAAATAACGTTTTTGAAGTGAAGTAATCTTCAAATTATAAAAATGAAAAAGTCCCGATTAAAATTTTAATCGGGACTTTTTTTATGTGGAACAATTTCTTTTAAAAAGCCAAACTATGTTTGTTTATAAAAAGTGAAACGTCTTTTTTAAAGATTCAAAATTCTATGATTCTATGTGTTTAAATTAATTGAGTTCTGGAGATCAATTTAACTCAAATGCTCAATCATATCTTTTGTCATAGATTCTAAATCAAATTTATGATTCCATCCCCAGTCTTCTCTGGCAGAAGAATCGTCAATACTTGCTGGCCAGCTGTCCGCAATTTTCTGACGGAAATCTGGATTATAAGTAATCTCAAATTCTGGAATATGTTTTTTGATCTCAGCAGCAATTTCAGTTGGAGTAAAACTCATCGCGGCTAAATTGTAAGACGAATGTATTTTAATTTCTTCAACTGGTGCTTTCATAATATTGATGGTTGCATCAATCGCATCATCCATATACATCATCGGCATTTTCGTTTCAGAAGATAAGAAACACTCATATTTTTTATCAGCAATAGCTTTATAGAAAATATCAACAGCGTAATCTGTAGTTCCGCCGCCTGGAGGAGTTGACCAGCTGATTAAGCCTGGATAACGAATACTGCGAACATCAACACCATAAATATTATGGTAGTATTCGCACCATCTTTCACCAGCTTGTTTACTGATTCCGTAAACTGTTGAAGGCTCCATTACAGTATATTGCGGTGTGTTTTCTTTTGGAGTTGTCGGACCAAAAACAGCAATACTTGAAGGCCAGAAAATCTTCTGGATTTTTTTAGCTTTAGCTAAATTTAAAACATGAAAAAGCGAATTCATATTCAAATCCCAAGCAAAAGCAGGATTTTTTTCAGCCGTTGCAGACAAAAGAGCAGCCATTAGATACACATCTGTAATTTTATGTACTTCTACCAAATGTTCGATCTGATTAAAATCTAAAGCATTGACCACCTCAAAAGGCCCTGAATTAACAACATCAGTATTTAATTTTCTAATATCGGAAGCGATTACATTCTCTGTTCCGTATATTTTACGAAGCTTTTGGGTCAGCTCCGTTCCAATCTGACCGCAAGCGCCAATGATCAATATTTTTGGATTCATTTTTTCATGATTTTTAGATTTACAAATATAACGTTTTCGCAATTACGTGAGTTTTTTTGAATAATAAATTATTAATTCAATAATTAAAAAGTTTGTTTGTTGGATTATTCTCTTTTAGAGGGGTGTGTCTTTGTGCCTTTTTATTTTCGGTTTAAAAGGTCATTTTTAAGAAGAATAAAACGAAAAAAATCTTCTTATTTCACGTCATAAAGGATAAAAATAATAGCCTTGATTTATAGAATCTTTAGCATAAAATCAGAATTCATATTTGTAAATTTACTTCGTAACTTTGCAGCCTAACATTTTAATAAATGAAATACAAAATATCTCTTTTTCTGCTTTTGACAACTGTGTTATTTTCTTGCCAAAATGAAAATGAAAAACGCCTTGCAGAAAACGCAAAAGAAGCGAAAAAGAAAGAAGCTATTTTTAATAATATAAATAAAGGCTGGACTTTTCTAGACGAACCGATTAATGAAATTTCAGAATCACAATTGAATTCATGGACAGAGTGGCGTGAGTTTATAAAAGAAATCGGCGATAAGCCCAGAAAAACAATCGGCGCGTTTCAAAAAAAATCGACAGCTATTGCTAAAAAAGCAATGGCTTTGAACAATAATATTCCTGCACAGTTTAATCAGCCACAGATAAAAAGCCGTATTTCTATTCTAATTACTAAAATTAAAATGTTGGATTTGTTTATTCATTTAAGTAAAATTCCAGACGATAAAGTGGTTTTTTTGATACAGGAAATTAATAAAGAATTGATTTCGCTAGAAAGACAAATGGATAAAATTGTCGAAAAAGCCAAAATCCCAAAAGAAGAAGGAGAAGCCGATTTCCTTAGAATGTTAGATACAGCACGTGCGATACCGAGTTCGGCACCGCCAATAGATCCAAATATACCGAGAGTTGAGTAAAAATGCCTTATATACCACATACGACAATCTGCCAAAAGCACAGCAGATTGCATCAAGTTTACTGGAAGGAAACCAAGTAAAAATGAACATCAGCGGATTGTTAGGATCTGCTGTTTCATTTATTATACGTTCTGTTTTCAGGAAAACCGAACTGCCTTTTCTGATTGTTTTAGACAACAAAGAAGAAGCGGCTTATTACCTGAACGATTTAGAACAAATGATCGGCGAGCAGGATGTATTATTCTATCCTGCATCTTTCCGCCGTCCGTATCAAATTGATGAAACCGATAATGCCAATGTTTTACTTCGTGCTGAGGTTTTAAATAGAATTAATTCTAGAAAAAAACCAGCTGTAATTGTCACGTATCCCGAAGCACTTTTTGAAAAAGTGGTTACGAGAAGAGAATTGGATAAAAACACTTTAAAAGTCGCTTTAAACGATAAAATTTCAATTGATTTTATCAACGAAGTTTTGTTTGAATACGAATTTAAAAGAGTCGATTTCATTACAGAACCTGGAGAGTTTTCGGTTCGTGGAGGAATTGTCGATGTCTTTTCTTTTTCAAACGATCATCCATACCGAATTGAGTTTTTCGGAAACGAAGTAGACAGCATCAGAACTTTCGATGTTGAGACACAATTATCGGTAGAAGCCCATAAAAAAATCACGATTATTCCGAATGTTGAAAATAAACTATTTCAGGAAAATCGCGAAAGCTTTCTAGATTATATTGCCGAAAAAACAGTTCTTTTTATTCAAAATACCGAAGGACTTTTTTCTCAATTAGACAGACAATTTGCAAGAGCGGAAGAAGCTTTTGAGAAACTTTCGAAAGAAATAAAACATGCCACGCCAGAACAATTGTTTTTGAATCAGGCATCTTTTATAAAACGTTCTTTAGATTTTTCGGTTGTCGAATTGGCTTCAAGACCCGTTTATAAAACGACCAAAAAATTCGAATTTCATATTCAGCCTCAGCCTTCTTTCAATAAACAATTTGATTTATTGATGAATAATCTGAGCGAAAATCATTTTAACGGATGTGTGAATTATTTGTTTTGTTCGAATGATACTCAGGCAAAACGTTTTCATGATATTTTTGAAAGTTTAGACGAAGCAAATTCAGAAAATATTAGAAAACAATATCACACGATTGTTCTGCCTTTGTATCAGGGATTTATTGACGAAGAAAATCAGATTACGGCGTATACGGATCACCAGATTTTTGAGCGTTACCATAAATTCAATATCAAAAATGGTTACTCTAAAAAGCAAAATATTACGCTAAAAGAATTAACCGCACTTTCTGTTGGTGATTATGTAACGCATATTGATCACGGAATCGGGAAGTTTGGCGGATTGCAGAAAATTCAAGTTGAAGGTAAAACACAAGAAGCTATAAAACTGGTTTATGCCGATAATGATATTGTGTATGTGAGTATTCACTCGCTGCATAAAATTTCCAAATACAACGGAAAAGACGGAACACCTCCGAAAATATATAAATTAGGTTCCAATGCTTGGAAGGTTCTGAAACAGAAAACCAAAGCACGTGTTAAACATATTGCGTTCAATTTGATTCAGCTGTATGCAAAACGTCGTTTAGAAAAAGGTTTTCAGTTTGCGCCAGACAGTTATCTTCAAAACGAATTAGAAAGCTCTTTTATTTACGAAGATACGCCAGACCAAATGAAGTCAACGGCAGAAGTAAAAGCCGATATGGAAAGCGATCGTCCAATGGATCGTTTGGTTTGTGGCGACGTTGGTTTTGGTAAAACCGAAGTTGCGATTCGTGCCGCTTTTAAAGCTGTAGACAATAGTAAACAAGTTGCCGTTTTAGTTCCGACCACAATTTTGGCGTATCAGCATTTTAGAACTTTCTCAGAACGTTTAAAAGATATGCCAGTTTCAATTGGTTACTTAAACCGATTTAGGACTGCAAAACAAAAAACACAGACTTTAAAAGATTTAGCCGAAGGAAAACTGGATATTGTTATTGGAACACACCAGTTGGTCAATAAAAATGTAGTTTTTAAAGATCTTGGTTTATTGATTGTCGATGAGGAACAAAAGTTTGGTGTAAACGTAAAAGATAAATTGAAAACCATTGCTGCAAATGTCGATACGTTGACATTGACAGCGACGCCAATTCCGAGAACTTTGCAGTTTTCCTTAATGGCGGCGCGAGATTTATCCGTAATTACAACGCCTCCGCCAAATCGTTATCCGATTGAAACGAATGTGGTTGGTTTTAATGAAGAAATCATCCGCGATGCGATTTCGTATGAAATTCAAAGAAACGGACAGGTTTTCTTTATTAATAACCGAATCGAAAATATTAAAGAAGTTGCAGGAATGATTCAGCGTTTGGTTCCAAATGCCAGAGTCGGAATCGGTCACGGACAAATGGACGGCGCGAAACTCGAAGAATTGATGTTAGGTTTTATGAACGGAGATTTTGATGTTCTAGTCGCAACCACAATCATCGAAAGCGGATTGGACGTTCCGAATGCCAACACGATTTTTATTAATAATGCCAATAATTTCGGATTGTCAGATTTGCATCAAATGCGTGGTCGAGTAGGACGAAGCAATAAAAAAGCATTTTGTTACTTTATCTGTCCGCCGTATTCGTCAATGACTGAAGATGCGAGAAAACGTATCCAAGCGTTGGAGCAATTCAGCGAATTAGGAAGCGGTTTCAATATTGCGATGAAAGATTTGGAGATTCGTGGAGCAGGAGATTTATTAGGTGGTGAACAAAGTGGTTTCATCAATGAAATTGGTTTTGATACGTACCAAAAAATCATGAACGAAGCGATCGAAGAATTGAAGGAAAACGAATTCAAAGATTTGTATCCTGAAGAAAATGATATCGATACGAAAGAATACGTAAAAGACATTCAAATCGATGCCGATTTCGAATTGTTGTTTCCAGATGAATATATTAATAACGTTTCAGAACGTTTGGTTTTATACAACGAATTGGGTGCCATAAAAGACGAAGCTGGTTTACAGGAATTCGAGAAAAAACTAATCGACCGTTTCGGGCCATTGCCAAAACAAGCAACAGCTTTATTAAACAGCATCAGAATAAAATGGATTGCTACGAAAGTCGGAATCGAGAAATTGGTTTTGAAACAAGGCAAAATGATTGGTTATTTCGTATCCGATCAACAATCTGATTATTATCAGTCTGTAAAGTTTAGAAATGTTTTAAACTTTGTTCAAAAGCATAGTAATCTCTGCAAAATGAAAGAAAAACAAACCGTTAATGGTTTACGTTTATTATTGACTTTTGAAAATGTTAAGTCAATTAAACGTGCGCTGGAATTGATGGAGTTGTTTGAGGAGTAAAAGTTGTAATTATTTTAAGCTAAAAAAGCCGATATGCGAAAGTATATCGGCTTTTATAATTTATTGACTATAATTATTATATTGTTTTAACAAGTTTGATACCTTTTGAAGTTAAGGTTTCGACAGAAGCTTTTTCTTGTAAAAAAGAGCGTATCGCAATTTTGTCTTCTCTCATTTTGAGAATTGCTTTTTTGATTACTTCTTTATTTACCGCTGTAGTTTTCATTCTGCAAAGTAACATCTTTAAGTTGAATATTGCAAAATTTGTAGTATTATTTTTATGTGTAAGATATATGTGTTTGGTTTTTAATGAGTTTTAAATTTAAGTTTTATTTATCTTTCATTTAAGAAAAATCTTAGAACTAAAAAGTTTTCTTTGAATCAAAATTTTCAAAGCTAACTTTATGCAAAATCAATTTCTTGTTCTTTTTTTACTTTTTGGATTATCATCCATTTTTGCTCAGGATAAAAATAAAATCGTTTTAAACGATACTTTAAAATCAGTTGAGATTGATCCGCTTCGTCCTGCAAAAGCCGCTTTTTATTCAGCCGTTTTACCTGGTTTGGGACAGATTTATAATAAAAAATACTGGAAACTTCCGTTGGTGTATGGTGCAATTGGCACGAGTACTTATTTGTATATAGATAACCAGAAAAAATACAATTTGTATAGAGACGAATACAAAAACAGACTTGAAGGTAAAAAAAGTGATTCTGATTATATGGCGAGGTTAAGCGAAAGCCAATTAATTACGGCGCAAAAACAGTTTCAAAGAAACAGAGATTTGTCTGCTTTGTTTATGGTCGGTTTTTACGTTTTAAATATTATTGATGCGAATATTGATGCCGCATTGTCTCAATTTAATGTGGATGAAAGATTAGCATTTAAACCCGCAGTTATAAAAAATGATATAACAGCAGAAAATGATTTTGGATTTGCTCTAAATTATACTTTTTAAAAAATAGCCACGAATTCACGAATTTTTTAAAAATTTTATAGAAAATTAATTCGTGAATTCGTGGCAAAAAAAAATATTATTTCACAATCAGCTTTTTAGTCACATTAAAATCTTTAGAAACGATATTTACAATATAAATTCCTGTAGATAAATGATGATTAACTTGTCCTGAAGAAGAAAGTCTTTGGTTTAAAAGAGTTCTCCCATTCAAATCAGAAACAAAAACTTCGGCATCTCCATTTGTTATTTCAGGTATTACAATATTAAATTCATTTCCTGTAGAAGGATTTGGGTAAATGCCAATTACAGGTTCAGCTGCAGGAGCTTCTTCAACATTAAGTGCCATTTTTGAAGTTCCAACAGTTGTTGGTTCCAATTGCCATTGCGCGCTATACCAGCCGTCTTGCGAATTTCCGTATTGTGCAGATCCTGTTTGGTTTTCAACATGAATAATGTTTCCAGATTGCCATCTGTTTCTCAATCTTGTCCAAGTTCCGTCGATATAATCGCTAGACCATTGTGCACTCCAGAAAGTGGTGTCAGTAATATTACATTGTACAGATCCAGTTTGTCCTTCAATATTAATTAATTCACCTGTTGCTACATTTTTCAATACAAAATAAGTGGCGTCAATTGCGATTTTCTGCCATTTGTAATTGTTTCCAGAAACGGTACTTCCGTAGCCAACATTTGTTCCTGCATCAGATAAATAAGCGCCTGTCCATCTGTTTTTGATCGTGTAATAATTTCCTCCACCAGAAGCTGTGGTAACCGATACTAAGCAAGTACTTGTTTTACTTCCGTCCACAGTTGTAACGGTAATTGTGGCTGTTCCATTCGCGACAGCGGTAATTAAACCTGAAGCATTTACAGTCGCGACAGCCGTATTGTTTGAGCTGTATGTAACTGATTTATTAGTGGCGTTTGAAGGAAGAACAGTAGGAGTAAGCTGTTGCGTTCCACCAACATTTAGTGATGCCGAAGATGGACTCAAACTTACGCTTGTAACCGCAATACCAGTTCCAGGATTAGAATCGTACCAAGCGCCATTCATATACCAGCCTGTTTTGTTTCGGCTTAAATCGGCTGTTTGGTTAGTTCCGTCATTGAAAATTAAATTCGTTGAAGTTACGTTTGTAAACGTATAACTGTACCAGCCATTTCCTGCGTTAGTCATGTTTACGCCCGGCCATGATGCATCTGCTAAAACTCCTGTTGGTAAAGCACTCCAATAATAAATTTTGATTCCAGTTCCCCAGTTTGATGGTTTATAGAAATAAACAGTAAAATTACTATTCGGGTTTACAGTTATTGTTGTCGAAGCTGTTTTGTTTCCGTCAACTGTTTTTACCGTAATTGTTGCTGATCCAGCAGTAACTGCCGTCACCAAACCAGAACTATTTACTGTTGCAATAGCAGTATTGCTAGACGACCAAGTAACATTTTTATTCGTTGCATTTGTTGGTGAAATTGTAGCCGAAAGCTGTTGTGCATTTCCTGCATATAAAGTTGCAGAAGTTGGAGAAACCGCTACAGAAGAAACGGGAATTGTTGAAACTGTTATAGCTGAGGTTGCTGTTTTGTTTCCATCAACTGTTTTTACCGTAATCGTGGCTGTTCCTGCCGAGACAGCTGTAACCAATCCAGAAGCGTTTACAGTTGCAACTGCGGTATTGCTTGATGTCCAAGTGACGTTTTGATTGGTTGCATTTGCTGGAGCAATTGTTGCGTTTAATTGCTGTGTTGTTCCTAAACCAACAGTTGCCGTTGTCGGACTAACAGAAACTCCTGTAACCGCTACAACTGGTGCATTGGTGTTAGTTAAAACTAAATATTCATAAGCTGCAAAAGTTCTTGTAGTCCCCGTAGTCAAAGTCACCGAAGCATTATTGTTATACGGATTTACATAAGTTCCCGCCAAAGCTGCTGGAATAACGTACGATTTTGAGGCATTTCTCAAATTCGACATTACGATTACTTTCTCTGTACCTAATGTTTTGGTGAAAATACTGATATCATCGTTTGCATAAGTCGTTAAATCACCACGACGGATTGCAGCGCTTTGTGTTCTGAAATTTAAAATTTTAGCAAAATCGGCGGCAGCGGTTGGATTTTGCGACCAGTTGAATTTGAAATTCTGCCAAGGCCAGTCGGTTTTTGGTTCATAATCTATTTCCTGTCCGCTCATTAAGAAAGGGACTCCTTTCATATAGGCCGAAACTAAGAAATTGGCAACAATTCCGTTGTGACTTTTGAATGGAATAATTGGCCTTCTTACGCCATCATCATTGGTGTACGTATCATGATTACCTGTGTATCTAACAATTTGCTGATTTCCGGTTGCTTTAGCATATTCGTAAGTTGTTTGATCTTGAAGTCTTTGAGAAACAGGTCCGCCGTTAGCAACATCATATAAACCACTGTGAAACCAACGGTCGCCATAATTCATATCAAAACCAACCTGAAAATTCTCTTGTCTGTCACCTTCGGCTAACATTAATAAATTATGAGAAGCAATGCCTCGAAGATTTGAATTCACTTCAGACCAAAAATCTAAAGGCGGATTATTGGCATAATCGCAGCGGTAACCGTCAATATTGGCAGCGAAAATCCAGTAACGCATAGCGTCTTTGATTGCATTTCTAGTTGCTGAATTATTAAGATCGAGCGCTGCAATATCTGAGAAGTTTCCTAATTGCTGAATTGTTGTACCGCTTCGTTTGTAATACTCAGGATGCGAAACAGTCCAGCCATGATCCCATGAAGTTCCGTTGATAGCTATGTCTAAAATAACGGCCATTCCGCGACTGTGAGCGCCGTCAACTAAAGTTCTTAAATCGGCCAGCGAACCATATTCTGAACCAACGGCTTTAAAATCTTTGATGCAATAAGGTGAAGGGGAACTTCGGGAATCGGTTCCGTGGGGAAAAATCGGCATTAAATAAATGACATTGGTGCCGAGTGCTTTGATATTATCTAAACGGGCGGTTACTCCGGCTAGATTTCCGTTGGCACTAAACGGACGAATGTGCACTTGATACATGTTTATATCTCGTGTATCGGGAACGCCTGCAAATGGTGTTCCGTACTGCGCGGGATCTTGTGCGTAAAGGGAAGTTGCAAATAATAACAGAAAACAAAATAGTGCTTTCGTAAAATGAAATAAACTAGGGGTAATGTTGATTTTCATAATAATAGTTTTTTGCATGCTTGTCGGCATCTTAACTAAAATTCATTCTCACTCGCATTGTATTTAAATTCGACAAACATTTTGTGGTTAATAGTTTTCAATAGTAAGTTTTAATTTTGCTCAGAAATGAGCGTAGTTTTTCCGCCACGAATTCACGAATTAAGTATTTATATAAAAATCTTAATTTTAAAAATTCGTGAATTCGTGGCTAAAAAAAACTTGGTAATCTGTAATCTATAATTTTTTCAATCCTTTCAAATCTGAAGCAGTTCCTTCTTTGATGCTGATGGCAACTCCTCCTCCAGGAGCTAAATACTGCTTCAATTTTGTTTTTGAGTTTACAACAGCTTTAGTAACAGTATATTTCTGCGGATTTTGTTTCCAGTCTGCTTCTTTAGCGTCGGCGTAAATCGTTGCAACGAAACTTTTTCCTGCTGGCAAATAATCAAATGAAATGTTGGCTGTTCTTGCGTTTTCATCTGTAATTCCGCCAATAAACCATTCGTTTTTGCCTTTTGCTTTTCTGGCAATTGTAACAAAATCTCCAGGTTCTGCTTCTAGAATATAACTGTTATCCCAATCTACCGCCACACCTTTGATGAACTGAAATGCATCTGGAAAACGCTCATAATTTCCTGGAATATCTGCAGCCATTTGCAACGGACTGTACATGGTGACATAATAAGCCAATTGTTTTACTAAAGTGGTGTTTACTCGTTGTGAACTTCCTGTTCCGTAATACGAAAGATCGGTCTGGAAAATTCCCGGTGTATAATCCATTGGACCTCCCATTAAACGGGTAAAAGGCAAAATTGTAGTGTGATCTGGAGCTAATCCTCCCATAGATTCAAACTCGGTACCGCGCGCTGATTCCTGAGCAATCCAGTTTGGAAAAGTTCGGTTTAATCCCGTTGGACGAACGGCTTCGTGGCTGTTAATCATAATTTTATAATCGGCAGCACGTCTCGCAACGTTAATGTAATGATTGACCATCCATTGCCCGTCATGATGTTCGCCACGTGGAATAATCTGTCCTACGTAACCTGTTTTTACGGCATCATAACCGTTGTCATTCATAAATTGAAAAGCACGATCCAAACGACGTTCGTAATTCGTAGCCGATCCTGAAGTTTCGTGGTGCATGATAATTTTTACGCCTTTGGAGGCAGCGTAAGCATGAACTGCTTTAACATCAAAATCAGGATAAGGAGTTACGAAATCGAAAACCTCTTCTTTCCAGTTGCCAATCCAGTCTTCCCAGCCAATGTTCCAACCTTCAATTAGAATTGCATCAAAACCATTTTTAGAAGCAAAATCAATGTATTCTTTAGCACGTTCTGTTGTGGCTCCGTGTTTTCCGTTTGGAGTTAACTTCGTAAAATCATCCGTTAGTTTAACGTTGTTTTCTTTTCCAAAAGCCCAAGTACTTCTTCCGGCAACGAAATATTCCCACCAGATTCCAATGTATTTTACTGGTTTAATCCAAGAAACATCTTTGTATGAAGTTGGGTCATTCAAATTCAGAATTAGTTTAGAAGCTAAAATATCGGTTGCTTTGTCGCTTACTACAATCGTTCTCCACGGAGTCTGCGCATCAGTCTGCATATAACCTTTGTTTCCAACTGCATCTGGAGCCAAATGACTTACCATTTTATTGGTTTTCGGATCCACTTCTAAATACATTGCCGGATAATTGATTAATCCTGCTTCGTGAATATTGATATACAAACCATCATCCGATTTCATCATAGAAGGCGTTTGTACAGAAAGTTCTTTTATGGGCTGCTGTGCATTGATTTCGATCGTTGCTTTTTTCATCAACGAAGGAATTTCTGAAATCTTCGAAGTCGTATACGCATATTCATTGGTATCATAATCCCCTGGAATCCAGAAAATTTTATGATTTCCAGCCAAATTAAATTCGGTGCGCTCTTCTTTAATTACGAAATAACTCAGGTCATTTTGTTTAGGAAATTCATATCTAAATCCCAATCCGTCGTTGAATAAACGAAAACGAAGACGGATAAATCTATTGTTGTTTTTCGCTTGCGCTAAAGTGACAACCAATTCGTTGTAATGATTGCGAATTGTTTTTTCTTCCCCTAAAACCGGATTCCAATTTTCATCAACAGAAGTTTGAGCCGTGTTTGTAATGGTAAAACCATCCATAAACGAAGCGTTATTTTTTAGTTCTAAACCTAATGAGCTGGGTTTAATAATTGGTTTCTGTTTGTATGATAATTGGTAAGACGGAATTCCGCCTTCTTTTAATTCAAATTTTAAAGAAAGATTTTTGTCTGGCGAAGTTATTTCTTGTGCCTGAAGCCATAATGTACTTAGAAATACAAAAAATAAAAGCGCATTTTTTTTGCTCAAACGCATTTGAAGCAATGATTTTTGGGATTGAAAATTCATGTTTATTTAGTTTTGTGCAAATTTAGATTTTAAAGTTGCTTTAGGTATTAATTTTTCAACACTAAATATTGAAAAGGCTGTAAGGTTACATCTGTTCCAACTGTTACTGCAGCACCTGTAAATGCATCTTTCCAGTTTCCTTTTAATGTTGATGGAATAAGCTGTTTTACAGTAGAGTCAGTTAAATTAGAAAGCACAAATACTTTTTCAGCATCTTTTATCATTGTAAAAGCACTTACGGCATCGCTGCTGTAACCGGTAAATTCTCCTCTTTTAATAGCGTTACTGGTGTTTCTGAAAGCAATGATTTTTTTGTATTCAGCAAACATTTCGTTATCGGCCGTTGACCAGTCAATAGGTGTTTTAGCAAAATAATTTAATCTTTTGTTGTAACCAATTTCTTGACCGTTGTAAATCATTGGAACTGATTTTAAATAAGCTGCCACTACAAACGTTGCAATTGATCCTTTTTTACCTCCAAAAAGCTCCAACGGAGTTCCTTCAGAAAGGTTTACGTCATGATTGCTAGTGTAGCGAACAACTTTGTTTGATGGATCGTAAACATTTGCATATTCAGTTGTATTAGAGCTCTGGATAGTTGTAGCCGATTTATTTTCTTTGAAAAGCTGTTCTAAAGTCGAGAAGAAATTAAAACCAAAAGTATAATCAAATCCTGATGCAAAGTGATTGAATTTTGAACCTTCAGCCAACATTAAAATCTCTTGATTTTTTTTGATTTTTCTCAATTTTGAAATAGCATCAGCCCAGAAATTATTTGGAACAAAATCAGCATAATCACATCTGAAACCGTCAATGTTGGCATTGTAAACCCAATAAGACATCGCATCGATCATAGCATCTTTCATTTCATTATTTTCGAAGTTTAGCTGAGCCACATCATTATAATTGGTTCCTGGCGGAATGATAATATTGCCGCTTGCATCTTGCTGATACCAATCTTTGTGTTGTGTAATCCACGCATTATCCCAAGCAGTGTGATTGGCAACCCAGTCTAAAACCACCGCCATATTTTTTTTATGCGCTTCTTCAACTAAAGTCTGAAGATCTTGTAAAGTTCCAAAATCAGGATTTACAGCTTTATAATCTTTTACTGCGTAAGGAGAACCTAATTCGCCAGAGGCTCTTTCTTTTCCAACAGGGTAAATTGGCATTAAGTAAATGACATTGGCGCCCAATTCCTGAATCTGAGTCAATCTTTCTTGAACACCTTTTAAAGTTCCAGCCTGACTGAAAGCGCGAATATTTACCTGATAAATAATTGCATCTTCTTTTTTCGGCATTTTATCAAAAGGAGCACCGAATTGGGTATACGGAGATTCTGGTGTTTTGTTATCATCATCAGAAGAACTGCATGACATAAAGGCTAATGCAAGTACTAATCCGTAAACGAATTTTATATTAAATTTCATAATTATTGAATTTGGATGTAATAAAATTTAGAGTTTAAAATAACCTGCCTTTCGCTCAAAAAGGCAGGTATCACTCAAAACTAATCTAGCTTTTATTACATTGTTAGATTATTTTTTAACTATCGTACAAGTTGCAGTTTTTGGGTAACCGTTACTTAGTGGATCTTTTTCATCAATCTTAAAAGTTACTTCGTAAACTCCAGCTTCGGCAATGTCATAAGCACCTCCATTATCTAAATTAATGGTATTTGTAGAAGGATCTGCTGGTCCATAATTGATAGTCCAGCTATTGTTTAGCCTAAATTTTAAAGCTCCTGCTGTTAAATTGGCTGTAACTTTCCATGTTTTGGTTTGATGATCGTAGCTCATAGGCGTGCTGTTGTCCCATCCTCCGGCTTGAGAAGTTCCAACAATTCCCCATGCATAAGGTGTAGAACTCCATTTTAAAGTATTTAAATTTACTTTTATTTGATAAGAACCTGCTTCAGGAAGTACAAAATCAGTGTCGCTCATATTTTTTAAATCAGCATTTGTATCACCTGCACCGTAGAATTGTGCCCAGTTTCTTCCTTTGTTTAATTTAAACCCAGGACCTGCACCTTCTGGTAAAGTCATATAACCTTGATAGACTCCCAATTGAATTTCATTTAATGCAGCAGCAGTTTCCACAGTCCATCCCTGATAACTTCCCGGCATATAGATTTCGCCCATAACAACCGTTTTAAGGTAAGGCGTAACTGTTATTACGATAGGATCTGAATAAATTCTATGGTCCATAGTAGATTCTACACGAATTACTAATTCGCCAGCTACATCAGGTTTAAGCCCTAAATCTGTGGCAATTTTATTTAATTCGGCACCTGTAAATGATTTGCTCAAAACATCTTGTCCTGCATCAATTCTTTTGGCTTTCTGCCACGCTTCACTTCCTTTAATGTCTGTGGTCAAATCAAACTGTATGGCATAACTCACAGGCGCACTAATAGGATAGGTTACCTTTGGCCATGAAACAAGCAAAGCCGGTTGATCTGAAACATCTTCTTTAAGAACTATTGTACTCGATGAAGCTTCAATTGCTGAAGGGAAAGTGACAGTCGCTAAGGTTGTTAATTGTCCTTCGGTTTCGCAGGAAGTTGCTAAAAAAAGCAAACTGCCTAATACGAATAATTTATTAATATATTTTTTCATAATAGTTTTTGTTTTTAGTAACCCGGATTTTGTTTAAGTCCACGATTTGCATCTAAAGCAGATGTTGGGATTGGGAACAATTTTCTGAAAGCTGGAGATGCTGGTCTGAATTCGTTTGCTAATAAAAATTTATCAAAGCGAATCATATCCTGCCTTCTGTGGCCTTCCCAGCTTAATTCAAATCCTCTTTCGTTGTAAATATCATCAAGAGTAGGATTGTGGTCTAAAGCATCTAAGCCTGCACGCTGTCTAATTTGATCTACAAAAGGTTTTGCAGCAGCAGGATTTCCTAAGCGGGCATTACATTCTGCTATCATTAAGATTACATCAGCATATCTAAAAATTGGGAAATCGTTTGAAGCTCCACCGCCACTTTTTACACCTGCAGGATAAAATTTCACATTACGAACTCCTGCCTGCGGTGCTGCTCCCGGATTGTCTAATGAAGCAACCTCAAGAGTATAATTAAATCCTCCTGGCTGTTCTCCAAACAAAAATTGCTTTCTTCGGACATCGTTTACGGCATATTTCAAGAAGAAATCTTTTGGAACTATAGTTCCGTTCCAGCCGCTTAATCCAAACATATTGGTACCCTGCGGACCGTATACACTACGAACGGCGTACACATTACGAGAAACAACATCTAGAGTTGCAAAAATTGGTAAAATGGTTTCATCATCTGGAAGTACGTCTCCAAATAATTCATAATATTTATTTCCTAACGGACTAGCATCGTTTGCTTCGCCTGAATGCAATGAAAAACCGCCTTCGCCTACTTTGTTACAAGCAGTTAAACACTCATTCCATTTTGCTTCTCCTGTATATACTTCTGCATTTAAATACACTTTTGCTAGTAAAGTATAACCCGCCCATTTATTGAATCTTCCGTAATAATTACCGCCTTTAGTTACTGAAAGTAATTCTACATTTTCTGTCAATTCTTTTACGATGAAATCGAAAACTTCTTTACGGCTTGACTGTGGAATTTTGTCAACAGTAATATTATTGTCTGTGTAAAACGGAACATTTCCAAAATCATCAATTAATAAATAATAAAAGAAAGCGCGTAATACTTTTGCTTCAGCAATTTTTGAAGGTTCTGCATTTCCTTTTTCTAGTAATTCAACTGCAAGGTTAGCATTGAAAATACCTTTATATAACCAGTTCCAAGTATTGTTGATGATAAATTCTGATGGAAGCCATTCGTGTTTGTGCAGACGGGCAAAATCCTGCTGCCAGTTACCGTCATTTCTATGCGGAATTACCTGCTCGTCTGATGACATACAGTTCATGTCGTACCAGCCGTTATCTGCTCCTGCGTAACCTACTCCAGGTACACTTTTACGTTCAAAGTCACCCGGAATTTCAGCATAAACGCTGGCAAGAGCAATATTTGCTCCTTCTGGAGTTCCATAAAAGCTGTCCGGCTGATATTTGTCGTATATATTTTCGTTGATATCTGTACAGCTAAAAAGTGTCAAGAAACATGCGCTTCCTGCTATTACTATATTTTTAATTTTCATTTCTTCTACTATTTAAATTTTACAGTCAAACCAAATGCAACACTTCTGGTACGAGGATAAATTCCTTTATCGCCGCCGAAGTTATCATTAGGGTCACCACTTCCGCTTATGTTTAATTCTGGATCAACACCTGTGTAATCTGTAATTAAGAATAAATTATTTCCAGTAAGAGAAAGACGCACAGAGTCTACATATTTATCTGTAAAGCGGAAAGTATATCCAGCAGTAAGATTTTCTAAACGAACAAATGAACCGTCTTCTAACCATGCATCAGATCCGTATGGCGAAGAAAAAATTCCTCTACCAACAGCACTTTGCAAAACATTAGAACTACCAGTATTTTCCAACATGCTTAATCGCTGATTAAGGTTGTTGTAAATTTTATTTCCTCCAGAGCCTCTTACTAACATAGAAGCATCGAAGTTTTTGTATCGGTAAGACGGATTAAACGCAAAAGTGTAAGTTGGCAATGCAGAACCTGCATAATAACGATCTTGACTTGTAGCTCCTTGATCAATTTTACCGTCTCCATCACGATCTTTAACAGTTTCAACGCCATTACTATTGGTACCAGTACTTTCTAAAATATAAAACGAACCAATTGGTTTTCCTTGTACTAGTAATGAGTTTGGTGCTCCCCAGTTTACAAAGTTTGTATTTAAAGGAATGCCGTTAATGCTACCACTTAAATTAAGAACTTCGTTTTTCATTAAAGACATGTTTCCTGCTAATGTCAGCGTGCTGTTTTCTGTTCTTATAACATCATACGCCAGCGCTACTTCTAAACCTTTGTTAGAAATGCTTCCAACATTGGCTTTAATTTTATTATACGGATAAGGAGGCTGAGGTACTGTATAATCAAACAAAAGATTATCAGTTCTAGAATCATAAACATCGATGCTTCCTCTTAATCTATTGTCTAAAAGAGCAAAATCAAGTCCAATGTTCGTTTGTTTTTTGGTTTCCCATTTAAGGTCAGCATTGGCATTTTGCGAAATACCAAAATTGGTAATGATAGACCCTCCAAAATAAATATTTCCTGCGCTGTCAACTAATGGAAGCGAAGTCTGCGGATAAAGTCCTTGCTGGTTTCCTGTTACACCATAACCCGCACGCAATTTTAATTCGCTAAACAGATTCTGATTCATCATAAAAGACTCTTTGTTAATCTGCCAAGCAACAGATGCTGAAGGGAAATTACCCCATTTGTTGTTTGAACCAAATACAGATGAGCCATCACGTCTGATACTCGCTGTTAGTAAATAACGATCTAATAAAGAGTAATTTAATCGTGCTAAATAAGAAGCCAATGATCTGTCATTTTTATAAGATCTGATATCTCCAGCTCTGACTTTAGACAAATCGCCAAACTGAAGCGCATTATATGTAGCTTCGTCACTGATAAAACCTCTTGCCTGAGTATAATTACCTTGGTAAGTCTGACTTTGCCATTCGTATAAAGCCAATGCATTAAAGCTGTGGATTCCGAAGGTTTTTTTATAGGTAAGACTAAAATTTGTTAATTTTTCGTTTTGTTTCTTATTGTCAATATTGGCAAAACCATGTTGTTCAACCGCATTAAAGTCTGTTGATTCTGCTGGCATATAATATCCAGCTGTATAATTGGTCTTTCTCCAGCTTCCAAACCAGTTTGCTGTAAAACCTTTTCCTAAATCTAAATCAGCTTTTAAACTTCCAAATAAATTATCTTCTTGTCTTTCATTAGTAACCTCTTGTGCAGCCGCATAAGGATTTAAGTAATGAAATACGGCAGGATCTGTAAAATAAGTTCCATCAGTATTATAAACAGGATCTGTTGGTCTTGCTAATAATGCATTTGTAATTAAGTTTGATGTATAAGCAACGGTACCAATACTTCCAATACTGCTTGTAATATTATTTATTCCTGAGTTTAAATTAAAAGTCAATTTTAATTTATCGTCTAAAGCCAATTGCGTCGCCTGAATGCGCCCAATATATTTTTGGTTGCTTGAATTAATTACCACACCATCCTGCGTAATAGCTGTTATAGAAGCTCTGTAATTAAATTTATCCGTTGCGCCACCAAATGATAAGGTATGAGTCTGAGTAATTCCAGTTTCAGTTAAAAGACCATACCAGTTGGTATTTGAACCATGATTTGCAGAAGCCGGAACACCATATTTTTGACCCGTTTCCCACCATTGGTCAGCGCTCAACATATCCAGTTTTTTTGGAATAAAATCAACAGAAGTTGAGCCTGTATATTCTATCGTAGTTTTTCCGGCTTTGTTTTTCTTAGTCGTAACAATGATTACACCAGGCGCACCTCTAGAACCATAAACGGCAGTTGCAGAAGCATCTTTTAAAACATCGATACTCTCAATCTCGCTTGGCGGAACCTGATTTAATAAATCCATGTTTCCCTGAATCCCATCAACTACTACCAAAGGATCGTTTCCCCCAATTAAAGAGCCAATACCTCTAATACGAACACTTGGACCAGAACCTGGTTCGCTTCCTATCTGCGTAATATTAACTCCGGCAGCTTTTCCTGCAATCAACTGCAAAGGATTTACAATTGCTCCCTGATTCATGTCTTTTGCGGCAATAGAAGAAACAGCTCCTGTTACATCTTTTTTGGCTGCAGTTCCATAACCTACTACTACAATTTCCTGTAAGTCAGTTGCGTCTGGAAGTAGCTGAATGTTTATAACAGGTTGATTTGCAGTTACTCTTTTTTCTTTATATCCCACAAAAGATACAATGATTACAGACTGGCTGCTTTCTACAGTAAGTTTATATTTACCGTCAAAATCCGTAACCATTCCATTTTTTGTACCTTCTTCAATAACTGAAGCTCCAGGCAATGGCAGGCCGTTTTCGTCTGTAATAACACCAGAAACGGTTTGTTTTTGAAATTCGATTACTTGCGTTTTAAGCTCTGGTTTTTTTAGGATAATCTGCGTGTCACGAATTTTAAATTCGGTTGGCGTTCCTTTAAAAATTTTGTCTAAAACAACATATATAGACTGATCTTTTACAGAAATTGAAACCATTCGATCTAAGTCGACATCGTTCATTTTGTAAATAAATCTAAAATCTGTTTTTTGTTCAATGGTCTCAATAACCTTTTCGATGGTTGAATTGTTCAATTCAAGAGTAACTTTTGTCTTTTGCGCATAAGTACTCGCTTTGATATTAAACATGGCGACCAAAATAAGTAGTGTAGTTAATTTCAATTTTAGGTCATTTTGGAACAATGAGTATAGAAACCCATTATTCTTAGATTTTTTTTTCATAATTTTGTTAATTGATTGTAGTTAATTCGTTATATTCAATCACTTAGTTAATCGGAAATTGTTCGCAGCTCTTTCCGATTTTTTTATTCCCGTAATGTTATCTCATCATATATTGTATTGGTTTTAGGTGGTTAGTTAATTAGTATCTGATTGTTTTTTATCGTGTAATTAATGCCATGAACATCATTAAAATAACTCATCACATTTTCGATTGATTCTTCTTTAAAGCTGGCGTTGAATTTCTCATTTGCCAATTTTTCGTTTTTATTGATGATTGTTACGTTGTAGCGTCTTTCCAATTTAGTAATGATATTTTTGAAAGCCATATTTCTAAAAGTAAGTCCGCCATCTATCCAAGAAGTATAAATTTCTGTAATAACCTGTTTGGTCAAGATGGAAGCATTTGCTTTGTTGAAGCTTCCTTTAAAACCTGGTTTAAGAATAGTGCTTTTCTCAGCATTAAAATCTTCGCTAGAGCGATACATGCCAACAGAACCTTCAACAAGCACAACATCTGTGGCAGCATCTTCAGGATAATTAGACACATTAAAGTGTGTTCCTAAAACGCGGACATTTAAGTTATCTGCATTTACAATAAAAGGATGTTTTTTATCTTTTGCTACATCAAAAAAAGCTTCTCCGTCCAGATATACTTGACGATTTTCTCCAGCAATAAATTTTACTGGATATTTTAGAGTAGTACCAGAATTTAAATGAACCATAGTTCCGTCTGATAATTGCAAACGAAATTTTTTGCCAAACGGAATTTTAAGCGTGTTGTAAGCCAATTGATCAGAATCAGCTTGATTTTCATAAACCAATTTATCGCCGTCTTGGTTCCCAATAATATTCCCGTTTTTATCATGAACTTGAACTTTTCCGTTTTCAGAAATAACTTTAATACTTCCGTCTTCCATTTGTAGGACAATATCAGAGCTTTTAAAATCGAAAGTTGCTTCAGTAGATTTACTGAAGAAACCTTGTTTGTAGGCAAGTCCAACTCCAAGAAGAACCAAAACAGAAGCCGCAATAGAAATGTATTTTCTGTAGTTTGATTTTCTAGGTTGTAATTCGATAACGGTTTCCTGTTCTTTTGCTGTAGCTAATATGTTGTCAAAAATGGAATCGGCTTTCTGTTCCTCCATTTTTGGCATTTCGCTCAAGAGATTTTTCACTTCTTCTACTGTTGGAAATTCATCAGTAAGATTATTGCTTCTGAAATAAACAATAACCTGTTCTGTTTCTTCAGCAGTACATTGATTTAAAATAAACTTCTCTAAAAGCGTTTTTATTTCAGAATTTGAATTCATTAAGAATGTTTTTGGGTTCTGTGTTTCTATAATACAGCTGAGAAGGAGTTGAGTACTACTCAAACGTTATAAATTTTTAAATTTTAACATTTGGAAACGAATGATATGTGGTTAACTTGTTGATTTTTAAAGGTTTTTGTAAACAAAAAATTTTCTGATTAATTAGAAATCTTTGTCAAAGTTTTAAACTTTGACAAAGATCGACGCAAAGAAATTAAAACATAGCCCACGGTTTCAACCGTGGGAGCGCAACGCAAATCACGCAATGTAAATCACGCAACGCAACAAATCACGCAATAGAAATCGTGCAAATCAATACGTTTCCCACGGTTGAAACCGTGGGCTATGGTTTCAATCTTAGAACGCAACGCAAATCACGCAAATCAAGACGTTTTGGGCTATGTTTGAAATAGATGATTTTAAAAAGAGGGATTGGTATAATTTAAAACAAAAAAATCACTCCGAAGAGTGATTTTTAAGGGCATTATTGTGGTTTTGGTTAGATAATTTCATCGTGAAGTTGAAAAAAACCGCGCATCGATTCGAGCGCTTTACTCATTTGGTTCCGGACCGTGTTTATCGAGATTCCGAGTTCCTCGCTTATTTCTTCGTAGCTCATTCCTTTTTTCCGAGACATTTTAAAAATCTGCCGTCGTTTGGGCGGGAGTTGCTTTATAGCTTGTTTTCGGAGCTTTTTACAATCGGCTTCCCGAATAGCATAATCTCCGTGTTCATGTGTTTTCTGACTTTCATAAAAAACGGCTTCTTTCAAAATAACTTCATTTGCCGCTTTATTCAAAACATTAAAAGCCTGATTTCTGGCAATCGTAAAAATGTAGGCTTTAAAAGACTGATCTACATCTAAACTTTCGCGATTAAGCCAAACTTTCAAAAAAACATCCTGCACATTTTCCTCTGCAGCTTCTTTCGATTTTAGAAGACTAATGCTATATCCATAAATATCTTGGCGAAATAAATCAAAAAGCTGGCGAAAGGCTTTTTCGTTTCCTTTTTTGAGTTCACTTACCAATAATTTTTCACTATGGTTGGCAGCTTCTAACAATTTTAATCGCTTTTATTTAATTCTAATGATATTAGGCTATCAAAATAAGAGGTCCTGAATCTGACTTCCTCGCAAATATATAAAAATATTATTCGCAACAAATTATATCTAAAAAAACTTAATTCGGATTTTTTGTTAGTTTTTTGTAATGATGACTTAAAAATCACGCTGAAGTGGCTTTTCTACAAGTAAGTGTTATTTTGACGCTATTGCCAAATAAATTTTTATTCCGAATCTTACTTTTGAGAATATTCTTATCTACGAAATATGAAATTTTAGTCTTCTGGCTTTATTTCAAAAGAAAAATCCCTTTATCTTATAGGAAGACAAAAGGATTTTGGTATTATAAACTCTTATTTGATTTTTAAAAGCTGTATTTTTCGCATTAGTTTTTCAAGTCTTTGATCACTTTAAAAGCGACATCAACTTGATCTTCTCCAACTAAAATCGTAAATTCATTTGAAGTCGAAATTACCTCATTGATAATAATTCCTTCCCAAGCCAAACGCTGGAAAATGAAGTAGTAAATACCCGGAACTACGATATTTTCTTTTGGTAATTTTACTGTAATAGAAGCTAAATTATCTAATTTTTGGATTAACTTTTCTCTCATAAAGTGTTTTTCAACTAAGTGATTTACACTGCTGCTGACAACGATATTGGTTTCGTTTACGCCACGAGATGAGGTATAAAAAATATCAGATAAAGCATTAATGTCTGAGATTAAATCTGCCTGTTTGTTTAAAACAGTTTCAGATGCTGCAAAAGTGTAATCTGTAAGCTCAGAACGAACGGTGATTTCACCTATATTTTTAATTACTTTATTGATTTTGTGGTTTAATTTAAAATCTAATTCTTCCGTCAGTCGTTTTAAAGACATTACAACAGCGCCTTGTTTTACTTCTTTTCCAAACTCACTTTCTAATTCGGTCATAATATTTCGCGAAAGTGAAGTTAGGTTAATAATTCCGAGCGACAGAGCATTTAATAAAAATGGTTTTGTTTTAATGTAGTTTTCTACAATAGAAGAAACAGTTTTCATAATTCTTTTTTTTTTTTTTGGTAACAGTTGAGTTGGTTGTTAATTTAACATTGCGATGTTATAATTCTTTGCAAATATAAATAAAAAAACAAATTGTTACAATTATAACAATAAAAAATTATGTTAAAAGTGATAAAAAGCATCGGTAAGATGTTCAATTGCAAATGATTCCCTGTCTTTATGGATGGCAACGATATCAAAACGGATTTCTAAATCTTCCTGAAAATCCTTTTCCCTATCGTTTATGTAGGCATTTACTGCTTTTATAAGTAATTGAATTTTTTTTGGCTTCACAAAATCCTGCGGAGAACCAAAATCTAAATTCGATCGAGTCTTTACCTCAATTATGGCTAAAATAGAATCTTTTTGTGCAATGATATCTATTTCTGCTTTCTGAAAAACGTAATTTCTGTGTTGAATAGTATATCCGTTTTGTTCAAGATGCGAGACGGCAAGGTCTTCGCCTAATTTTCCTAAATCATTGTGTTCTGCCATGGTTTTCTTTTAAAGTTTCAAGTTTTTGAATCTTATATTGGGTTTGAGTTTTTTGCATGCAAAGACGCGAAGACACAAAATCATAAAACTTTGTGGCTTCGCGTCTTTGCGAGATTTTATGTGGTATTTTGAACTTCCTTAAAAAAGGAATACGAAATATTATCTTTTAAAAGTAACCGTGCTTCCAGTAGCAGTAACTTCCATAGAAACGGTATTTCCCATAATTAAAGCTCTATTGTCTCTAATATGGCCTGCTGGAAAATTGAAAATTACCGGAATATTGTATTTTTTGGTTACATCATCAATAATTTCCAAAGCATTTTTACCCCAAGGCACTTCATTGTCTTTCATGCTTGTCATTCCGCCAATGATAATTCCTTTTAGATTTTCAATACAGCCGTTGCGTCTCAGGTTCATCATCATACGGTCAATATGGTACAAATATTCGTCTAAATCTTCTATAAATAAAATTTTATCCTTGCAGTCAATTGCCGATGGAGATCCTAATAGACTATATAAAATAGATAAATTTCCGCCCACCAATTCGCCAGTAGCGCTTCCCAAACGATTCATAGGAGTTGGACTTACCAAGTACGAAATAGGTTCATTAAATAGCGCCGCTTTTAAAGAACTTACAGCATCTGGAGTTGCTCTTGGAACCGTAACCGGCATAATTCCATGAATAGATTTGTAACCCATCGTATTCAAATGATTATGCAAAACTGTGACATCGCTAAAACCAATAACCCACTTTGGATGCTGTTTGAATTTCGTAAAATCCAATAAATCTAACATTCTAACAGTACCATATCCGCCGCGAACACACCAAATGGCTTTTATATTAGGATTGTCTAATTGTTTTTGAAAATCGGCAGCTCTTTGCTCATCTGTTCCAGCCAATTGATGGTAATCTAAGCCAATTGTAGATCCGACAACTGCTTCTAAACCCCAGCTGTGCAATAAATCTATTGTTGGTTTTAAATTGTCATCGATATTTTTTCGCGCTGTCGCTAAAAGCGCTACAGTATCTCCTTTTTGTAAATAAGGCGGTGTTATCATGTTTTGTTGAGATTGACAGTTGAATGATTGTAAAGCAAAAATAAGAAATGCGAATTGATAAATAAGAGACGGTTTCTTAATGTTTAAAAGGTTTTTCATGGTCATCATTTGCTTCTTTCATTTATATGAAAAAACAAATATAGAAATTTTAGATTTTAAATATATTTGAATTTTCTTACAATTAATTAAAAAAGAGTAATATTGAATGTTTTTTTAAATACTAAATATATGCACTTTTTTAGAAGCTACTTTTTAATACTTATTCTTTTTTCTTTTCAAACGCAATCGCAATCCAAAAAGTATAAAATACATACCGTTGCCTTTTACAATTTCGAAAATCTGTATGATACTGAAGATGATATTTTTACAAACGATGATGAATGGACTCCAAATGGTGCGCAGCATTGGACAAAAGAAAAATATCAACAGAAATTGAAAAACCTAGCGAGAGTGATTTCTGAAATTGGAACACCTGAAAATTCAAATTCGCCAACTTTAATTGGCGGAGCAGAAATAGAAAATCGCAATGTTTTAGAAGATTTAATTAAAGAGCCAAAACTCTTGCCACTGGATTTAGGAATTATTCATTTCGATTCGCCAGACAAACGGGGTATCGATGTGGCTTTACTTTATCAGAAAAAATATTTCAGACCGACTTCTTATTCGAATATTCCATTAATTATTTATAAAAAAGAAATTCCTAAAAAAGAAGAACTGATTGAAGTTTTAGATGATGAAATTGAGGTTAAAAGGGAAAATAAGAATCGTGTTTTTACGAGAGATCAGCTTTTGGTTTCAGGATTTTTGGAAGATGAAGAAATACATATTATTGTTAATCACTGGCCGTCGAGATCGGGTGGAGAAAAAGCAACAAGTCTCTTTCGAGAAGCCGCAGCAAAATTAAACCGAAAAATTATCGACTCTCTACAACAGATTAATCCGCAAGCCAAAGTTTTGACGATGGGAGATTTTAATGACGGACCATTGAATAAAAGCATAAAATCTGGTTTAGGTACAAAAGGTGTAAAAACTGAAGTAACAGAATTTGGTGTTTTTAATCCGTTTGAAGAACTTCAAAATAAAGGTTTAGGAACGATCGCTTATCGTGATTCTTGGAATATTTTTGATCAGATTATCATGACCCAATCCTTAATTCAACCTGATTTTTCAACTTATAATTTTTGGAAAGCTGGTATTTTTAGCAAACCTTATCTTATTCAAACTTCGGGACAATATAAAGGTTATCCGCTGCGAAATTCAGTTGCAGAAGCAGGGTTTAGTGATCATTTTCCCGTTTATATTTATTTGATAAAAGAATTTTAGTAGAGACGCACAGCAGTGCGTCTAATATCTCGTTTTAAAACCCTAAAAATTTTTCTGCCACGAATTACACGAATTGCTCGAATTTTTTAGCCACAGATTAAAAAGATTTTTAGGATTTTTTCAGCCAGAATGAATTAGTGTAATTAGTGAAATTCGTGGCAAACTAAAAAAATCATTTTAATTCATTTAATCTGTGGCAAAAAAACTCATTTGATTTTCTTCAAAACTTCTTTTGCAACGGCTTTTATAAGCAGCAGAATAATCAGAGTAATCTTTTCGATTATGGTTTTTAAATGTTTTATACGAATCTAAAGACGCACTGTGGTGCGTCTCTACAAATTTACTAACTTTAGCTTTTCAAAATTAGTACTTATAAAATGGCTATAGCAAAACCTTTTAACCTGACGCAATGGATTGACGAAAATCGTCATTTATTGAAACCACCTGTTGGAAATAAAAATCTCTATGTAGATTCTGGAGATTATATTGTAATGATTGTAGCAGGGCCAAATGCCCGAAAAGATTATCATTACAACGAAACAGAGGAGCTTTTTTATCAGCTGGAAGGAAGTATTAAAGTGGTGATTCAGGAAGATGGAGAGCGTAGAGAAATGGAATTAAACGCGGGCGATATGTATTTGCATCCGGCCAAAGTGCCTCATTCTCCTGTTCGTTCAGAAGGTTCTATTGGTCTTGTAATTGAAAGAAAACGCGCTGGACAAGGTTTTACTGATGGCCTGCTTTGGCACTGTGACAACTGCAATCATAAATTGTACGAAGTGTATTTTGAACTTCACAATATAGAGAAAGATTTTCTTCCTCATTTTGAACATTTTTACAATTCAGAAGAATTAAGAACATGCGATAATTGCGGAACTGTGATGGAGACTGATCCGAGATTTGTAGCGAAGAAATAATTAAATAATAAATATTAGAAGCTATTTCCTGCTGTCCGCTATATCTTTTGTGGCGAACCCCGCCACAAAAGGATGCCGATCCCATCAGGGCTATGACACCTACTTTTTAGAATTGTTAAACAGATATAAATATGAAAAATGATGAAGGATTAAATGTTTCACCTTCACTTAGCGAAGAAGAAAAATTTATTTTAGAATTAAAAGCTGATATCAAGCAAGCAAAAGAAGAGTATTTAGCTGGCGATTTTATTACTCATGAAGAAATGCTAATTGAATTAGAGAAAAACGGAATTTTAAAAAGAAAGGATTAAAATATTAATTTTAATCCTTTTAATCAGTGAAATCTGTGGCGTAATAAATTACAACTCCAATTTTTTCCCTTGTTCAGGAAAAATAATCTGAACTCCTAAATCATTTTGATTTTTTAACTGCTCTTTAATTTTTACAATATTCTTCGCAGGAGGTTTTAAATGCGTGATGATAATTTTGAAGTTTTTCAGAGAACCTTTTCCTGCTAAATCTTCTAGAACATGAAGTTCTTTCATTAAATAATTAGGAGTTAAATGCCCAAATAAAAATTTGTCCGGTTGCTCATTTGGAAAAGAAACTTCAATAAAAATCCCTTTTAATTGTTTTTGTTTAATTAATGGTGCAACGGCTGTCCATAAATCACGAAGATTATTGCTTTTTTCGACTTCATCAGGTCCAGTGTCTCCTAAATATAATGCATAATCAGTATTGCTTCTAATTAAAAAAGCAGTACTCTCAAATGGATTAACATGACTCAAAGGAAATGCCTTAACCGTCATTTTAGCATTCGTTAAAAGAGTTTCTTCGCCTAAATTCAAAGTTTGAAAATGGTATTTTCTTAAAGGGAAACCAGGTCCCGCATCTCCAAAATTGGCCCAAGTCTGATCATTAAAATAATGGTTTTCCATCATTTCCATGCATTTATGCGTTGCATAAACCGTCTTCGAAGAATCGGCTGGAGAATTGATAATTAAACCAGAAACATGGTCTAAATGCGCGTGAGAAATCAAATATCCTTTAATGTATTTGCGTAAAACTTCACTTGTAGAAACTTTAAAAGTTTTCTTTTCAATAGCTTTTTCAATTCCCGCATTTACCGTTCCAGCGTCAAGACAGATATAGTCGTTAGTATTGGAAGGAGCTATTAAGTAAGCAGAAAGATTTTTTTCATCAATACCGCCCATTACACCCAATGGAACTACAGAAAAAGAGGCATTTTCTTTTTGAGAAAATATGTGAGTTGAAACGAATAACAAACAAAAGAGAAGAAGCCGATTAAGAGTCATATTTTTAATTTTAAGTAATGCAAATTTCATTAAATAAATCTAATAATAAAGTTTCGTTACTGTTAATACTCTAAAATAAACTTAAATTTACGTTGATTTATGAATTAACTTCAATCGAAAATTAATTCTAAAACAATATCTTTACATTAAAATATAACAATTTTAACTAAAAAAGTTACAATGACAACAATAGCATCGCAATTTGGAATGAATGAAGCTCTTGAAAAATTGGGCATCAAGACAATAAATAAAGGAACATCAACAGGAATAAACAATTTTTCTTCTGGAGAAATTTTAGAGAGTTATTCGCCGGTTGACGGAAAATTAATTGCTTCGGTAAAAATGTCAACTGCAGAAGATTACGAAAAAGCAATTCAAACAGCGGCAGAAGCGTTTAAGACTTTTAGATTGATTCCGGCGCCACAGCGTGGTGAAATTGTACGTCAGTTTGGAGAAAAATTGAGACAAAATAAAGAAGCTTTAGGAAAATTGGTTTCTTACGAAATGGGGAAATCTTTGCAAGAAGGTTTTGGAGAAGTTCAGGAAATGATTGATATCTGCGACTTTGCAGTTGGTTTATCTCGTCAGCTTCACGGATTAACGATGCATTCTGAAAGGCCAGGACACCGTATGTACGAACAATATCATCCATTAGGAATTGTTGGAATTATTTCGGCATTCAATTTCCCAGTTGCAGTTTGGTCTTGGAACACAGCTTTAGCATGGATTTCTGGAGATGTTTGCGTTTGGAAACCTTCTGAAAAAACGCCTCTCTGTGGTATTGCTTGCCAAAATATTATTGCTCAGGTTATTAAAGAAAACAATCTTCCAGAAGGAATTTCGTGTTTAATAAATGGAGATTATAAAATAGGAGAGTTGCTGACAGCAGACACTCGTATTCCCCTTATTTCTGCTACAGGTTCAACCCGAATGGGAAAAATTGTAGCACAAACCGTTGCAGGAAGATTAGGGAAATCATTATTAGAATTAGGAGGAAATAATGCTATTATTGTGACTCCAGATGCAGATATAAAAATGACGGTAATCGGAGCTGTTTTTGGAGCGGTTGGAACGGCTGGACAGCGTTGTACTTCAACTCGAAGACTGATCATTCACGAAAGTATTTATGATAAAGTAAAAGACGCTTTGGTTGCGGCTTACAAACAATTGAGAATCGGGAATCCGCTTGACGAAAATAATCATGTTGGACCGCTTATTGACACACATGCTGTCGAAATGTACGCAGCAGCTTTGAATAAAGTTGTGGCTGAAGGAGGAAAAATTCTAGTAGAAGGAGGAGTGCTTTCTGGTCAAGGTTATGAAAGTGGCTGTTACGTAAAACCGGCTATTGCAGAAGCTGAAAATTCGTTTGAAATTGTACAGCACGAAACATTTGCTCCAGTTTTATATTTAATTAAATATGCTGGTGAAGTAGAAAATGCAATCGAAATTCAGAATGGTGTTGCCCAAGGATTATCGTCAGCAATTATGACGAATAATCTGCGGGAAGCCGAAAGATTTTTATCAGCAACTGGTTCTGACTGCGGAATTGCAAACGTAAATATTGGAACTTCTGGAGCCGAAATTGGTGGTGCTTTTGGAGGCGAAAAAGAAACTGGAGGCGGTCGCGAATCAGGTTCTGATGCTTGGAAAATTTATATGAGACGCCAAACAAATACAATCAATTATACAACAAATCTTCCGCTAGCGCAGGGAATTAAATTTGATTTGTAATTATATAAATATCTGAAATAAGAAAGGCTTCCAAATTTGGAAGCCTTTTTAAGTTAAGTTTAGTTTTACTTTTTTATAAGAGTTTGATTAAATGATCCATCGACAGTATAAATTTTCGCTAGATAAGTTCCAGGAATTAATCCGCTTGTATCAATGCTTTGAGAATTTCCAGAATTAATTACTAGATTTCCAGAAATATTGTAAATCAGTACTTTTTGCACTTTTTGCTCAGGATCTGATAAATATAAAGTGCTAGAAACTGGATTTGGATATAAAATAATATCTGAAGTTTTTGTATCGTTTTCTTCTACAGCTAAATCAGTTGCAGTCATCATTTTTAACGTTCCTCCACTGTAGACCGTGCTGATATAGAATAAATTGGCAACAGAACCTTTTGTTATGCTATGAGAACCAGCAGCAATAGAAGCTGTTACAATACCAGCAGATGCGGTATAAGAAACATTGTCTACTTTAATAGTTCCTGTAAAGTTAGAATCGAAAACCAATGTTAAAGTTGATGCACTTGTTGTTGTATACGTTATAGAAGTGCTCGATTCAATTTTTAATCGTTGTGTTAGCGTTAAGCCATTATAAGTTACAGAACCTGGAGTTGAATTCATATTTCCTGTAATAGAATAGAATGAACTTGTTTTTCCAGAAGTTGTAAAATTATGATTTTCAGAACCGCCAGTAGAACCCGTTGTAACGGTTATAATTCCTGATGCAGTTACTGGAGTTCCTGCACTTCCAGAAGTGGTTACAGAATAAGATACATTTGCAGTTGGAGTTCCTGTAATGGTAATGGTTTTTGCCGATGTATTTTTTACAAAAGACAATCCAGAAGCTGGTAATCCAGTTACTGAAGCGTCTGTAGCGTTTCCGCCCCAAGTAAACACAATCGAAGCAATTGCAGTTCCAGAAGAAACAGTTTGGTTATTGTTTCCAGAAGAAGTTAAAGTTTGGTTTCCTGCAGCAGTAACAGTTACAGTTCCTGAACCAGTGGCTGGGGAACCACTAGTTCCAGAAGTTGCAATAGAATACGAAACTGTTGCAGTTGGCGTACCCGAAATAGTTATCGTTTTTGCTGATGTATTTTTTACAAAAGATAATCCAGAAGCTGGTAATCCCGTTACAGTAGCGTCAGTTGCGTCGCCACCCCATGTAAATACGATCGAAGAAATTGCAGTTCCGCTTGCAACAGTCTGATTGTTGTTTGAAGTAGATGTCAGCGTTAAAGTCTGCCCGCTTGAAGGTGGATTTCCTTCGCCTTGTACAGCAACTAGAGTTCCTGTATAGTTGGTAAGAGCTGTTTTTAATGCTGTAATAACTAAAGAAGAAGTATCGTCTGTTGCGTTATTAAATGTCCATTTTAAATCTCCTCCAGAAACACGTCCCGCATATTGAGTCGTTTTAGTTTTTGCCGCTGCTGGAGTGTCTACTACTAAATTTTTTACATACAAATTAGCATCTGTATCAAAGTTGTTGTAGCTATTAGCGCCTGATTTCGATTTTACAGAACTGCTTACGACTTCTCCTCTTGTTGCCGCTACGTAAGCATCAAAATCTGTTGTAGAGCTTATCTTTCCTGAAATATTGTACAGAGGATTTGGATCATTATACGCTACAAAACGCATATTGTTTGTTCCGTTAGAAGCGTCAAAAGTATTGTTAAAAGCCTTGATGCTTCCACCTGCTTCTCCAGAGAATGTTCCCATTGTTCCTGCGTTATTTACTTGGTTCGCTTCGTCCCAAATATCAGTACCTTGCAGTGAAGTTAGCATTGGGTGCTTGCTGTTTCTATAATAATTTCCTTCAACAAAAAGTGAAGATCCTAAAGTTGAACCTGCTCCATATTTAGAAACGCCATCATAATAGTTGTTGTAAATATGTGCCGAATAATAGCGCACTCGTGGATGACGAGAATCAGAATGGTCAAACCAGTTGTGGTGATATGTGATGTACAATCCTGAAGTTGTACCTTCGCTTAAACCTAAAAGACTTGCTTTTCCATTGTCCCAAAAGTGGTTGTAAGACAATGTAATATAAGTCGAAGTTTTGTTGTCTAATGCTCCGTCGCCTTTTATTTGGTCGGCATCGCTTCCTGCATTTCCATAGAATAAATCGCAGTTATGTACCCAAACGTGATCGTTGTCTTGCTGCATTCCTACGTTATCACCTGCAGTACTGTTACAGTTCATAAATCCAAGATTGCTTACTTCTATGTTTGAAGCCGATTTCAATCTAACTCCCCAGCCATTTGCAACAGCGTCGTCACCAATACCTTCAAATGTAACATAACTTGAAGCATTGTTTGCGTTTTCAATAACAACATCACCACCTTCCATAACGGTCATATCGGTGATATTTCCAATCAAACGAATAATGAACGGACGCGTATCTTTTCCTTTTTTAATGGCATACAAAATATTTTGTAAACCAATACAAGGATTTGAACTTGCACCAGTAATATTCATAGAAATGGTGTTTTTGGTATTTTGCGTAATGTAAAGAATTACGGCATTATCCTTTGGAGTTCCGTCTGCTTTATATCCGCCTGGAATGCGGCCGCTTTCAAAGGCAAATCCATTTCGGTCATGTGCTGCTACAGTTAAGCTTCCCGTTGTGGTTCCAGTTCCCTCGTTGCCATTTATAACAGGCTTTACTTTTACGGTATAAGTTCCCGCTTTTAACCCAGGAATATCAGCGCGAAAATAAGAGCCATAACTTCTAATAAGCTGGTCGTCAATTTTTTTGTCTGTAAATCCGTTACCCGTGTAGTAAACATTGTAGGTCTGGGCACCGCTGACTGGCTGCCACTTTACAAAAGCAGATTCCAACCAGCCGGAAGCTTCATTGATAGTTTGGGCCCATAATTGAGCTGTCATAAGAAAGACAGCTACGAAAAGTAGGTTTTTTTTCATAGTGTTTGTTTAAGATAGTTAATAAAATAAGTAAGTGGTTTTATTTTCGACTCCAAGTGGTTTAATTGTAATCGATTACACAAAATTATATATTAATTTTTAATACCGTAATTTTTTTACTAAAAAAAAGAATATACTTAATTTTTTTAGCTTTTAAAATGTTAAAAATGTAATTAATTGCATGAATTGTAATTTATTACACATTGATTATTGTGTAAGGAAAGCCGTAATTTATTAGCTTTTTAGAATTTTACAATTTAAACAGGAAGAATTTAGAGGATTTGTAATTTTTTTTAATTACATAAATTACATTTCCATTTTTTGTAGGAAAAGAATTCTTTTTGTTTTTTGAAGAACAGATTATTCTTAAAGATTTAATCTCAAAATTTACATTTAAACTTTAAAAAAGTAATTTATTAAAATAAAAAAAGCCCCTTTGATTTTACTCAAAAGGGCTTAAATTTTTATAAAGAAGAAATTAATCCTTACTATAAAGCTTAGCTAAAAGTCTTAGGAATTCAATGTATAACCAAACCAATGTAATCATTAATCCCATCGCTCCGTACCATTCCATAAATTTTGGCATTCTTTCTCTTGCACCTTTTTCAATTAAATCAAAATCTAAGAATAAATTAAGAGCAGCAATAATAATTACAAAAACACTGATCCCAATACTCATCATAGAATTTCCATAATGAACAGGCTGCCAGCTTGTAAATAGAGAGACTAACCAAGAGATTAAATAATAAGTAGCAATTGCCAATGTTGCCGCAACAACCACAGATTTAAATTGTTCTGTAACCTTAACAATTCTGAATTTGTATAATCCTAAACAAACTAAGAAAGTAACTAGAGTTGCACCAACGGCATTAATTACGATTCCTGGAAATTTTAATTCAAATATTGCAGAAATTCCTCCAATAAACAATCCTTCAAATAAAGCATATCCAGGCGCTAGGTAAGGAGAAGCCTGTGGTTTAAATGAAGAAACCAACACTAAAATAAAACCAATAATTGCGCCTCCAATTGTAGGCAACATAGGATTCATTCCGTTAAAAGCCATCCACCATGTTACCATAGCAGCACCGCATAAAATAAGAAATAAGATTGCAGTTTTATTGATTGTTCCAGACACCGTCATTTCTTGATTGTAATCAATAATCTGAGCTTGGTGTACTTCTGTTCTTGAGTCAGCATTTGAAAAACGCTTACTGTTTAAAAATGGATTTTTTGAATTAAAGTTCATAATTTAATACATTTAATTGAACCCAAATATATGGAGATTTTTTGAAGTGCAATCTCCGGAGAGAATTTTTTAACATGATTTTCTGTTCTTTATAAAGCAAAAAAAATCCATCAGCCGAGACTGATGGATTTTTCTATATATTGTATTTCTTATCTTAATTCAATAAGTCTAAAACTAATGAAGGGAATAAACCAATAATAATATTTAAAGCAATTGAAACTATTGCAGTTGCATAAATAAGGAATGGTCTTCCTGTTCTTTCCTGATTTGGTTCTTTAGAATACATAGCAAGAATTAATTTGAAATAGTATCCAACACTAATGATAGAATTGATTACGGCAACAATTACTAATCCGATATATCCTGCTTGAATAGTTTGGTTGAATAAGAATAATTTAGCAAAGAATCCAGAGAAAATAGGAATACCTGCCATCGACAATAATGAACCTGTAAGGATTGCAGCCAATAACGGATTTGTTTTTCCTAAACCGTGGAAATTGGTAATGTCTTCATTGTCATGATCTCTGCAAACATATAAAATTACGCTGAAAGCTGCGATTCCTGATAATGCGTAAGCAGCAGTGTAGTATAATAAAACGCCAGCAGAAGCTGAAACAGTTAATAATGTCATTAACATGAAACCTGCGTGAGAGATTCCAGAGAAAGCCAACATACGTTTTACGTTTACTTGTCTTAATGCCATAATATTACCAACAGACATTGAAGCAATAGAAAGAACAACTACAATAACTTCAAATGTGTGTAAAAGATCTTGGTTGTCTAATGAAGCAATTAAATTTAAACCAGAAATCAATTTAAATAGCGTTGCAATTGCTACCACTTTTGCCAATGTGCTCATTAAAGCAGTTGTTAAAGCTGGAGAGCCTTCGTAAACATCTGGAGCCCAGAAATGGAAAGGTACAGCCGCTACTTTAAACAACATACCGATAACCATTAAAATCATACCGATTGGAAACCAGATTGGTAACTCTGCAGAAAGTGCGCTTTCGTGAATTTCGCTAATATCAAAACTTCCCATTGCACCGTAAATCAAACAAATACCGAATAAGATAATTCCAGAGGCAAAAGATCCCATCAAGAAATACTTCATACCGGCCTCGTTGCTCTTAATATTTAAACGATCGCTTGCTGCTAAAACATATAATGCAATAGATAAAATTTCAATTCCTAAAAAGAACATTGCTAAGTTTCCAAAAGAAACCATTGCTACAGCTCCAGCCAGTAAGAAAACTTTAATAGCAACATAATCTGAAATTTTCGTTGGATGATTATGGTAGAAATTATGGCTTAATGCTACAAGGAAAATCGTCAGGACAATAAACAATGATGAAAACGAAGTAGAGAACTTACTTACTGTAATCATATTGTTGTAATAACTTTGTTCCATTCCGAATTCGCAGAAATTGATTGCCAATACTCCTAGTAAACCTAAGATGGTAAAAGGAACGATGGCTTTTCTTAAATTAAGAATTTCAAACAATAGGCAGAAAATACCCAATCCTGTTATAGCTATTAATGTATTCATTTTTATCTTTTTGATTTAGGATTTCCATTTTTAAATGTAACCCTAATTTATTTTTTGTTTAAAATATTAGTTCTTATTGATAACTTGTAAAATGTTTTCCAAGCTTGGTGTAATCAAATCTGTGATTGGTTTTGGATAAAATCCGAAGAACAATAAAACAGCGATAATTACTGCGAAAGAAATTCCTTCGTTAAGTGTCACATCAGCAAAAGCTTTTGAGTTCGTTTCACCCAACATTACGTGCTGGAACATTCTCAACATATAATAAGCTCCTAAAATAATAGTTGTTCCTCCTAAAATAGCAAACCAAATATTAATTTGAGATAAGCTGTATAAAACAGTAAATTCTCCAACAAAGTTAAATGTACTTGGTAATGCAACAGAAGCCAATACTAAGATTAAAAACATTGAAGCAAATTTTGGAGACTGCGTGCGAATACCGCCCATTTCTGCAATTTCTCTAGTTTCATATCTTCTGAAAATAACTTCGGCAGCAAAGAATAATCCAACCACAACAAAACCGTGAGCAATCATTTGTAAAACTGCACCTCTTAAACCATCAAGTGTTAAGGTATAAGAAGCCGCAGCGATTAAACCAACGTGTGCAAGAGAAGAATAAGCTAATAATTTTTTAAGATCATTTTGTCTTAAGGCTACAATTGAGCCATAAATTACACCTGCAATTCCTAAAGCAATAAAGATATACATGTATTCTTTTGCAGCTGTTGGTGCAAGTGGCAATTGCCAACGAAGAACACTGTATAGTCCCATTTTTAACATGATACCAGATAAAAGCATTGTTCCAACAGTTGGTGCTTTTTGGTATACATTTGCCTGCCAAGTATGGAAAGGAATAATTGGAATTTTAATAGCATAAGCTAAGAAGAATGCCAAGAAAATCCAGAATTGCTCACAAGCAGATAAATTTAATTTATATAAATCTTCAATTAAGAAAGATCCTGCTTTTGTGTATAAATAAATAAAAGCAGTTAACATGAATAACGAACCAGCAAGTGTGTAAATAAAGAATTTAACCACTGCTTTTCTGCGTTCTTCAGCATCGCCATTACCCCAGATCAAAGCAATAAAGTAAATCGGAACAAGAGCAAGCTCCCAGAAAATGTAATATAAAAGACCATCAGAAGCTAAGAAAGTTCCTGTCATAGCAAATGCCATAAAAAGAATTAATCCGTAGAAAGCTTTTGCGTTTTTATATTCATTCCCAAAAGAAGAAAATATAATAATAGGAGTAAGGGCTGCAGTTAATAAAACCATTGCCAATCCTAATCCGTCAGCATTTAAAGCGAAAGAAATTTTAGGCTGTGTAATCCAGCTGTTGATTACGCTAATATTTTCACCAGCATTATAATTATTCAATAATACAATTGAACATCCTAAAGCGACTAAGCTGAAAAGCAAAGCAACTTTTGAAGCTAGTTTGTCACCAGAAAAATAAGTGGCAAATGCACCAATTAAAAGTATAATTAATATAGTAGAAACGTTCATAGTTATAATATTATTGAGCTAAAAATATATAGGAAATAATGGCACACATTCCTAAAACAAATACAAATAGATATAATCCGATACTTCCTGATTGTAATTTCTTTCCTTGATAAGCGATTTCATTCGTCACTTTGCCTAATCCGAAAACAAGAGCAGATAAACCAGTTTCGATATAATCTCTAAAGAATTTAGATAAGCTATTAATTGGCTGAACAAATACGGCATCGTAAACTTCGTCTACATAATATTTGTTGTATAAAACTTTGCTTATACCTGTAATGTTTTCATCAGATTCTGGAACATTATCTTGTTTAAAGTATTTTACGTACGCAATTAAAATTCCTAATAATCCACCAAGAACAGCAACACCCATTAAAGTATATTCAGTTGTTCCTAAATGGTGCTCTTCGCCAGCTACTTTTGTGAAAAGAGGAGCTAGGTAATGATTTAACCAGCTGTTTCCAGGTAAACTAATTAATCCACCGAAAGTTGCTAAAATAGCTAAGATGATAAGCGGAATAGTAATTAAAGAACCACTTTCGTGTAAATGGTGTTTTTGTTCTTCTGTTCCTCTAAATTCTTTGAAGAAAGTCAAGAACATTAAACGGAACATATAGAAAGCTGTCATAATTGAAGCAATAGATCCAACAACGTATAATGGAATACTGTGGTGGAAAGCTGTCAATAAAATTTCGTCTTTAGAAAAGAATCCAGAGAAGAATGGAACTCCTGAGATTGCTAATGAGGAAATTAACATGGTCCAGAATGTAATTGGCATCGCTTTACGCAAACCTCCCATGTTACGCATATCCTGTTCTCCGTGTAATCCGTGAATTACAGATCCAGAACCTAAGAATAAACAAGCTTTAAAGAAAGCGTGAGTGATTACGTGGAAAACGGCTACTTCATAAGCTCCAAATCCTAATGCTAAAAACATTAATCCTAATTGAGAAACTGTAGAATAAGCTAAAACTTTTTTGATATCTGTCTGTACTAATCCAATTGTAGCAGCAACCAATGAAGTGATAGCTCCAATAATTGCGATTACATTTTGTACATCATGAGCTAAGTCAAATACAAAGTTTAATCTTGTTACCATAAAGATACCTGCAGTTACCATCGTAGCCGCGTGGATCAATGCAGAAACTGGAGTTGGCCCAGCCATCGCATCAGGCAACCAAGTATATAAAGGAATTTGAGCAGATTTACCACAAGCTCCAATAAATAAACATAAAGCAGCTAAAGAAAGTAATGGTAAATTTAAATCAGCTGTTCCTGCAATTGAAGTTTTTAAAGTCGAATAATCCAAAGTTGAAAACATCGACCCGATGATGAACATTCCGATTAGTAAACCTAAATCTCCAATTCTGTTCATGATGAAAGCTTTTTTTGCCGCATCATTGTAATCTTGGTTTTTATGCCAGAATCCAATTAATAGGTAAGAACAAAGTCCAACACCTTCCCATCCAATAAAAAGAACTAATAAGTTGCTTCCAATTACAAGCGTAATCATAAAGAATACGAACAGATTTAAATACGCAAAAAACTTGTGCATATTTTCATCGTCATGCATGTAACTGATAGAGTATAAGTGAATCAAAGATCCGATTCCAGTTACAAATAATAACCAAAGAACAGATAATTGATCTAATAAAAATCCAAGATTGATTTTTAAGTTGCTAATTTGAATCCAATCAAATAAAGTAACCTCAATTCCTTTTCCCGTTGAAGTTATTTGATTAAAAAGTAAAAGAGAAACTACAAAAGAAATCGCTACAGCAACAGTTCCGATTGCACCAGAAGCTGTTTTCCCTAAGCTTTTTCCAAAAAAGACATTTACTAGAAAACCTAGTAAAGGAGTTAAAACTAAAATTAAAGCTAAATTGGTATCCATTTCTGATTATCCTTTTAAATTTTTTAAATTATCGATACTAATTGATCCGATATTTCTAAAGATAGAAACTAAAATGGCCAATCCTACCGCAACTTCGGCTGCAGCAACCGCCATCGAGAAGAACACAAAAACTTGTCCTTGCGCATCTTGATGATAAGTTGAAAAAGCAACAAATAAAAGGTTTACCGCATTCAACATAATTTCGATAGACATGAAAACGATAATAGCATTTCGTCTGTACAATACACCAAAAATACCAATACAGAAAAGTACAACACTCAAAAAGATGTAGTTTTCAATACCTATTTGATTTAATATATTACCCATTATTTATTTAATTTTTCTTTTTTAGACAATAGAACTGTTCCAATCATAGCAACCAAAAGTAAGATTGAAGCAAATTCGAAAGGAACCATATATTCGTCCAATAAAATTTTACCTAAAACTTTAATTGATTGGAAATCTTCTCCAGTAGAATCGTATTCACCCACAATTGGTTTCGAGTTAATAAAGATTGTAATTAAAACAATCAAGATTAAACAGAAAGAAACAATAGCGCCAAGACGTGTAATTCTAGGACGGTGAACTTCTCGTTGTTCGTTCAGGTTCATCAACATGATGGTAAACAGGAACAGAATCATAATAGCTCCAGAGTAGACTATTATATGAACAACAGCTAAGAATTGAGAATTTAATAGTAAATAATGACCAGCAATTGAGAAGAAACAGATTACCAAATAGATGGCACTGTGAATCGGGTTTCTGCTGAAAATAGTCAAGAAAGCAGTAATAACGGTAATAAACGCTAAAAAGCAAAAGATAACTTGAACAGTTGTTGCGTGTGCAAAATCAGGAATATGTATCATTTAGTTAGCGTTTTTAAGTTGAGCGTTTTTCAAAGCCATTTCTAAAGGCATTACTAATTTATCTTTCCCGAAAATGAAATCTTCTCTGTTGTAGCTAGCAGGAACTAACACTTTAGATTCAGTTAAGTAAATAGCGTCTTTTGGACAAGCTTCTTCACATAAACCACAGAAAATACAACGAAGCATATTGATTTCGTAGATTTCTGCATATTTCTCTTCTCTGTACAAGTGTTTTTCATCTGGCTTGCGTTCTGCAGCCTTCATAGTAATTGCTTCTGCAGGGCAAGATAATGCACATAATCCGCAAGCAGTACAGTTTTCACGGCCTTGTTCGTCGCGTTTCAGCATGTGCTGACCACGATAAACTGGACTCATTTCACGAACCTGCTCTGGGTAATGAATGGTAACTTTTTTTCTAAAAAGGTGCTTTACTGTAATAACCAGACCTTTTACAATCGCCACAAGATACAATCGCTCAACAAAAGACATGTCTTTATTTGACACCACCTTTTTTCTACCCGATAATGATATAGTTTCTATTGACATTTTTACTATTATAGTTTATGATTTACAATTTGACATCAATCAAATTCAAAATCTATTTTGTTTTTTATTTGAAGCTAATCCTGCTATCCGCTATATCTTATATTTTTTAAAGAAAAAAACATAAGGATGCCGCTTCTATCAGGGCTAGGGCATTATGGTTCTTAGAAGCCTAAGGCAGCTAAGATTTCGTGTCTTAAAATAACAACACCTGTTATCATGATATTAATGATCGAAAGCGGAATTAAAATTCTCCAGCCTAAGTTCATTAATTGGTCATATCTAAATCTTGGAATTGTCCAACGTACCCACATGTAAAAGAATATGAAGAAACATATTTTTACAAATAATGCTGCGATTCCTAATAAATTAGCTGCATTTACACCTACATTTTCTACCATCCATTGCATTCCTGGGTAGTTGTACCCGCCAAAGAATAAAACAGAAATAATAGTAGAAGAGATAAACATACTCGCATATTCAGCAAATAAATAGAATCCCATTTTCATTGACGAATATTCTGTATGGTAACCTCCAATTAACTCGTTTTCACATTCTGCTAAATCGAAAGGAGTTCTGTTTGTTTCTGCAAATGAACAGATTAAGAAAATTAAGAATGATAATGGCTGATAAAAAACGTTCCAGTTCATTCCTTGCTGCTGTAATGAGATTTCTTTTAAACTCATTGTTCCGGTCATCATCAATAAAGCGATTATTGATAATCCCATTGCAACCTCGTAAGAAACCATCTGAGAAGCAGCACGAATAGCTCCCATCAAAGAGAATTTATTGTTAGAAGCCCATCCACCAATCATGATGCCGTAAACTCCAACAGAAAGAACTCCAAAAATGTATAATAAAGCAATATTTACATCAGTAGCCTGAAGAATAATGTCTCTTCCGAAAAGGTGTAAACGATCTCCCCACGGAATTACAGCACTTGTCATCAAGGCTGTACTCATCGAAATTGCCGGACCTACAACGAATAAGAATCTATTAGGAGTGTTTGGGAAAAATTCTTCTTTAGAAAACAATTTCATACCATCTGCAAGTGGCTGCAACAAACCACCCCATCCTGCACGGTTTGGTCCAACACGATCTTGTAAGAAAGCAGCAACTTTACGTTCTGCCCAAGTGGAATACATTGCCATAATCATTGTAACCGCAAAAACGACTACAATCACAACACTTTTTTCTATAATTAATGCACTTTCCATTTCTTACTATTTTTGGTCTTTATCAGTTAATGGAATTGCTGCCATACTAATTTTTTTACGGTCAATATC
The DNA here is from genome assembly GCF_054075165.1 of Flavobacterium erigeronis. NCBI lineage: Bacteria > Pseudomonadati > Bacteroidota > Flavobacteriia > Flavobacteriales > Flavobacteriaceae > Flavobacterium > Flavobacterium erigeronis. The sequence goes on along the minus strand of NZ_JBSKGP010000001.1, from coordinate 539,145 downwards.
ACGGCCTAAAAGAATGTTCTTTTCTGTGTCGATCGTTACTTTCTCTAATTTCTGAGTGTAATTATTTTGGTTGATTACAGAGTCTTTTTCAAATTCTCTTGGTCCTTCAATTACCCAATCCTTCACATCTTTATGATCAAAACGACAGCTGTTGCAGATGAATTCTTCTACTTCATGGTACTCGTCTTTACGACCAGTTACACGCTGAATTTCTCCACCAAACATCCAAACGGTAGTTTTTCCGCAACATCCTGGAGTTGTACATTCTCTGTGTGCGTTGTAAGGTTTGTTAAACCAAACTCTTGATTTAAAACGGAAAGTTTTATCTGTTAAAGCTCCAACTGGACAAACATCAATCATGTTTCCAGAGAACTCATTTGTAATAGCTTTAGAAATACAAGTCGAAATATTAGCGTGATCACCACGGTCTAATACCCCGTGAACTCTGTTGTCTGTCAATTGATCTGCAACTTGTACACATCTTTGGCAAAGAATACAACGGTTCATGTGAAGTTGAATATTCGGACCAATATCTTCTGGTTCAAATGTTCTTTTTTCTTCAATGTAACGTGACTTCGGATTTCCGTGCTCGAAACTTAAATTTTGTAAATCACACTCTCCAGCCTGATCACAAATAGGGCAATCTAATGGGTGGTTGATTAATAAAAATTCTGTTACAGATTTACGTGCTTCCGTTACTCTTGCAGACGATTTACTGTTTACTTCCATACCGTCCATACATCCTGTTACACAAGATGCCATCAATTTTGGCATTGGTCGCGGGTCAGCTTCACTACCTTTAGAAACTTCAACTAAACAGCAACGGCATTTTCCGCCACTGCCTTTTAATTTTGAGTAATAGCACATGGCTGGCGGAACTAAATCTCCACCAATCATACGTGCAGCCTGCAGGATCGTTGTTCCTGGTTCTACGTCTATACTTTGACCGTCTATGGTTACTTTCATCTCTTATTGATTTGAATGTTGAAAGTAAGAATATTCAAAAGAGTTGCTGTCCTTTTAATATTTTTAACTTTATAACTTTCTGCTATATATTTTTATACGATTACTTTACCGCCAACTAAATGTTTAACCTGAGAAAAAGGCTCAGCTACAAAGTGATCTCTATTTTTAATTTTTTCTGGGAAACGAACGTGATATTCAAACTCGTCTCTAAAGTGGCGAATCGCAGCAGCTACTGGCCAAGAAGCGGCGTCACCAAGCGGACAAATTGTATTTCCTTCAATTTTACTTTGAATGCTCCACAATAATTCGATATCTTCTTCACGGCCTTGACCGTTTTCGATTCTCCATAAGATTTTTTCCAACCATCCAGTTCCTTCACGGCAAGGAGTACATTGTCCGCAAGATTCATGGTGGTAGAAACGAGCAAAATTCCAAGTGTTTCTAACTACACAAGCAGTGTCGTTGTAAACGATAAATCCTCCAGAGCCTAACATAGATCCAGTGGCAAAACCACCATCACTTAAAGATTCGTAAGTCATTAATCGGTCTTCCCCGTTTGCTGTTTTAAAAATTAATTCAGCTGGTAAAATTGGCACAGAAGAACCTCCAGGAACAAATGCTTTCAAAGGTCTGCTTGAAGACATTCCTCCTAAATATTCATCAGAATTCATGAATTCGTCAACACTTAAACCTAATTCAATTTCGTAAACTCCAGGATTTTTAATGTGTCCAGAAGCAGAAATTAATTTAGTTCCAGTAGAACGTCCAATTCCAATTTTAGCATAATCATCACCAGAATTGTTTACGATCCAAGGCACCGTTGCAATAGTTTCAACATTATTCACTACTGTTGGGTTTGCCCAAAGACCAGAAACCGCTGGGAAAGGGGGTTTAATACGAGGATTTCCTCTTTTACCTTCCAAAGATTCGATTAATGCTGTTTCTTCTCCACAGATATATGCTCCAGCTCCACAGTGAACGTGAAGTTCTAAATCATATCCTGATCCTAATATATTTTTTCCTAACCAACCTGCAGCTTTTGCTTCTGCGATTGCTCTTTCTAAAATTTTGAAAACCCACATATATTCTCCACGAATGTAGATATAAGATAGGTTCGCGCCTAGAGCGTAGCTTGAAGTAATCATTCCTTCGATCAATAAGTGAGGAATATATTCCATCAAGAAACGATCTTTGAATGTTCCTGGCTCAGACTCATCGGCATTACACACTAAGTGTCTTGGTCTTCCTGATTTTTTATCAATAAAGCTCCATTTCATTCCAGCAGGGAAACCTGCACCACCACGACCACGTAATCCTGATTTTTTTACTTCTTCAGTAACTTCGTCTGGAGTAAGTGTTTTTAAAGCTTTTTCTACAGAAGCATAACCACCGTTTTGACGATATACTTCGTAGGTTTTAATTCCAGGAATATTGATTTTATCTAATAATATTTTTTGTGACATCTTATTTATCGTGTAATATTATTTTATCCTCTTTACAATCAGCAATAATCTGATCGATTTTCTCTTCTGTCAGTTTTTCTTTGTAGAAATCACCCAACTGCATCATCGGAGCGTATCCGCAAGCACCTAAACATTCTACACCAGCAATAGTAAACATTCCGTCTGGAGTTGTTTCGCCCATTTTAATGCCTAGTTTTTCAGAAGTGTAATCCATCAGATCCTCAGCACCTCTTAAACAGCAGCAAGAAGTCTGGCAGAACTCAAACATATACTTACCAATTGGCTTTTGGTTGAACATCGTATAGAAAGTAACCACCTCATAAACCTCAATCGGTTTGATCTGAAGAATCTCGGCAACTTTATCTTGAAGTTCAATGCTAAGCCAGTTGTTGTGTGCATCCTGAACTTCGTGCAAAACAGGCAGTAAAGCCGATTTTTGTTTGCCCTCAGGATAATGACTGATCAATTCATTGATGCGGTTCATCAATGCCTCAGTCATATTTATTTCTTGTTTGTAATGTTTACGTTCCATTTTTATTTTAGATTTTAGATTTTAGTCCCGATAGCTATCGGGATAGATTTTTTCAAATCTTTGTCCAATCCGTATTCTGCAATCTTGTTAATTTTAGATTTCTGAGTTTAGATTTTAGATTTTTTCAAATCTGTATCTATAATCTATATCTATAATTTTTTAAGTTTTAGATTCTTCAATCTTTATTTGGGTTAGATTTAGAAATCTAAATTTTAAAATCTGCGAAGCAATCTAAAATCTAAACTCTTAAATCTACAATCAATTACGCGTCTAATTCTCCTGCAATTACGTTCAAACTTGATAAGATGATAATTGCATCAGAAAGCATAGCGCCTTTAATCATTTCTGGGAATGCTTGATAATAAATAAAGCAAGGTCTTCTGAAATGTAATCTATATGGAGTTCTACTTCCGTCTGTTACTAAATAGAATCCAAGTTCTCCATTTCCTCCTTCTACTGGGTGATATACTTCTGCAACTGGTACAGGAACTTCTCCCATTACGATCTTAAAGTGATAAATTAAAGATTCCATAGAAGTGTAAACATCTTCTTTTGGAGGAAGGTAATAATCTGGAACTTCAGCATGGTATTCGTTTCCTGGAGGCATTTTCTCTAACGCCTGACGAATAATGCTTAAACTTTCCCAAACTTCAGCATTACGAACACAGAAACGATCGTAAGTGTCTCCTGATTTTCCAACAGGAACAATAAAATCGAAATCTTCGTAAGATGAGTAAGGTTGTGCTACACGTACATCATAATCAACTCCCGCAGCACGTAAGTTTGGACCTGTAAATCCGTAAGCCATAGCTTTTTCAGCAGTGATACCACCTACGTTTACAGTTCTATCAAGGAAAATTCTATTTCTTTCAAATAGGTTTTGGAATTCCTGCCAAACAGGAGGGAATTCTTCAAGGAAAGCATCTAGTTTTTTGAAAACTTCTGGAGACCAGTCTCTTTCAAAACCACCAATTCTTCCCATATTGGTTGTTAAGCGAGCACCACAAATTTCTTCGTAGATTTCGTAGATTTTTTCTCTAAATTGAAAAACGTATAAGAAACCAGTATACGCACCAGTATCTACACCTAAAATTCCGTTACATATAATGTGGTCTGTAATACGAGCCAGCTCCATAACGATAACTCTTAAATATTGAGCTCTTTTAGGAACTTCAATACCTAATAGTTTTTCTACTGTCATCCACCATCCCATATTGTTAATAGGAGACGAACAATAGTTCATACGGTCTGTAAGAGGTGTAATTTGATAAAAAGGACGATTTTCGGCAATTTTTTCGAAAGCTCTGTGGATGTAACCAATAGTTGGCTCAGCCTCAAGAATTTTTTCACCATCCATCAACAAGATATTTTGGAAAATACCGTGTGTAGCTGGGTGAGTCGGACCTAAATTCAGTACAGAAAGTTCGCTTCCGTCGTCATTTAGTCTCTCCTTAATTATTTTAGCATAACGATGCTCTGGTGGTAATAATAGTTCTGACATTTTATAATGTTGAATTATTTTTTAGCAATTTGTTGTTGTTCTTCCAAAGAACCTGTCATCCTTATCAGTTCTTCCGCTGTCTTCCAATGGGAATTCTTTTCTCATTGGGTGAGACTGCATTTCGTCCATATTCAAAATACGTTTCAATTGTGGATGACCTATAAAGTCAATTCCATAGAAATCGAAAGTTTCTCTTTCCATCCAGTTGGAAGACAAGAAAATATTTGAAATTGATTTTATTTCTGGTTTTTCTCCGTTTAGAAAAACTTTGATTTTTAATCTTTTGTTTTCGTACCAGTTGTGTAAATGATATACAACTGCAAACTGACGTTCTGCTTCATTATCTGGGTAATGAATACCGCATAAGTCAGTTAAGAAATGAAATTTTAATTCTGGATCGTTTTTAAGGAATAGAATCAACGGTGTGATTTTATCAGCCGAAGCTTCTAAAGAAAAAATATCTCTTTCTTGTTGAAAGTTAAAAACATCATTGCTGAATGTTTCTACAAGTTTGTCTTGAATTTGGGTATTTTCTAAAGCCATCTTATGAGATATTATATGAAGCTAATAATTCTTGATATTCTGGTGAGCTTCTTCGTCTCACAGATTCGCTTTTTACTAAATCTTGCAATCTCATAACTCCATCAACAATTTGTTCTGGTCTTGGCGGGCATCCTGGCACATAAACGTCAACCGGAATTACTTTGTCAATTCCTTGAAGAACAGAGTACGTATCAAAAACTCCTCCTGAAGAAGCACAAGCTCCAACAGCAATTACCCAGCGTGGTTCAGACATTTGTTCGTAAACTTGTCTTAAAATTGGCGCCATTTTTTTAGAAATAGTTCCCATTACTAAAAGCATATCAGCTTGACGAGGAGAGAAACTTACACGTTCAGAACCAAATCGAGCTAAATCGTAGTGAGATGCCATTGTTGCCATGAATTCAATACCACAGCATGAAGTCGCGAAAGGAAGCGGCCATAATGAGTTGGCTCTTGCTAAACCAACAACATCACTAAGTTTTGTAGCGAAGAAACCTTCACCAGTAACTCCTTCTGGCGGCGCAACCATATTTACTTTTGAATCGCTCATTTTATTTTAGATTTCTGATTTTAGATTTTAGATTTTTTAAATCGTAAAAAGTAAAATCAATTTTTTAAATCAGTACTTTAAATTTGAGTTCAAATTTTAAATCTCAGTATTAGATAAATCTAAAATCTCAGATCTAAAATCTAAAATCATTTATTCCCACTCTAATGCCTTCTTTTTGATGATATAAAAGAAACCAACTAAAAGTAAAGACATGAAAACTATCATTTTTAACATTCCTTCAACTCCTAAGTCTTTGAAGTTTACTGCCCATGGGTAAAGGAAAATAACCTCTACGTCGAATAATACGAACAAAATAGCAACTAAGAAGTATTTTACTGAGAAAGGAATACGGGCGTTACCAACAGATTCGATACCGCATTCGAAGTTTTTATCTTTAACTTCAGAGGTTCTTCTAGGTCCTAATTTTCCAGAAATAATGATTGTTCCTACCACAAAACCAACAGCTAGAATAAACTGCATTAAAATAGGAATGTAACTGTATTGATCAGATTGCATAAACTTCGATTTTTTACTTAAAAAATGAGCCACAAAGATAACTTGGAACTCTGTAAAACACAAGCTAAAGGAGGAGATAAGTAGTGCTTGAAACCGCGTTTACGTGTAATTTTTATTCATTATAAATAACATTGCGTTATTTTAATATTTTTTTAAGAAATGGGTAAAAAAAAACGTCCCGATATTTCGAGACGTTTTCTGAGACCATTCAGAGGCAAAAAAAATAAATTGCTATATTTTTCTTAGATTACTGCTACTTTAGCAGCAACTTTCCCTTTTCTTCCTTCTTCTTCTTCGTAGCTTACACGGTCACCTTCGCGTAATTCTTCCGCGTTAATTCCTGAAGCGTGAACGAAGATGTCCTTTCCTGTTTCTTCGTCTGTAATGAATCCATAACCTTTAGATTCATTGAAAAATTTTACTGTACCTGTACGCATTGTAATTGTAATAATAATTTATAATAAAACAAATGTAATATATAAAATAATACAAAAGACATCTACGTGTTAATTTTTTGTAAAAATTATTGATTTACAGTGTTTTTACGCGGTTTATTGCATCAATTTATTTATAGAATAGTGAAATTTGCGAATCATTAATTGTAAGAATCTAAAAATATTGCATTTGTAAGAATTTGATAATTCAAAAAAAATAGCTCTAAGATTTTTCTTAACATTTTATTAAACCAAAAAACGCGCTGCAATTGCAACGCGTTTTTAGTTTTTATGAGTGAACTATTTAAACTAAGCAATATCTACTTTAATTTTTAGTTCTTTTAATTGTGCATTATCAATTGCAGCAGGTGCATCGATCATTACGTCGCGCCCAGAATTGTTTTTTGGGAAAGCGATAAAATCTCTAATTGTTTCTTGTCCGCCTAAGATGGAAACAAGTCTATCCAAACCAAAAGCAAGACCTCCATGCGGCGGTGCTCCAAATTGGAAAGCATCCATTAAGAAACCAAATTGTGCTTTTGCTTCTTCTTCGGTAAATCCTAAATATTTAAACATTAATTGCTGTGTCGCCTTATCGTGAATACGAATAGATCCTCCGCCAATTTCGTTTCCGTTTAAAACCATGTCGTATGCATTTGCGCGAACTTTTCCAGGTTCTGTTTCCAATAAAGCCATATCTTTTGGTTTTGGAGACGTAAATGGGTGGTGCATTGCATGGTAACGGCCACTTTCTTCGTCAAGCTCTAATAATGGGAAATCTACAACCCAAAGAGGTGCAAATTCTTCTGGATTACGCAATCCTAAACGAGTTGCCAATTCCATACGAAGTGCAGAAAGTTGTGCGCGTGTTTTGTTTGCAGGACCAGAAAGTACAAAAATCATATCGCCAGAATTTGCTTCTGTAGCTTTTGCCCAGTTTGCCAAATCGTCTTGATCGTAAAATTTGTCTACAGAAGATTTGTATGTTCCGTCTTCGTTGCATTTTACGTAAACCATTCCAGATGCTCCCACTTGCGGACGTTTAACCCAGTCAATTAATCCGTCGATTTCTTTACGAGTGTAGTTTCCTGCTCCAGGAACAGCAATTCCGACAACTAATTCTGCTGCATTAAATACTGGGAATTCTTTATGCTGTGCAAACTCGTTTAATTCTCCAAACTTCATTCCGAAACGGATGTCCGGTTTGTCGTTTCCGTATGTTTTCATGGCATAGTCGTAAGTAATTCTTGGGAATTTCTCTACTTCAATACCTTTAATTTCTTTTAATAAATGTCTTGTCAATCCTTCAAAAACATTCAAAATGTCTTCCTGCTCTACAAAAGCCATTTCGCAGTCAATCTGTGTAAACTCTGGCTGACGGTCTGCACGTAAATCTTCGTCACGGAAACATTTCACGATTTGGAAATATTTATCCATTCCTCCAACCATCAAAAGCTGTTTGAAAGTTTGCGGAGATTGCGGTAAAGCATAAAACTGACCTTCGTTCATACGGCTTGGCACAACGAAATCTCGTGCTCCTTCAGGAGTAGATTTAATTAAATAAGGAGTTTCAACTTCGCAGAAATCCAAATCAGATAAATATTTACGAACTTCCATTGCCACTTTGTGACGGAATAATAAACTGTTTTTTACCGGATTTCTTCTGATATCCAAGTAACGGTATTTCATTCTGATATCTTCTCCACCGTCTGTTTCATCTTCAATCGTAAAAGGAGGAGTTAAAGCCGAATTTAAAATCGTTAATTCAGAAACTAAAATTTCGATTTCACCTGTTGGAATATTTTTGTTCTTAGCTTCACGCTCAATTACAGTTCCTTTTACCTGAATCACAAATTCTCTTCCTAGAGTTTTTGCCAATTCAAAAACGGTTTTATCGGTACGGCTTTCGTCAAAAATAAGTTGTGTAATTCCGTAACGGTCACGTAAGTCAACCCAATTCATAAATCCTTTATCACGAGATTTTTGAACCCATCCCGCTAGTGTAACTTCCGTATTAATATTTGAGGCATTTAATTCGCCACAATTATGACTTCTATACATAATCAAAATTTTAGACTGCAAAAGTAAACACAAAATTCAAATTAATATAGTAAAGTGAGAAGTTGATGCAGAATAATTTTAAATATTTTGTTAATTGTCAAATCTGAAAGCTTTAATTTATTTAGTTTTGATTATCTAAAAACTAATTATAATACCTATGAAAAAACTTTTTGTTGCAGGTTTGGTAATTTTTAATGCTTTGAATGTTATCGGTCAAAGTAAAAATTCAATAAAATTTACTGCTAAGATTGCCAATAGAAATAGCGATACTCTTGTAATAAGAGGTAGAGATAATTTCAGACAAGTAATTCCAATTGATAAAAAGGAAGTTTTTGCTGCAACTTTTGATGCTCCTCAGGGGTTTTATGTGTTTTCTGACGGAAAGGAATCTTCTAATTTATACTTAAAGCCAAATTCTGAAATCAATTTAACAATGGATGCAAAAGAATTTGACGAAACTATTGTTTATAATGGTAAAGGTGTTGATGAAAGTAATTTTTTAGCAGAGCAAGCCCTAAAGGACGAAAACTTTCAGAAAGATGCTTTTACTAAAGAACCAGCTGAATTTACAGCTTTGCTTGACGGCAAATTAAAATCGGATACAGAAAATTTAGAGAAGAATAATTTTGATCCAGAGTTTAAAAAATCTTTAAAACTTAGTTTCGAAAGTTTTCACCAATATGGCACAGAACAATACGAGAGAGCTGCAAAAGCTAATAAATTGACTGGAAAACCTTCTCCAGGTTTTGATTATGATAACTATAAAGGAGGAAAAACAAAACTTTCTGACTTGAAAGGGAAATATGTTTACATTGATGTTTGGGCAACTTGGTGCGCACCTTGTAGAGCTGAGATTCCGTATTTACAAAAAATTGAAGAAAAATATCATGGAAAGAATATTGAATTTGTGAGTATTTCTATTGATAAACTGAAAGATACTGAGAAATGGAAAAAATTTGTAAATGATAAGCATCTTGGCGGTACACAGCTATTGGCTGACAAGGATTGGGAATCTGAGTTTGTTGTTAACTACGGTATATTAGGAATTCCGAGATTTATCTTGATAGATCCAAATGGAAATATTCTGAAATCTGAAGCGGCAAGACCGTCTGATCCTGAATTAGATAAACAGCTTAGCGCATTATTGAACTAAATTTTTTACGAAATTTAAAACGTTTTCGTAAAATAGCATTTTTTATAAAACACCAGTAAAACCAGTGCCTGAGCGCTGGTTTTTTGTTTTTTTGAAGTTTTCCAATGTTAAGTTTTTATTCTATGTTACCAAATTGTTAAGCAAAAGTTTTTTTAATGTAAACATTTGATTATATTTGATAAAGATTTCTTAACATTAAATACCTAAAGATATGAAAAAGAGTGTAATTTTAGCTGCAATATTGTTCTCAGGAATTGTAGTTGCACAAGAAGGAAAGCCTGAATTAGAAGCTGCTGGAAACAAGGTAAAAGCAACGTATTACTATGACAATGGTAAAGTGCAGCAAGAAGGCTTTTTTAAAGACGGTAAATTAGACGGTGTCTGGGTATCATATGACGAAAATGGAAATAAAAAAGCCGTTGGAGAATACACAGACGGAGTTAAAACTGGAAAATGGATTTACTTCAATGAAAGCAGTTTAAATGAAGTTGCCTATGTAGACAATAAAGTAAGCTCAGTTAAAAGTTTACAGAAAAATGCTTTAGCAAACAGAAATTAATTATAATTTCGAAAACAACTATAAAAAAACCGTCTCGATCATTGAGGCGGTTTTTTTATGCTTTTACTTTTTTAGATTTTCTATTTCTTCCAAACCAAATTATAAATCCGCTTACGGGCAGTGCGGCCGCAATTAAACTTACGGTAAAGGCTAGAATTTTTCCAGGAAGATCCAAAACTTGTCCCGTATGTATTCCGTAATTCATTTCTACAACTTGTAATCCTAAAGTTTTTTTATCGAAAGTCTGACTTTGAATTAATTTTCCGCTTGACGGATGAAAATAATAATTGCTCTGCTGGTCATAACGTAATGTATGCGGATAAGCACCTGTACTCACAATATCGCCTTTTTGCTGCGGAATCATCACAAAAAACATTTCTGCTTTTGGTTCTAATTTTTGAGTCTGAATAAAGGCTTTGTCAATTGCGGTAATCGAATTTGCTTTGAATGCAGTAGTATCAATTATAGGTGTTTTAGTTTCGGCTGCTTTGTCTCCGCCCAAATTGAACGATTTGTAAATTCCGTCGCCAACCCATTCGTATGTAAATGTAAGCCCAGTTATGGCTAGAATTAAAGCAATTAACGAAATGTAAAAACCTGTGGTATTATGCCAGTCATAATTGACACGGCGCCATTTGGCATCCCATTTTATAGTTAAACTTCTTTTGAGATCACTTTTTCGTTTGGGCCACCATTGTATAATTCCAGAAATTAACAATAAGATGAAAATAATTGTAGCACCACCAATGATATGTTTTCCGATATAGTCGGGTAGAAGTAGATACAGATGAATGTATTCTACAATAATGAAGAAATCAGTTTCAGGATTTTCAGATTGCAAATATTTTCCCGTGTACGGATTAAAATATAAGTAAAGATTTCCGTTATCTGAATACGTATAAACAATTGCCGATCTGTTTTTTCCGTAATAAGCAATCATGCTGATTTTGTTTTCGGGAACGGCTTCTTTTGCTTTTTTCTGCAACTCAGAAGGTAGTGAAAATGGTTTATTTTGAGGTTCAACTAAACGCCATTCTTTTCGGGTAATGTCTTTTATTTCGTCATGAAAACAAAAAATACAACCCGTAATACAGACTACAAAAACAATAAGCCCAGAAATTAATCCGAGCCATTTATGCAGAAATCGTATTTTGGTCTTGAATCCCATTTTTTGATTAAAAGCGTAAAAGTATGCTCAAAATTTATAAGGGACAAGTTATTGCAAATAATTTGTAGATAAGCTGATAAAAGAATCTCGCAAAGTCGCGAAGTCGCAAAGTTTTTTTAGCCACAGATTAAAAAAATTAAAAGGATTTTTTTATCAGCGTGAAAGAAAAACTTTGCGACTTCGCGACTTTGCGAGATTCAAAAAAACTTAGTGCCTTCGTGTCTTCGTGGCAAAAAAAAACTTTTTAGTTAGAAACCGCTTTTTTAGGTTTTAAATGATAAGCTGTATATAACGAAATGGAAGCCAAGAAAATCCAGAAAACATCAATAAAGAAAATCTGAATTTTGTTTTCCATAAAAGAAGTCCAAAACCAATCTCCAGAAACGATACCGTTTGTAATTGGAATTAAGAATCCTAAAATACTTCCAGAAATCAGACAGAACTTGTTCGTAAAAGCATCATTCTTCTTAATAATAAAGAAGATTGTAAGGATTAACCATCCTCCAAAATAAAGTGCAAATAAATTAGATTGGCTTAAAGGATAGAAAATTTTACTTCCAATGAAAGATAGCGCTGTTATAGGATACATGCTTAAACAAATAGCCAAATAAATACGCACAACTGCAGCGTTGAAACGTCTTTTCTTTTCTGGCAAATTGTTTTTTTGTCGAGCAACAAGCCAAATCATAACTCCAGAAATTATGACAAAACAGGTTATAATTCCTAAAATGAAACTTACGATTTTTAGAGCATATCCGCCATAATCGCCAAAATGGATACGGTATAAAACAGTTTTTACAGCATCAAGATAATTGTTTTGTGAAACTGGATCTTTTTTAGCAATTTCTTTTCCATCAGATACGCGATATACTGCTTTTCCAACGCCGACAAATTTTTTATGAGATAATAATTCGCCTTCAACCAAAACATGCATGTTAATATCTCCGTAATTCTGAATGATTACTCTGGTGATTTCAAAATCTTTCCAGTTGTTTTTTGCCTTTGCAACTAATTCATTTACATTAAAAGGATTGGCCAGTTTTTTATTTTCAAAAGTATAATCAGGATCGTTGTATTCTAATTCGTCATACAGTTTTTTATCATCTCCTCCATAAAGAGCCATTACAGCGGGAGCAACTATTAAAAGTTTAATCATAAAAAAGGCTCCTGTAACCGCATAAACAAATTGGAATGGTAAACCAATCATTCCTAATGCAGTGTGCGCATCTGTCCAAAGTGTTTTTAATTTTTCTTTTGGACGAAAGATGTAGAAGTTGGATACAATTTTGTTCCAATGCAATAAAACTCCTGTTACGATTGCAAACAAGAAGAATAAAGCTGTAAATCCAGATAAATAATATCCGGCAGGATAAGGAATCTGCGCTAAAAAGTGCAGACGGTATAAAAGTTCTCCTAAAGAATACGATTCTTCGTAAGTGTACGATTTAAAATTTTTTGCATCAAGATAGAAAAATGAACCTTCTTTTTGTTTGGCTGGTGCCAAAGTATCTTTGGTTCCTTCCATGTAAACGGCTACTCTTTCTTCGACAGAAGGTTTAGAAATGGTAATATTTCTTCCGTGAAGGATATGTTTTTTGTCAAGATCTTTCAGTGCACTATTGTAGTCTAGTTGGATTTCTCTTGTAATTGCAGTGGATTCACTTCTTTCCCAATTGATGATTTCATCTCTAAAAAAAGAAAAAGACCCAGCAAAGAAAATTACAAAAAGAACTACGCTGATAACGATTCCGCTAACAGTATGTGTATGAAAATAGATATTGTAATGACGGTTATTCATAAATTATTTTGCCGTTGGATGGTAAGTTTGACCTAAGTAAATAAAAAGACAGAACACTAAAGTAAGAAGAATGTAAATTCCCCAAATTTTCCAACCACTTTTGGCTAGAAAAGCAATGACCATAAGCGCAACCCAAAGAATAAAACCGCTATAAGCCATTGTCATTAAAACATTAGCTCTATTAAACCAAGCCGCAAGAGCAAGGTGAAAAGAAACGGCAACGAAATAACCGCCTAAAATTGCGGCCGTGATTTTAAGAAAACGCGGCAAAAAGGCTGGAGTTAAATATTTTGGATTTGCTGGCATTCGTTAATGGATTTAAGCGTAATAAAATTCTAAAATAGAAATGATGATCAAAAGTGCTAAAAGCGCTTTGTGGTTTACCTTTTTCAGTGGTGCTAAAATGATAATTAAGCTTCCAACAGTCATTAGCTGAATAAAAAACATCAAAGTGCCACAGCCTAAAGATTGTGTGTAAAGCCAAGATGCATAAGCAATCAATAATAATCCTAGACCTGTAAGTTTGGTTTGCTTTGGATTGTTTTTCATCCATTTCTCAAAACCAAAATCATACGATAAAACCGCTCTTTTTGAGGTGTAATAAAGCGTGTAAAAAGCTAAAAAAACGATAAGACTGGCAATAGTAATCATAATCTTAGAAATTTAAAAAACACCTTTCTAAATTTTTAGAAAGGTGTTTTTGTGAATTATTTATTAAAATCTATATGAAAAGTTTGCAGACACACTTCTCATGTTTTTTGGGTGAATGGTTGACCATCCGTCATAAGTGTCAACATTTGCGATGTTGTCTAACTTAAGTGTCAATGTAAATTTCTCTGTTCCGTAGAAAATAGATGAATTTAATACGGTGTAAGAAGGAAGTGTAAACTGACCCACAACATTTCTGTTCATGATTAAGTTTTTATCAGCATAATTTCCTCCAAAACCTAAACCAAATCCTTGTAAATCTCCTTGTGGGAATTTGTAGCTTGCCCAGAAGTTTGCAGTGTTTCTTGGTCCAGAGCTTTCTGGTCTATGTCCTACAAAAGAAGGATCTCCAGCATTTAGGACAGCATCAACGTAGCTGTAACCTGCAACGATGTTTAAACCGTCAATTGGGCTTGCAACGATTTCTGCTTCAAAACCTTTGTTTCTTTGTTCACCATCCTGGTAAGAGGTTTGAGTTGGTACTCCGCCTGTAGAACCATAAACAGTATAAACTTGATCTGTTACCTTAATATCGTAGTAGCTGAATGTTGCATAAACTTTATCTTTAAGAACATTTAATTTCGTACCAACTTCAAATTGGTTAGCATGTTCTGGTTTGAAAGTTCTTGGAATACCCATTCCGCCTAAGCCAGTATCAGTTGTTGGAGCTGTGTTAGTAAAACCATCCATGTAGTTAGCAAAAAGCGATACTTTATCAATAATTGGCTGATAAACGATACCGAACTTAGGTGAAAAAGAAGTTTGGTTAAAATCATCAGCATTTGTTGTAACGTCACCTTCTGTCATAAAACGGTCAACACGTAAACTAGCCATTGCCGATAATGCAGGCGTAATATTGATTACATCTGATGCGTAAGCGCTAATAACTTCTTGTTTTGTTTTGTTGTTGTTTGCATCAGTTGCTGCAATAAGTTTGTCAGAACCAGCTTTTGTTAGATTACCGCTGTCATTATCTGTAATATATTTTGTAGGATCTGTAATTCCAAATAAATAATTATTTACAGTTGCTACATCTAAGTTTCCGATATAAACATATCCGTTTGATACGTATCCTGAACCATTGTCAACTTGTCCTCTATTAAAATAATCCAAACCAACAACAATTCTGTTTCTTAAACTGCCTAATTTAAAGTCGCCAATAAAGTTTTGTTGAATATCTGTTGTTAATGTAGTAGTGTCTTGGTAATTCATAGAACGTCCTAAAACAATTCCTTGATTAATCTGCGTCGGTGCAAATTGTGTTCCTTCGTATAAATAAGTATAATACCCTTCAGATTTAGATGATCCTCTAGATAGAACTGTTTGAGAAGTCCATTGGTCAGAAATTTTGTAATTCATCTGTCCTTGAAGAGAGTAAGAAGGAGTTTCGATAAATAATTCGTTGCTTGTATAAGAACGTTTGTTGTCGTATCCTAATTCATCCATGTTATGAACTCTCAACTCTGTTCCTCTATCTAAGAATAACATAGTTGGGTTCGTCTGTTTGTTATTCATGAATTCTGTATTAATCAAGAACGAAAGTCTGTCACTAACTTGGTAAGATAATGAAGGAGCAAAGAAAAACGATTTTCTAAATCCAGCATCTTGAAAACTATTTTCGCTGTGGTAAGCTGTGTTAACACGGAAATTAATTTTGTGTTCATCATCTAATGGAGTGTTAACATCAGCAGTAACACGGTTTAATCCGTAGCTTCCAGCAGTGTAGCTTACTTCTCCACCAAAATGATCGTAAGGTTTTTTTGTAGTAAGGTTAATTAAACCTCCGTAAGAAATTAAACTACTTCCGAACAAAGTTCCAGAAGGTCCTTTAATAACTTCAATTTTGTCAATGTTTGCAGGATCGATGCTTCCGTTATTCAAAGCTGGCAATCCGTTTGTCATAGTTGGCTGTACGGCAAAACCTCTAAGAGAGAAGTATCCTGCACCGTCGCCACCACGACCTGTAGAAGCCCAAAGCGGAGATAAACCTGGAGCATTTTTTAATGCATCATCAATATTTGTAACTACCTGTTCTTTTAAAAGTTCAGCAGTAATGGTAGTATAAACTTGTGGGTTTTCAAGATTTTTAAGAGGTAATCTTGATACTTGTGTTGTCTCTTTACGAGCTAACGGGTTTTTTCTGTTTCCGTTTACCACAATTTCATTCAATTCTTGAGAGTTTTCGCTAATTCTAAAATCTTCAATAATAGAATCGCCTGCATTAAGGCTAACACTTTTTTCTTTAGAAGAATATCCAATTCCAGAAACTTTAATCACATAATTTCCTGGTTTAATGTTTTTAATTTCATAGAAACCATTTGCATCTGTACTTGTTCCTATTTTTGTTCCTTTCAATACTACAGAAACATTGTCTGCAGCTTCATTATTTGTTAAGCTAATTTGGCCTTTAATAGTTGCTTTTTCTTGAGCCAAGGCAGATACGCTGGTCATTAAAGCAAAACAAAAACTCAAAAAAGAAATTGTAAATTTGAATTTCATTTTTATTTAGAATTGATTTTAATAGCGCAAATGTACATGTTGAATGCATATAATGCAAGCTATTCTTATTTATTCTAAATAATTTTTTTAAATAATCATTTTTAGTCAGAAAATAGGTTTTGGAAATGGTTGTTTAAGAAGCAAAAAAGCCTGCTCAAACAAATGAACAGGCTTTTTATATTTTGAAAATTATGCTGATTACAATTCTAAAGCACGTTTAGCATCGCCATTCATTAATAATTCTACTGGGTTTTCTAAAGCTTCTTTAACCGCAACTAAGAAACCAACAGACTCACGTCCGTCGATGATTCTGTGGTCATAAGAAAGAGCAACGTACATCATTGGGTGAATTTCCACTTTTCCATTTACTGCAATCGGACGCTCGATGATGTTGTGCATTCCTAAGATTCCAGATTGAGGAGGGTTGATGATTGGAGTAGATAACATACTTCCGAATACACCACCATTTGTGATTGTGAAAGTTCCTCCAGTCATATCGTCAACTGTAATTTGACCATCACGAGCTCTTAAAGCTAATCTTTTGATTTCAGCTTCAATTCCACGGAAAGTTAAGTTTTCAGCATTACGAACAACAGGAACCATTAATCCTTTTGGTCCAGAAACTGCGATAGAAATGTCACAGAAATCGTATCCGATTTTGTAATCACCATCCATCATAGAGTTAACATCTGGGTATAATTGTAAAGCTCTTGTAACTGCTTTTGTAAAGAAAGACATAAATCCTAAACCTAAACCACCGTGTTTAGCTTTGAAAGCATCTTTATATTCGTTACGAATTTGGTTGATTGGCGTCATGTTTACTTCGTTGAAAGTAGTCAACATAGCCGTTTCATTTTTAGCAGAAACTAATCTTTCCGCTACTTTACGACGTAACATTGATAATTTAGTACGCTCAGTTCCACGGCTTCCACCAGTTGGAGTTCCCATAGAAGGAACAGCGTTTATTGCGTCATCTTTAGTAATTCTTCCACCTTTACCAGTTCCAGAAACTGATGCTGGTGCAATATTTTTCTCGTCTAATATTTTTCTTGCTGCTGGAGATGGAGTTCCTGCTGCATAACTTGCAGCTGCAGGAGCTTCTGCCGCTTTTGGAGCTTCAGCTTTCGGCGCTTCTGCCTTTGGAGCCTCCGCTTTTGGTGCTTCTGCTTTCGGAGCTTCAGCTGCTGGAGCAGATCCTGCTGGTTTTGCAGCATCTGTATCGATTAAACAAACTACAGCACCTACAGCTACTGTATCGCCTTCTTCTGCTTTTAGTGTAATTACACCGCTCATTTCAGCAGGTAATTCAAGAGTTGCTTTGTCTGAATCAACTTCAGCAATAGCTTGATCTTTTTCTACATAATCACCGTCTTTTACTAACCAAGTTGCAATTTCAACTTCTTTTATTGATTCCCCTGGTGATGGGACTTTCATTTCTAAAATCATCTTGTTTTTGTTTAAAGTTTTAGTTAGTTTCAAGTTTCAGGTTTATGACAAAACGTGAAGCTTAAAACCGAAACAATTATTTTTTATTATCTAATTTGTGTATGACATTTCAGGAAGGACTTTTGCAAATTCTTCTCCTTTTTCTTTTGATTTATTATATTTTTCAGTAGATCTTTTAATTACACTTTCAAATTCTGTTGCGCCTTCTTTGAGATCTTCAGCTGTAGCAATATATTCTTTCTGCTCTGTAATTGCTTCTAAAATAATTTTTTTCTTTTTCTCAAATTTTTTAGGTGTTTTGTAATGCTCGGCTTTAGGATCAAATGCCACTAATTTTACACCAGCTTTTATCGCGCCCATTTGAGCTTCAGAATCAATAATGTAAATTTTGTTTGGTTCAAGTTCTGCTTCTATAAAACTTGTGTTTTCTGATCTAGACCAAAACAAATGTTTTCCAGGATCGCATTCGTAAATCAAATATTTCCCGTAGTTAAACTTTCCTAAATATTTTTCTCCATCAAAATATTTAAAATTTATCAACATTCCCATTCCAGAAGACCTTACGAAGTAAACAATTGTTTTTCCTTCGGCCGGTTTCTTTAATTCTTGAGCATTAACCGTTATTGATAATAAAATAACAATAAATAGAAATACTTTTTTCATAAATCTATCTAAATAAATTTTTATCGAATACCATTCTGATAGCATCTGCGTGACGACGTTTTGCACGTGTGTAACTTCCAGATGCTGGAGCAGAATATGCTTTTAATGAAGCCAATCTCCATTTGATGAAATCAAAATTCATTAACATAAAGCTGTAAGCTCCCATGTTTTTAGGCTCTTCTTGCGCCCAAACATAATCATCAGCATTTGGATATTTTGCAATGATTTCTTTGATTTGTTCTGCAGGGAAAGGGAATAATTGCTCGATACGAACAACCGCAACGTCATTTCTTCCGTTGTTTTCTCTTTCAGCAACAATATCATAGTAGAATTTACCTGTACAGAAAACCAAAGTTTTAACTTTCTTTTTATCTACAGTATTGTCATCAATAGTTTCTTGGAAACTTCCGCTTGCGATTTCCTCAACTGTTGACACACATCTTGGATCACGCAATAAACTTTTTGGAGAGAAAACTACCAAAGGTTTACGGAAATTGCTCTTCATTTGTCTTCTCAATAAGTGGAAGAAGTTTGCTGGAGTCGTGCAGTCTGCAACATACATATTATGTCTTGCACAAAGCTGTAAGTAACGCTCCATTCTTGCAGAAGAGTGCTCAGCACCTTGTCCTTCGTATCCGTGAGGCAATAATAGCACAATACCATTTTGGTTGTTCCATTTATCTTCTCCACAAGAAATATACTGGTCAATCATAATTTGCGCTCCGTTAGAGAAATCTCCAAATTGTGCTTCCCAGATTGTCAAGGCTTTTGGATTTGCTAAAGCATATCCGTAATCAAAACCTAAAACTCCGTACTCAGATAAAAGAGAGTTGAATACGCCAAAGTTTCCTTTTTTGTTTTCAATAGCATTTAGTAAAATTACTTCTTCTTCAGAATCTTCTACTTTAACCACAGCATGACGGTGAGAGAAAGTTCCTCTTTCTACGTCTTGTCCAGAAATTCTAACATCAAATCCTTCTGTTAAAAGTGAACCGTAAGCCAATGCTTCAGCAGTTCCCCAATCAACAGTATTGTTATCATAACCTGCTTTTCTGTCAGATACAATTTTAGTGATTTTGTTGATGAATTTTTTGTCTTCTGGTAAAGTTGAGATTGTATTGATGATAGAATCCAATCCTTTTTTGTCAAAAGTGGTATCTACTTTTTGAAGCATTTGTGTATCAGTAACCTGAACAAATCCTTCCCATTCGTTTTTCATGAATGGAGTAATGATAGTCAAATCTTTTTTACGAGAAGCTTCTAAGTTTTCTTCTAATCTAGATTTGTATTCTTTTTCTAAAGCATTAACATAAGAAGCATCAATTACGCCGTCAGAAAGTAATTTCTCAGCGTAAATGTCTCTTGGGTTTTTGTGCTTAGCAATGATTTTATATAAAACTGGTTGTGTAAAACGAGGTTCGTCACCTTCGTTGTGTCCGTATTTTCTATATCCTAAAAGATCGATAAACACGTCACGTCCAAATTGCATTCTGTAGTCTAATGCAAAAGATACAGCATGTACAACAGCTTCAGCGTCATCAGCATTTACGTGCAATACTGGCGAAAGCGTTACTTTAGCAACGTCTGTACAATAAGTAGAAGAACGAGCGTCTAAGTAGTTCGTTGTAAATCCAACCTGATTGTTGATTACGATATGGATTGTTCCTCCAGTTTTGTAACCGTCAAGTTGTGCCATCTGAATGATTTCGTAAAGAATACCTTGTCCTGCAATTGCAGCATCACCGTGAACAGCGATTGGTAAAACTTTAGAGAAATCATCATTATAATATTTATCTTGTTTTGCTCTGGTAATACCTTCAATAACAGCTCCAACAGTTTCTAAGTGAGAAGGGTTTGGCGCTAAATTGATATTGATGCTTTTTCCAGTTCTTGTTTTCTTGTCAGCAGTAAGACCTAAGTGGTATTTTACGTCACCATCAAAATATTCCTGATCGTAATCTTTACCGTCAAATTCACCAAAAATATCTTGAGTCGATTTTCCGAAGATGTTTGCCAAAACGTTCAAACGACCACGGTGAGCCATTCCCATTACAAATTGTTCAACACCTTTTTCAGCAGCTTGCTCGATTAAAGCATCAAGAGCTGGAATGATAGATTCTCCACCTTCTAATGAGAAACGTTTTTGTCCAACATATTTAGTATGAAGGAAGTTCTCAAAAGAAACAGCTTCGTTAAGTTTATTTAAGATCGTTTTCTTTTCTTCTGTAGAGAAATTCGGCTGATTTGTATTTACAGATAATTTATCTTGAATCCATTTTACAACGCCAGGATTTCTAATATACATATATTCGATACCGATATGCTGGCAGTAAATAGCTTTTAATCGATTTACGATATCTTGCAAAGAAGAAGGCGCCATCCCGATTGTTTGAGCAGCATCAAAAACAGTTGAAAGATCTGCCGCCGATAATCCGAAGTTTTCGATATCCAAAGTTGGAGATGAAGTTCTACGGTCACGAACAGGATTTGTTTTCGTGAATAAATGCCCGCGCGTACGGTATCCGTCAATTAATTTTAAAACGTTGAATTCTTTCTTTAGTTTTTCAGAAACCTGACTGTAATCTGTGTTGTCGCTAGTCACGTACTCAACGATTGTCTGCACAGGGTTTTCGTCGTTATAAGTTGTTTGTCCAAAGTCAAAACCTTGAAAGAAACTTCTCCAGCTAGGCTCAACGCTGTCTGGGTTGACTAAATATTGATCGTATAATTGTGCAAAAAACTCGGTATGCGCTGCGTTTAAAAATGAAAACCTATCCATAATATGAGTGAATATACTTTTTGTTATATAGAAAGGCAAAAGTACAACAATCACCTTTATTTAAATCTTTTTTTTACGTACTTTTACGTAAAAATTTGTTAAAATAAACGTTAACTATGAATAAAATTCAATTTTCAATCGATTGCAGATGTTTTTTTGTGATTTTGGCAGTGTTATTTTCTAGTTATACTATTGCACAACAAAAATATGTCATTGACAACAGTAACCATTTTTGGGAAAAAGTTCAATTTGGAGGTGGTCTCGGATTGGGTTTTGGATCTGGCTACACTAATGTCTCGGTAATGCCGAGTGCGATTTACAATATCAACGAAATTGTTGCCGTTGGTGTCGGATTGCAATTTGGATATTTATATCAAAAAAATTATTACGAATCTTTTGTTTACGGCGGAAGTTTTATCACGCTTGTAAACCCGATTCCGCAACTGCAATTATCTGCAGAATTGGAGCAGGTTAGGGTTGATACCGACTACGAAGAAAATTACTATCATCCAGGTTTTGCCGATGCCTATTGGAATACAGCTTTATATTTAGGAGCAGGGTACAGAACTAATAATGTGACAATTGGAGCGCGTTACGATGTTTTGTATGATCCAAATAAAAGTCTTTACGGCTCTGGATTTATGCCTTTTGTGAGAGTTTATTTTTAAGGTGCTAAGTTTTTTTATGAATTACTATACTTATTGGTCGATATCTGATTTGCCAACTCACATAAGATCTTTTGAAATCTTTTTTTGGGTGATGATTGTATCGCTCATTCTTTGGGGTTTGATTAAAAGATTTAAAAAGAAAGATGAAGATTATGAAAAAATAATTTTACTGTGGATTACAGGAATATTTTTTAGTTTATCATCAATTATGTTTTTCTATTTGAAGTTTTTTATAAAAGACACAACAGAAGAGAGGATTTTGAATGTTTTTAGGTCGCCTAATTCATTGGTGGTTGAAGGTTTTATTTCAGATTTTGAAAGAAAGGAACAGGTAAAAAAAATGGCAACTATTACTATTGAAAGTTTTACAGTTGATTCAGTTGAATTTAGTTATAGTAATGTTCTATTAGGTCAATTTAATCATTTCAGTAAAACGAAAAATGGAGTTTTTAGAGACGGGCTGCCTGTTAGAATAACTTATGCAAAAGAAAGTCATGAAATTCTAAAAGTACAGTTGCAAAGATAAAACTTTGTGACTTTGTGCCTTCGTGGCTAAAAAAAATCACTTGTAGAAGTTTCTAAACCACACCTTCTGCCATTCTCTTTTCAGAATCAAAAAAGCAACTTGTTCAGCTAGAATTACCAAATCAGAGCCATCGAGACTTTTTATTTGGTCTTCAGGAACATCTATAATATAAAGAAGATTCAAATATTCAGCAAATTTGTACTGAATCATTCGATAGATTTTTTCGTGCAGCTGGATTTTCAATTCGTCTGGCGAAATGCTTAACGGAAAATCGATTCCTTCATTGGCCAGATTGAAATCCTTATTAATCTGTTCAATAAGATTAAGATATAAAGTCTGTGCCTGAGCCTGCTCTAGTAAAGATTCTGTATTTGTTGGTGCTACAAACATATTATTATTTTAGATTTTAGAGTGATGATTGTAGATTTACTGAATACTAAACTTTACGTCCCATTAAGTTCTCGCCAAAAGTTCTCAAAATGTCTTTCTTTTCGGCATTGATATCCATTTTTTCTAACGTTTCAAAAGCTTTTAAAGTATACATTTCGATGGCATCTTGAGTTGCTTTTGAGGCTCCAGATTCATTAAAAATAGCTTTCGCTGTTTCAATTTTTCCTGAATTATCGTCTAATTGTAACGTAAACAACTGTTCTAATTCTGAAGCTTTTTCGCTTGACGAAAATTCTAAAGCTTTTAGATATAAATACGTTTTTTTGTTCTCTATAATATCTCCTCCAACTTGTTTTCCAAAAGTTTCCGGATCTCCAAAGGCATCCAGATAATCATCTTGAAGTTGGAAAGCCAATCCTAAATTCAATCCGAAATCGTAAATTAAATCAGCTTCTTTTTCAGAAGTTTTAGCCACAATTGCCCCCATTTTCATGGCTGCTGCTACTAGAACCGCTGTTTTGTATTCGATCATTTTTAGATATTGCGGGATCGTAACATCTTTACGAGTCTCAAAATCAACATCCCATTGCTGTCCTTCGCAAACCTCAAGCGCCGTTTTGCTGAATAATTTGGCTAAATTTCTAAAAACAATTGGTTCATATTGCTCAAAATACTGATAGGCTAAAATCAGCATAGCGTCTCCAGAAAGAATTCCTGTATTTAAATCCCATTTTTCATGCACCGTAACTTGTCCTCTCCTTAATGGAGCATCGTCCATAATGTCATCATGAACTAAAGAAAAGTTATGAAAAACTTCGACCGCCATTGCTGCGGGAAGTGCCGTCGAATAATCAGTATCAAAAACCTCTGCAGCCATTAAAGTTAAAACAGGGCGGATTCGTTTGCCGCCAAGTCCTAAAATGTATTCTATAGGTTCGTAAAGATTTTTAGGCTCTTTATGTATGTTTTGGTTTTTTAGATAATTGATGAAAAAATCTTGGTACTGACTTATATCGTGCATAATAAATTCTGATTTCGAGGCTCAAATATACAATTCATATATGAATTTTTGAGGACGAAATGTTAAAAGCCGATTAATGATTGGAAACGGGCTTTTAATTATTCTCATTTTTAATGTTTTAAAAAAAATCTAAAAAACTTGGAAACTTTTTTGGTATTCAGAGTTTCCTGTCTATATTTGCAGCGTTAATGGAAACTGAGAAAACCATAAAAGTTTCCATTAAGATTTTTGAATGATTTATAAAATCAATTAAATCAAGTGCTTATGAAAACAAAATGGACCTTAGATTCTAGCCAATCAGATGTTTTATTGAAAATGAGACAATCGCGAACTTCTTATTTGGGAGGAACTGCAAATAAATTTGATGGGTATGTGAATATTGAAGACAATGAAATTGAAGATGCTTCTGTAGAATTTTCATTGGATATCAATAACAAAAATGAAAGTTTCCAATCTATAGATGCTTATTTGCAGCTTCAAGATTTTTTTGAAGAAGATGAGCATCCAATTATCAGTTTCAAATCGACATCATTTCAAAAAGTAAATCAGAATATCAATTTCTTCAAAGGAGATTTAACGATAAAAGATATTACGAGAGTAGTTGAATTGGACGCAGAATTTTTAGGCGAGAATATTTACAACGGAGAAAAGAAAGTAGCTTTTGAAATTAAAGGAAATATCAAACGCGAAGACTTTGGTTTAGATTTCAGCTCTTTCAATCATTCTTCTGGTGCAGCTCTAGGTAAAGACATCAAACTTATAGCAAATTTAGAATTTAGCATATAAATCTTACTAAAAGAATAAATTAATGTAAAATTATTACAAATAAATCGGAAACTATTTTTTTGATTTTAGTTTCCAAAGTATATTTGTAAGGCAATTCGAGAATTTAAAATGAAAGAGAAGATAATAGCAAAAGCAAGCGAATTGTTTTTAAAGCTTGGTTTTAAAAGTGTTACAATGGATGATATTGCAGGAGAAATGTGTATTTCGAAAAAAACGATTTACAAATATTTCTGCAATAAGGAAGTTTTAATTGAAGAAAGCACTTCACTGGTTCATAGTCAAGTTCACGAGATTATGGACACCATTATAGCAAAGAATTATAATGCAATTCATGAAAATTTTGAGATTAGAGAAATGTTTCGTGACATGTTTAAAAACAATATTGATACTTCTCCAATTTATCAGTTAAAAAAACATTATCCGGAGATTTATCAGAACATCTTATCGTACGAAATCGATCAGTGTACCCAGCTTTTTAGAGATAATATTGAAAAAGGAATTCGAGAAGGTCTTTATAGAAGTGATTTAAACATAGAGATTTATGTTAAATTTTATTACACTCTAGTTTTTCATATAAACGAAAATACGGTTTCTGAAAGTGAAGCGCAAAGAATAGAATTAGAAGCCTTGGAGTATCATACTCGTGCCATGGCAACCGAAAAAGGAGTAGAGGAATTAGAAAAGCAATTAAAAAAAATTAATAATTAATTATCCAAATTGTCGTCATTTTTCTGGGAGAGTTGTAAAAGATAAAATGACGATGCCATCTCAAATATTTAAATAAATAGTAACTACTTATGAAAAGAATCTTTCTTATAGTTTTGTGTACAATAGGCTTGTCTGCCGTCGCACAAACCACTACTTTAACTCTGAAAGACGCAGTCAATTATGCGCTTCAAAATAAAGCGGATGCTAAAAAAGCAAAACTTCAGGTTGAAAATAGTGAGTACCAAATTCAAGAAGTGCGTTCGAGAGCTTTACCGCAAATTAGCGCAAACGGAAATCTGACTTATAATCCAGTAATTCAAACCACAGTTATCGATGGAGCGGCTTTTGGTGCGCCAGGAACTACAATTCAAGCAGCTTTTGGTCAAAAATGGTCTTCAACTGCTGGACTTTCTTTAACTCAGGCAATTTTTGATCAGTCTGTTTTTACAGGATTGAGAGCGGCAAAATCTACTCGCGAATTCTATCAAATCAATGATCAATTGACAGAAGAGCAAGTTATTGAGAGAGTTGCAAACAACTACTATTCTGTTTACGTGCAGCAAGAAAGACTTATTTTGCTAGATAGCAATTATGTAAATACTACAAAAGTTCGCGATATCGTACAAGGACAGTTTGATAATGGTCTGGCTAAAAAAATTGATTTAGATCGTATTATCGTGAAAATGTCTAATATAGACACAGAGCGTCAGCAGATTAAAAATCAAATTGAATTGCAAGAAAATGCATTGAAGTTCTATATGGGTATGCCAATTGAAACTCAAATCGTATTACCAAAAGAAGAATTTGAAGTCGTTCCAGCAGCTTTAACAGAAGAGCCAAATATTGAAAACAGAACAGAATACTTATTATTGAAAAAACAAGAAGAATTGTTAGTATTCAATAAAAAAGCAGTTGAAGCAGGATATTATCCAACGCTTTCATTGTCTGCTGGCTACAATTATTTTGGGCAAGGTCCAGAAATGCCTTGGTTTGCAAAACCAGAAAAAGGAGTTTACTGGTCAGATTTCTCTGCAGTTGCTTTAAACTTACACGTACCAATCTTTACAGGTTTTGGAACTCGTGCTAAAGTGAGACAAGCAGATGTTCAAATCAGAGAACTTCAAGAAGATATTAAAGACACCAAACTTTCTCTTGATTTAGATTATAGAAATGCTATGACTCAGATAAAAAACAATCTGGTTACTATCGAGAATCAGAGGGAAAATATGCGTTTAGCTGGTGAAATTTTAAGCAATACCAAAAACAATTACCTTCAAGGTTTAGCCTCTTTAACCGATTTGCTAGACGCAGAAAATGCATCGCTTGAAGCTCAAAATAACTTTACAAGAGCAGTTTTAAATTATAAAATTGCCGAAATATCTCTAATCAAATCGAAAGGCGAACTAAAATCTCTTACTAAATAACAAATTATTACAATGAAGAAAATAATTATAACAATCGTAATCATAGTCGTGGCTTTTGTCGGGATTAACTACATTTTAAATAAAAACAAAGCAGAAAACGAAGGCAAAACTGCAATTGTGGCTGAAAAGAATGCAGCGGTTTCTGTAAAAGTAGCAACAGTAAAAACAGAAGATGTTAACTTAGGTTTTACTGCAAACGGAAACTTTGCACCGATTCAAGAATTGACTTTCTCTGCTGAGAAATCTGGAAAAGTAATTAGTGTTTTAGTTAAAGAAGGGGACTATGTAAAAGTAGGACAAACTCTTTTAACAGTAAGAGGTGACGTTATCAACGTAAATGCTCAAGCAGCTGAAGCAGCTTATCAAAATGCAAAATCGGATTATGCTAGATATGAAAATGCTTTTAAAACTGGCGGTGTTACAAAACAGCAATTAGATCAAGCAAAATTGGCTTTGACAAATGCTCAATCTAATTACACTCAAGCTAAAATCAATGTTGGTGATACAAGAGTAAAAGCTCCAATTAACGGATACATCAATAAAAAATATATCGAACCAGGTTCTATTTTAGCTGGAATGCCTGCAACTGCTTTATTTGATATTGTAAATGTTTCTAAATTAAAATTGACGGTTACGGTAAACGAAAGCCAAGTGGCAAGTTTAAAATTAGGAAACCCTGTTGAAATTACAGCAAGTGTTTATCCTGATAAAACTTTCTCTGGTAAAATTACTTTCATCGCTGCAAAAGCAGATGCGTCTTTAAATTTCCCTGTTGAAATTGAAATTACAAACAACGCTAACAACGACCTAAAAGCAGGTATGTACGGAACGGCAAACTTTGGTGCTAAAAACCAAAAGCAAAACTTAAAAGTGGTTCCAAGAAATGCATTTGTTGGAAGTGTGAGCAGCAACGAAATCTTTGTTGTAGAAAACAATGTTGCTAAATTGAAAAAAGTTGTAGCTGGAAGAATTTTAGGAGATAAAGTTGAAATCATCAACGGTTTGAATGACGGAGAAGTTGTAATCGTTACAGGACAAATCAACTTACAAGACGGAAATAAAGTAGAAATTATTAAGTAATAGTTAATTAGTTATTAGTACAAAGTACCTAGTCCTTAGAATTAGCCAAAAACTAACCGCTAGGGACTAAAAACTAAGGACTTAATAAAATAAAAAAATATATGAAATTAGCCGAAATATCCATTAAACGTCCGTCGTTGGTAATTGTATTGTTTACAATTCTGACATTAGGTGGATTGTTCAGTTACAGCCAATTGGGCTACGAGCTGATCCCAAAATTCGAAACCAACGTAATTACGGTTTCAACTGTATATCCTGGAGCTTCTCCGAGTGAGGTTGAAAACACGGTTACTAAGAAAATTGAGGACGCGATTGCTTCCTTAGAAAATATCAAGAAAATCGATTCGAAATCTTACGAATCACTTTCTGTAGTATCGATCACATTACTTTCTACTGCCAATGTAGATATTTCCATGAACGATGCGCAACGTAAAATTAATGCGATTTTAAGTGATCTTCCAGACGATGCAGATCCGCCGTCTTTGACTAAATTCTCTTTGAGTGATTTACCAATTATGACGCTTGGCGCGAATGGAAAAATGGACGAAGCAGCGTTTTACGATTTGATCGATAAAAAGATTGCTCCAGTTTTGTCTCGTGTACAAGGGGTGGCGCAGGTAAATATTATTGGTGGTCAAGAGCGTGAGATTCAAGTAAACTTGGACGCTGTTAAAATGCAAGGTTACGGTCTTTCTGTTCCTCAAGTACAGCAAACTATTTTAACTTCAAACTTGGATTTCCCAACAGGAAATATTCAAACTAGAAATCAAAAAATCTTAATCCGTTTAGCGGGTAAATATAAGAACGTTGACGAATTAAGAAACTTAGTAGTTTCTTCTCAAAACGGAATTCAAATTCGTTTAGGGGATATTGCTGACGTTCAGGATACGCAAAAAATCGCGGAGAAAATTGCGCGTGTAGATCAGAAAAGTGCGATCGTACTTCAAATTGTAAAACAATCAGATGCGAATGCCGTTGCGGTAAGTGAGCAGTTGATTAAAACGATCAAAACATTAGAGAATGATTACAAATCGGCTCAATTGAAATTAGAAGTGGCAAAAGACAGTACAGTCTTTACGCTTGAGGCAGCAGATTCTGTTGTACATGACTTGTTAATCGCGGTTATTCTGGTAGCATTTGTAATGTTGTTCTTCTTGCACAGTATTAGAAACTCGTTAATCGTAATGGTATCTATTCCAGCATCTTTGATTGCTACATTTATCGGAATCTATTTATTAGGTTACACGCTTAACTTAATGTCTTTACTTGGTTTATCTCTTGTTGTAGGTATTCTTGTGGATGACGCGATTGTGGTATTGGAGAACATTTACCGACACATGGAGATGGGTAAGAGCAGAATTCGTGCCTCTTATGATGGAACTGCCGAAATTGGAGCAACGGTAACTTCGATTACGTTAGTAATTGTGGTGGTGTTCTTGCCAATTGCAATGAGTACAGGATTGGTATCGAATATTATTACACAATTCTGTGTTACGGTAATTATTTCAACAATGTTCTCGTTATTGGCTTCATTTACAATTATTCCATGGTTGTCTTCTCGTTTTGGAAAACTAGAGCATATTGAAGGCAAAAACCTTTTCGGAAAAATCATTCTTGGATTTGAAAGCTACTTAACTCGTTTTACAAACTGGGTATCAAACTTACTAAACTGGTGTTTAGATCACTATATCAAAACAATGGTGGCTATCATTGTAATGTTCTTTGGAACGATCTTCTGGTTAATGGGAGGCGGATACATTGGAGGAGAGTTCTTCGCATCATCTGATAGTGGGGAGTTCTTAGTACAAATCGAGATGCCAAAAGATGCTTCATTAGAGCAGACTAACTTTATGACACAAAAAGCAGAAGCTTTCTTAAAAGGAGAAAAATACGTTTTCAGCCAGATTACAACTGTAGGACAAACCAGTGAAGGTTTAGGAGCTGCTCAGGCAACGGCTTACAAAGCAGAGATCGACGTTAAAATGATCGAACAAAAAGATCGTACAGATGACGCGAACGTGTATGCTGCAAAAGTAAAACGTAAACTGGAGAAAGTTTTGGTTGGAGCTAAAGTTAAAACAGTACCAGTAGGTATCTTAGGAACTGCTGAAGATGCAACTTTAGGTTTGATCGTAACTGGTCCAAACGTAGAAAGCGCTATGAAATTTGCAAAGATGGCAGAAGCTGAATTACGTACCATTCCTGGAACAACAGAGATTAAATTAACAGTTGAGGACGGAAACCCAGAGATCAACGTTCAGGTAGACAGAGATAAAATGGCTGCTTTAGGATTAACGCTTCAAACGGTTGGTTTAACCATGCAGACGGCTTATAGCGGTAATACAGACGGTAAATTTAGAGCTGGTGAATACGAATATGACATCAACATCAAATACAATGAATTTGATAGAAAAAATATCACAGACGTTAGTAACTTGATTTTCATAAACAATGCAGGTCAGCAAATTAAATTAAACCAATTTGCTACTATTACAGAAGGTTCTGGACCAAGTAAATTAGAGCGTAGAGATAAAACTGCTTCTGTAACCGTACAAGGTCAGAACGTTGGGGTGCCAGCAGGAACAATTGTACAGCAATGGCAAGAAAAACTGGATAAATTGCAAAAACCAACTGGAGTTAACTATATCTGGGGTGGTGACCAAGAGAACCAATCTGAAGGTTTTGGTACTTTAGGAATTGCATTATTAGCCGCTATTATTTTGGTTTACCTTGTAATGGTTGGTCTTTACGA
Source organism: Flavobacterium erigeronis (assembly GCF_054075165.1). Classification (NCBI taxonomy): domain Bacteria; kingdom Pseudomonadati; phylum Bacteroidota; class Flavobacteriia; order Flavobacteriales; family Flavobacteriaceae; genus Flavobacterium; species Flavobacterium erigeronis. The sequence continues at coordinate 508,451 of NZ_JBSKGP010000001.1, read as the reverse complement.
CAGTTTCGTTCACCCGTTTGTCGTATTATTTGCTATTCCGCTTTCGTTCATTGGAGTTTTATTTGCATTGGCGTTGACAAACAATACATTGAATATCTTTACCATTTTAGGGGTCATCATGTTGATCGGTCTGGTGTGTAAGAATGCGATCATGCTTGTCGATTATACCAATCAGCGAAGAGCTGCTGGTGAATCTATCAGAACAGCATTAATCCAAGCAAACCACGCGCGTTTACGTCCGATCTTGATGACAACAATCGCGATGGTATTTGGTATGTTCCCAATTGCATTAGCATCTGGAGCAGGAGCTGAGTGGAAAAACGGATTAGCATGGGTAATCATCGGAGGTTTGATTTCATCATTATTCCTTACTTTGATTGTTGTACCAGTAATCTATGAAATTATGGAGAAAATTATCCGTAAGTTCTCTAAAGGAGAAAAAATCGATTACGAGGCTGAAATGCATGCAGATTATGAGCATACAGAATTAAGCGAAGACGGTTTTAATCCGAAACATACACATTAATAGTTTTAATTTTCAATAGAAATTCCGAACCCGAATTCGGAATTTCAAACAAAAATCCCAGATTCCTTAAATTGGAATTTGGGATTTTTCGTTTATTTGTAGTTCATTTTTAAAATGTATTATGCCACAAAAAGATAAGTCTGCAGCAATTGGGTTTATTTTCATAACCATGTTAATAGACATTACAGGGTGGGGAATTATTATTCCTGTAATTCCAAAATTAATAGAAGAACTCATTCATGGAGACATCAGCGAAGCCGCAAAAATTGGTGGCTGGTTAACCTTCGCGTATGCGATAACTCAGTTTGTTTTTGCTCCTGTAATTGGAAATTTAAGTGATAAATTCGGAAGAAGACCAATCATATTAATTTCCCTTTTCGGATTTTCTTTAGATTATATTTTACTGGCATTTTCGCCAACTATAATCTGGCTTTTTATTGGAAGAATTATTGCTGGAGTTACGGGTGCAAGTATTACAACAGCATCAGCCTATATTGCCGATGTAAGTACGCCTGAAAACAGAGCTAAAAACTTCGGATTAGTTGGAGCTGCTTTCGGATTAGGATTTATCATTGGACCTGTTATTGGCGGACTTTTAGGCCAATATGGATCGCGAGTTCCATTTTACGCAGCAGCCGTTTTATGCATGCTAAATTTTCTTTACGGATTTTTCATTTTACCAGAATCACTTAAAAAAGAAAACCGACGAGAATTTGACTGGAAACGCGCCAACCCAATTGGAGCAATTTTAGGGTTAAGAAAATACCCGACATTAATCGGATTAATAGCCGCAATATTTCTATTGTATGTCGGTTCGCATGCTGTACAAAGTAATTGGAGTTTCTTTACCATCTATCAATTTAATTGGGACGAAAGAATGATCGGAATCTCATTAGGAATAATCGGTTTATTAGTAGGAGTGGTGCAAGGCGGATTAGTTCGTTACATCAATCCTAAAATTGGAAATGAGAAAAGTATTTATATAGGTCTGGCCTTATATACAATCGGAATGCTGTTATTTGCTTTTGCAACAGAAAGCTGGATGATGTTTGTGTTTTTAATTCCGTACTGTCTAGGAGGAATTGCTGGACCCGCTTTGCAATCTGTTGTAGCAAGTAAAGTTGCACCAAGTGAACAAGGAGAAATCCAGGGAACTTTAACCAGTTTAATGAGTGCTTCTTCGATTATTGGGCCTCCAATGATGGCCAATACCTTTTACTTTTTCACTCACGAAGATGCGCCATTTAAATTTGCAGGAGCGCCATTTATTTTGGGTGGAGTTTTAATGTTATTGAGCACAGTTGTAGCTTATTTTTCGTTGAAAAAACATTCGGTTTCAAAAACAGAAATTGTCGAACAAGAAATAGAATAAAAGTAAAAGCCTTCGATGAGAAGGCTTTTTATTTGGAATTTGGATTTTAAAAAATTGGAATTTCCTTTTATTTAAGATACACGTAATGATTAAAATAATCAATAATCGCTTTTCCTTCCAATAAAACATCGGCGCCGATTATGCCATGAACAGGTTTCGCTTTAAAAGATTCTAAAGCTTCATTTACATGCGAAAGATCAAAAATAACGATACTGAAATTTTTGCTTTTCCAGCTTCCTAACTGCAGTTTGTTTTCAGACGAAATCTGTGTAATCATTCCAGTTCCTCCAGCTCCAGAAGCTTTTGTTTTAGAGTTTTTTGCAGACAGTTCAAAACGTTCAATACTTTCAAAACCGACACAGGTATTGGATGCGCCCGTATCTAAAATGAAAATTCCAGAAATGCCATTAATCTTGGCTTTAATCTGCAAATGCTGTGTTTTGGTAATTTTAAACTTTATTTTTTTGTACTTCTCTATTTTGAGAATTTTGTGAAGATTTTCCATTTATGCCTGTTCTTAAATATCAAAAATAAAGCAATTACACCCAAAAAACTAATGATATAGAAGATATAATTTGAAGATTTCTCGGGAGTTTCTAGAGTTCCATAATACACAAAAGCACTCCAATAATAAGGAGATTTTTTCGCATTTGGAATATTTTCATCTTTTAAAAATGCTCTCTTCGCGTTTGCTGTTGCGTGTACAAAAGAAGAATTGTGTTTTATTTCTTTATAAAAATAATCCATGAAAACGGAAGCTGTATAATCATTCACATTCCATAAAGAAAACAAAAGATTCTGCGCGCCTGCAAACTGAAAACCTCTTGCTACGCTCATGGCACCTTCGGCTTTAAACAATTTTCCAATTCCTGTTTCGCAGGCACTCAAAACAACCAAATCGGGGTTGAGTTGTAAATTATATAACTCAGAATATAAGATTTCCTGATCGTAGAATTTAATGCTGGCAGGAGTTTCCAAATCTCCTGCCGAAGCGTGTGTACTTAAATGAATAATCGATTTTCCAACGGCATTATTTTTAAAATTATTGAAAGTTGCCTTTTCATTTTCAAAAAACTGACCTTCAAAATTATGTTTAATAGATTCTAATTCATTCTTAGAAAAACGCAGTGTAAAACTAGTTTTTTCGAAAATTGGAAAAATCCCTACAACTGATTTTTTTCCTTTCGAAAGCGAAATAGAATTCAAATAAAATTCAGCAGAATTATTATAGGCAATGTCAAAATCATGAAGCAAATAATGCATTTTTGCAAAATTGGTTGTCTCTGATGCTGTCGTTATTAAAGCTTCGAAAGGAAGAAAACCTAAAATTCCATCTGGAATTATAATAAGGTTTTTGTGATGATTAGGTTTTGGAATTTCAAGATTTTTATAAACCTTATTTCCGACAAGATTGTAATTTTTAGGATTATTGGCAATTGTTTTAGAATCATTAAAATTATTAATAAAACCAATTATTTTCGTTAATCCAGTACCATCCAAAGAAATAGGAAAGAGTTTTATTTTTCTGTTTTCAATAGTAAAATTGTAAATAGAATGCGATCCAAAAAAGTATTCCACTAGAACTGCATTATCTTTTTCTAATTTGTCAAACAATTTTCCTAGTTCAAACGTGTTTTGCGATTTTGCATTGTTTTTTGTGTTTTTTGATTTCAGCAAAAGCATCAATTCATTTTGCTTTTTTATCGCTTTGTTTATTTTAGAAATATCTGCCAATTCCAATTTCTGCTGCTCTTTTAAAATCGTAGTATTCCAGTTTTGTAATTGCTGTAAAATCAGTTTTTGTTCTCTCGAAAGTGACGCTGCATTCGAAAGATGATTTTTTAAAACAACCGACTTTGTTTTTTCCGAAAGCAGAAAAGCACTTTCCAAATAACTCGTTTTTTTCTCTTTTTGATAAAGCGAATAATAGATCTCGATGCACTTTTCAGTTCGATTTCGGTTTCTGATTTGGGTTACGATTTTAGAATTTTCATAGATCAAAAGTGTCTGTAATAACTCTTCAATATGAAATGAAAGAGCAAAACTTTTCAAAGCATCTTGAGGTTTATTTTCGGTTAAAAAAATCTCCGATTTCAAATCTAAAGCATCCAATAAAACGGTTTCTGCATAAAGCGAATTCTGATTTGGAAGTATATTTTTCGAATTGTAATTTGGAATCAAAGTCCTAAAAACAGCTGAAATATTCTGATTCGCTTCGGTAATTTTTCCTTGCTTAAAATTCAAAAAAGCGGTTTCATAATACAATTGCGCTATTTTTCGTGGTTCTTTGACCGTTTTCTGAAATTCGATATTCGCTTTCGCTAAAAATTCTGAAGCCGATTCCAGATCGTTTTGCTCCATTTTTAGTTTGGCTAAATTTCGGTACGCATTCGCTAAAGTTTCACTTTGAGATTTATCTTTTTTCAATAAAGAAATTGCTTTTAAAAAAGAGTTTTCGGCATTCTTTACATTATATTTTACAACAAAACCAACATTCGTTAATAAATAATTAGCTCCTAAATTATTGTATAAAATGCCTTTTTGAGTGGGAGAAAGTTTTTCAGTTTGAAGTGTTTTTTCGATTAAATCAATGGCTTTTTCAACATTTCCAGTGTTTTGATAAACATTGGATAAATTGAGAATCGCCGAAACTTTCTGCGATTCGTTTTTTTCTTTGCTGGCAATAAAATAATATTGTTTGATAATGTTTTCCGCGTTTTCGTAATCACCCAGAATCGTGTATAAATTTCCTAAAGGTTTTAGGCAGAACTCAATAATATCGTAGTTTTTAAATTTATTTTTCTGATAAATCATCCAAGCTTTTTCATAGCTTTTTACCGCATCTAAAGTCTGCCCAAACTGATTTTCATAATAAGCTTTATTGCAATTAAGAATTACAATTGCAAGTAACTCATCTTTAGTTTTCGGTTTGACACTTTTCCAAAAAACACTTTCCGTATTTCTTAAATTTTGTAACGCTTCCGCGGAAGGTTTTGCGGTAAAACTATCAATCGCATTGTAGATTTTTTCTTCCTGACTTTGGCTGAAACCATTTATTGTCAGGAGGAAAAATATTAAACCATATAAGCGATATAAGTTCATATTAAAGTTGTTTTTTTATTTCGCAGAGATTCCCAAAGGATTTCCACAAAGTTTCGCCGAGATTTTTTGCCACGAATTTCACGAATTAGCACAAATTAAATTAGTGAAAATTAGCGAAATTCGTGGCAAAACTTTAGCCAAAGAGTATAAAAAATCATTCTAATCCTTTTAATCTGTGGCAAAAAACTTTGTGTATCTCTGCGTAACCAATCAAAACTTCCAAATACCATAAAGCTGGACATAATTAAAATTCTGTTCGAAATTCATCACATAACGCGCGCCCAGACTTGGACCAATTCTCGCAAAACCAGCCGTTAGATCAAATAGAAGTCCTGCTTTATAATCGGTAAACGTGTTTTTTATTTTGTTTGAAGAAGTTTCGGTGCTAATCAAGAAATTTTCCTTGTCGCCTTCGTAAGTATCCACCTGAATTGTTTGATTTTGTTCAGACGATACATTGACATTCGCCTGAATTCCTGCGCCAATTCCAATATAATTATTAATGTTATATCGAATCAAAATCGGAATCTCCCAATTGATATTTTTATTTTCTGTAGAAGTTGTCGTTCGCACTAGTTGTCTCGTTCCGTTGGCATTAGTGTTAAAGGCATCAACAACAGTTACAGCACTATTATATTGGTTTAAAGCATTTTCCCACTCTACCTGCCAGTAAAAACGATAGGATTTAAAAGGAGAAAGCGTCGCGCCCACGAAATAACTCGTAGATTTATCTAAATCGGGATAAATATTATAACCTGCTTTGGCACCAATCGAAATTCCAGGCAAGAATCTTGTTGTGGCATAATTGGTTATAATAGGTTCGTTTTTATCAAAGATAATTGCCGTGCGGCTTCTGGTTTTTACTTTATGAAAATCCTCGCCAAACTTCATTGAATATTTGACAAAACCTTTGGTAGAATCTTTTTCATGAACGTTTTTCTGTTCGGTTCCAGGAAGATAGATATTTTTGAAAGTGAAAATAATCTGCTTTTGTTTGATAATTGTGTCGAGACAGCTTACAGTTGGTTCTTCGCCTTTTGGACAAATTGGACATTCTGGATACATACTTTCAATTTGAAAAGTCTTTTTGTCAAACATATCGGGAATATCCGTTTCTAAACGGATTTTTCGCGCTGGACCTTCACCGTTATTCTGAAAACGAGTTTTGAAATTAACTCTTTTAAAACGCACCAATCTGTAATTCATAAAACTTCCGTTGGATCCCATTTTGTTTGGATCGTGAGAAGTTACAATTTCCATTTCTAGATTTTTTACCTTATGGTTTTTATAGCTTCGATTCGGAACAAAAATACCGCGCATGGTAACCGTTGCGCTGGTATCTTTTATCATTTCAGGAGTCGTTTTAAAAGTGTAAAAAACATTTCGCGTTTCTCCAGGATTGGCCTCATCAAATTCTAAAATAGAAACATTATGATAGGTTTTATTCGCATCTAGAAGCGAAGCATCCAAATCTTCTTCTGTTGTGGTATTGCGGTATTTTTTAGTTTTGAAATTCCCTTCGGCGGAAGCCAAAAAAGTATTCGAATCGTTGAGATCGTCAGTCGAAGCGACCAATTTTTCCTGAACTTCACGTTCGCCCGCATACGTTCTAAAATCGCTTAATTCGAAATTGTTGTGTTTGAATTGCTTTTCATTATAAAACAAATAAAGCTTTCCGCTCGAAACATAATTTTCGAGATTTTGGTAACTCACTACAACTACCATTTCCTGATCTGGAATTGGATCGCAGTTTTTGATAATCGCAAATCCGTTTTGATCTGCAATAGACGCAATGTCTTTATAATTGGTGTCAGTAATATCATTTACCGCTACTTTTTTAGGTCTTGTTGCCGGCGGTTTTCCGTTGTCATAATTATTCGTTACGGCAAGTCTTGTCGTGTAAGTGCCTTTCTTTTTATAAACATGTTTCGGCTCGGCTTCTTTACTGTAATGTCCGTCGCCAAGTTCCCATAAATACGAATAACTTGGTTTTGGCGCACCCGCAATCGGAATCAAAGGCGGTGTTTCGGGTTTAAAAATAACCTGATTTCCGTTTTGAGTAAAACCAATATTGGCTCTTCGGGTTATGGTGTCTTTTACTTTGGTTTGACCTATTGAAAGAATAGAAAATAGAATAAAGAAAATAGACAGTTGTGGTTTCATAACGAGATATTTTTTGGCTTTAAAATCTTCAGAATCAATTTTAAAACAAGATTAAATGTAAAAAAAAGTGATGAGCAAATCATCACTTTTTCTTAAAAAAAGCATTTGTAAGTTACTGTATGGCATTTATTGCAGCAACCAATTGAGCTTCTGTACCGACTGTTGTTTCGGACAATGTAAAGGTGTAAACGGCATTTGCAGTTGTTGTTACGCCTTTTATTGCATAACGCCAGTTTCCATTATCTTCAGTTGCAAAGATGATATGGCAAGCTAAACCAACTGGAATTTGTCCATAATGTTCGCTAAACAATCCTTCAGCGGTATAAGTGTCCAATTTGGCAAGAGCGTTTGTGCCTTCTCCATCATAAGAAAGATATACGGCACTGTTTGTGTTGTTGTAGCCGTCTGGAACATCAACCAGAATAGTTGTTTTTGGTCTCGGGTCGTTGTAAAAACGGTCAACATTAGTCCATCCAAAGTTTCCGAATGTTACATAATAATTGTTTCCTTCGCCTTGTACGCCGCCTTTACCATCACCATTTGCATTGGCTTCTCTCCAAGCCAGTTCACCATCTTCATCTATAACTCCAGTCCATAAAGTCATTAAGTTGTCATATCCGTCAGTTAGCGCCGTTGGAACAATCATGCTCAACGAACAAGAAGTTTGCAATTCGACTCCCCCCTGAGTTGCTTTGATGAAGAATTCTCCTCCAGAAATTAAAAGATTTTTCTTTCCGTCAGGCATAATTCCCATTGTTGGTTTATTGGTAACCAGCATATTTCCCTTGTCAAAAAGTTCGATGTATTCGATGTCGACTTGACCCGTAACTGGGTTTCCGTTTTTGGTTAAACAGTCTCCATTAATGTAAAGCTTTACACCCTTTGCTGAGGTTAAGGTTACGGTGCCATTTCCCGCTGTCATCGTAAAATTTTGTGTATTTCTTTTTAGTCCTTTTTCGTTGATACTTTTAAAAGCTCCAGCAGTTGGTGGCGAAAGTTTGATGTCATCTCCGTCGGTATTATCGCAGCTTGCAAAAGAGATTAGTAATAAAAGTGAAAGTCCGATTGTTTTAAAATTTGTTTTCATAATTTCTAGTTTTTATAAATCTGGCTTGATTGTTATCAAGTGGTTTTTCAGATTTGGTTGTTATATTTATTTGTAAATCAATTTGGGTTTGATTTTGTTACCCTTTGTTTTGATTTTTTTTTTAAAGGCTTTTATAGTGTTATATCAATTAGACTGAAAAATTGTTACCCCGTTAATGCTCATTTTTTTTTAAACACATAGAATCATAGTTTTTAGGAGTCTTTAAAAGAGGCGTTTCACTAATTTAAATTCACATAGTAAAAGTGGTATAGGCTATGCGTTAGAAACTAGTTTCTTTTAATATTCTTTTTACAGTATAAAAACCTATGTTTCTATGTGTTTAAAAAATTAAACAGAAATACATTTGTCTTCAAATAGATTTCCATCTTCGTCAACAGCAACCAAAATGTCTTTTTTGCGAGAAAATGTAATAGTGAGATAAATCCATACAATCAACCAGAAACCCAAGGTAATGATGCTGAGAAAGAAATGAAAAGTATGATTTACAGCTTTCTTTTCTTTAGACAAAACCACATAAGGCAGTTTCTCATTTTGTTCTGTAATAACAAAACCGTTGCGAGTTTTGGCGGCGATTATTTCGTAAAATCGATCTATGTTTTTTTCAGTAATAAATTGATAACTTTCCATTTCTTTTAATTTTTTAAAGGTTTTTAAAAGACTTTTGTTTTGATATATACAATTGATTGTAATATTGTTACCTCTTGTTTTTAAAGATTTTTAAGATTCTTTTTTTAAATTAGCTGTAAAATGTTTTTTTATGGATCAAAATAAAATTCATCCTGATCAAAAATATATCGACGGACTTGCTGCAAACGATTCTGTAGTTATTGAAATGATATATAAAAAGTTCGCGCCAAAAGTTGTCCAGTTTATCACTAATAATTCTGGTGACAAAGATCATGCGCAGGATGTGATTCAGGAAATCATGATTTTGCTTTTTAATCAGGCGAAAGCCGGAAAACTTCAGCTGACTTGCCCATTTGATGCCTATTTTTTCCTGTTATGCAAAAGACGCTGGCTCAACGAACTGAAAAATTCTGCCAATAAAGGGGTAACAATTTATGAGAATGTAGTATCTATCAATGAATCTGCTCACGAACTAATTGCTCAAGCAGAAGAATTTGATGAAAAACAAAAGCTTTTCGAAACCATGTTTCAGAAACTGGGAGAGAAATGTCAAGAAGTTTTGAAACTCAGTTTTTCTCTAAAATCAATGGAAGAAGTGGCGCAAAAACTCAACGTAACTTACGGCTATGTCAGAAAAAAGAAATCGTTGTGCACAGGGCAATTAACGCAATGGATTCAGGAAGCGAAAATTTTTAACTCTTTAAAAAACAATTAATCATGAACGAAGAACGCTATATATTATTTGACCAATATCTTCAAGGCGAACTGACCGTTGATGAAAAAAACAATTTTGAGAAACAGCTCTCTGAAGATGCTACACTGGCTTCGGAGTTTGAAAGTTTCAAAGAAATGCATTTTCAGCTGGAAAATAAATTTGGAAAAGAACAGGAGCGAGCCGCTTTTGAAGAAAATCTGACTCGAATTTCGGATAAATATTTCAATAAAAAGAAACAAAAAGTTGTATCGCTTAAGCCGTGGTATTTTGCCGTTGCCGCATCGGTAATTATTATGTTCGGATTGTTTTTCTTTGATTATAAACATTATCCAAATTTTGAAGATTACAATCATCCAGAAAGTGCTTATTTTACAGAGAGAGGCGTGTCTGAAGAAACTTTGAAAAAAGCAGAAAATGATTTTAATGGAAAAAGATATGAGAAAGCAATTCCGCTTTTTGAAAGCATTTTGAAAGAAAATAATTCGCCAGAAATTAAATATTTCTACGGTGTTTCATTATTGCAGGTAAACAAATATGTAAAAGCTGAAACTATTTTTAAAGAATTAGAAGCAGGAAATTCTGTTTTCAAAGAAAAAGCAAAGTGGAATCTGGCTTTGTCTAAGCTAAAACAAGGAAAATATGCCGAGTGTAAAGCAATTCTAGAAACCATCTCACAGGATTATGAAGATTATGATGAAGTGGAACATTTATTAGAAGAATTGGAATAAATTTCAACTTTTTGTAAAAAAAATGCCCAGAATACGGGAAACCTCAATCGAATTTGGAATTTTAGTTCTAAATTCGATTTTCTTTTTAGAGAAAATGAAGTTTGGAACGCACTTTGCTATTTATAGGAGCAGGTAAATTAAAAACCTGTTTGTCGTACTGAGGAACGAGGGATCGCACTAGCTGATCGAGAGAAAAAATGGGGGTTTTCTTTTTCGAAGCTTCTTGTGAGGTCCTTCGTTCGTTAGAATAACAAAAATAGGTTATTATTGTTCAGACCTTTGTCAAAGTTAAGCTTTGACAAAGGTTTTTTGTTTTTAGCAAAATATAATAGTCCGTTTTTATTTGCGCTTTCGCGAAAGCGAATCTTTTTAGATGCTTTTTAGTTTGCTAATTTTCAGTATAATTTGAGGAAAACCGTAATAGTTGTTTTGAAATATTTCCTACATTCGACGGAATTAAAAAATGAAGTTTTCCAAAACTTTTTCAAACCAACCCCAAACCATTGCATGAAAAAAATCACCTTATTTTTCTTTATTGTCTTTTCACAAATTCTCTTTAGCCAAAATAAAATCACTGAAACCGAAAAACTTGCCGCAACCTGCAAAGTCTGGGGATTTTTAAAATACTATCATCCCAAAGTTGCTAGTGGAGAATTGAATTGGGATACTCAGCTTTTAGAAAAATTGCCTTTAATAGAAAAAGCACAAACTCAAAAAGAATTTTCTTTGATCTTAGAAAATTGGATTGACGATCTTGGTCCAGTAAAAGAAATAGCGCCGATTGCTGTGCCAAAGGATATAGAACATTTTGATAAAAATTTTGATTTGAGCTGGTTTAATGGTAAACTATTTTCTAAAAAACTTTCGAAGAAACTAAAATTTATAGAAGAAAATAGATATCAAGGAGAGCAATTTTATGTTTACACCGTACCGCTTTCAGGAAATATTGGTATGCAAAATGAAAGTCTTGCGCATCCAGACTTTACAGATAAGAATTCAAAGCTTAGAATGGTCTTTATGTTTTGGAATCTAGTAGAATATTTTTTTCCGTATAAATATATAATGGATCAAAAATGGGATACAACTTTAGAACAAATAATACCTTTAGCTATTAAGGCTGATAATCGGGAAGATTTTTATAAAGTAATGATAAGATTAACTTCAAAAATTGATGATAGTCATAACGATGTTTATATATATCCTGCTGTGGAAGGAGTTAAACCTGATAAATACTATTTTCCTGTTGATGCTAAGATAATCGATGAAAAAATAGTGGTTACAGAAATTTTAGGAGATAGTTTAGCACAGGCAGCTGATATAAAAGTTGGTGATATTATTACTAAAGTAAATGGAAAGACAATAAAAGAAATTATTGTAGAAAAGAAAGATTGGATCTGTGCTTCTAATGAAGCTAAATATTTAGATAAGCTGGTTAAAGGAATTTTGCTAAGTTATTCTGACACGGTTGAAGTAGAGTTTTTTAAAAATGGCGAGTACATTACCAAAACAATGACTTTGTTTGATTATCACGATTCGCACAGAAATGAATTTAAAAAAGGAGCAAGAAAAAAGAAGGAAAAATTTAAAATGCTGGATAATAATGTCGGATATGTAGACATGGCGATTTTAGGAGTAAAAAATGTTCCTGATATGATTGAGCTATTAAAAAATACAAAAGCAATTGTTTTTGATCTGCGAAATTATCCAAATGGGACTTTTGAGAAAATTGGCAAATTTATATGTTCTAAAGAAAATAAATTTGCCATTTATACGATTCCAGATATAAGTTATCCAGGGAAATTTATGTGGGCTCCAGGAAGTTCTATAGGTGTTGACAATAAAGATAACTATAAAGGAAAAGTAATTGTCTTGCTTAACGAAAAATCTCAAAGTCATGCCGAATGGACAGCGATGTGTTTTCAAAGCGCTGGTAATACTACTATAGTTGGTAGTCAGACCTCTGGTGCAGACGGAACTATTTCTCGATTTGATTTTAAAGGATTTCAAACAATATTTACAGGAATGGGAGTTTATTACCCAGACAGAAGGGAAACCCAACGTATAGGAATTGTACCCGATATTGAGGTAAAACCAACTATAAAAGGAATTAAAGAAGGCAAAGATGAGGTTTTGGAGCGGGCTTTGCTCTATATAGAAAATGGAAAATAGGTTATTATTGTTTAGACCTTTGTCAAAGTTTTAAGTTTTGACAAAGGTTTTTGTTTTTAGTCGAATCTGTTTTTATCTGCGCTTTCGCGAAAGCGAATCTTTTAGATGCTTTTTAGTTTGCTAATTTTCAGTATAATTTGAGGAAAGCCGTAAAAGTTGTTTGGAAATATTTCTTACATTCGGCGGAATCAAAAAATGAAGTTTCCCAAAACTATTTAACCAACCCCAAAGCATTGCATGAAAAAAATTACCTTATTTTTTCTAATTATCTTTTCTCAATTTATCTTTAGTCAAAAAGTTACCGAAACAGAAAAACTTGCCACAACATGTAAAGTTTGGGGATTTCTAAAATATTACCATCCAAAAGTTGCTGCTGGAGAATTCAACTGGGATCAGCAATTGCTAGACATTTTGCCAAAAGTCGAAAAGGCGCAAACAAGAAAAGAGTTTTCATTGGTAATTTCAAACTGGATAGATACTTTAGGAGAAGTGCCGCTAATTGCACCAATTCCTGAGCCGAAAGATGTCAAGTTTTTTGATAAAAATTTTGATTTATCGTGGATCAATACAAGTGCTTTATTTTCTAGAAATCTTTCAGCAAAATTGAAATTTATTGAAGAAAATAGGTTTCAGAGTAATACAGAATTTAACCCAGATTTTGATGCTTTTAAAACGGTAAAAAATTACTTTGACCTTGATTATAATAATAAAAGCAACAGACTTTTAATGACATTTGCTTATTGGAATGCAATAGAATATTTTTTTCCATATAAATATATTATGGATCAAAAATGGAATATTACTTTAAATGAAATACTTCCTGCTATGGTTGAGGCGAAAAATTCGGATGAGTTTAATAAAGCATTAAGAAAAATGAGTACGAAACTAAATGACAGTCATGTTATGTTTCACATTTATCCAGATGCAACAACTGTAAAAAGCCCAGTTTATTTTCCTGCAACAGGTAAAATAATAGATGAAAAGCTAGTCATTACTGAGATTTTAGGAGATAGTCTAGCTGAAGCTGATAATATTAAAATTGGAACCGTAATTACTAAGATCAACAATAAAACGATTAAAGAGCTTATTGAAGAAAAGAGAGATGTTGTTAGTGCTTCAAATGAAGTTTCTTATCAAAACAGAATTATTGCTAGTTTACTAAAAAGCGAATTTGAAAATGTTAAAGTAGAATTTTTAACAAACGGAAAATACGAAACAAAAGCGATGAAATGGTTTAATTACCATGATTCACACAGAAATGAATTTAAAAAAGGAGCGCAGAAAAAGAAAGATAAATTTAAACTTCTGGAGAACAATATCGGCTATGTTAATATGGGCGAAATTAAACCCAAAAATGTTCCTGATATGATAGAGAATCTCAAATCGACAAAAGCAATTGTTTTTGACATGAGAAATTATCCAAAAGGAACTTTTAAAGAGATTTCAGATTTCTTGAATTCAGAGGAAAAGAAATTTTGCGATTATACATATCCTTGTTTAAACTATCCAGGTAGATTTGTTTTTGAAGAAGGAAGAAAAGCTGGATTTGCAAACAAAGATCATTACAAAGGAAAAGTGATTGTATTGCTTAACGAAGATTCTATAAGTCAGTCAGAATGGACGGCAATGTGTTTTCAAACGGCAGGAAATACCACTATTATAGGAAGCCAGACAGCGGGAACAGATGGAAATAATTTTGAGTTTGATTTCAGAGGATTTCATACTGCTTTTACCGGAATTGGAGTTTATTATCCAGACGGTCGAGAAACCCAAAGAATCGGTATTGTTCCAGATATTGAAGTCAAACCAACCATAAAAGGAATTCAGGAAGGAAGAGATGAGGTTTTAGAAAGAGCAATTTCTTTTATAGAAAAAGGAGAATTAAAACCACAAGATTCTCAAAAGCAGCAAGCAACAATCAAGAATCTGGAAAATCTTAAAAACTAAGAAATCGCGATGTCTGTCATCCCGAGGTACGAGGGATCTTCGCAAGTAACTCATCAAAGTTTTGTCTTCCTGAGCGGAGTCGAAGGACAAGTGCTGTAACCACAATGTGTAGACACAGCATGAGATCCTTCGACTCCGCTCAGCAAGACAAACGGTGTGTGAAAATCCGCCATATCTGCAAAATCTGCGAAAGGAAAAATTCGCAACAACTTCGCGTCTAGACCTGACAGGTTTTAAAAACTTGTCAAGTCTAACGATGCATAGAATTCTCTTTCAGAAATAACAAAAAAAATAAAAATCCATTTTTCATTTGCGCTTTCGCGAAAGCGAATCTGGAAAATCCGCGTTCCAACTCCAGAATTGCTATTCTTTTAATATTGTCGTAATTTTGGCGTTTTAAAATGAAAGCCTTGAATTCAACACCCATTATTACCGACACGCATACACATTTATATTCTGAAGAGTTTGATCAGGATAGAGACGAAATGATTCAGCGCGCTATAGATGCTGGAATTACACGTTTTTTTATTCCTGCAATCGATGCTGCAGCAACGCAGTCTATGTACGATTTAGAGAAAAACTATCCTGAAAATATATTTTTGATGATGGGTTTGCATCCCACTTATGTGAAAGATAATTATCTGGACGAATTGGCGCATGTGGAAACCGAATTATCTAAAAGAAAATTCTATGCAGTTGGCGAAATCGGAATCGATTTGTATTGGGATAAAACGCATTTAAAAGAACAGCAGATC
The DNA here is from genome assembly GCF_054075165.1 of Flavobacterium erigeronis. Taxonomy (NCBI): domain Bacteria; kingdom Pseudomonadati; phylum Bacteroidota; class Flavobacteriia; order Flavobacteriales; family Flavobacteriaceae; genus Flavobacterium; species Flavobacterium erigeronis. The sequence goes on along the minus strand of NZ_JBSKGP010000001.1, from coordinate 493,239 downwards.
GCTTTTAAAAGACAAATTCAGCTGGCAAAACAATACAAATTGCCCATTGTAATTCACTGCAGAGAAGCCTTCGATGAAATCTTTGAAGTGCTAGAAGAAGAAAAATCTGAAGATTTGTTTGGGATTTTTCATTGTTTTTCCGGAACTTTAGAACAGGCATTGCAAGCTATTTCTTATAATATGAAATTAGGAATTGGTGGAGTTGTGACTTTTAAAAACGGAAAAATCGATCAGTTTTTAAATCAAATCGATTTAAAACATATCGTTTTGGAGACAGATTCTCCTTATTTAGCGCCAATTCCTTATAGAGGAAAAAGAAACGAAAGCAGTTATCTGGTAAACGTTATTGCTAAATTGAGCGATATATATGGAGTTTCTATAGAAGAAATCGCAACAATTACAACCCAAAACTCAAAAGACGTTTTTGGGATTTAACCTGTGCCTTACAAAACTTTAATTTTTTTTTTGTTCTTTTGCCCACTTAAATCTATATAAATAATGCAGAAATTTGATGCCATTCGACCTTTTTATGATTCCGAAATAAATGAAGCACTTCATGGTGTGGTTAATCATCCGATGATGAAAACCATGATGAACTTTACTTTTCCGGAAGTAGAAGATGAGGTTTGGAAGGAACAATTAAAGAAAACACACTCGATTCGTGATTTTCAATGCAACTTTATTTATAACACAATTCAGAAAGTTCTAGAAAAAAGCTCTGAAGGTTTAACTACTTCAGGTTTTGAAAAACTAGAACCTAATACTTCATATCTTTTTATCTCGAATCACAGAGATATTCTTTTGGACACTACTTTACTAAATGTATGTTTATTCGAACATGGTTTAGTAATGACAGCTTCGGCAATTGGAGACAATCTAGTAAAGAAAGCTTTCTTGGCAACTTTAGCGAAATTAAATCGAAACTTTTTGGTTTTAAGAGGATTAACGCCTCGTGAAATGCTGCAAAGTTCTAAGTTATTGGCTGAATATATGGGACAATTACTGCTTCGCGAAAACCGCTCGGTTTGGATTGCACAAAGAGAAGGAAGAACAAAAGATGGAAATGACGAAACCAATCCTGGAGTTTTAAAAATGATTGGAATGGGTTCTGACGAAGAAAACTTAATGGATTATTTTAAGAAATTGAGAATCGTTCCGGTTTCTATTTCTTACGAATATGATCCGACGGATGTGCTGAAAATGCCACAATTAATGGCAGAAGCAAACAACGAAGTTTACGTAAAAGATAAAAACGAAGATTTCATGACCATTATAAGTGGTATCATGGGAACTAAAAAAAGAATACATATTTCTGTCGGAGATGTTTTAGATACCGAAATCGATCAGATTGTAGCTGAGAATGACAATGCAAACAAGCAAGTTCAGGCTTTGGCACAAACGATTGATGATGTTATTTTGAAAAATTATCAATTATGGCCTACTAATTTTATTGCTTACGATATTCTGAACGAAACAGATAGATTTGCTGACAAGTATAAAGAAAGCGAAAAATCATTGTTTGAGCGTCGTTTAGAAATGAGAATCGGAAGCGATAATCCTGTTACAAGGCAAGGGTTTTTAGCCATGTATGCTAATCCTGTTGTCAATAAATTAAAATACCAAGATGTCATCTAAAGCAAAAATTCTATTGATTTATACCGGAGGAACTATCGGTATGAGCAAAGACTTTGAAACGGGAGCGCTCAAAGCCTTCAATTTTGGTAAATTAATTCAGAAAATTCCAGAAATCAAACAATTGGACTGTGAAATAGAATCGATTTCTTTTGAGCACCCAATAGATTCTTCAAATATGAATCCTCAAATGTGGACCAAAATTGCCACTATTATCGAGGAAAGCTACAGCGCTTTTGACGGATTTGTGGTACTGCACGGATCAGATACCATGTCGTATTCGGCTTCGGCATTGAGTTTCATGCTCGAAAATTTAGCAAAACCAGTTGTATTTACAGGTTCGCAATTGCCAATTGGAGATTTGCGTACCGATGCCAAAGAAAACCTGATTACAGCAATTCAGATTGCTTCGCTTTTAGAAAACGGAAAACCAGTTATTAAAGAGGTTTGCTTGTATTTTGAATACAAATTGTACCGCGGAAACCGAACTTCTAAAGTAAATGCAGAACATTTTAGAGCTTTTACAGCGCCAAATTATCCAGAATTGGTAGAATCTGGTGTTCACTTAAAATTAAACAGACATTTATTTCTTCCTGTAAATAAAGACGCAAAACTGATCGTTCATAAAAACTTAGACAATCACGTAGCCATTATCAAAATGTTCCCTGGAATGAGCGAAATTGTTCTAGCTTCAATTCTTGGGACTTCTGGCCTACGCGGAATTGTACTAGAAACATACGGTTCAGGAAATGCTCCAACCGAAGATTGGTTTTTAAACTTAATTGAAAAAGCCATTAAATCTGGAATGCATATCGTAAACGTAACGCAATGCTCAGGCGGAAGCGTCAACATGGGACAATACGAAACCAGCACAGCCCTAAAATCTTTAGGCGTTATCTCTGGAAAAGACATTACTACAGAAGCCGCAATTACAAAACTAATGTATTTGCTAGGACATAAAATTCCTCAAAACGAGTTTAAAGATGTATTTGAAACTGCTTTGCGCGGGGAAATATCTTAATTGAAATTCCAATTTTTTTAAATCCCAAATTCCAAATTTGCCCGAAATGGCAAAGAGTGTCTTGCTAGGCTTTCGAGAACTTTGTCAAAATTTTAAACTTTGACAAAGTTCTACGCATTGTTTGGAAAAAAACTTATATCACTTATATGGTTTAAAATCCACTTGGAATTTGGGATTTATTTTTTGGAATTTCCGTAAGGAACAGGACAAGTCTCCAAGTCCTCCTCAGTAGCTTTATGTTTTTTGTAATACACATAAACAATCACAGAAAGAATACAAATTATTCCCTGAATAGCAACGGTAGCTCTTACGCCAAGTGAGTGAGAAACGTAACCAATTATCAAACTTCCCACAGGAATCATTCCCTGATACGCCATCATATAATAACTGATGCTTCTAGAACGCATATTAACAGCACTATGAGTCTGAATATAAATGTTGATAGAAGAAGTTTGTCCCATCATTCCGATTCCGCTTAGCGTCATACAAATCAAAGCGATTGTGATACTGCTTGAAACCGCTAAAATAATTACGCTGAAACCAAGAAGTAAACTTGCTGCGATCATCAATTTATTCATGTTTTCTGCCGATTTTAGATTGGCAAGATAAATGGCAGATAAAACAGAACCAATTCCGGCAGCGCTTTCGAACCAGCTGAAAGTTTCTGCGTTTCCGTTAAAAATATCTTTCGCAAAAACCGGCATCAAAGTATTAAAAGAAATTACAAATAAACTGCTGCAAGTTAGCATCATGAGCATTCGTGCCATTTCGGTTTCTTTTTTTACATAATCTAGACCTTCTACAAGATCGTCAATCATGTTTAGTTTGTTTTCAGTTTTGATATGCGGTGTAATTTTCATCATCATTAATGAAATCAGAACAGGAACGTAGCTCACAAAATTTCCAATAAAACAAATGTCTTCTCCATATTCATGCAAAATAATCCCAGCAAGCGCAGGACCCGCAATACGTGCAAAGTTGTTTAAAGTGGAGTTAAGCGCCACCGCATTTGGAAGATCTTCTTTATTGTCAACAATATCGATCATCATGGTTTGGCGGCAGGTCATATCAAAAGCATTAATAATTCCTTGAATAAGGCTCAATGCCAATATGAAATTGATATTGTATATTTTAAGATAAATAAGCAAAGCTAAAGCCCCAGCTTGAAGCATTGCCAAAGACTGCAATACCATCATGGCGCGGTGTCTGTCGTAGCGTCCAATAATACTTCCTGCCAAAGGCGCTAAAAACAAAGACGGAATCATACTTAAGAAAGTTGCCAAACCCAATAAAAAAACAGATCCTGTAATGCTATAGACCATCCAGCTTACGGCTGTTTTCTGCATCCAGGTTCCGATAACTGATACAGATTGACCGTAGAAAAATAACTTGAAGTTTTTTGATTTTAAGGCTTTAAACATGACTCTAAATATTTAATACAAAGGTCGGGATTATGATAGCATTAGAAAAATTAATAATTTTACTGATAATAAGTATTAAAACTTATCAATATGGAAATATATCAACTGGAATATTTTATTAAAACGGCTGAGGTTTTGCACTTTACCAAAGCAGCCGAATTGTGTTTTGTAACGCAATCGGGACTTTCACAACAAATAAAAAAACTTGAAGAAGAACTCGGCATGCCTTTGTTTAAGCGAATTGGCAAGAAAGTGCAATTGACAGAAGCAGGTTCTGTTTTTCTGATCCACGCGAAAAAAGTGGTCGAAAATGTTCAAAACGGAAAACAGGCAATTGAAGATTTAAATGAAATGATTGGTGGAGAACTTAGAATTGGCGTGACTTATATTTTCGGACTCTTGATTCTGCCTGTTGTCAATACATTTGCCAAACAATATAAGAACCTAAAAATTATTGTAGAATACGGCACCACAGAATCGCTCGAGCAAAAATTGATTAATAATGACGTTGATGTCGTTCTGGTCATTCCGTCGCATACCATTGAAAGTCCGATTTTAAAAGTGCCTTTATTTACATCGAATATGGTGATGGCAGTTTCTAAAAATCATGCTTTGGCGCATTTAGATAAAATTGCTTTTAAGAAAATAGAAGAAATTCCGCTGATTCTACCCGGAAAAGGTTCGAACTCAAGAGAATTTGTCGAAGAATTATTCCAGAAGTTTAATATGAAACCCAAGATTTCGATCGAACTGCATTCTATTCACGCACTGCTGCAAATGGTAGAAAACAGTGACTGGTCGACCATAGTGGCTGAAAAAGCATTAAAGGGCTGGGATGATCTCAAAGCGATACAGATCACAGGTGTTGCGACCAAAAGAGAGGCTTTTATGCTTACAATTGGCAGTTATCAGAAAAAAGCGGTAAAACTGTTTATGGAAGAATTTAGAAAAAGCATATAAGTAACTTCGATTTTACTTTTGTAAAGTCATATTTTTTTGTGTTATTTGCAGACCAAAATAGAAAGGTGTCCGAGTGGTTTAAGGAGCTAGCCTGGAAAGCTAGTATATGGGTAACTGTATCGAGGGTTCGAATCCCTTCCTTTCTGCTGAATTGAATCCCTCAACTTCATTTTTAATGAAATTGAGGGATTTTATATTATAAAATCCTAATTGTGCTTAGTTATTCTCAATATTACTTATCGTTTAGTTTATCGGGATTTTTGAAAGCTTTTTTTTCATCACTTAATAATTTTCTTTCAATTTTATTAATATCTTCTTCGGGAGACAAATTTTCAGGAACAATACCACGTGAAAGCAGTGTATTTCGCACAGACTTATTGTTGACTATATGTTCATTAGATATTTGATGCTCTGTTTTCATTTTATGCTGTTTAGCATTAAAAATGGTTATTTCTGTTGCAAAATCCTTTGCCTTTAATAGTATTGTAGGCATATGATCGGCCAATGGCTTTGTACTTGTTAATCCCCATTTTACCTTCATTTGTTGAGTAGTTTTGCTAAACAATGCCGTATCTCCTTTGCTTCTAATTAAAGCAAAATTTTCATTACTCCCTGTTTGTTCGAAAATTACATGTGAAAGTTCTTTTTCGGTTGCTTTAAGTTTATTTCTGGCCTGAACACGTTCGTATTCAAGTATTTTTTGTTCGATTAACTCTGCTTTTCTCGTTTGAATAGCAAAATAACGTTGTGCAAAAGCTATAGTTTCTTTACGAGGATCTCCATTTTGAGCAATAAGATAACAAGCATATCTAGTAAGCATTAAATCGGCTATTTCTTTTTGAGTACCTGAGCCGATTGAAACCATTTTCCCGACGTCGGCAAAATGGTCTTCTATGTTTTCACCAGAGATTTCACAGGCCGTTTTTGCTTTAGAAATAACTCCTAAAAAATTGTCCCATTTTGAATATGCTAATAGATGCTGTAAATCTCTTGCAAGCCAAAATTCAATTCCATCTTCTGTGTGATTAGAATAAGTCTCAAAATTATTGGTTAAAGTATGGATTATCTCGTTTTTCATTTTGTATTTTTAATTTCAAATGTAAGAAAATTTACATAAAAACATTTAAGCAATGGTATTTGGATAAAAAAAATGTAAAGATAATGATTAGAAGTACATTAATAATAGTAGTATTTTAGCGGATAGCGGGACTAAACTTATCCTGAAAACCAAATTTCTGCTCCTTAAAAAAACATCAAAACTATAAATACATAGTCCTAAAAAGTTATTCTAAAAATACGGTTTCCCGCATTTTTTTATTACAGAAATATTATATATTTGGCTCCTGCGTAATACAAATAATTTGATGGATTTACCTCCTTATTCGCCAGGGTTACATAAACTGGTTACTCTACATGTCGGCCAAATCTCGAAGCTTACAGACAGCAAAGGTTTTGTTGCGGTTACCAATTCTATTTTGGAGAAATACGAACTGGAGAAGGTCGGAGCAGTGGTTCACGATTTTGATAACGCCAGTTTTACGATTTCGTACTGCTTGAAAGAATCGCATATTTGTATACACACTTGGCCAGAATACAATCAGTTAACTTTAGACGTTTATTTGTGCAATTATCTTCAGGATAATTCGGCAAAAGTGCGCGCTGTAATGGCCGATTATGTTACGTATTTTGATGCCTCAATTATTAAAGATTTTGAAATTAACCGTTAAAATATGAAGATTCCTTGTTACGACTGTAATACAGAAACCGAATTAGAGGTTGGTTTTGAAGTAATAAATTTTGTTTGCCCTGTATGTTATAGTGTTTATGTCGTTGATGATGCGGGACAATTTAGAAGAAGATCGCAATATAAAGCTCCTTTTCATGATTGTCCGCTGGCAATTGGCGACACTGGTTTCTTAAACGGAAGTGAGTACACAGTAACGGGAATTTTAAGGAAAAATGTGTATCCAGATTACACTTGGACAGAATTTATCTTGCAGAACAAAGAAAAAGAATTTCTTTACTTGTCGCTTTCAAACGGGCATTGGATGATGCTTACCGAAATGGAAGAGATTGCCGATATCAAAAAAGGAACGAAAGTTCTAAAATATGATGGAAGAGATTACGACTTATTTGAACATTCGGATGCTGACATAATTAATGCGAAAGGATTTTTCGATTTTCAGATTCCAAATAAGAAAATTCATTTGGCAGAATTTATAAATCCGCCATACATTGTTTCGGTTGAGAAAATGAATAATGTTCAAACTGCTTTTCATGGTGAATATATCAGCAAAAATAAAATCAAAAAAGCATTTCCAGGAATAACATTGCCGTATCAGTCAGGAACTAGTATGATTCAGCCGTTTTATTTTGATCTTAAAAATACAGCTGTTATTTTCTGTCTTTTTGCTTTGCTGATTATTACTGCAAACTGGTACATTTATAAAGATCAGGTGGAGCAAAATGTTTTTAATAGCAGCATTAAATTTAGCGAATTTGATAATAAGGAAATGACAAGTCCGTCGTTTGTGCTCAATGGCGCATCGGCGCCTATGACTATAAAGGTTTCTACAGGCGTTAATAATTCTTGGGCAAACGTAAATATTGCTTTGATAAACGAAGATACGAATGACGAAATTTACGCCAACAAAGACATAGAATATTATTACGGCAGTTCTGATGGAGAATCGTGGACAGAAGGAAGCCAGTCTGAGAAATTTAATATTTGCGGTGTAGAAGGCGGAAAATACCATCTTTTAATAACCCCAATGAAAGCTCCAGAAGATCTTTCGAACAGCGAAATGTCGATCAGTGTAGTCTGGAATCAGCCTTCGAACAGAAATGCTTGGTTGGTTATTATCGGAATGATTGTAATTTACTTAATAGTACGTTATTTTAGAATTCAATTTGAAAAAAAGAGATGGGCAGACAGTTCTTACTCTACTTACGAATAAATTAATATGAAAAGAATTTTTGATTTTTTCAGCTATAATTGGGCTCCTTTGGCAATCGGGTTCTTTTGCTTTGGAGTTTACATCTATTTTACACTCGCAGGAAACCGAATCTGCGATTGCGAAACCACAGAAAATTATAAATCAACAACGAGCGGAAGCCGAACATCTTATAACCGTTTTTATCACAAATAAAAAAATCAATCAATATGGAATTAATTCACGCCCAGCCAATAGTAAACTCGATTATTTATTCTTTTTTAGGAATTGTTATTCTGTTAATCGGGTATTTTATTATTGAAAAACTAACTCCAGAGCACACTTGGAAAGAAGTTGTAGAAAAAAATAATGTTGCTGTTGCGATTGTTCTGGCAGCATTTATCATTGGAATCTCCATGATTATTAGTGCCGCAATTCATGGGTAAAAAGTTTCTTAGGTTCGAATATCTTTTACTTTTTGCCGTATTTATAATTGCCACCTGCGGACTTATTTATGAGTTGGTTGCAGGAACTTTGGCTAGTTATTTATTGGGCGATTCGGTAAAACAATTTTCGTTTATTATTGGCGTGTACCTGTTTTCGATGGGTATAGGCTCGTTTTTTTCCAAGTTTTTTCATAAAAATCTGCTCAACACTTTTGTAGAAATTGAAATACTGGTTGGACTTATTGGAGGTCTGAGTTCGGTAGTTTTATTTCTATTATTCGAAAATGTTGGGTCATTTCAGTTTATTTTATATTTATTCGTTTTTGTAACGGGTTTCCTGGTCGGATTAGAGATTCCGCTTTTAATGAATATTTTAAAAGATAGAGTCGAGTTTAAAGATCTCGTTTCGAATGTTTTCACGTTTGATTATATCGGGGCTTTGCTGGCTTCAATTCTGTTTCCATTAGTTTTGGTTCCGAAATTAGGAATCATGGGAACTTCTCTTTTCTTTGGAATGATCAATGTAAGCATTGCAATCGTACTTTGTTTTTTGCTGAAAAGAGAATTAAAAAAGGTTTATTTTCTGAAAGCAAAAGCCATTTTTTCCTTTGTATTATTGTTGGCGGTTTTTGTTTTTTCGAACGATATTCTGGCGTATTCAGAAGGCAAATTGTACGGAGAAAACATCATTTATACCAATTCGACACCTTATCAGCGCATTGTTTTAACGCACAATAAGAGCGATTACAGGCTTTATCTGAATAATAACTTGCAGTTTAGTTCGGCAGACGAATACCGTTATCACGAAGCCTTGGTTCATCCCGCAATGTCGATGGCAAAAAGCGTCAAAAATGTTTTGGTTTTGGGTGGAGGAGACGGTTTGGCGGTTCGTGAAATCCTGAAATACAAAGACGTCGAAAAAGTAACTTTGGTCGATTTGGACGAAGGAATGACGAAGTTGTTCAAGACCAATACGGTATTAACCAATTTCAACCAAAATTCACTCAATAATCCTAAAGTAACAGTGATCAATACAGACGCTTATATTTGGGCAAAAAGCTGTAAAGAGCAATTTGATGTCGCGATAATCGACTTTCCAGATCCGTCCAATTATAGTTTGGGGAAATTGTATTCGCTGAATTTTTATCAGACTTTAAAAACCATTTTAAAGCCAGACGCAGTAGCAGTTATACAGACCACGTCGCCTTATTTTGCGCCAAAATCTTTTTGGTGTATTAATAAAACCGTAATGCAAGTTTTCCCGCAGGTCGATGCGTATCATGCGTATGTTCCGTCGTTTGGAGAATGGGGTTATACAATTGCTATAAACGGTTTCGGGACTACATTTAATACCGTAAACCTAAAAGCCGAAAAATTGAAATTTTACAATTATCAATTTGACCGATTCAATTATTTTACCAATGATATGATTTCGAATGAGATCGAAATTAACCGTTTAGACAACCAGATTTTAGTACGTTATTTTGATGAAGAGTGGGGAAGACTGCAATAAATCGCGAAGAGGTTTTATAAAAGTAATTGGCGCGGCTTTAATTGCGGTTCCGTTTCTGCAGTTTTGTTCTGATAAAATTGCGGTGCTGCTAATTCGTTTATCTGGAACCAAACATTTGCTCGGACATCGTTTATGGATTAAAGATTTTCCTAAGCCGACCAAGCAAATTCAGATACCATATTTAATTGTCGGCGGAGGAATTTCGGGTTTGAGCGCTGCACGACAATTTCAAAAAAGAGGCATTTCAGATTTTTTAATTTTAGAATTAGAAAACCATTTAGGAGGAAATTCTTCAAATGGACAAAACAAATACTCGAAATATCCTTTGGGCGCGCATTATCTGCCATTGCCAAATTTTCAAGACAAAGAATTGCTTCAATTTTTAGAAGAAGAAAAAATAATTTTAGGTTACGATTCAAAAGGATTTCCCATTTTTGATGAATTGCAGCTGACTTTTGCGCCAGACGAACGCTTGTTTTACAAAAACAATTGGCAAGAAGGCGTAGTGCCAAAAAACGGCAATTTAGTTTCTGATGATTTGGAGTTTGAGAAATTCTTCAAGCAAATGGACGTTTTTAGAACTGGAAAAGGAGAAGACCAAAAATTTCTGTTTGATATACCGATTTATCTTTCTTCTAAAGACGAAAAGACAAGAGCTTTAGATAAAATTACGATGAAGGAATGGTTTAAAGAGAATCATTTTACTTCTGAACCTTTGTTTAATTATATTGATTATTGTTGTAAAGACGATTTCGGTTTGGGAATTGAATATGTTTCGGCTTGGGCGGGAATTCATTATTTTGCGGGAAGAAAGCAAGACAGCACGCCTGAAAAACACGACAGCGTTTTGACATGGCCAGAAGGAAATGCGCGACTTGCCACTCATTTAAAAAAATATACGACTGATAAATCTTTAAAGAATCATTTGGTTTATGAAGTGAAAATCGAAAACCAAAAAGTAATCGCAAAAGCTTTTGATGATGCGACAAAAACTTCTGTTGAAATCATTGCTGATAAAGTAATTATGGCATCTCCGCAATTTGTAAATCAGTATTTGATTTCAGATCGAAAGGCTTTCACAAAAGATTTTCATTACACACCGTGGCTTTTGGCAACTTTAATCGTCAATGATTTAGCAGACAATGGCAGTTTTCCGCTGTCTTGGGACAATGTGATTTATGATGCAAAAGGTTTGGGATATGTCTATGATCAGCATCAGACTTTGAATCAGGTTCAGGATAAAAAGGTCATTACGTATTATTATAGTTTTTCTTCGGCCGATTTAAAGAAGACTAGAAAAGAGCTTTATAAAAAAGACAAAGAATATTGGAAGCAATTTGTTTTAAATGATTTAAAAATTGCCCATCCCGATATTGAAGAATGTACAGAAGAGATAGAAGTTTTTCTTTTGGGACACGGAATGATTTCGCCAGCACCAGGATTTATTTTTGGTGAAGCGAAGAAACAAGCCAAACAAAATATTAAGAAAAAGATATATTTCGCGCATAGCGATTTGTCTGGAATTTCGATTTTTGAAGAAGCTTTTCATCAAGGAATTAATGCAGTAAACGAATTATTAGATGACACAACCTTGGATTCATAAAGCCAAAACAGATCTGACATTTATTATCGGACCTTCCTTTTTTGTGCTGGCGATTATCTTCATTTTTCAGGATTATATTACTGAAATTGAAGAACATTATTCTTTTTATACGTGGCTTTTTCTAATTGTTTTTATAGACGTAGCGCACGTTTATGCGACTTTATTTAAAACTTATTTTGTTGCCGATGAATTTCAGAAACAAAAGCGAAGATTGGTTTTGCTTCCTCTTTTTTGTTTTGTAACCGGAATTGTGCTTTTCTCTTTTGGAAGTTTAGTCTTTTGGTCGTTTTTGGCTTATGTAGCTGTTTTTCATTTCATCAGACAGCAATACGGATTTATGAGATTGTACGCTAGAAAAGAAACTAAAACCAAAATGTCAGTTTGGATTGATAATTTGGCTATTTATGCTTCAACTGGATATCCGATGCTATATTGGTTTTTTTCGTCTAAGCGAAAGTTCAACTGGTTTGTGGAAAATGAATTTTTTAGATTTGAAAACGAAAAATTGCTGGAAGTTCTGTTTTGGATCTATGTCGCAATTATGGTTTTGTATGTGATCTATACTGCGGTAAAATCTATTCAAAATCAGTTTTTTAATATTCCGAAGAATATGATTATTCTAGGAACGGCACTTTCTTGGTATTTCGGAATTGTATATTTTAATGACGATCTGATTTTTACTTTATTGAATGTCGTTTCGCACGGAATTCCGTATATGGCATTGATTTATTTTAAAGAAATCGACGGAAAATCGGAATCTGAACTAGGGAAATTGTCTTTTTTAAAACAATATAAAGGACTTTTGATTTATATTGGAATTCTTCTTGCAATTGCCTTTTCGGAAGAATTTCTTTGGGAACTTTTTGTTTGGAATGAAAACATTAGCGTATCCAATTTTGATTTTTCGAACTGGCAGATTTTATTGGTTCCATTACTGACGGTGCCTCAGTTTACGCATTATTTATTAGATGGTTTTATATGGAAATCGAAGAAATAAATCAATCAATAAAGTTTCGTAGAAACGAATAAATATTGTAGCAACGGATTTTAATCCGTTGAAGAGAGATTCATATAGATTTTCCTGCCGCCGCTTATGGACGGATTAAAATCCGTCCCTACAAAATTATTCGAGCCGATGGCTCTTCGATATTTCAAAATAAAATTTAGTAGCGACGAATTTTAATCCGTTAAAAAAACGAATTTTCTATTTCTAAAAAAACTAATTCTGCAATGCCATTTTTACTTTCGGCATCATCTTGTAGACAAACATTTTATAGGCAGATTCTGAAGGATGAAGTCCGTCTGAAGCAACTAAACTTGGACTGTTAAGGCCTTCGCGAGTAATCTCAGTAATCGAAACAAAAGCAATTTGATTGGTGTTGCAGTAGTTCTCTGCAAAATTATTGTATTGTGTAATTTCTGCTGAAATTTTGTTACTTTGATCTCCTGCAAGAGCTTGACCGTATGGAGTATATGCGTAGTCTGGAATAGAAATCACGACAACATTTTTTCTGTCGCCTTTGGCCAGCATTATTGCTTTATTGACCAATTCTGGAAATTCTTTTTCGTAAACAGAAAAATTTCTATGCTGATATTGATTGTTGACGCCAATTAAAAGTGTAACCAAATCATAATTGGATTCTGGCTTTTGGGTTTCAATTGCTGATAATAGATTAGATGTCGTCCAGCCTGTTGTCGCAATTATTTTAAGCGAAATCGAACTAGAATACATGGCGTTTAAACTCGCTTTGAGTTGTTCTGGAAAACGGCAAGTCGCGCAAACGCTTTGGCCAATGGTATAACTATCGCCTAAAGCTAAATAATTTATTGAACCTGAAATTGGAGGTTCGGGCGCTTTGGGAGGAGTTACAACCGGGGGAGTTATTACAGGCGGAGGTGAATCTGTTTCTTCGGCATTACAGCTCAAAAGAAAGATGGAAAATATAACGGTAACTATTTGTTTAAAATGTGGTTTCATAATCTGTTTAAATTAGATTTTGCAGTCGCTTTAAACAAATAGTTACGTTAAATATGCGGTTTTGGATTTTATACCATTTCGGTTTTCATCACGATTTCTTCTTCAATGGCATTCCAAAGTGCGATGCGTCTTTCTAAGGCAAGAATAGAAACTTCTTCAACTTCTTTCCATTTTTGAGCATCTTCTTCACATAATTCTGTAATCATTTGCATTGCCATTGGTCCGTGTTCGTCGGCATCTAGTTCGATATGTCTTTCAAAATAGTAAAGCAATTTTGTCAGATCAGTATCGGGAAGGTTTTTCTGGAAATTTTTCAAAATCTGCGTAAACATACTCGGAATCAAATCTTCTCTTCCGAAGGTGAATGCTGCTGCGATTTCGTGCGGTTTTCCTTCTTCAATAACTCTAAAAGTAAAATCAAGAAAAGACTTTACATTTGGATGCAATGAACTTTGTTTGATGGCAACGAATATATTATGAAGCGAATGTACTTCTGATAAAAAGCTCAAAACTCCAGTTGTATCGGCACCGCAAGCTTCCATTGCTTCCAAATACATTTCGTAATGGCTTTGTCTTCTTCCGTCTAGTGTTAAATCGGTTTCTTCTGCAAGAACAATTTCATTAATTAAATAACGGGTTTCTGGGTTTTTAGTGGCAAACCAAGGTGTTGTTGTACAGGTAAGTTTGGCTTGTAATGCTTTTAAAAGTGACATAAAATCCCAAACAGCAAAAACGTGAGTTTCTAAAAAGCTGTGTAACTCATCTATGTTTTGAATCTTGTTATATAAGGAGTGGTTTAATAATTGGTCTTTTTGTGGTTGTATGCTTTTGTTTATCGTTTCGATATTCATTTTAAAAAATTTTGATGCAAAGATAAAAAGCTTCTCTGTTAGAAGAAGCTTTTTAGATTGATTTTGTATATATTTTAATAATTATCAATTATTTAAACGCAGGAATTCCAGTTACATCCATTCCAGTAATCAGTAAATGAATGTCATGAGTTCCCTCATAAGTAATCACACTTTCTAGATTCATCATGTGACGCATAATCGAGTATTCGCCAGTGATTCCCATACCCCCGAGCATTTGTCTTGCTTCGCGTGCGATGGTAATTGCCATATTTACGTTGTTACGTTTTGCCATAGAAATCTGCGCTGTTGTTGCCTTTCCTTCATTTCTTAAAACACCTAAACGCCAAGTTAATAATTGCGCTTTTGTGATTTCGGTAATCATTTCGGCCAATTTTTTCTGTTGTAATTGAGTTCCTCCAATCGGTTTTCCGAACTGGATTCTTTCTTTTGCATATCGTAAAGCCGTATCGTAACAATCCATAGCAGCGCCGATTGCTCCCCATGCAATTCCATAACGAGCTGAATCTAAGCACCCAAGCGGTGCGCCTAAACCAGATTTATTAGGTAAAAGATTTTCTTTAGGCACTTTTACATTATCAAAAATCAATTCGCCAGTTGCCGATGCACGAAGTGACCATTTATTATGTGTTTCTGGAGTGGAAAATCCTTCCATGCCTCGTTCTACGATTAAACCATGAATTCTTCCTTCTTCATTTTTAGCCCAAACAATAGCAATATCAGCAAAAGGAGCGTTTGAAATCCACATTTTGGCACCATTTAAAAGATAATGATCGCCCATGTCCTTAAAATTGGTAATCATACTTCCTGGATCTGATCCGTGATCAGGTTCTGTTAAACCAAAACAGCCGATAAACTCTCCTGTAGCCAATTTTGGCAAATATTTCATTCGCTGTTCTTCGTTTCCGTATTTCCAAATTGGATACATTACCAAAGAAGATTGTACAGATGAGGTAGATCTTACGCCAGAATCGCCTCTTTCAATTTCCTGCATAATAAGTCCGTACGAGATTTGATCTAATCCTGCTCCTCCATATTCTACTGGAATATAAGGGCCAAAACCACCAATTTCGCCAAGACCTTTTATAATTTGTTTCGGAAATTCAGCTTTTTGAGCATATTCTTCTATAATAGGAGAAACTTCTCTTTTAACCCACGCACGAGCAGACTCACGAACTAATTTATGTTCGTCTGTTAGCAAATCGTCTAAGTTATAGTAATCTGGAGATTGAAATAGGTCTGGTTTCATGTTGTTTAATTTTTATCAAAGCAAAGTTACACAATAAAAATATAACAAATTACGGTTAAATTGTTATATTTATATATAGCAAAAATATAATTAATAGGAATTTGGCAAATTAATTGTAGTTTATTGATAATTTATAGACTATTTTTGAATTCCAAAAACAAACTTTAATGAGGCTGATCATCTCTTTTTTCTTTTTACTTGTATTCTTTACCGGTAAGGCTCAACCTACAAAAGAGTTTACTGAACAAGAATATCTGGAACTGCAGGATAAAATTCGTTTCAGCATGAATGGTAATTTTGACCAAGGGCTTCAATATGTAGCTGAATTACAAAAATCAGGGAATAATATACATTTAGCGTTCGCTTATGGTGCAGGATCTTATCTGTACCAATTAAAAAACAATAGACTCACAGCTGATGAATGGTATAATAAGGCACTATCTTATTATAAAAAAATTCCGGAATCTGTTGAAAAAATCAATCTTAGAGCCTATCTATATAACTATAAGGGACTTACTGAATGGAAGAGAAAAAATTTCAGTAATGCCTTAAGTAGCTATCAGGAGGGAATTAAGCTTTCTACAAAAACAAATGATGTTATTCAGATTGTAAAATTTAAAAGTAATATAGCTCTAGTAAACGAAGAAGTAGGGAATTATGAACTCGCTATTAAAAATTTAAGGCAAAATAGTGATTTCCTGAGTAAGAATGAAAATCTGTATGAGTCTGACCAGCTCCAAAATAGTAAAAGTAATATTTATACCAATTTAGGAAATGTGTATGAAGGTTATTTTGCGAAAAATAGGAGCAAGCTGTTTTTACTTGACTCGGCAGAATATTTTTACAAAAGAGCCATTACTTACTCCCAAAATTACATAGATAATAAAATGACCTCTACTCTTAGTTTAGGAAATATTTATTTGTTTAAAAAAGAATATAAAAATGCCGAGAAAACGTATTTTGATATTTCAATGTACGCTAAACAGAATAATGACTTAACATATAACAGATTTGCGAATTATAATTTAGGAGAACTTAATTATTTGCAAAAAAAATACGATAAAGCGCTGGTTTTTTTGAAAAAAGTTGATTCTGCTTCTGTTCAAGGAAAAAAAATAGATAGAATTTCTTTTCAATCCAATTATCTTCAGGCCAAAATTTATAATATTAAAAACGAACCCGAGTTAGCATTTAAACATTCTAAAGTCTATCTTGATTCTTACGAAAAATATGAAGGAGAACTGAGAGAGGAAGCCTTGGAAGTTAATTACAAACTCGGAACCGCAGATCTTAGTGATGAGATGATTAGTATTCAGGAAAAGTATAAGTATGAAGTTTTATGGAACAAAATTCTAAAAGTCTTTTATGTTATTCTGGTTTTAGGAATTGTATTTTTTCTGATTAAAAATATTCGGGATAAAAATAAAGCTCAGAAAAAAATGAATGCTCTAATTGAGGAATTTAAATCCAATTTGGAGAAAAAAGAAATGGAAAAAGCCGAACTCGAAAATGCAGCAGTAGAAAAAACTGTAGTTGTAGAAGTTCCAGAATTTGAAGACGTCCAACTTAAGAAAGAAAATGCGAATCTTAGTATAGATGAAGCGAAAGAAAATAAAATTGTAGAAAAATTATTGGCGCTTGAAGAAAAGCTTGAATATCTAAATGCAGATTTTACACTTTCATATGTTGCTAAAAAAATTAAAACCAATACCACATATTTGTCCTACGTGGTAAACAAAAGATTTGGAAAATCGTTTGGGGAATATTCTAATGAGTTGAAAATAAATTACGTTATCAATCAGATGATTACAAATCATTTATATCGTAAATATTCAACTCAAGCTATTGCAGAAAGTGTAGGATTTAAAAATGCCGTTTCATTTGCAAAATCGTTTCGCAAAAGAACTGGAGTCTCTCCAGCTCAGTTTGCGAACAATATTTAAGAAGAAATTATTAGCCATTTCCGCCACCTCCATTTTTTACAGGACCCGTAGGTGGGTTAATAGGCGGTTCTTCATCTCCGCCGCGAATAATTTTTTGAGCCTTTTTATCTAAAGTTTCTGATTCAAAATCTTTGAATGTCAATATTTTATGTTTCATCGTTTTAAGTTTTAAGATTATATTTTTTGAATTACTTTAAATTTTATGGGTGAATTAACCGTTTCCGCCTCCTCCACTTTTTGCAGGAGTAGTAGGTGGGTCAATAGGTTCTTCATCTCCACCGCGAATAATTTTCTGGGCTTTTTTATCTATAGTTTCTAATTCAAAATCTTTGAATGTTAATATTTTACGTTTCATCTTTTTGCGTTTTTAAGATTATATTTTTTTAGGATGAGCTTTAAAAATTCATGAGATTTTTAATTATCCATTTCCTCCACCTGCGTTTTTTACAGGATTGGTTGTGTCTTCAGAGTCACTGCCACCGCCACGAATAATTTTTTGAGCGTTTTTATCTATAGTTTCTAATTCGAAATCTTTGAATGTTAATTGTGTATTTTTCATTTTTCTTTTTTTAGGGTTCTATTTTTTTGGACTGTTTTAAATTTTATGAGAAATTAACCGTTTCTGCCAGATCCGTTCTTTATCGGATTGGTGGTACCTTCAGACTGACGATTATCGCCACGGATAATTTTTGGAATCTTTACTAATTTGTTCTGATTCGAAATCTTTGAATGTTAACTTTGAGTCTATCATATTGTATATGTTTATATTAAAAATTAGTACTATAAATCTTTCATAATTTTTTTAGGCAACTTTATCAAATGCGAAAAAAAACTGCGCTAAAAATTGGTTTATGTAAAGATTTTTTGGGTTTATTTTAGTTCAAAAAGCAGTAGAAAAAGTATTACTTTAAGGTAACTGTATGTTTTTTAATTAATCCTAACTTACTTTTTTGGGAGTGTTTTTTGATGTTTTTAAGGGGCAATTTTGATGATTTAAAATCACTTTTTGCAGCCTCTTTCTATGATTTTTTTCTTGTAAAATCATAGGTTTTAATTGGCCTATTTTTCATGTTTTTTAATGTTTAGATTATTGCTTATCCAAAACTAGATAAAAAGGAAGACCGTTAATCGAAAATAGGCTTTTTGAGCTTTTTAGCGAAAAAATAAAGACGTAATATGTTGAAAATAAATAAATTAAGGTATTTACTATACTTGGTATAATTTATAAATTGTATGTGGTATAATTAATAAAATGTATGCATATATGCATTTTTTATCAATAAAATCCCCAATCTTTGCAGTGTAATTATGATTTAAAAACGATCAAAAACGATGTTAAAACTGGTCCAAAAATTTCTGCAAATCAATCGCTACTCAGACATAAAAAATGAGTTCAAGGATCTGTTTTTGTCTCATCCGAATTATCCGAGTTTGTTTGCCATTACAGATTCGTTTGATTTGCTTTCTGTAGAGAATGCAGCCGTAAGAGTTTCGAAAGAACAGATCGAAGATTTGCCGTTTAACTTTTTGGCGTATTTTAAAGACGAATTAATATTAGTCGAGAAAATTAAAAGCGGAGTTAGAATTACAACCACAAAAAAAGGAACTCAAAAATTATCGTATGACAAATTCCTTTTAGACTGGAATGGTGTAATTGTAGCTATTGAACCAAACAATGTTGTAGCAAGAGAAAATCTAAAAATCGAATACAATTGGTTAAAATACTTTTTGCCACTTGTGCTTCTAGCGGGATTGTCTTTCTTCTATAATCGTTTTGATATATTTAGCGCTTCATTTTTGGTAACATCTGTTCTTGGTTTAATTGTAAGCATCTTTATTGTACAAGAAAGATGGGGAGTTAAAAACACAGTGATTTCAAAATTCTGCAATTTAAGTTCCAATTCTTCTTGCCACTCCGTAATAAGCTTTAATGATGATATTGCAAATAGATGGATTAGTTTTTCAGATTTGCCATTGCTTTTCTTTAGCTCAAGCATTATTGCGATATTGGTTCAGCCTTTAAGTTCAGCTGTTTTTGTTGGATTTCTAAGTCTATTGGCTATTCCAATAATAGTTTGTTCGATTTGGATTCAAAAATTTGAGATTCAAAAATGGTGCATCATGTGCTTAGCAATCTCATTTTTAATACTGGTTCAGAGTATTGTTTGGTTTTCTTCAGATTTATTTACACTAAGTTTTAGTTTCCAAGCCATTTTTCCATACGTGTTTTCTTTATTGCTTTTAATACCAATTTGGGCAACAGTTAAGGTAATGATTAGAAAAATGCTTGAGAATGAGAACTCTCTGAAAGAGCTTAAGAAATTTAAAAGAAATTATTCGCTATTAAACTTTTTGTCTAAAAAAGTAAAATATACAAAAGGATTTGAAGATTTAAGAGGTTTGACATTTGGTAATAAAAATGCAGGAGTTAGGCTTTCTGTAATCCTTAGCCCAAGCTGTGGACATTGCTATAAAACTTTTCAAGAAGCTTTTGATTTAGTGTTAAAATATCCAGATAAAATATTTTTGAATGTTCTTTTTAATATTAATCCAGAAAACAACGATAATCCATACAAAGCAGTTGTCGAAAGACTTTTAACGATTAATAGAACAACGCCAGGAAAAACAGTTGAAGCAATTTCAGACTGGTATATCAAGAGAATGATTCACAAAAAGTGGCTTAAAAAATGGAATGTTGATTCTGTAAGCATGATGATAAATCAAGAAATTCAGAAACAATACGATTGGTGCTCTATGAACAATTTTAATTACACACCTATTAAAATTGTAAACGACAGGCTGTTTCCTAATGAATATGAATTGAATGAATTGAAATATTTCTTAAATGATTTTGTCGAAGAAGTTCAAATTTTAGAAAAAACAGCATAAAACACAGAAGTTTCAACTGTCCAAATAGAAATAGTTAAACCCCAAAAACCTGCAGTTATGTTAAAAAATATTTTGAAATTGAAAGGTGCAGTAGAATTGACTGCTAATGAGCTGAAAACAATAAATGGAGATCATGCTCCTATTTGTGAAGACGGATTTAAAGCTAAAAGATGTACAGAATTTGGAACTGTGCCAGCGTACTGGAACTGCATTCCAAGTAATTATGTCGGAAGCTGCTAAAGAGGAAATTTTAAGCATCAAGTTATTAGAGATTTGAGGCTTAAACTCAAAAATGTAAATAGCTAGATTATGTTAGAAAAAATTTTGAAAAGCAAAGAAACAAGAAAATTGACAAAAAAAGAGCAGAAAAATATTTTGGGCAGTGATTATGCGCAAGAATTCAATTGCAATGATGCGGCTGTCGATAAATATTATGCTTGTTAATTTTCAAAGAAGTAACAGAAAGATAGTTACTAAAAAAGGTATTATATGCTAAAGAAAATTTTAAGCCTTGAAGGTGCTCAGCACATTAATAAAAGTGAGCAAAAAACCATTAGAGGAGGAATTCCAGAATGCTGGATTTATGCTTTGCAAGCAGGATGCATTTTAATACCGCCAGGCGAAACTTGTCCGCTAAATACATCATCGGGTATTTGTGATACAAGTCGTCTTTGTTGTTAATTTTTAACTTTTTTAAAAGTAATACGATATAGCCTTATTTAGAATTTAGTCATGTTTTTTTTGAATGTATAGGCGCTCGATCGTGGAACATTGAGCATATTCTCAGTATTGATGATTGGTACTGAGATTCTTAGGAGTTGGTCGCTGTGTTAGTTTTATTTGGTTAGGGTAACCGCGGCCATGTCCTAAAGAAATTGTGTTGCTAAAATTTGTTTTTAAATAGTTAAACAGAGAAGATTTATATTTTCTCTGTTTTTTTTATGGATTAACAAGAAAATTTTTTCTTACATTGGTCTTGAATAAATCAAAATAAAATTGAAAAAATTCACCCATTACAGACAAGCAGACCATAAAGATTGTGGACCGACATGTTTAAAAATTATTGCTAAATATTACGGTAAAACAATCAATATTCAGGAGTTGAGAGATTTTAGCGAAACAACTCGTGAAGGAAGTAATTTGCTTTTTTTGAGTGATGCCGCCGAGAAAATCGGATTTCGAACCTTAGGCGTAAAACTGTCTGTAAAAAGAATTGAAGAAGCACCTCTACCTTGTATTCTTCACTGGAATAACGATCATTATGTAGTGCTTTATAAAATTAAAAAGGGGAAATATTATATTTCAGATCCCGCTTTTGGTCTTTTAGAATACAGTAAAAAAGAGTTTGTAAAGTTCTGGATTGGTAATAATGCCGATGATGAAACAAAAGAAGGTATTGCCTTATTGATTGAAGCAACGCCCAAATTTTTTCAATCGGAATTTGATAAAGAAGAAAATTCAGGATTAGGATTCCGTTTTCTCTCCCAATATCTGCTTCAATACAAATCATTTCTTATCCAGCTTGCGATAGGACTTTTAGCGAGCAGTTTGCTGAACCTGATTTTTCCTTTTTTAACGCAGAGTATTGTTGATGTCGGAATCCAGAATCAGAATATCCATTTTATCTATCTGATACTTTTTGCTATGCTTTTTGTTTTTGCAGGAAGAACAGGCTTAGAACTCATCAGAAGCTGGATTCTGCTGCATTTATCCACTAGAATCAATATTTCTCTCATTTCAGATTTCTTTATCAAATTAATGAATCTGCCTATTTCCTTTTTTGATGTTCGAATGACGGGAGATATTATGCAGCGAATAAATGATCATCGCCGTATCGAGAAAATACTGACCACATCATCTCTGAACGTTCTTTTTTCTATAATTAATATGTTTGTTATGGGTGGTGTTCTGGCCTATTTCAATCTGCAGATCTTTTTAGTCTTTTTTGCAGGAAGCGTATGTTATTTTGCATGGATTGTTTTGTTTTTGAAAAGAAGGGAAGCATTAGATTATAAACGTTTTGCTGAAGTTTCCAACGAACAGAGTAAAGTGATGGAACTCATAAACGGAATGCAGGAAATTAAGCTTCACAACGCCGAAAAGCAAAAACGATGGGGCTGGGAGTATGTTCAGGCACGACTTTTCAGGGTTTCTATAAAAGGACTTGTTTTGGAGCAGACGCAAACAATCGGTTCTTCGATTATTAATGAATTAAAGAATATCTTCATCATCTTTCTGTCGGCCAAATTGGTTATTGATGGTTCTATAACGTTGGGTATGATGCTTGCCATAAGCGCCATTGTAGGCAGTTTAAATGGTCCGATTACTCAGCTGATTGAATTTGTGAGAGAATCGCAGGATGCTAAAATATCGCTGGCCAGATTGTCTGAAATTCATGAGAAAGAAGACGAAGTGCAACAGGAAATCAATCAGACCAACGAAGTGCCGCAAAATGTCGATATCGAAATTAAAAATCTTTCTTTTCGATATTTAGGTTCAGACGTTCCCGTTTTAGATAATTTAAGTCTGATAATTCCGTGCAATAAAGTAACCGCAATAGTAGGAGTCAGCGGAAGCGGTAAAACAACTTTAATGAAACTGCTTCTTAAGTTCTACGAACCTGAAAAAGGAGAAGTTCTTATTGGAAATTCGCAGCTTAGAAATATATCGCAAAGCGCTTGGCGATCCAATATTGGCGCCGTGATGCAGGAAGGTTTTATTTTTAGCGATACTATTGCCAATAACATTGCTATTGGAGTTGACAGGGTAGATAAAGAAAAACTGCTTTATGCTGCTGATGTAGCCAATATTAAAGAATACATCAGCGAATTGCCTTTAGGTTTTAATACCAAAATTGGGGCAGAAGGTCTGGGAATGAGTACCGGACAGAAACAGCGTTTATTGATTGCAAGGGCAGTTTATAAAAATCCTGAAATTCTATTTTTTGATGAAGCGACTTCAGCTTTAGACGCCAATAATGAAAAAGAAATCATGAAAAAATTGGATATCTTTTTCAAAGACAAAACCGTAGTTGTAATCGCGCACCGTTTGAGTACAGTTATGAATGCAGATCAGATTGTGGTTTTAGACAAAGGAAAAATCATCGAGATCGGAAGCCATTCTGCATTGGTGGAACAAAAAGGAAATTATTTTGAATTGGTTAGAAATCAGCTGCAATTAGGAAATTAATCATGAACGAAGATACATTTGAATTAAGAAGCGAAGAAGTGCAGGATATCCTGACCAAAGTCCCGCATTGGATGATCCGATGGGGAACAGTTTTGATTTTTGCCATCATTATCATGCTATTTTTTGTTTCGTGGTTTGTAAAATATCCAGACGTTGTAAGGGCAGAAATTGTAATTACTACTAATATTCCGCCAGAGAAAATAGTATCAAAAACCTCTGGGCGCATTGAAGCCATTTTGGTCAGAAATAAAACCGTAGTTGCCAAAAACAGCACGTTGGCCATTATCGAAAATACAGCCAACTACAAAGATGTTTTTTTGTTAAAAGATATTGTGGACAAATACGATATAAACAATTCTAAAAAAGAATTTCCTTTTGAATTATTAAAAAACAAACAATTAGGCGAAATAGAAAGTGCATTTGCCGTATTTCAAAAAGATTATCAAGCGCAGGAATTAAACCAAGATCTGCATCCTTTTGAAATAGAAAGCAGAGCGCAGCGATCGGAAAAAATTCAGATAACGGAGAGATTAGAAATTCTGCAGCAACAGAAAGTGATCAACGAGCGCGAATTGGAACTTCAGAAAAATGAGGTTGCCCGTTTTGAAACATTATTTAATAAAGGAATTATTTCGGCTCAGGAAATGGAAGCCAAGAAATTGAATTTTCTTCAGGCACAAAAGAATTACAGGAGTTTATTGTCATCAATTTCCCAATTGAGGTCTTCTCTTATAGACAATACAAAATCAAGCCAGAATTCGCAGATAAATAGCACCAGAGAAGAAGTTAATCTCGGACGCAGCGTTTCACAATCTTTTTATCAGTTAAAGAAAGTAATACGCGATTGGGAACTGGCATACGCCTTAAAATCTTCGATTAGCGGAAAAGTTACTTTTCTGCAGGTTTGGAATGAAAATCAGACCATAAATGTTGGCGACAATGTATTTTCGATCATTCCAGACGCAAAAAACAGCTTCATCGGAAAAGTAAAAGCGCCGGCTTTAAATTCAGGAAAAATAAAAGTGGGGCAGAGAGTCAATATTCGACTGGCCAATTATCCTGATAGAGAATTTGGTGTGCTGAAAGGCGAAATAAAAAATATTTCCTTAGTGCCAGATAAGGATGGAAATTTATTGCTGGACGTGGCACTTCCAAACGGTTTAAAAACTTCTTATAACAAACAGATTGCCTTTCAGCAGGAAATGAAAGGAAGCGCAGAAATTGTAACCGAAGATCTGCGTTTAATCGAACGAATTTTATATCAGTTTAAAAATATTTTTGAACAAGTTTAACCCAAAAACAAACTAACCTAAAACCATATTTTCTAAATGAAAAAAACGCTACTCTTTATTCTTCTTTTATTATTTCAGATTTCTTTTTCAAAACCAATTACTGAAACTCAAAAGTTAGCGGCAACATGTAAAGTTTGGGGGTTTCTAAAATATTACCACCCAAATGTTGCGAGTGGAAAATTTGATTGGGATCAGCAGCTTTTTGAAGTTTTGCCTAAAATTGAAAAAGCAAAAACTGATGCTGAGTTTTCAGATGTTTTAGAAAAATGGATTAATTCTTTAGGGAAAGTAAAAGTCTATAAAGCTGAAATTGCTTCTGAAAAGACGGAGTATTTTGATAAAAATTTTGATCTCTCTTGGACTCAGGAAAATGAATTTTTTGCTAAAAGCCTTTGTCAGAAGCTTAAATTTATTGAAGAGAATAAAATTCAAGGAAAGCAATATTATGTTGAAGAAGGCATTGCATTCAAAAATGAAATAGAATACAGTGAATTTAATGATAAGGACAAAAAATTTCGTCTTTTGGCTTTGTTTCGTTTTTGGAATTATGTAGAATATTTCTTTCCGTACAAATACCAAATGGATCAAAACTGGGATTTGACTTTGAATGAATTTCTGCCAAGAACAATTAGTCCAATCTCTGAGGATGATTATTATTTATCACTAAAAGAACTGAGTGCTAAACTGAATGATAGTCATGCTCTTTTTGGAGCAAATAAATTATTTCAAATTTTTGGATGGAAATCTATTCCTTTTAATGTGAAAATTATTGATGATAAGGCAATCGTTACGGGTTTTAAAAATGATTCTCTATCAAAGATAAACGACATAAAAATTGGTGATATTATTACTAAAATAAGGGGAGAATCAGTTGCCGAGCTTATAAAGAAAAATCAAAAATATATTGAAGGTTCTAATTCTCCTGCCATTTTAAACAAAATAGATTGGCCCGTTTTTTATAATAAGACAAATACTGCTGAAATTGAATTTATCAGAGATGATAAAACAATGATAAAAACAATAAATTTCTATGAATATAAAGAACTAATAATTAATTATGAAAATCATCAGGAGAAATATAAATTGCTGGAAAATAATATTGGATATGTGAACATGGGAGCGTTATTTCCTGATGATGTGGAAGCTATGATGGAAAAATTTAAAAACACAAAAGCTATAATTTTTGATATTCGCAACTATCCGCAGGGAACCAATTATCTTATTGCAGAATATTTAAATCCAGAACCAGTCGAATTTGTAAAATCGGTCGATATTGATTTAAGTTCTCCTGGGCGTTTTATTTGGAGAAAAGATGCTGAAGGTGGGAAATGCGGAAAAATTAATCCAGATTATTACAAAGGCAATGTCATTATTTTAGTAAATGAAAAAACAATCAGCCATTCTGAATATTCTGCAATGACTTTGAAAGTTGCTCCAAAAGCAACTATAATAGGAAATCAGACCGCAGGCTCAGACGGATATAGTTATAGATTTGAAATTATTAAAGGTCTTTGGACTTCTTTTACTTGTTATGGAGTTTTTTATCCAGATAAAAAAGAGACCCAACGTATTGGGATTGTTCCAGATATTGAGGTTCAGCAAACTATTTTAGGAATTCAGCAGGGTAAAGATGAAATTCTGGACAGAGCAATTCTTTTTGCTAAAAATGGAAAATAGAGAGAATTTAAATAGAAACCCTTGTCAAAGATGTTTTTTACATCTTCAAATAAAATTCTTTAGTTAATTCGATATATTGCGGAGTATAAACATGCCTATCAATTTCGATAACTAATTCATTAACTTCGATTTCTGAAATTTCATTTCGGCTAAAAGCCAATAAACTACGTTTGATTTCAGAAGTCGGAGTTCCTTTTACACGCGTAATTTTTATCGGATATAATTCTGCTTCTTTTGCCAAAGAAATAAACTTTTCTTCTTCTTTGAAAGGAATAATAATCGCAAGAATACCATTTTCAGAAAGTAATAGATCGGCAGCTTCAACAATTTCTTCAAAAGGCATTGCATCTTGAAAACGAGCTAAATCGCGCTGTTCATTTTCTGTCTTATAATCTTCAGCATAAAAAGGCGGATTCGAAACGATCAAATCATATTCATCCTCAGGTTCTTCTATAAACTCATCTAAACCAGCATGAAAACAAAATAAACGATCGCCCCAAGGAGAACTTTCAAAATTTTCTACCGCTTGTTCGTAGGCATCTTCATCAATTTCTAAAGCGTCAATTTGTTCTGCGCTAGAACGCTGTGCGATCATCAAAGCAATAATTCCAGTTCCTGCACCAATATCTAATACACTAAAAGGATGATGAGAAATAGGAGTCCAAGCACCTAATAAAACACCATCTGTGCCTACTTTCATTGCGGTTTTGTCTTGTAAAACAGAAAATTGCTTAAAAGTGAATTTAGACATAAATAAGAAATTAGAGATTATAAGTTCAATAAGAAAACTGAACACTCAAAACTGAACACTGAATACTTTTTTACAGGTACATTTCCACAAGACCCTCAGGAAGATCCATAACAACCTTTTTGTTCTCGCGGTCAATTTTTACCAAAAATTGGTCAATCATTGGAACTAAGATTTCAACTTCGCCATTTAAAACTTCAAAAAGAGGTTGGGCAGTTGAATCATTTATAGAAGTTATTTTTCCGAAAACGCCTAAACGTTTGTCTTCAATTTCAAAACCAATAACTTCGTGAAAGTAGAATTTGTTACCGCTAAGTTTTGGTAACATAGATAAAGGAAGATAAATACCATTTCCAACAATAGCATCAGCTTCTTCTTCGGTATTTACATCTTCAAAACGAACTCTTAGAAAGTCGTTTTTGTGCATTGAGCTTGACTCAATAAAAAAAGGAACCAAGTGTTTGTTGTGTTCAACAAACACTGATTCCAGATTTTCGTATAACTCAGGTTCGTCTGTATCTAAATAGATCAGAACTTCACCTTTGAAACTAAATTTTTTAGCGATTTTACCTAAATAAAAACAGTCTTCTTTACGCATTATCGCTAAGTAAAATTATGCTTCAGTTGTTTCGTTATTCTCTTCAGCAGCAGGAGCTTCTTCAGTTGCTTCAACTTCAGCAACTTCTTCAGCAGCAGGAGCTTCTTCAACAGCAGTAGCAGCAGCAAGCGCTTCAGCTTGAGCTTGAGCACGTTTAGCGTTTACTTCTTTTTCAGCTTTTAAAGCGTTAGCTTTAACATCTGCTTTTGCTTTAGATAAACCATCTTTCTTAGCATCAACTTTTCCAGTTTTAGCCTCTAACCAAGCTGCTAATTTAGCGTCTGCTTGCTCTTGAGTTAAAGCTCCTTTGCGGATACCTCCATCAAGGTGGTGTTTCAATAAAGCACCTTTGTAAGAAAGGATTGCTCTTGCAGTATCAGTTGGTTGTGCACCATTGTGTAACCATTTTACTGCGCTGTCAAGATCTAGCTCAACAGTTGCTGGGTTAGTGTTTGGATTGTAAGTACCGATTTTCTCTAAGTATTTACCATCTCTTTTTGAGCGTGCATCTGCAGCTACAACCCAGTAAAAAGGTTTTCCTTTTTTACCGTGTCTTTGTAATCTAATTTTTACTGACATAATCTAATGATTAAATTTTGAGGTACTCGACCTCTGTTAATTAAGGGCGCAAAGATATAATTTTTTTACGAAATATACGTTTCAAAAAGCATTAAATATATAAGAGCTGTTTTTTCAGCATTTTTTTGACTTTTTAGTTTCAGTTCTTAGTGTATTAAGTCTGCACCAAATTCATTTTTAAACATGAAAAAATACTTCTGTTTTTTATCACTTATACTTCTGCTAGGATCTTGTACAGCAGATATTGCATCTAATAATACCGCTTTTCAAGCTTTAAAAGAGAACACTTTTTGGAGAGCTCAAATTTATGGAGTAGAAATGGAAACGAATGGAGTTTTTATTGTCGAAAGTTCTCTTGGCTACGAACAAATCAATTTTAAGCTTCCTGAAATAGCTGAGAAAACTTTTGTTTTAGGTGTGGATGAAAATACAAAGGCCATTTATAAAACTACAATTGAAGGACAAGAGGCAGAATTTAGCACTGGAGCAGGTAAAGGAAATGGAGAAATTACAGTGACCGAATATAATAAGGAAGAAAATACTATTTCGGGAACATTCAAATTTACGGCTGTTAATACTAATCCTGATGCTGAAAAACAGGAAATACATTTTACTGAAGGTGTTTTTTATAAAATTAAGATAGGGGCAGATAATAAAATTCCAGCCGAATAATACTGCTATTCGGTTATGCTTAAATCCAAATAAAAACTTAAATAAACTTATATATAGTAGATTAGAAAAAAATAAGACTA
This sequence comes from Flavobacterium erigeronis, assembly GCF_054075165.1. Taxonomy (NCBI): domain Bacteria; kingdom Pseudomonadati; phylum Bacteroidota; class Flavobacteriia; order Flavobacteriales; family Flavobacteriaceae; genus Flavobacterium; species Flavobacterium erigeronis. The sequence goes on along the minus strand of NZ_JBSKGP010000001.1, from coordinate 463,947 downwards.
CATTTGTCAAGTATTATAAATAAATATCTATGAATATTTTTGTTGGAAGCCTTCCATTCAGTATTGAGGAAGCAGATTTAAGAGAGTCTTTTGAGGCTTATGGTGCAGTTGACTCTGTTAAAATTATTACTGATAAATTTACTGGAAGAAGTAAAGGATTTGGTTTTGTTGAAATGCCAAATGATAGCGAGGCTCAAAAAGCTATCGATGAATTGAACGGTGCTGTAGTTTCAGGACGTACAATTGTTGTGAATAAATCTGAGCCTAAACCAGAAGGCGAAAGAAGAAGTTTTAATAACAACCGTGGCGGAAACGACCGTGGTGGTTATGGAAACAACCGCGGTGGAAATGACCGTGGAGGTTATGGAAATGACCGTGGTGGAAACAGAGGAGGATATTAATATTTTTTTTCTAAAATATAAAAGGGATCAATTTTCATTGATCCCTTTTTTTGTTTCAAGTTTCAGGAACCTGCAACCTGAAACAAAAATTAACTAATTATACATTCGCAGCCAACCAGTCACCAACTTCTTTTGTTCCGTAGGCTTTGCCTCCGTTAGCTAGATCTTCAGTAACTACTCCTGCTTCTAAAGCTTTGTTTACAGCATCTCTCATTGCTTTTCCTTCTTCCATCAATCCGAAGTTTTCGAACATCATAGCAGCAGATAAAACAGTAGCCATTGGATTAGCAATGTTCAATCCTGTAGCTTGTGGGTAGGAACCGTGAATTGGTTCAAATAAAGATACTTCAGCTCCCATAGATGCAGAAGGCATTAATCCCATTGAGCCAGAAATTACAGAAGCTTCATCTGTTAAAATATCTCCAAATAAGTTTTCTGTAATCAATACGTCATAAGAATTTGGCCATTGAACCAAACGCATCGCAACTGCATCAACAAATTCGTAGCTTACTTCAACTTCTGGATAGTCTTTTTCCATTGCCTGAACCGTTTCTCTCCACAAACGTGAAGTTTCCAAAACGTTTGCTTTGTCCACACAACATAATTTTTTAGAACGAGTCATTGCCAATTCGAAACCTTTTTTAGCCAAACGCTGTACTTCAGCTCTTGTATAAACGCAGTTGTCGTAAGCAGTGTCTCCGTTATCTTTTCTTCCTTTTTCTCCGAAGTAGATTCCGCCAGTTAATTCTCTTAGGAAAACTAAGTCAGTTCCTTCGATTCTTTCTCTTTTTAATGGAGATTTATCTAATAATGAAGGGAATGTAAAAGTTGGTCTTACGTTTGCAAACAAACCTAATGCTTTACGCATTTTCAACAAACCTTGCTCTGGACGAACTGGTGCAGAAGGATCATTATCGTATTTTGGGTGTCCGATTGCTCCAAAAAGAACGGCATCGGCATTTTTACAAACTTCGTGTGTTGCATCTGGATAAGGCTCGCCAACAGCATCAATTGCAGCGGCACCAGTTAAAGCTGGTTTCCAAGTAATTTCATGTCCAAATTTTTGTGCAATAGCATCTGATACTTTTACGGCTTGATCGATTACTTCTGGTCCGATTCCGTCACCGGCTAAAAGGGCTATGTTTAATTTCATTTTGTAGTATTTATTATTTTAAGGTTCAAAGTGACAGAGTAACAAAGGTTCAAAGTTTAAAAGTGGTATAAACCTTTGTCACTTTGCAACTCTGAACCTTTGTCACTATATTAAGTTATTATGTTGAGCATTTTCTGTGTTGCAATTATCGCTGCAACCGTTTGATCTGAATCTAAACCTCTTGTTTTAAATTCTTTTCCGTTATTTACCCAGGTAATGATCGTTTCGCATAAAGCGTCTGAGCTGCTTCCGGGTGGGATTCTTACTGCGTAATCAATCAATTTTGGAAGCGTTAATTTTTTGCTTTTGTAAATCTTTGATAAAGCATTCATAAAAGCATCAAACTGACCGTCTCCTTGAGCGTTTTCTTCGATTATTTCTCCGTTTAAATTTAGAGATAAAGTTGTCGAAGGGCGCATTCCTTTAGAATGAACCAGCATATAAGAATTGATCGTAATTTTTTCTTCGTATGTGTGACTATCCAAAACATCAGAAATAATGTAGGGAAGATCTTCTTTGGTAACGGTTTCTTTTTTGTCGCCCAACTCGATAATTCTTTGGGTCACCAATTTCAAATCTTCGTTGTTCAGTTTTAAACCTAATTCTTGAAGATTCTTTTCGATATTGGCTTTGCCCGAAGTTTTTCCGAGTGCATATTTTCTTTTTCTTCCAAAGCGTTCTGGAAGCAAATCATTAAAATAAAGATTGTTTTTGTTGTCGCCATCGGCATGAATTCCAGCAGTTTGCGTAAAAACGTTATCGCCTACAATTGGTTTATTAGCAGGGATTCTGTAACCTGTAAAAGTCTCCACTAGCTTACTTACAGAATACAAAGATGTTTCTTTTATGCCAATGTGTACTTCTGGCATATAATCGTTTATAACTGCGACAGTACTTTCAAGAGGAGCATTTCCAGCGCGTTCTCCCATTCCGTTTACCGTAACGTGAAGTCCATTGATTCCAGCTTTTACGGCTTCCATAACATTGGCAACGCTTAAATCGTAGTCGTTATGCGCGTGGAAATCAAAGTGAATCTGAGGATATTTTGCTTTTATTTTTGAAATAAATTCAAATGTCAAAGACGGAATTAAAACGCCTAAAGTATCTGGCAATAAAATTCTTTTAACGGGTTGAGTTGCTAAGAAATCTAGAAATTGAAAAACATAATCCTGAGAATTTCGCATTCCGTTGCTCCAGTCTTCCAAATAAACATTGGTTTCAATATTGTTTTCTTTCGCGGAAGCGATAATTTGAGCAATTTCGGCAAAATGTTGTTCAGGCGTTTTCTTTAACTGATGCGTTAAGTGATTCATTGAGCCTTTGGTCAATAAATTCTGCACTTTGGCACCCGCTTTTTTCATCCAGTCAATCGAAACACCGCCGTCTACAAATGTCAGAACCTCGATTCTGTCAATATAGCCGCGTTCTTCAGCCCATGAAGTAATGCCTTTTACAGCTTGAAACTCTCCCTCGCTCACACGCGCAGAAGCAATTTCGATTCTATCAATATTTAATTCCTCCAACAATAATTGCGCAATGGTCAGTTTTTCTGCAGCAGAAAAAGATACCCCAGACGTTTGTTCACCGTCACGGAGTGTCGTATCCATTATTTCAATTTTTCTTTTTTCCATATTGATATTCTATATTTCTTTTAATTCGAAATGATAGTGGGTTTGTATTATTAATTTAGAAAGACCCGAGAGGTTTTGAAGCCTTTCGGGTCTAATAGACTGAATGATATTTCTATTAGTAAGGAAGTTTATCAGCGAAAGCTTTAATATCCTCTTTCATATCTTGTAAATAATCAATGTCGTCAAAACCATTAATTAAGTTATTTTTTTTGTAACCGTTAATAGCAAAAGATTCTTGCTCGCCAGTTGACAATAAAGTAATGGTTTGGTTTGGAAGATTGATTTCTAATTCTGTTTTAGGATCAGCTTCGATAGCTTTGAAAATATTTGCCAAAAATTCTGGGCTGATTTGTACTGGCAAAACACCAATATTTAAACAGTTTCCTTTGAAGATATCTGCAAAGAAAGAAGAAACCACAGCGCGGAATCCGTAATCGTAAACCGCCCAAGCCGCGTGCTCTCTAGAAGATCCAGAACCGAAGTTTTTTCCTCCTACAAGGATTTTTCCACTATAAGTTGGGTTGTTTAAAACGAAATCTGCTTTTGGAGTATCGTCTCCGTTATATCTCCAGTCTCTGAAAAGGTTATCTCCAAAACCTTCACGTTTTGTAGCTTTTAAGAAACGAGCTGGAATAATTTGATCTGTATCTACGTTCTCAATTGGCAACGGAACTCCGCTGCTAGTAAGTATATTAAATTTATCGTATGCCATTTTAATTTTAGATTTTTGGATTTTAGATTTTAGATTTTCCTCTCTGGGGTGAAATCTAAACGCTAAAACCTTTTTGTATTAATAATGTGAATGAATTTTTACTTGAAGAAATTTAGAAGATTACGCAAAGTGAGCAATCTAAAATCTAAAATCTCCAATTTAAAATAATTCTCTTGGATCCGTTAGTTTCCCTGTAACCGCAGCTGCAGCAGCCATAATTGGACTTGCTAAAAGTGTTCTTGAACCAGGACCTTGACGACCTTCAAAGTTTCTGTTTGAAGTACTTACTGCGTATTTTCCAGCAGGAACTTTATCATCGTTCATTGCTAAACAAGCAGAACATCCAGGCTGACGTAGTACAAAACCAGCTTCAGTTAAAATATCTAAAATTCCTTCTTCTTTAATCTGCGCTTCAACAACGTGAGAACCCGGAACTAACCAAGCTGTAACATTATCCGCTTTTTTTCTTCCTTTTACAATTTCAGCAAAAGCTCTAAAATCTTCAATACGTCCGTTTGTACAACTTCCTAAGAAAACGTAATCGATTTGTTTTCCGATCATTACATCGTCTTCGTGGAAGCCCATATAAGCTAAAGATTTTTTGTAAGTTTCCTCACCGCCTTCAACTTCTTTAGCGTTCGGAATATGTTTTGTGATACCAATTCCCATTCCAGGGTTAGTACCGTAAGTAATCATTGGTTCAATGTCAGAAGCTTTGATGTTTAATTCAGCATCAAAAACTGCATCTGCATCTGTTTTAAGTGTTTTCCAGTATTCAACTGCTTTTGTCCACGCTTCTCCTTTTGGAGCGTAAAGTCTTCCTTCAAGGAAATCGAAAGTAGTCTGGTCAGGAGCAATCATTCCTCCACGAGCACCCATTTCGATACTTAAATTACAAACTGTCATACGGCCTTCCATAGTCATGTTTTCAAAAACATCACCAGCGTATTCAACAAAATATCCAGTTCCTCCAGAAGTTGTCAATTGAGCAATAATATAAAGCGCAACGTCTTTTGGTCCAACACCTTTACTTAATTGTCCGTTTACGTTGATACGCATTTTCTTTGGTTTTGGCTGCATAATACATTGAGTAGAAAGCACCATTTCAACCTCAGAAGTTCCGATACCAAAAGCGATAGCTCCAAAAGCACCGTGAGTAGACGTATGCGAGTCACCACATACAATAGTAGCACCTGGCAAAGTAATTCCGTTTTCAGGACCAACTACGTGTACAATACCATTTTTTTGGTGACCTAATCCCCAGTGCGAAATTCCGTATTCAGTTGCATTGTCTTCAAGCGCTTTAAGCTGATTTGCAGACAAAGGATCTGCAACAGGTAAATGCTGGTTTATAGTCGGTGTATTGTGGTCTGCAGTTGCAAAAGTACGTTCTGGATATAGAACGTTAACGCCTCTTGATTTTAATCCTAAAAAAGCAACAGGGCTCGTTACTTCATGAATGAAATGACGGTCAATAAAAAACACATCTGGTCCATCTTCAATTTTACGCACAACGTGTGAATCCCATACTTTGTCAAATAATGTCTTACTCATTTTTTATTTTTTTTAAATGTAATTCTATAACTACAGCCTTTCCTGTTCATTATAATAGCAAAACAAAAGTAAAAAAAGATAAAAAAGCGTCAATTTCAATATTTCATTATATACGATACCCAAACTAAATTACAAATTGCCAATTAGCATTTGCAACTTCAAATTTGACAGAAAAATGATTTAGAAACTGATTTTGTTTTTCTTTTTCAGATTTAATTCTGCTTGATTGTTCTTTGTTTTAATAGTTTGCAAATTTATCTCAAAATCACTATAAAATACAGTGTTTGTTTTGAAAAAATGTAACAAAATGAATAAAAATAGTAATAATTGATAGTTTTTAAAATTTGTAAAAAACACGTTTTTTTGCTTTTTTTTAATCGAAAAAAGCTTTTTAGAATGATTCTATCTCTTCAAAAAAAGACTAAAATACTACGACATCCAAGAAGTGAATTTTTGTATTTTTTTATGAATTTTAAGAAGAAAATGGATCGGATGATTGGATGTTTTTTGAAAATTAATTCAAAGAATTTTTAAATTCCAAAGGCGTTAAATTGGTTTTCTTTTTGAATAATTTGCTGAAGGATTGCGGATATTCAAAACCCAATTGATAAGCAATTTCTGCAACTGAAAGATTGGTTGTAATCAAGAAATCTTTTGATTTTTCGATTAGTTTAGAATGAATGTGCTGTTGTGCATTTTGTCCAGTTAAATTGCGGAGCATATCGCTTAAATAGTGCGTAGACACATTAATTTTTGAAGCCAGAAAATCGACCGTTGGTAAGCCTCTTTTTAAGCTTTCGGCATTATTAAAATAACTATCGAGCGTTTCCTCAACCTTCAATAACAAATCGTGGCTAATTGTTTTTCTGGTAATGAACTGACGTTTGTAAAAACGATTGCTGTAATTGAGCAAAACATCTATATAAGAAACAATTACGTCCTGACTCATTTCGTCAATTGCAGTATGAAGTTCGTTGTCAATGCTTTTTAATAAGCCAATAATAATGGCTTTCTCGCTGTCTGAAAGATGAAGCGCTTCATTCGTATCATAAGAAAAGAAACCGTATTTTTTGATGCTTTTTCCCAGAGGATAATTGCGGATAAAATCGGGATGAAAAAGCAAAGTGAAACCGCCATATTTTGCTCCTTCTTCATTATCAGTAAAAATCAGCTGATTGGGAGAAGCAAACATCAATCCGCCTTCATTAAAATCGTAATAACCCTGACCGTAACCCATTTTTCCGTTGGTCGAAAATTTATAAGATATTTTATAAAATTCAAGCAGAAAAGAGCTATTGTCTAAATCTCCATTTATAACCAGTTGCGTGTTATCGACCAAACTAATCATCGGATTAAGCGGTTTGGGCAGATTCAATAAGCTGTGAAACTGTGAGATAGAAGAAATTTTTGCAGGAGGATTATTTTTCTTTTCCATGATATAAATGTATGAAATTAAAAGATTAATTAGGTTTTTCAGAAACAATTAAGCAGCCTATTTGTTTAGAAAAAAACAGCTTCGGAGAAGCGAAATATTTATAGAAATCCAACCATGCAGATGCAAAAGAGCTCCGGCGGAGCGAAATATTTTAATACTGATGTATTTCGCTCCGCTGGAGCTTTGCTATTAATAGGAAATATGATTTCTATAAATATTTCGCTTCTCCGAAGCTATTTTTATTATTCTCCAAAAAACTGTTTACCAAACGCTTCGCGAAAAACTTCATCGCCTTGCTCCAATCTTTGTTTGTAAAGCGCTTTTGCATCTTCGCCAGCTACATATCTCAATTGATTTTTTCCATCGGTTGCGGCTTCGTAAACGACTTCGGCAATTTGTTCTGGAGTTGATGCCATTTGAAACATTGCATCAACACTTGCAAACATATTGTTGGTCATAGCTTCGTATTCCGGTTTTGTTCCTGTGTCAAGAGAACCATGTATAAATTCTGTTTTAATACCGCCCGGTGAAACCGTTTTAATATGAACCCCAAACGGATTCAATTCGTAAGCCATACTTTCGCTCCAACCTTCCAATCCCCATTTTGTAGCGTGATAAATTGATCCTAACGGAAAAGCAATCAATCCGCCGATAGAAGTTGTAGAGATAAATAAACCGCTTTTTCTTTCTCTGAAATAGGGTATAAAAGCATTCGTAACTCTAATTACACCCAGTAAATTAGTGTCAAGTTGTTTGGTAATTTGTGCATCACTAAGACTTTCCAAAGGACCAATTAGACCATAACCGGCATTGTTATAAACGATATCAATATCGCTTAGTTCAAGCGCTTTTTTAACCGTACTTTGAATTTGATCATAATTGGTGACATCTAAAGGTAAAAGCGTTACGTTTGCTAAATTCGAAAGTTCTGTTTCTTTCTCTGGAGTTCTCATCGTTGCGATTACATTCCAGCCTTTTGCCTGAAATAATTTTGCTGTTGCTTTTCCTAAACCTGATGATGCGCCTGTGATAAAAATTGTTTTCATGATTATTATTTTTTAATTGTTATAATTTGATGAAGCAAAGTTCAGGATACGCTGGAGTTTAAAAGTGTTCATTTTGGTGCAATGAGTATCCAAAATGAATAATCTAAATTTTAGGATGAAAAAACATGAGTGAAATTGTTTTGAAATTATAACGCGGATGACACGGATTTGCTAGGCAAAAACGCAGATTAAAACGGATTTTTTTATTATATCTAAAAAATCCGTTTTTATCTGCGTCTTCGTGATAACGAATCCGTTTCATCCGCGTTGAAGAATTGCATTTTGAATAGGTGTTAAAAGTGCTTTTGTTAACAACTTTCGTTTCGTTATTTCTGTAAAAAAAGCGTAAATTTGACTTCCTTCCGTTTTTCATTTCGCATTTAGTTATGTTTCATATTGTCAATTGTTTGCAATAGGAAAGATTTGGAATTTGGAGTTTTAAAAATTGACTTTTCCATAAAAATATATGTATTTAATATTCGATACCGAAACAACCGGATTACCAAAACGCTGGGATGCGCCAATTACCGATTCTGATAACTGGCCTCGCTGTATACAAATCGCGTGGCAATTGCACGACGAAATGGGTACGCTTATCGAGCATCAGGATTATTTGGTAAAACCAGAAGGATTTAATATTCCGTATGACGCCGAACGTATTCACGGAATTTCTACCGAACTGGCAGAAGCCGACGGAATCACGCTGGCTGAAGTTTTGGAGAAATTCAATATCGCTTTAAGCAAAACCAAATTTATTGTTGGTCAGAATTTAGGTTTTGACGTTAATATTATGGGAGCCGAATTTCATAGAATGGGAGTAGAATCTCAAATGAGTTCGATGCCTGTTCTGGATACTTGTACCGAAGTTACGGCTTCATTATTACAGCTTCCCGGAGGTCGTGGAGGAAAATTTAAACTTCCGACTTTGACCGAATTGCACAGTTATCTTTTCGATAAGCCTTTCGCGGAAGCGCACAACGCAACTGCCGACGTTGAGGCAACTACGCGTTGCTTCTTAGAATTGGTTAGAAGAGAGGTTTTTACCAAAGAAGAGCTTGATGTTCCGAAAGAGTATTTCAAAGAATTTCAAGAAAGAAATGCTGAGCCGTTTAAGCTCATTGGTTTAAAACACATCAATTTAAAAGCGGCTTCTGATAAAATTAGAGAACAGCTTAAAGCTCTTGCTGGAGAAGGCAAAGAAACAGTTGTGTCAGAAGAAGATAAAGCCGATTTTAAAGCGGCAAAATTTGCGCATTTACACAATCACACCCAGTTTTCGGTTCTTCAATCTACCATCGGAATTGGAAATATCGTAGCGGCTACAGCCAAAAACGGAATGCCTGCCGTGGCAATGACCGATACTGGAAACATGATGGGAGCTTTCCATTTTGTGAGCGCTGTTATGAATCACAACAAAGGAGCTTCTGCAAAAAACAAAGCTTTAGTTGAAGCTGGTGAAGAACCAACAGAAACTGAAATAAAACCAATTGTTGGGTGTGAATTTAATATTTGTGAAAACCATTTAGATAAATCCAAAAAAGACAACGGTTATCAAGTTGTTTTAATGGCTAAAAATAAAGCGGGTTATCATAACTTGGCAAAAATGGCTTCGATTGCATATACTGATGGATTTTATTATGTTCCGAGAATTGACCGCAAAATTGTTGAGCAATATAAAGGAGATATCATGGTTTTGTCTGGGAATTTATACGGAGAAATTCCGAGTAAAATCCTGAATATTGGTGAAAACCAAGCCGAAGAAGCTCTGATTTGGTGGAAAGAACAATTTGGCGAAGATTTCTACTTAGAAATAATGCGTCACAATCAAGAAGATGAAAATCGCGTCAACAAAACCCTGATTGAGTTTTCGCAAAAGCATAATGTAAAATTAATTGCGACCAACAATACCTATTATTTAAATAAAGAAGATGCCAATGCGCACGACATTTTATTGTGTGTAAAAGACGGTGAAAAACAGGCAACGCCAATTGGCCGTGGTCGTGGTTACCGTTACGGGCTTCCGAATCAGGAATATTATTATAAGTCGCAAGACGAGATGAAAAAGCTCTTTGCTGATCTTCCCGAAGCGATTATTAATATTCAGGAAATTATTGATAAAGTCGAAGGTTATTCGCTTTATCGAGATGTATTGCTTCCTAAATTTGATATTCCGGAAGAATTTGTTGATCCAGAAGACGAAAAAGACAATGGTGTTCGCGGTGAAAATGCTTATTTGAGACACCTTACGATGGAAGGTGCGAAAAGAAGATATGGCGAAATTACCGAATCAATTCAGGAACGTTTGGATTTTGAGTTATTAACGATTTCAAACTCAGGTTATCCAGGTTACTTTTTGATTGTACAGGATTTCATTGCCGAGGCAAGAAAAATGGACGTTTCGGTAGGACCAGGTCGTGGTTCTGCAGCGGGATCTGCCGTTGCATACTGTCTCGGAATTACCAATATCGACCCTATTAAATACGACTTACTTTTTGAGCGTTTCCTAAATCCTGACCGTGTATCGATGCCCGATATTGATATCGACTTTGATGACGAGGGTCGTGGACGTGTAATGGAATACGTAATCAACAAATACGGTCAGAAACAGGTGGCGCAGATTATCACGTATGGTAAAATGGCTACCAAATCGGCGATTCGTGATACGGCGCGTGTACTGGATTTACCTTTATTTGAAGCGGATAGAATTGCGAAATTGATTCCGGGGATGATGCCGTCAAAATGGAATTTGGCGCGTTTCATTTCGGAAAGTGAAGATGAGGTTAAAAAAGCCCTTCGTTCAGACGAATTTGATAATGTAAAAGAATTAATCGCCATTGCCAATGAAGATGATTTGGCTGGAGAAACCATTCAGCAGGCAAAAATTCTGGAAGGTTCGATGCGTAATACGGGAATTCACGCCTGCGGGGTAATTATTACACCGTCGGATATTACGAATTATGTTCCCGTAACTACCGCAAAAGATTCGGACTTATATGTAACACAGTTCGATAACTCGGTTGCTGAAAGTGCAGGTCTTTTGAAAATGGACTTCTTGGGTCTGAAGACCCTTACGCTGATAAAAGATACCGTAAAACTGGTAAAATATAGAACGGGAATTGAGCTGAATCCAGATAATTTCCCAATTGACGATGAAGAAACGTATGCATTGTTCCAAAGAGGAGAAACTGTTGGAATCTTCCAATACGAGTCACCTGGGATGCAGAAATACATGAAAGATCTGAAACCGACAGTTTTTGGAGATTTAATTGCCATGAATGCACTTTATCGTCCAGGACCTTTGGAGTATATTCCGTCTTTCGTTCGAAGAAAAAATGGTGACGAAGAAATCAAATACGATTTAGATGCCTGCGCCGAATATTTATCTGAAACCTACGGAATTACGGTTTACCAAGAGCAGGTAATGCTTTTGTCTCAGTCTTTGGCTGGATTTACAAAGGGTGAGGCCGACGTACTTCGTAAAGCGATGGGTAAGAAACAGAAAGACGTACTAGATAAAATGAAGCCGAAATTTGTTGAACAAGCGGCTGCAAAAGGTCACGATGCCAAAGTCTTAGAGAAAATCTGGAAAGACTGGGAGGCCTTCGCGAGTTACGCCTTCAACAAATCGCACTCGACTTGTTATGCTTGGATTGCCTATCAAACGGCTTATTTGAAAGCGCATTATCCTGCTGAATATATGGCAGCGGTGCTTTCGAATAACATGAACGATATTAAACAAGTTTCGTTCTTTATGGAAGAATGTAAACGAATGGGCTTACAAGTTTTAGGGCCTGACGTAAACGAGTCGTACTATAAATTTACGGTAAACGATGATTACGCCGTTCGTTTCGGAATGGGGGCGATTAAAGGAGTAGGTTCTGGAGCTGTAGAAACAATTGTAGAAAACAGAAAAGACGGAAGATATAAGTCGATTTTTGATTTAGCGAAGAGAATTGATTTGCGCGCTGCGAATAAAAAAGCGATTGAGAATTTAGCTTTGGCTGGAGGTTTTGATTCTTTTGAAGGAACAACCAGAGCTCAGTATTTTCACGATGATGGAGACGGAATTACATTCTACGAAAAAGCCATGCGTTACGGATCGAAATTTCAAGAGAATGAAAACTCATCGCAAGTAAGTTTGTTTGGAGAAGCAAGTGAAGTGCAGATTGCAGAACCCGTCGTACCGCCATGCGAAGACTGGAGTACAATGGAAAAACTGGCCAAAGAAAAAGAGGTGGTCGGAATCTATATTTCCGGGCATCCGCTTGATGATTTTAGATTTGAGATGAAATATTTCTGCAACGCTCGTTTAGAAGCTTTGAAAAGTATGAACGAATATGTTGGAAAGAATCTTCATTTTGCCGGAATTATTAATAACGTTCAGCATCGTGTAGCGAAAAACGGAAAAGGTTGGGCGGCGTTTAACTTAGAAGGATATGATGAGAGTTACGAATTCAAGATTTTTGGTGAAGAATATTTGAAATTCCGCCATTTCTTGATTCAGAATAACTTTGCCTTTTTGAAAATATTAATAAAAGATGGCTGGGTAAATCATGATACGGGTAAGAAAACCGATCCGAGAATGCAGTTTGTGGAGATTCGCCAGTTGCAGGATATTTTGGAAGCTTTCGCTAAAAAGCTAATCTTGCTTTTGAATATTAAAGATCTTCATCCTGAATTTATACATAAGCTGAGCCATTTATTCAATGAAAATAAAGGGGATAACTCGGTGACTTTTGAAATAATGGAATTAGAAAAAATTAAAAAATTGGTTGAGGTAGAAACTCCAACTGATTTTGAAGCAGAAGATGCAGTTTTTGAAGAAGAAAGCGAAACTGAAGATGGTCCTGAAAACACGAAAATTCAGGAAGTAAATGAGGTAGAAGAAATCAAAGTAGTAACCAAATTATCGATGCCTAGCCGTCGTCTGAAGGTTAGAATATCAACTGAATTATTGCAGGAATTAGAGAAAATGCAGATTAATTTTAAACTGAACTAAAAATTTAACAGTTAAAATTTAAACGAATGTTAATTTTTAGTGTTAAAATTATGCATGCATAATTGTTTTTTAGTAATATTGCGCCAAATTACAACGTTTTCGTTCCAAGTCTAACTTTGCAAACTGTAAGAATCTGTTAAATTATTCTAAGTTTGTATAAATCAATAAATCAAAATTATGAAAAAGAACCTATTTTTATTAGGATTATTAGTTTGCTCAATGGCCGGTGTTGCGCAGACAACAGAAAAAGCAGACAAACCAGAAAGCTGGTATTTCAAACTAGGAGGATCATACTTTAACCAAACAGCTTCAACAGAATTTCCAGTTGTTGGAGGAAATTTACCTTTAGACAAAACATTTGTTGGAGGACAATTAGTATCTGAAAAAAGTATCACAGGTTCTTTCGGTCAAGGTTTTAGAACTGGTATTACTGCAGGTTATCGTTTTTCGACACGTTTAGGAGTTGAATTAGGGGTTAATTACTATAACAGTAATGATAAAAAAATGGCTCAGACAACTACTGATACGCCAATTACTCCAACGGGAGAATATAGCTTCAAATCTGTAGGTCAAATTACAGCTTTTGATTTAGCGCCTGCAATTGTAATGTTTTTAGGAGAATCTGGTGGATTTGAGCCTTATACAAAAGTTGGGGTTTTAGTTCCTATTCATGGAGATTTAGAAATCACTTCTGATGCCTATGCGCCAATTGCATTTAATCCAACTACAGGAGCACCTGTTGCTTTTGGAAACGTTCATAGTGTAGATAAAGTAAAACCAAACCCAACTTTAGGATTTACGGCTGCTGTTGGTACAACTTATAAATTAACTAGTCACCTTTCTGCTTTTGCTGAATTGGAATACAGAAACTTTACAGTTCATGGGAAAACAAAAGAAACTACTGAGTTTACTGTAAATGGACAAGACGCATTAGCGACAAGAACTACGTCACAAATTCATACTAACTATAGAGATAGATTAGATGTTAATTCTAATAATGCAGCCTTTAATCCAAATACAGCTACTCCGGATAAAAGAGATACAACAAGACCTAACGAAGCAATGGATGAGTTAAGTTCATATGTTGGAATTTCTGGTTTAGGATTAACTTTAGGGATCAAATACAGCCTATAATTTTATAGAAGTTTTTAGTTTAAAAAAAGAGGATATTCGAAAGAATATCCTCTTTTTGTTTGGCTTAATGATATTTTGCGAATTGTTTGTCATCCCGAGGAACGAGGGATCTTCGCAAGAAACTCGACAAAGATTGAAAACTATACTTTACGGAGCTACTTGCGAAGATCCCTCGTTCCTCGGGATGACAAACATTGCTTCAAATTTATTTCGAAGCCTCTCTAAACTCCTTCAAAACCTGATCGATTACCCAGGTTGTTCTAGCACCAGAAGTTCCTTTTGATGGAGAAGCGCCTTCGTTACCTAAAAGTTCTGCAATAACCGTTTCAATAAAAGGCTGTTGAATATGAAGCGGATTTTCGATGGTAATAGTTTCTTTTTCGCCATTTGCATACTGAATGTGAAGTGGATCATTTCCAAAAGTAGAAAAAGAGATTTTTCCTTTATCGCCCACAATTTCAGTGTTGTCATAGCGCTCAAAACTTGCAAAATTCCATATTCCAGAACCGTGAATCCCATTTTCGAATAAGAAAGACATCGAAACCGAATCTTCAGCAGGGTAAGCCATTAATTGAGAAGTCGCATGTCCGCGAACCGATTTAATCGGACCTAAAACAAAGTCTAAGAAATCTAAAGTATGGCAAGCCAAGTCGACGAAAATTCCCCCTCCAGAGATATGTGGCAAAACTGTCCAAGGAAGATTGATTTCGTCATCATAACGCTCTTCAAAAGGATGGTATAAAACACAATTGACATGTCTGATATTCCCTAATTTTCCTTGGTCGATGATTTCCTTAATTTTTAAAAAACGCGGAAGTGCTCTTCTGTAATAAGCCACAAACAACGGAACATTATGCTCTTTACAAGCGCTGATCATTTCGTTGCACTCTTCAAAAGTCAACGCCATTGGTTTTTCAACATACACTGGCTTTCCCGCTTTGGCACATAAAATAGTGTATTCTTTATGAGAAGATGGAGGAGTAGCAATATACACAGCATCAACTTCTGGATCATTTATTAAATCTTCAGCTTTTGAATACCATTTCGGAACATTGTGGCGTTTGGCATAATCTTCTGCAAGGGCAGCATCTCTGCGCATCACAGCCACCAAAGCAGAGTTTGGAGCCTTTTGAAATGCGGGTCCGCTTTTAACTTCGGTTACATTTCCGCAGCCAATAATTCCCCATTTTATAATTTTCATGGTTTAAGTTTTAAGTTTCTCAAATTTAAAGTTTATTTAAAAAAGGTTAGCCACGAATTCACGAATTATTTTTTCACGCAGATTGTGGATAAAAAATTCTTTGCCACGAATTACACGAATTGCGCTAATTTTTTTCGCCACAGATTAAAAAGATTAAACTTTGGGTGTATTTTGTTTCACGCAGATTTTGCAGATGGAGCAGATTTAAAATCTGTTTTTATCTGCCTAAATCTTTTAAATCTGCGTGAAACAAATTAGCGCAATTCGTGGAATTCGTGGCAAAAAAAATAACCACGAACTCACAAAAAAAATTCGTGAATTCGTGGCTATAAAAAAATCTAGTTTCTAAAATCTTACTTCGAAGGCAAAGCTTTAAAACCCATATTGTAAAGTGTAAACGCTTGAATATCTACATTTTCTTGAATAGTCGCCGCAACAGATTTTCCTGCTCCGTGACCTGCTTTTACATCAATTCTAATTAAAACCGGATTTTCTCCTGTTTGTTTTTCCTGCAATTCAGAAGCAAATTTAAAACTGTGCGCTGGAACTACGCGGTCGTCATGATCTCCAGTAGTTACCATAGTTGCAGGATAATGAGTTCCTTGTTTTACGTTGTGAACAGGAGAATAACCTTTTAAATATTCAAACATTTCTTTGCTGTCTTGAGCAGTTCCGTAGTCAAACGCCCATCCAGCACCTGCTGTAAAAGCATTGTAACGAAGCATATCCATTACTCCAACTGCAGGAAGCGCTACTTTCATTAAATCAGGGCGTTGCGTCATTGTTGCACCAACTAATAAACCTCCGTTAGATCCTCCGCGAATAGCTAAATAATCAGCTGAAGTATATTTTTGTGCGATTAAATATTCCGCAGCAGCGATAAAATCATCAAACACATTTTGCTTTTGCAATTTAGTTCCTGCATCATGCCATTTTTTACCGTATTCACCGCCTCCTCTTAAGTTAGCAACAGCATAAACACCTCCATTTTCCATCCAAACTGCATTGGCAATGCTGAAACTTGGCGTTAAACTAACGTTGAATCCGCCGTAACCGTAAAGGATTGTCGGGTTTTTACCGTCTAATTTTGTTCCTTTTTTATACGTAATAATCATCGGAACTTTTGTACCGTCTTTTGAAGTGTAGAAAACCTGTTTAGACTCATAATCTTCACTTTTGAAATCTACTTTTGGTTTTTGATAAATTTCAGATTTACCCGATTTTGGTTCCAAAGAATAGATGCTTCCTGGAGTAGTGTAATTCGCAAAACTGTAATATAAAATTTTATCTTCTTTTTTACCGCTAAAACCGCCTGCAGTTCCAACAGCAGGAAGTTTAATTTCACGCACTAATTTTCCGCTGTAATCATATTGCTGTACGAATGAAACCGCATCTTTAGTATAATTAGCAAAGAAATAGCCAGCGCCAGTTGAAGGAGATAAAATATCTTTGGTTTCTTTGATGAAATCTTTCCAATTTTCTGGTTTCGGATTTGAGGCATCAACCGTCACAACGCGTTTGTTTGGAGCATTAAGATCGGTTTCGATAAACAATTTGTTGCCTTCATTTTCGATAACAGCACTATCACTGTTAAAGTTATCTACAATGGTAACAATCGGACTGTTTGGCTTAGTCAAATCTTTAATATATAATTCATTTCCGTAAGTCGAATTAGCCGCTGTAATTACCAAATAATGATTGTCTTCAGTAACATATCCGCCTACATATCTTCTTTTCTGGTCAGCTCCAAAAATTACTTTATCGTCTTTTTGAGAAGTTCCCAGTTTATGGAAATACAATTTATGCTGATCTGTTTTAGCAGATAATTCGCTTCCTTTGGGTTTGTCGTAACTAGAGTAGTAAAACCCTTCATTTCCGTGCCAAGACACGCCGCTGAATTTGATGTCAACCAAAGTATCTTCTAAAACTTTCTTAGAAAGCGCATCAATAATAATGACTTTTCTCCAGTCGCTTCCTCCTTCAGAAATAGAATAAGCCGCGATGTTTCCGTTTTTAGAAAAGTTTAAACCGCCAAGCGAAGTTGTTCCGTCTTTAGAAAAAGTATTCGGATCTAAGAAAACCTCTTCTTTTCCTTTTTCATCTTTTCTGTAAACTACAGATTGATTTTGAAGTCCGTTGTTTTTAGAATAATACGTAAATTTTCCTTCTTTAAATGGAGCTCCAATTTTTTCGTAATTCCAAAGTTGTTCCATTCGTTTTTTAAGTTGATCACGAAACGGAATTTTATTTAAGTAACCATAAGTAACCTCGTTTTCAGCTTTTACCCAAGCTCCCGTTTCAGCAGATTTGTCATCTTCTAACCAACGGTACGGATCGCTTACTTTAGTATCAAAATATACATCAACAGTTTCTCCTTTTTTAGTTTGCGGATATTGAAGTTTATCTTGACCAAATGATAGTCCTGCGGTTGTAATTGCCATTAATAAAAATGTTTTTTTCATAGTTAGTTTTTATCTGTTGTAACAAAAATAGTACTTTTTGTTGTAAAAAATCTGGAAGAAAAGTTAAACCATAAAAGTCATATAAGTTCATTTTATTTTCCTTCAAGGTTTCCAAAACCTTGTAGGTATAATTTGCGATCAAATCTAAAATAAACAAAACCTACAAGGTTTTTGAAACCTTGCAGGATAGCCCATTATGCTAAAATGAACTTATATAACTTATATGGTTCAAAAAAAATTATAAATTAAAATTAACGCCCAAAACGATGTTTCTTCCAATATTCGGAATACCGTCTGTTTTTAATCTTGAAAGGTGTGCGATATATTTTTTATCGAATAAATTGTTTCCGTTTAAGTTAATATCAAAAGCCGTTTTTCCGAGTTTAACTGTTCCTCCAAAACCTAAATTTACCAAAGTATATCCTTTAGAAGCCGTTTCAAAACCGCTCACATTATTCTGGTTGAAAGTTGATGAAACATTCAAAGATGCAAAACCTTCGCTTAACCAGTTTTTGATATTAAATTCGGTTCTAAGCGTATTATTCCAGTTGTTTGCAGGAATTAAAGGCAGATAATCATCATTGTCTTTTTTGCCTGTAACAGTTTCAAAACTAGTTTCAAAATGCAACCAGTCTAAAGGATGCGGGTGAAAGTGAAGACCAGCTTCTCCACCAAATAATTGTGCATTGTCCTGAACGTAAGCAAAAACATCATTATCGTCTAAAACCTCTCCTGTTGGCGAAGTGTAGATGTAGTTGTTTACATGATTGTAGAATCCGTTTACGAAAAACTCAAAATGAGAATTTTTATATTCTAAATTAAGATCGGTCTGAACGTTTTGTTCCGTTTTTAAGTTTGCATTCCCAATTTCGTAACGGTTTGTTCCTTCGTGAACACCGTTTGAAGTCAGTTCTGCTAAGTTTGGCGCTCTAAATCCTGTTGCTACATTTAAACGAAGCGTTAACGGTTCTGCCAATTTGGTTTTATAGCCTAAAGAAGCATTAAAGCTGTCAAAAGATCGGTCTAGAGCCTGAAAATATCCTTCTTCACCTTCAGTTCCGTGAGCAATTGAATTCACATTTCTATTGTCAAAACGCAATCCTGCTTGGAGAACGCTATTATCCCATTCGTAATTAGCAGTTCCAAAAACACCAAAATCGTTAGTTGTGGCATCTGGAATCAGGTACTCTTCACCAGAATTTTTATTCGTCTGATGCATTCCTTGAACGCCTAAAATAGTTTCAATTTTTCCGAATTTAGGAAAGTGATATTTCGCATTATAATTGAAAGTATTCAATTTCATGTGCAAAGAAGCTTCATTGCTGTCTTCAAATTCGCTTCTGTCATTAGCAATGTATCCTAAATCAACATCCAATTTTGAGTTTTCAAAGAAAATCACATTATTCAAACTCAATAGATGATTGTTAATTCCCTGTCTCGGAAATTGCGTGTCTTTGCTTGACGATTGTTCTGCAATTCCATCTTCTGGAATTCCAATATCCAGTTTGTTAAAGTTGTAACGAAGAACGCTTGAGAAAGTAGAATTACTATAACCGATTCCAGTTTTAAAATCAGTTTCGTTATAACGTGAATTGGTTACGCGGTCGCCATCAGCAATTTTATAATCAGAATGTGTGTTGTAACTTCCGCGTGCTAAGAATTTCCAATTTTCTGTAGAAGTTTTCAATCCAATAGAAGAATTGCTTCCTTGTGTATTTGTGAAATATTTTTGACTGAAATTAGCTTTAAAATCTCCCGCATCAGCAAATTTTTCAGGATTGAAATATAAAACGCCTCCTAAGGCGTCAGAACCGTATAATAAGGAAGCTGGCCCTTTTATTACTTCGACGCTTTCGATTCCGGCATCATTTAAACCTAAACCATGTTCGTCTCCAAACTGCTGGTTTTCGATACGAACGCCTTGAGAATAAACCAAAACACGATTACCGCTAAGTCCGCGAATTACGGGTTTTCCGATAGAAGTTCCCGTAGAAATCTGCGAAACTCCAGGAATGGTGGCTAAACCTTCAATTAAGGTTGAAGTTCCTTTTTGCTGTAAAGTTTTAATGCTTTCGTGCTCGATTTTCATTACGTTTTGCGATTGCAATTTGTTGAAAGGCGTAGACACGACTACTTCATCCATTTCTAAAATAGACTCTTCTAGAATTATGTCTAAAGTGTTTTGCTTTAATAATTTAGCAATTGTTTTATTTTGATTGGCATATCCAACATAAGTAAAAGCGATACGCAGGCTTCCGCTTGGAAGATTATTCAGTTCGTATTTTCCGTTTGCATCTGTTGTAGTTCCTTTATGCAATTCTGGAGCATAAACAGAAACGCCAGGCAATGGATTGTTTTGAGTGTCGGTTACAATTCCTGAAACCGAATTTTGAGCATTCAGCATGCCCGAAAACCCTAAAACAAGGGCAATTATAAATTTTTTCATTTGAAAATGATGCTATAGTTAAATTGATTTTTTCTTCGAATGAAAAACAAAAGCCAACAATAAAGCATTCTGATCCTAATTGATAGTAATAGGATGAGGAAACTCAATGTTATTTTGAATTTAATTAAAAGAAAAGTGATGTTTTTCGAATAATCGAAATTTAAGAAACTATAACAGCAGGAGGCCCCCGTAAGAAATACGAAGTGGTTGAAATTGAAAAAATCTTCTCTGAAAATGGGAAGAAATAAGGTGTTTCTCTGTCAAATGAATGAAATTCAAAAGAGAAATTTTGCGGAAGAATAAAAGATTCAAAAGCAAAATGACAAACAAAACAAACGTCATAATCATGATGCTGATGTGTTATCTCGCCATTAGGATCATTGTAATTATGATGGCACTGTTTTTCTGTAAGCTGTTTTACAATATGCTCATAACTGTGTATGGACTGAAACAATATCGAAAACAATATTGTTACAGCAAACGATACACTTAATATGAGCTGCTTTCTCTTCATGCTCTGCAAAGGTATAAAAGATAAAAACAAAATTGATTAATTTTTTCTTTCAGCGAATTGATTTATTAAAAATAATGCAGCAATTAATTTTAATCGCAGTCAAAATGAGAATATTTTTACTTTGTATCTTTACTACAAAAAGCATTATATTATATTTGTATGTGAAATAAATAAGCGTACAAAAACGTTTATTTGTAATCATCTCTTTAAAACCCAAAACCACGACATGCGAATTATTTTTAGCTGCTTATTTTTACTCACTTTTTTTAACTCTTTTGCACAAGAAGAGGTTAAACCTGAGATAAAACCAGTTGTAAAAATAGATTCTCTGTATCGAGAAGATCAGTTTTATTTTTCGGTTACGTATAATATGTTTACCGATATTCCGATCAATTTCAAACAAAATAAATTTTCTCTCGGACTTTCAGGAGGTTTTTTGCGTGATATGCCCGTAAATAAATCTCGGACAGTTGCTATTGCAGCAGGTTTAGGTTTGAGTTATCAGAATTACTTTCAAAACTTAACAATTTCTGAAGATGCGTCAGGCAATCCAATATATGGTGTGAATAATTATGGCGAATTTGTATCGAACCGTTACCGTCAATATTCCGTAGATCTTCCTATAGAATTCAGATGGCGTAATTCGACTTATGAAAGCACTAAATTCTGGCGTATTTATGGCGGAGTAAAATTGAGTTATGTTTTTTCGAGCATGTCTCTTTTAAACGATGGCGAAAATACATACAGAATCAATAACAACAAGAATGTCAATACATTTCAATACGGACCATACATTGCTGCGGGTTACAATACATGGAATCTTTATTTGTATTATGGCTTAAATCCGCTGTTTAATTCGACCACTACTTTGTCTGGAGAACCAATCAAAATGAAAACCTTAAATGCGGGATTGATTTTTTATATTTTATAACCAGAGATATAAAAATAAAAGCTGTGGCATTATTCCAATAAACAATCCTACTAATATTTCCCTAGGAGTATGCGCATTCATTTCTAAACGAGATGAAGCCACAATTCCCGACAATAAAATAAGTAATGCCGGCCAATACGGATTATGCATTTGAAGATGAATGTTTAATCCGATAACAAAAACCGTTAAACCCGAAATAGCAACCATGTGCAGACTTGCTTTTGTCTTAAAAAGTACGCAGACCAATGCTAAAATAGTACTGAATAAACCCGCAAGAAAAAAGAAGTGAAGTTCAGGATAACGGGTAATGACAATGCTTCTTTTGACTAATAAAATATATAAAAAACATTGCAGAATCAACGGAATAGTTCGTTCTGAAGTTTGGCTCAACATGATCGATTTTACATGTCCAGTCGATTTTAAAAGCAGATAAAACAAAACGGGAACGATGATATTGATTACTAAAATCTGTATTAATACAAAATACTTTTCCTGTCTGCTAAAAACGTCTTCTTTGCAAAACAGATAAAACAAAGTAGCGTACAGCGATATAAAAATCGGATGTAATATATAAGAGAAGAGTGGAAGTACTTTTTTCAAAACGCAATATTTGTGGTGTAAAAACAAATATACTTTTTTTGCCACGAATTCACGAATGATATAAAAAGGAAATTCGTGAATTCGTGGCAAATTAACTCTTAATACTGTAATTTTGAAAAAAAGAAATTACCAAATGAGCATAAATTTAAAAAGCCTGGTTTCAGTTCTTCATGCCAAATGGATTGGTTCAGAGGCTGATGTTTTAATCGATCATATTTCAATTGACAGCCGTTCACTTCAAAACGGATCGCAAACCTTGTTTTTTGCTTTGGCCGGCGTTAACAACGATGCTCATTTATTTATTCCCGATTTAATAGAAAACGGAGTTCAGAATTTTGTGGTACAGTATATTCCAGAAGGTTATGCAGATAAAGCTAATTTTTTGGTGGTCGAAAATACCCTTTTTGCACTTCAGGGATTTGCGGCTTATTACAGAAATCTGTTTCATTTTCCAGTTATCGGATTAACGGGAAGCAACGGTAAAACGATTGTAAAAGAATGGCTTAATTTTTTATTGAGCCCAGATTATAATATTATTAGAAGTCCAAAGAGTTACAATTCTCAGGTTGGAGTGCCGCTTTCGGTAATTGCCATTAATGAAAAACACAATTTAGGAATTTTCGAAGCTGGAATTTCGACAGTTAACGAAATGGTTAAACTAGAGGAAATTATAAAACCAACAATTGGTGTGCTTACCAGTATAGGTTCTGCGCACGACGAAGGGTTTAAAAATCTAGTGGAAAAAATAGACGAGAAATTGCTCTTGTTCAAAGATTGTCCGATAATTATTTATCAAAAATACGAAATTGTCGATTCTTGTTTATTGCAGTTTGCAGCAGAATATATGATGCATCCGCGAAAGCTTTTTTCGTGGAGTTTTACAGATAAGAATGCTGATGTTTTTATTTCGAAAAAAGAAAGCAAAAATGAAATGACAGCAATTCAATATCAATACAAAAACGAAATTCATGATCTTATAATTCCTTTTAGCGATTCGGCTTCTGTAGAAAATGCGATTTCGTGTTTATTGGTTTTATTGCATTTTGATTACGATCAGGAAACGATTCAGAATCGAATTCAGATGCTTTATCCTGTTCGAATGCGTTTGGAAGTAAAAAACGGAATCAACAATTGCAGTATTATTGATGATAGTTACAGTTCCGATTTTCAGTCGCTTAAAATTGCGTTAGACTTTTTAGAAAGTCAAAAGAAAAAAGGTGCTTCAAAAACTGTTATTCTATCAGATATTTTTCAAAGCGGATTTTCCAACGAAGAATTGTATTCTAAAGTTGCCCAGTTAATTTCAGACAATAAAATAAACCGAGTAATTGGTATTGGGCCAACGATTTCTTCTTTTGAAGCTAAGTTTCCGAACAGTAAAATGTTTCTAAACACAGCCGATTTTATAGCCGAAATTGACAATTTAGATTTCAATAATGAAACGATCCTGATAAAAGGAGCGCGATCTTTTAAGTTTGAAGAAATTGTTTCTTACCTGGAAGAAAAGACGCATGAAACAATTCTAGAGATTAATCTCGATGCTATTAGCCATAACTTTAATTATTACAAATCAAAACTGGTGCCAAATGTCAAAATGATGGTAATGGTAAAAGCATTTGGCTACGGAAACGGCGGTTTAGAAATTGCTAAATTATTAGAGCATCATAAAGTAGATTATTTGGGTGTGGCTTTCGCCGATGAAGGAATCGCGTTGAAAAACGGAGGAATAAAACTTCCAATTATGGTTTTAAATCCAGAATCGACCAGTTTTCCTTCTATTATCCAATATCAATTAGAGCCAGAAATTTATAGTTTAAAAGGTCTAAATGCCTTTTTGAAAATTGCCCGTGAAAAGAACTTAAAAGATTATCCAATTCATATTAAAATGGATACGGGAATGCATCGTTTAGGTTTTGAAAATAATACCATCGATGAATTGATTGCAACTTTAAAAGGAAATTCAACCGTTCGCGTACAGAGTATTTTGTCGCATTTGGCGACAAGTGATGATCCAAAACATTTTGATTTTGTTAATCAGCAGATTGCATTGTTTGAGAAATTATCTTCAAGATTAATTAGTGAATTAAATATAAATCCAATCCGACATATTTTGAATACTTCTGGAATTAGCAATTTCCCAAATGCGCAATACAATATGGTACGTTTAGGAATTGGTTTGTACGGAGTTTCAAACGATTGGTCAGAACAAAAATATCTGGAAAACGTTGGAACTTTAAAATCGATAATTTCTCAAGTTAGAACTATTCCTGCTGGCGACAGCGTAGGTTATGGACGTCGTTTTATGGCAGATAGAGAAACAAAAATTGCAACAATCCCAATTGGTTACGCAGACGGAATTGCGAGATTATGGGGAAATGAGGTTGGTTATGTAACGATTAAAAACCAAAAAGCTAAAATC
This sequence comes from Flavobacterium erigeronis, assembly GCF_054075165.1. Classification (NCBI taxonomy): domain Bacteria; kingdom Pseudomonadati; phylum Bacteroidota; class Flavobacteriia; order Flavobacteriales; family Flavobacteriaceae; genus Flavobacterium; species Flavobacterium erigeronis. Next base: position 439,309 of record NZ_JBSKGP010000001.1, on the reverse strand, counting down.
GTAGGAAGTGTCTGCATGGATATGCTAATGGTTAACGTAAGCCATATCGATTGCAAAGAAGGCGATTCGGTGATTATTTTCGGCGAAAGCCCAACCGTAATAGAAATGGCTGTAGCGTTAAAAACCATTCCTTACGAGATTATGACAAGCATTTCACAACGAGTAAAGCGCGTATTTTTTAGATAGTATTATTTTAAACCATATAAGTTATATAAGTTCATTTTTAGATGTAGATTATTTCTTTTGTTGCTTGATTATGTATTTTAATTACGTCAAACTTATAATTTCTACTATAACTTATATGGTTTAAAAGAGAATGGCTAATATGGTTTTTTAAATAAAATTGCGTATTTTCGATACTCGTTAATTATAAATATAAACAAGTCAGATATGGGATTTTTTTCAGAATTTAAGGCATTTGCAATGAAAGGCAATGTAGTTGACCTTGCTGTTGCTGTAATTATAGGAGCTGCTTTTGGTAAAATTGTAAGTTCATTTATCGAAGACGTGATTACACCGTTAGTATTAAAACCAGCTTTAGACGCAGCTCATTTGTCAAAGATAGAAGAACTAACCGCCTTTGGAGGTGTAAAATACGGTCTGTTTCTTTCAGCAGTAATTAATTTTATCATCGTAGCATTTGTTTTATTTCTTGTTATTAAAGGAATGAATAGCCTTAAAAAGAAAGAAGAACCAGCACCGAATCAGCCTGCAGCACCAACTCAAGAAGAGTTGCTTACAGAAATTAGAGATTTATTAAAAAATAAATAAAAATATAATACCGCTACACTAAGTCTAACTTAACCGCCTTCTAAAGAGGCGGTTTTTTTAGATTTGTTTTCAGATTAAAAACTAATCGATTTGCACGAAAAATTATGGGATGTCATGTAGATTTTTATCTTTTAAAAAGAGATGTTTTAACAGCTAAATTTATAGAACTTGAAAAAGAAGAGGATTCATATGTTTTCTTTAAAAATCACTTAGTTGAACAAAACACCATTAATGGGGATACGTATTCTAAAACAGATGCTGATGTTATAATTCAGAAAATAAAAACGGACACATTCTTATTGACTTTTCACGAATTAGATCGTATCAAAAGCTATATTTACGAAGTATCTGTAGGAATGGAGAAAATGGGTTATTATGCCCCAGAAGATCCAAGATTTGTAGATAAGATGAAGGAATTTGGTTTTGAGTTAATGCATAAAATATCACATGGCTGTGCAAGTTTTTTTCTTTTAAGTCTAGGTGATTCTGAATCGGTGGATTATTCAAGTTGGAATTATGATGAAAGAGATAGAATGAATCTTAAAAGAGATGAGTTTATACAAGAGCTGGAGTATATTATACTTTTACATAGTAGAATACAACTCAATGAATGTGATGATTTGAATGAAAAGAAAGAATTAATTCTTACGATTAAAAGTCTTGGAAAAAACGAGTTATTGAAAAATACTGTAGAAAGTCATTTTGAAAGTGCTATGGATAACGAGAGACTTATTAATGAAAGTTCTTCAATATTATTTAATGCTATAGAATTGAGTAAAAATGCAAAAAGTATTGATGATGATATCGTCATTTTTTATTCATAAAGATTAATAGTTTTGGTTTCGGTGACTTTCATTTGAAAAAGTCAATTATTAAAATTTAAAACGAAATGTTTATTTTGTAACAATTTGTTATTTTTTGTGAATCACCTTGTCAAGACTTTTATTATACTTATTTTTGCCATACAAATTAGATTAATTGATTATTTAAAAATATAAAAATGAGAATTGCAGTTGTAGGTGCTACCGGAATGGTTGGCGAAGTAATGCTTAAAGTTTTAGCGGAAAGAAATTTTCCTGTTACAGAATTAATTCCTGTTGCATCAGAAAGATCAGTAGGAAAAGAGATCGAATACAAAGGAACTAAATATAAAGTAGTAGGATTACAAACAGCTGTTGATATGAAAGCAGATATCGCTGTGTTCTCTGCTGGAGGTGATACATCTTTGGAATGGGCTCCAAAATTTGCTGCTGCCGGAACAACTGTAATCGACAACTCTTCTGCATGGAGAATGGATCCGACTAAAAAATTGGTGGTTCCAGAAATCAATGCTGATGTTTTGACTAAAGAAGATAAAATTATCGCAAACCCAAACTGTTCGACTATTCAGATGGTTTTGGCTTTATCTCCATTACATAAAAAATACAACATTAAAAGAATCATTGTTTCTACTTACCAATCTATTACAGGAACTGGTGTAAAAGCGGTTAAACAGTTAGAAAATGAGTACGCAGGAGTTCAAGGAGATATGGCTTACAAATATCCTATCCACAGAAATGCGATTCCTCACTGTGACAGTTTTGAAGAAAACGGGTACACTAAAGAAGAAATGAAATTGGTTCGCGAAACTCAAAAAATCTTAGGTGATAACACTATTAGAGTTACGGCCACTGCAGTTCGTGTGCCAGTTGTAGGCGGACATAGTGAAGCAGTAAACGTTGAGTTTACAAATGATTTTGATGTAAATGAAGTTCGCGAAATCTTACACAACACTGATGGAGTAGTGGTTCAAGATAATTTAGATACCTTTACTTACCCAATGCCATTGTATGCTGAAGGTAAAAATGATGTTTTTGTTGGAAGAATCCGTCGTGACGAAAGCCAGGAAAACACTTTAAACATGTGGATTGTTGCTGATAACTTAAGAAAAGGTGCTGCAACAAACACAATCCAAATCGCTGAATATTTAATTAAAGCAGGTTTGGTATAATTTTAGAGATTAAATAAAATTGTTATAAAGAAAAAACCGTAATCGCAGCAATGTGATTACGGTTTTTTCGTTTCAAAAACTTTTGGCTTGGTTCTTAAATAATTAAATTAGCAGTTAAAACTTATAATATGAATTTTGACAACTATAAGATAATTCCAAATTATAATACGAATAAAACTGACCTATTTACAGCCGACGAAGAAGAAATTCTGGCTTGCGAAAAGACATTTAACGTAGTGTTTGATGAAGATTATAAAGAATACGTTCAACAATATGGAAGCGGTATTCTTGGAGGAACTTATGTGCGAATTTATCTTCCTGAGACGATTGTTTTAACTCTGGAAGAATGGAAAAAGCGTATAACCGAATATTGGTTTTGGGATGAAGGAAAAGAGGTTTTAACGAAAGATCAAGTTTTAAATTCAATCAGAATTGGAGATACTTTTGATGGAGATGAAATTATTCTTTTAAATAATCAATATTATATTTTACCACGATATAGTGAAATGATTTACAACATAGGTAATTCGCTTGAAGAAACTATTTCATGGTTATGTTCAGCAGGAATATTGACCGAAGCATTTTCTGAAAGAGAATTTGAGCCTTTTGATCCATCAGAATTTTTAAAAAGTAATTAAGATGAGAGATGAAAATCTTGCTTATATCGTAGATAATTATCTGGAATTTGAAGAAGTCAAAAGGCTTACAAGATTATCTATGATGAGTTAAATAAGCTTATTGAAGAAAAGTTAATTCCATCACCTTCTTATGTAATTGATTCGGAAATAACGATTAGTTCTCCTTTAAATGATCAGCATACATTAACAATGTCCAGAAGATATTTTGCCAAAAATATTGTAGATCTGATCAAGAAAAATACTGGAGAGAGTTATGAAAAATTAAAGCATGAATTTAAACAGAATTTATTATCTTATTTAAATAATCATGAGAATAAAGCATTTGCTTATGGAAATGTTTTTGATGAAAAAGACCAGATAATTAGTGAAAAGGCTGATAAAGCATTAGAAGAAGAGTGGGATTATTTCTGTAAAGGCGTTTACGGAATCTGCACTTTGAATAATGATGAAAATGCGATTGTAGAAAAAGAAATCGCGATTAAACGAATTCTAGATTTTATAGCCAATAAATCATCTTCGCAGACAAAAGAAGAAGAAAATTATCTGAAAGAATTGAATGATGAACTGAATAAATCGACAAGTTTGTTTGCTCCTTATCAGCGTGAATTGAGCAGTAGAGGAAAATATTTAGATAAATTATTAAGAGAGTTTTCTTTAGACGATCTGATCAAGAAGTATTAAAAACAAAAAAGCGAGAATCATAAATTCTCGCTTTTGTATTTTTTAGTATTCTGGCGCTAATTCTAACTCCAAACCTTCCAAATCTTCAGTAATTGGAATCTGACAACCTAAACGGCTATTAGATTTAACATAAAATGCTTCCGAAAGCATGGCTTCCTCATCGTCACCCATTTCTGGTAATGCAACATCATTTAGAACATAACACTGGCAAGAAGCGCACATGGCCATTCCTCCGCAGGTTCCTTCAACAGGAAGTTCGTATGCTTTGCATAACTCCATTATATTCATTGCCATATCAGTTGGAGCCTGTAATTCGTGTATAACTCCTTCTCGATCTTTAATTTTTATTAATACATCCATTTTTAATTATTGGAATTTTGTGGCAGGATTTTATAACGTGAAAAAATCCTTATTTAAAATTAACTTTTTTCTTTTAAGCTAAAGGCATACTCTTTTCGGTTGCCTTCTTTCTGGCGCATTTTTACACCAATAATATTGCCCCCTTTTTCTAGTATTGTAACCAAAGCTATTACAGAATAATAATCTTTATCAGACTGAAAAATTAGGGTTCCCTCATAATTAGAATTTAAAATTCCCTGTTTGTCGGTTTGAGAACTAATTTTTCTTGGATGAGAAAATTCCGCAGAACTGTAAGTGGCCTTGTTGGAAAATTTTGCTTTTCCTTCGCAAAAATCATATAGAAGATCATAGTTGCCAATTCTAAGACTTCCTTCTTCACTGCTTGCTGTGGTAGAGAAAATAATTTGACCAGCATACTGAAAGTCTGACCATTCTTCAGATTCATTTACCCACGCTTTATCTGCGAAGAGTGTTTGGTTTTGTTGGCCGTAATTTTTTGCGGCAAAAAACAATAATAAAAAAAGAGCGTAATGTTTTTTCATAAGTTTAAGATTGAGGGTTATGTCACAAATTTAAGTTAAAAATGTAACAATTCCTTAATTAAAACTCTTAAAACTTTGAGTTCTTTTTTGATAATGTCGTAAAAACTGCATTTCTTTTAAGACTGTTATTGAATAATTCCTAATCAAAATCCTTTAAGGATTATTATTCTTGTTAATATTCAAACTTACAATCTCTTCGAAAAGAGGCAATTTGTTACATTATATTTACCACAGTTTCAATTTGTGGTGCATATTTTTTTATAGTTGTTTCTACACCTGCTTTTAGCGTCATCTGATTAACACTACAGCTAATGCAAGCCCCTTCCAAACGAACTTTTACATGTTTGTCATCTTCAATAGAGATCAAAGAAATATCTCCACCATCAGATTTTAAGAATGGTCTTATCTCGTCTAAGGCCAATAAAACATTACTTGTTAATTCTTCTGTTGTCATAATTATAATGTGTCAATTGTGAAATGAGCCAATTAGATAATGATTAAAATTTTCTAATTGGCAAATTATCTCATTATCTAATTAGTTTTTCTTTACTGCAGAACAGCCTGCCATTGTTGTAATTTTGATTGCTTCTGTTGCCGGTAAGCTCTCATTTCTGTTCACTGTTTCCTGTACTACATTTCTAGTAATTTCTTCAAAAACTTTTTCTATTGGCGATGCTGTTTGTAAAGCTGCAGGGCGACCGTAATCTCCTGCTTCACGAATAGACTGTACAATTGGAACTTCTCCTAAAAATGGAACATCTAAATCTTCGGCAAGGTTTTTAGCACCTTCTTGTCCAAAGATATAATATTTATTTTCTGGCAATTCTTCTGGTGTAAAATAAGCCATGTTTTCAATAATTCCTAAAACTGGAACATTGATATTGTCTTGCATAAACATTGCCACTCCTTTTTTAGCATCTGCAAGTGCAACTGCTTGTGGTGTACTTACTACAACAGCACCCGTAATTGGAAGCGACTGCATGATAGAAAGGTGGATATCTCCAGTTCCAGGAGGCAAGTCAAGAAGCATGAAATCTAATTCTCCCCAATCTGCGTCAAAAATCATTTGATTTAATGCTTTAGCAGCCATTGGTCCTCTCCAGATTACAGCTTGGCTTGGAGCTGTAAAAAATCCGATTGAAAGCATTTTGATTTCATAGCTTTCAATAGGTTTCATTTTTGATTTTCCGTCAACTGTAATAGAAACAGGTTTTTCGTTCTCAACATCAAACATAATTGGCATAGATGGCCCGTAGATATCAGCATCCAAAACACCAACTTTAAAGCCCATTTTTGCAAGCGTTACAGCCAAGTTTGCCGTTACAGTAGATTTTCCTACTCCTCCTTTACCAGAAGCAACTGCAATAATATTTTTGATTCCAGGAATTGCACGCCCCTTAATTTCAGGTTTCTCTGGAGTTTCTACTTTAATATTAACCTTTACTTTCGCATCAGGAGATATTAAATCATGAATTGTTTTTTTTATATCATCTTCCGCTCTTTTTTTGATATGCATAGCAGGCGTATGCAATACAAGGTCTACAACAGCTTCATCTCCAAATGTAATAACATTGGTTACAGCGCCGCTTTCCACCATATTTTTTCCTTCTCCAGCAATAGTGATTGTCTCTAAAGCTTTTAGAATTTCTTTTCTATCTAGTTTCATTGTAATGGGCTATTTTTTTATTCCAAGAAAACAGTCTTATAAGATTATATTTATTTAAACTGTTTCAGGGTGCAAAGATAACAGATTAAGTTCGGAAATTAAGCGTTTTTGAATTGTAATTATTGATATTGAGATTATTCAAAATTATGCGGCATTAAATTTTGATGAAAATAAGAATTAAGAACGATCGGACTTTTGGATTGCGAGAGAAAAGTTTTTCCGATTCAAACAAATGTTTTTTATGTAAGTTTTCTTTTAATTAAATAAAAATTCTCACAAAACTTCGTTATATTTGATAGCCCAAATCGATGATTCTCAAGACATGAAAAAAATATGTGAAAACTAGGTTTTTTTAAAGTATTTATTGGGTTTTCGGTATTTTTTTTTAAAGTTATTTCTTCAATTTAAACTTTAAAAATATGCGAAATTTTACTTTTTCATTGATTATTGCCGCAGTCAGTTTTTTTGCTTTTTCATTTAATTCTACTACCAAAAACAGAGCTGATTTTACAAATCGGAAAGCGGTTTCAATTATTACTATTGATGCTGCTTCGATTAATGCATTCTTTAAAAAATATCCCAAACTTAAAAAGTATCAGAAAGATGTTGAGGATATCTACAAAGCCAAACAATACAAATCTATTTGGTATGATGATAAAAGCATAACCGAATTTGGAGCGCTTTTATATCAAAAAGTAAATGTGCTCAAAGATCAGGGAATCGAGGCTACAATGCCTTATAAGGATGTAATTGACCAAGCTTTTAACGAAAGCGATAATATCGAGCCTCCGCAAATTGATACAGAATTATTGCTTACAAACATGTATGTGTTTTATGCTAGCAACGTTTACTCTGGAGTAGATCCTGCAACGTTAAAAAAAATAGGCTGGTTTCTTCCAGCGAAAAATATTTCTTATGCTCGAATTTTAGACTCTCTTATTGTTGATTCTGATCGATTAAATGAAGATGATTATTTGCTATTCTCGCAATATTATAAACTTCAGGATGCTTTAAAGAAATACAGAAAGATAGAAAAAGATGGTCTTTGGCAGAAAATCACGATTGATAGCGCTACATACAAAGATATGCGACCAGATACTACTGCACCAGCGATAAAACAAATAAGACAAAGGCTCTATGTGCTTGGCGATCTCAAGCAAGATTCTAAAAGTGATTTTTATGATAGAGAGTTGATGGATGGTGTTATGAATTACAAAAAAAGACACGGTTTGACGCTCAATTATATTATTAATAGAGATCATATTAAGCAGTTTAATGAACCGATTAGTAAAAGAATTAAAACCATTATGCTAAATATGGAACGATGCAGATGGATTCCGACCAAATTGGCACGCGCAGAAGAATATGTAATGGTTAATATTCCGTCTTTCAGAATGTTCTATGTTAAAGACGGCAAGTATGATTTGGTGTCGGATATTTTTGTTGGCAATAGGCTTAGCGAAACTGTCATATTCAGCGGTAATATGGACCGTATTGTTTTTAGCCCTTATTGGTATGTTCCGAACAGTATTATTCAGAACGAGCTCAAACTCCAAATTGCCAGTAATAAAAATTATCTTGCCGAACATAATATGGAATGGAATGGAGGGAAAGTAAGACAAAAACCAGGACCTAAAAATTCGCTAGGATTAGTGAAATTTATGTTTCCAAATCCAAATGACATTTACATGCATGACACACCTGCCAAAAGTTTGTTCCAGTTTGAAAATCGTACATTTAGTCATGGCTGTATCAATGTAAAAGAAGCGAAACAATTGGCATTGCATATTTTAAAAGATGATCCAGATTGGCCAGTTGATAAAATTGAAAAAGCCATGAGTGGCGAAAAAGAAACTACTTGCATGCTTAAACGTAAAATTCCAGTTTATATAGGATATTTTACGGCTTGGGTTCAGGACAATGGCGAGATAAATTTCTTTCCAGATGTGTATAGCCGCGATGAGAGTTTAGATAAATTGCTTTATTCGGATGCTGTAACGATGAAAGATTAAAACAAAAGCCCGACGGATTTTACTGAAATCTGTCGGGCTTCTTTAAAAAAAATGGTCTACAAGCTTATTCGTATTTTAGATATTTTAATACATCTATTTTGGTAACCTGAAACGCTTTTGTCAAAACAATAATTAAAGTTAAAATCAAAAGAGAAATCAGGGCAATTACAAAAGGAACGGATGATATTCCGATTCTAAAAGCAAAATCTTCGAGCCATTTCTGTAATAATATATAAGCAGGAACAATTCCGATTCCAAATCCTATTAAACAGAAAACAATATACTGTTTCGATAATTCTTTTAAGAGTATATCTGTTTCAGCTCCTAAAGTTTTTCGAATGGCGATTTCTTTCAATCTTCTCTCCATCGAAAATGATGCCAAAGCAAACAATCCAAATACAGCAATTACAATTACGACTAGATTTAAGATAAAAAACAGGTTTTTTTGCTTTACTTGCTCTTCATAAGTTCGCGCAAATCCTTTGTTAACAAATTCGTAGTCAAAAGGATAGTCAGGGTTTACATTTTTCTCCCAGTATAATTTCAATTTTTCTAACGTTTCTGTTAAATTATTTGGAGACACTTTTACAAGGACAGTTCCAAAGTTATTCCACTTTAAAGTTTTAAGATTTATAAAAACCATTGGAGGTACTTTATTTTGTAATCCGGTTAGATTAAAATCTTTTACAACCCCGACAATTTTAAATTTTAAATTATCTCCTCCGTTGCTCCATCCAGAAGTTATAATCGTATTAATCGGGTTTTTTAGATTTAATTCTTTAACCAGCGTCTCATTCATTAACATACTGCTAATAGTATCTGATGCAAATTCAGGAGATAAATCGCGTCCTTGAGCCATTTTTATGTTCATCATGTCTAAGAAACCAAAATCCATTTCAATGTTTTTTGGCTGTACAAAAATCCCATTATGTTTAAATCCTGAACTAGAACCGCTAGTGGTTCCAAACGCACCCGCAAAAACAGTAACATCAACGACACCAGGAATCTTTTTCATTTCTTGTTTTTGTACCAGATATTGATCTGTTCTTCTAATTCTGTCTGGAGTATTATAACGAATCGAAAGAACCTGATCTCCGCTAAAGCCCAGATCTTTATTCATCATATAATCGACCTGCGAGTTCACAATTAAGGCGCCGATGATAAAAAATGCAGCAATTCCGAATTGAAAAATAAGCATCGAATTTCGAATCCAGATTCCGCTTTTGCTTCTCGAAAAATTACCTTTTAATACTTTTAAAGTCTCAAAGTTCGAAATATAAATGGCCGGGAATATACCTGCAAGAACAATTACTAATCCAAAAATGAAAATGAGCTGCAGGTAAAATTCGCTACCATTCATGGTTAAAGTCTTTCTTAAAAAAGAATTATAATAAGGCAATGAAAGTTCTACAATTGCTAATGCGAATAAAATAGCCAGCGTTACAATTATAGCAGTTTCAAAAATAAACTGAGTAATAATCTGTTTTTTTGAAGCGCCTACAATTTTACGTACTCCAACTTCTTTTGCACGCTTTATTGAAGATGCTGTTGCCAGATTGATATAGTTAACCAGCGATAAAACCAGAATCAAAATGGATAAACCAGCCATGATGTAAAGCAGTTTTAAATTACCAACACCTTCTGGGTAATTTTGTCCTGCAGAACTTTTGGTTCCATGAAGTCGAGACGTTTTTAATTGATCTAATATTACTTTTATTTCTCCATTTTCTTTTACATATTGAGCCACAGTCATTCCACTTTCTTTGGCATCTTTTACAGTTCTGTTTACAAAATAGACATTTTGCATTTTCTTTAAAACAGCATTAATATTGGCGTCTTTTTTAGTTCTGATCAATAAGCCGTAATTAAAATTTCCCCAGCTGTTTTCGTCGCCGTCTCTCTTTACTCCGTTAAAAACAAAAGAAGGCTGAATAGAGGAAGGTTTGATAATTCTATAAACCGATTTTATAGTATAATTTTTTCCTCCAAAAACAATAGATTTTCCAATTGGGTCTTCATTTTTAAAAAAATATTGAGCCTGTTCTTCAGAAATAGCGACACTATTTTTTTCTTTAAGAATATTTGTTTTTGCACCTTTTATGATATCAAAAGGAAAGAAATCAAAGAAGTTTTCATCGCTAGTTGTGATGTTTTTTACAATTACTTTTTGACCCTGATATTTGATAAGATCCTCGTCGTACCAAGTATTAAAGAAGCATATTTTTTCGATCTCTGGAATTGTAGCTTTACAAGTTTCACCAAATGGTATCGAATTAGACCCCCAAGTGTCTCCATTGCTAAGCCTGTTCAAAACCATGTAAGTATTCTCTTTTCCAGGATTCCATTGATCGTAAGAGTGCTCGTTGTTCCAGTACAGAATGGCAAAAATAACCGCAGCAATTCCGATGCTTAATCCTAGAACATTTAAAAGCGAAAACAATTTGCTTTGCTTTAAATGATATATAAATATTTTAAACCAGTTAAAAATCATTTTGATGTATATTTTTTATAGTTGATATGGTTGTTTTGAAATGCTTTTGGTTTTAAAGCATAGTAAATATTCTGCAGACAAATTCTACCAGAACTACGAATGCTGTGACAATAATTTTAATCATCAGTTTGTTATTTAGCGTCCATAAAAACATCAACATTTCGTTGATTTAATTTCTCAGAAAATATAACTCCATCTTTCATGTGAATGGTTCTTTGCGAAAAAGAAGCATCATAATCAGAGTGGGTAACCATCAAAATAGTAGCGCCTTTAGCATGTAAATCGGTTAAAAGTTCCATTACTTCATTACCGTTTTTACTATCTAAGTTTCCTGTTGGCTCATCGGCCAAAATAATCTTCGGATCATTTACCAAAGCTCTTGCAACGGCAACTCTCTGCTGTTGTCCTCCAGAAAGCTGTTGCGGAAAATGTCTCAATCGATGCGAAATATTTAGTTTTTCTGCAATGGCTTCAATCTTTTGCTTTCTTTCAGAAGCTTTTACATTGTTGTAAAGCAAAGGCAATTCGATATTATCATAAACAGAAAGCTCATCGATTAGATTGAAATTCTGAAAAATGAAACCAATATTTTCTTTTCTAACTTTCGCTCTTCCTTTTTCTTTCAAACCAATCATTTCCTGATCTAGTAATTTGTAGCTTCCGCCATCTGCACTGTCCAAAAGACCGATAATATTCAGTAAAGTCGATTTTCCGCAGCCTGAAGGCCCCATAATAGTTAAAAAATCTCCTTTTTTTATTTCTAAATTGATTCCGCTCAAAGCAGCAGTTTCTATTTCTTCTGTTCTAAAAACTTTGGTTAAATTCTGAATTGTGATCATAATTTTTTAAGGTTTTGAAATGTTATTAAATACGTTTTTTGATTGATGATTGAAATGATGATTGTTGTTTATTGTTTTTGGTTTATTGTTTTGATATTTATTCGAACGAAAGCTCTTCGATGTCTTTATAATCGGTATAAGAAGAAGTAACTACAGATTCGCCTTCTTTTAAGCCTTCTAAAACTTCATAATAAGAAGGATTTTCTCGTCCTAATTTGATATTTCTTCTTACGGCTTTGTTTCCATTCACTACAAAAATCCATTTTCCTGCAGCTTCTTGGTTAAAAGCGCCTCTCGGAATTACCAGTGTTTTGTTCTTTTCAGATAAAATCAATTTTACGCCAAAGCTGAGTCCGTCCTGAAGAACAATATTTTCCTTAGATGAAAAAGCCAATTCTACAGTAAAACGTCCGCCTTTAACTTCAGGAATTACTTTAGTTACCATAACTTCAAGAGTTGCACCTTTAAATTCTACTTGACCTTTTAAGCCTTCTCTAATTTTTTCCAGATAAAACTCATCAACTTCCGCTGCCAGTTTGTAACCTTTCTTAGAGTCAATTTTTCCAATGCTGTGACCTGCCTGAAAAGTTTGTCCCAAAACCGCTTCAAAAGAAGTTAATCGTCCTGTTTCTGGCGCTGTAATTAAAAAGTTCTTTTTATTATTTCTAAGGATATCCAAACTCTTTTCCATCGTCTGAATCGAACGGTTTATTTGCGAAATCTGAACCTGATTGCTTTGTTTTTCTTTTTGAATGCTCTGCTGAATCGTTTTTTTACGTTCTTCCTGAAAGCGAAGACTTTCCTTAAAGGTATTCCAGTCGTTTTTAGAAATGACATCTTTTTCGTAAAGCTTCGCATTCATGTCGTACAGCCTTTTGGCGTCGTTATAATCGTGTTCAATCAGAACTAGATCTTTGTTTAAGTTCAATTCTTGATTTCTGATGTTTAATTTCCCTGTGTTTAAATTGTTGATTTGCTCGATAATAGCCGTTTCCTGAGTCAGATAATTCAGTTCTGTATTCGGATTGTACAAACGTGCCAGCGACTGTCCTTTGGTAACCATAGCACCGTTTTCTACAAAAATCTCTTTTACAGAACCGCCTTCAGTTACATTTACCAGCATCATATTCAAAGGTTCTACTTTTGCCTGAAAAACGACAAAATCTTCGAAAAACGCTTTTTCTGCTTTTTGAATTACCAATTCGTCTGTTTTTACGTTTAAGGTTCTTTTGGTGTTAAAAGCAAAAATCGTGATGGTAAGCAAAACTAAAAAAACAGCAATTGCTATTGCGAGATATCTAAATTTTTTATTTTTACGAGGAATTATCGTGTCCATTTTTTTAATTATTTTACTGATAGTCAATAGGTAAATACTGTGCCATAAAATTTATTATTTGTAAGGCATTGATTTTAAAGAGACTTTAAAAACCGCCTCAGAAAAGCAGTGTCCGATAATGAACAGTTGACCGTTCGGAAGCGGACAGAAAAAACACCACATGAGAAAAAAACTAGCCCAAATATTAGTTGTTGACGATCAGGAAGAAATTCTTTTTTCTGCAAAAATGATTCTCAAGAAACATTTTGAAACGATTTTTACCACTAATAGTCCAAAAAAAATCATTTCAATCTTAAGCGAAAATGACATCAACGTAGTTTTGCTGGATATGAATTACCGAATTGGTTTTGAAGATGGGCGAGAAGGAATTCATTGGCTAAAAGAAATCAAAACGCTTTCGCCAAACACAATTGTAATTTTAATGACGGCTTTTGGTAAAATCGAAACTGCTGTAGAAGGCATTAAAATAGGTGCTTTTGATTATGTTTTAAAACCTTGGAATAACGAAAAACTGCTTGAAATCATTGATAAAGCCGTTACCGAAAGCAGAAAAAACAGTAAAAAAACCGTTGATAAATTAGAAAAAACAGAAAAGAAATATTTCGTCGGAACTTCAGCCAAAATAAAACAAGCTTATGCGATCTCCGAAAAAGTAGCGCGTACAGATGCCAACGTTTTGATTTTGGGCGAAAACGGAACTGGAAAATATGTCTTTGCTGAGTATATTCATCAGCATTCTGAAAGAAAAAATCAGCCTTTTGTACATGTAGATTTAGGTTCGTTGAGCGATAATTTGTTCGAAAGTGAGCTTTTCGGTTATGCTAAAGGCGCTTTTACAGATGCCAAAATTGATACTGCCGGAAGATTTGAAACAGCACAAAACGGCACTATTTTCTTAGACGAAATAGGGAATATTCCGCTTCATCTTCAAGCCAAATTACTTCATGTCTTGCAGACTAAAACCGTAACGCGTTTGGGAGAGAGTAAACCAAGACCGCTGAATGTTCGCGTTGTTGCGGCAACAAACAGCGATATTAAAACAGAAGTAAAAAATAAAACGTTTCGTGAAGATTTACTTTACAGAATCAATACAATGGAAATCAATCTTCCGTCTTTGCGCGAAAGAAAAGACGATATTGTACCGATGGCGAACTTTATCTTAGAACAGATTGCCGAAAAGTACAATCAGCAAGATTTAAAATTTGAATATAATGCGGCTTCTTATTTAGAAAAATATCCGTGGAAAGGAAATGTCCGCGAAATGGAAAACAAAATCGAACGCGCTCTGATTCTCGCCGAAAACAATACAATCTCTGTAATGGATCTCGATATTTTGGATTTTGAAGAAATTCAGGAAAATGATGAAAATCCGTTGTCTGAAATGGAAAAAGGTGCGATCGAAAAAGCATTATTCAAACATAACGGAAATATCAGTAAAACTGCTGAAGAATTAGGTTTGTCGCGTGCAGCATTATATCGAAGAATTGAAAAATACGATTTGAAGAATTAAATACTATGAATAGCATCCAGCTTTAGCTGGATGTAAATAATAAGGAAAGAATTTGAGGCTTTAGCCAAAATGTGTATGTTTGGCTAAAGCCCTATTTCTATCAATAATTTTATCTCTCCAGCTAAAGCTGGAGGCAATTCAAATAAAATAAATGAAGAATTGGAAATTTTATAATGCATTGTTTATAAGAGTTGTGTTTGTAATGGCACTATTTCTCTGCAGTGCTTTGTTGTTTTATAAAGGGTTTCAATTCAACGGGATTCTAGTCGGCGCTTTTGTTTTGATATTTCTGTTCGAAATGTATTTTTTTGTCAAAAATCAATTGATGTTTTATGATAAAACAATTAATTCCATTTTGCACGACGACTTTTCTGCCCATTTTCCAGAAGAGCATAAAAAAGACAATTTTAATAGTTTATATCTTTTATACGATACTTTAAAGGTTCAGAAACAAGAGCAGATTTCCAAAGAATTAATCTATCGTTCGATTTTGAACAGTATCGATACTGCCGCTCTCATTTTAGAAAAAGAAGAAGACAGCTGGTCGATTTTCATTATGAACGATTGTTTTTCGAGTTTGTTTAAAGTACCGAAAGTAAGTCATTGGAAATACCTTAAAAATTATCTTCCAAGTCTTTGTGCTGAAATCGAAAACGTAGATTTTAGCGAACTTAAAACGGCAATTTCGATTAAAATAGAAGATCAGGATTTGCAGACTTTTATGTTACAGACTTCTCGCACGCAAACCTATAACAAAGAATATTTTATTATTTTATTGGATAGTATTCAGCGTGTTATTGAGAAAAAAGAAAAAGAAGCTTGGATTAATTTAATGAAAATTATTTCGCATGAATTAATGAATTCTTTAACGCCAATTCGGGCGCTTTCGCAGAATTTACTTCATATTGTAGATCAGGAAGAATTGGAAGAAGATGATTTTGAAGACATTAAAAGCAGTATTTCGACGATCATAAACAGAAGTGATCATTTGCAGTTTTTTGTCGAAAATTACCGCAAATTGGCCATGCTTCCGACTCCCAACAAGCAAATGACACCGATAAATGCTTTGTTTGAAGATTGCTTGCGCATAATGAGTCCGATTTTGAAAGAAGAAGGAATAGAATTAATCAATGAAATTCATAGTTCACGCTCTATTCTGATTGATAAAAATCAGATGGAACAAGTAATTATCAATTTGATTACCAATAGTATTCATGCTTTAAAAGAAAAAGAAGAAAAGAAACTGATTATTTCCAGCTATACCGAAAACAACCGCTTTTTTATCGTGATTTCTGACAACGGAAAAGGAGTAGATGCTGAGATTAGAGATAAAGTTTTCTTGCCATTTTTCACCACAAGAAAAGACGGCGCCGGAATCGGGTTAACGCTTTCTAAAAATATCATTGAAGCGCACGGCGGTTATTTAAGCTATCAAACCGATGAAGATCAAACAAGTTTTGTGATATGCTTGATTTAATTTTTTTAAACCATATAAGCGATTTAAGTTCATTTAAAAAGTAAATCATTAATTTTTGTCGAATCTCTCGCAAAGTCGCGAAGTCGCAAAAAAATGTTTCACGCTGATTTAAAAAGATTTAAGCAGATCGCGCAGATTGTATTATAAAAAATCAAATTAAATCTGCTCTAATCTGCAGAATCTGCGTGAAACAAAAAAGCTTTGTACCTCTGCGACTTTGCGAGATTAAAAAAAACTTACATGACTTATATGGTTCAAAAAAAATCACCCCTGAATTTCAGGTTTCCAAAAATGTTTTTCAAAATCGACAATCTGATTGTTGACAACTTTAATGCCTTCATTTTCTAAAAGCTGCTGCATTAAATTCGTTCCGTCAAAATGGTGTTTTCCAGTCAAAAGTCCTTTTTGGTTGACTACTCGGTGTGCAGGAACATCATCCATATTATGACAGGCGTTCATTGCCCAGCCGACCATTCGTGCAGAACGAGCTGTGCCTAAAGCTTTTGCGATAGCGCCATAAGAAGTTACTTTTCCAAACGGAATTTGTCTGGCGATTACATAAACTCTTTCGAAAAAATTCTCTTCAGCCATAATTATTTTGCTACTCCCGATAGCTATCGGGATAAAAGGATTAAAAGGATTCTAAAATTACTATTTATCTGCTAAATCTGGGAAATCTGCGTAAAAATTTAATCACAAAAAAAGAAAGAATCATTTTTAATCCTTTAATCTGTGGCATAAATTTTATCCGAAGTAATAATTCAAGATATTAAAAAGTGTCGCAAGGGCAACTAATCCAGTAATGGTTCCGATTATAGCATTCATGTTACGCATAAAGTAATCGGTTTTCTTTTCTATTCTTCCAAAGAAAGCGATATAGCTGTATAAAATGATAAAAGCTCCAAGAACAGAACCAGAAACAAAAGTCAAAATAATCGCGTTTTCGAATACAAAAAGATGATACGAGGCCAACGTCACGCTGACAACAACATAGTACGGAATAGGAAAGAAATTCAGTCCAGAAAGCAGCATTCCTAGAAAGAAACGACTTTTTTTACTGCTCTTTTTGATCTTTGTTTTTTTCTTGGCTATTGGTTCTTTTGCAAAAAAGAAAAAGTAAATAGTTAAGATTGCAAAAATGACAAAACCAGCTTCGCGCAAAAGTATGACAACGTCTGGGCGATTATCTATAACGCGTGCAAACAATACTGCCACATACGCCTGAAAAAAAAGAACTAAAACAGCACCGATTACAAACCAAATAGCATTCTTTTTCCCTTCTTTCATTTTTATTTTGGCAGCTGTCATATTGAGCAATCCTGGCGGAATTGTCCCAATAGCGGCAGCAATAAAACCTGAAAGTAATGGAGTAAGGTAGGTCATTTAGTAATTAAATCGGTTAGATAAAGGTTTCAAAATTAAAGCTAGTCTTTAATTTTGAAACGAATATACGTAATTGCCTTGTTAATTTCTAAATATTGTTTTTCATAAAAAGTTTGGATCGAAGTTACCACTTCTGGGCTTCCCTCGTTTTTGTAAACATTATGATTGGCATAAAGAACCTCGTGGCCTTCTCCGTGAAGTAATCCAAGCGTGTAACCGTGCATGAATTCACTATCGGTTTTAAGATTTACGACACCGTCTTTTTTCAGGATTTTTTTGTACAATTGCAGGAACTCAGAATTGGTCATTCTGTGTTTTGTTCTCTTGTATTTGATTTGCGGATCTGGGAAAGTAATCCAGATTTCGTCCACTTCGCCTTCAGCAAAAATATGATTGATCAATTCGATTTGTGTACGAACGAATGCCACATTGTGAAGACCATTTTCTACAGCAGTTTTGGCACCTCTCCAGAAACGTGCTCCTTTAATATCGATTCCGATAAAATTTTTGTCGGGGTATTTCTCTGCTAATCCAACAGAATATTCTCCCTTTCCGCATCCTAATTCTAAAACTAATGGATTATCATTTTTAAAGAAATCAGAATTCCATTTTCCTCTTAAAGGCATTAAATTGCCTACAACTTCTTCTCTGGTTGGCTGAAAAACGTTTTCAAATGTTTCGTTTTCTCTGAATCTTTTTAGTTTATTTTTACTTCCCACTTTTACAAAAATTTTCCGCAAAATTAAGGAATATAAACGAATGAAAATAGCGGAATTAGGTTTAAAAGTTCTTTCGCCATGAATTCACGAATTATTCTTGATTTTTCTTTTGCCACAGATTTCACAGATTAAAATGGATTTTTAACTGGGCGTAAATTTTTTCGCCACGAATTCACGAATTACTCTGATTTCTTTTTCGCCACAGATTACACAGATTACACGGATTTTTAACTGTGCGTATATTTTTTCGCCACGAATTCCCGAATTATTCTTAGTTTATTTTTTTGCCACAGATTGCACAGATTAAACGGATTTTAACTGTGTGTAGATTTTTTTCGCCACGGATTCACGAATTATTCTTGATATTTTTTTGCTACAGATTATATGGATTTTATTTTTTAATCTGTGAGAATCTGTGCAATCTGTGGCTTAAAAGTTTTCCGCCACGAATTCACGAATTGTTTTTAAAAATAAAATTCGTGAATTCGTGGCGAAAAAAAAAATTAACCGTAATGTGGTTCTGTTATTGGCTGTGCTTTCGGATCAAGAGATTCATCGTGTTGCGATAAATCCAATCCGATGTGTTCTGATTCTTCTGAAACTCTTAGTGGAATAATAAAATTGGTTACTTTAAACAAGAAATAAGCTCCGAAGAAAGTAAAGATCGAAACCAAAACCAATGCCATCATGTGGTGTCCGAAAACATTCCAACCGCCGTGAAGTAAACTTGCATTTTCGCCGTGAGCAAAAACGGCTGTTAAGATCATTCCCATAATTCCACCAACACCGTGGCAAGCAAAAACGTCAAGCGTATCGTCGAATCTTTTAGAATATTTGCAGTTTACAGCCGTATTAGAAACCAAAGCTGTGATGAATCCGAAGAACATACTTTCTGGAACCGAAACAAATCCTGCGGCAGGTGTAATGGCCACTAAACCAACAACCGCCCCGATACAAGCCCCAAGAGCCGAAACTTTTCTTCCGTTCATTCGGTCAAAGAAAATCCAAGTTAGCATCGCTGCAGCAGATGAAGTGGTAGTTGTAGCAAAAGCCATAGCGGCAGTTCCGTTGGCAGCAAGAGCAGATCCAGCATTAAATCCAAACCATCCAAACCAAAGCATTCCAGTTCCTAATAATACAAACGGAATATTGGTTGGAATATGCTGGCTGTTTTTTCTTTTTCCTAAAACAATAACTCCGGCCAAAGCTGCAAAACCAGAACTCATGTGCACCACAGTTCCTCCTGCAAAATCTTTAACTCCAAAATAGCTTCCTAAAACACCCGTCGGATACCAAACGGCGTGACATAAAGGAGCATAAATAAATATGGTAAATAAACTGATGAATACTAAATAAGAAATAAAACGAACGCGTTCTGCAAACGAACCTGTAATGATCGCAGGGCAGATAATGGCAAATTTCATTTGAAACAAAGCAAAAAGCATAAACGGAATCGTATTTGCCAATTGCTTATGAGGCAGAACGCCCACATAATCCATAAAAGCAAAAGTGGTCGGGTTTCCGAAAAAGCTGTAAAAATGATCTCCAGAACCAAATCCGACTGGTTCTCCAAAGGCTAAGCTAAATGCCACCACAACCCATAAAAGCGTTACAACACCCAAACAGATAAAACTTTGAAGCATGGTCGAAATGACATTTTTCTTTCCTACCATTCCGCCGTAAAAGAAAGACAATCCTGGTGTCATGATCAAAACCAGACAGCTTGAAGTAAGCATCCAGGCAACATCGGCAGGAACGATATGATCTAAAGTTCCAAATTCTGATAAAACATAATTATTTTCTGTAACTGTCGGCCAAAATGCACCTATCGTACATACGACGCTTATCATAATAAAGGAAATAATCCAGCGTTTTTCTATTTTCATTTTTAAAATACTTTGTTTAACCCTATTTTTTTTGGGGTCAAAGTTAGAAAAAAATAAATATTCTCGTTTTAAAGGCTGTTAAAATAGAGGTTAGGCTTTTATTTTGATCGATTTTGTAAAATACAGCTTCTTTTTTTGACAGTATCTTATTCTAAAGTTACAAAAAAGCATTGTTTTTGACGAATTAATTAAAATTAGTCTATCAACAATGCTTTTAAAGTGCTCAAAAAGTTATGTTTATAATAAGAAAAGTCGAAAATGTTTTATTTTTTCTGAAGTTTTGCAATCAAAGCATCTTCAATTGGCGCTTTTATCTTGGTTACAGCGTCAACTTCGTCATTCGGAACTGTCATTGATAAAACATAATGCTGAATTTTCCATTCGTTACCCACTTTAACCAAAACTCCAGAACCACGGCAGATTTTCATTTGCGTGTCTAGCAATTCGTCAAACCAAGCAATTTTTCCGCTTTTGTCAAAAAAGATATGGCGTTCTAAGGCTTTAAAATTCCATGTCGTTCCTTTATCAAAAAAAGGTTTTGCCCAAACAGCGAATTCTTTTTTGGTCCAATTTTCGGTAGCATCTGTGCCAATATAAATCGCATCTGAATTTAATACACTAAAATAAGCGTCAAATTTAACCTCAGCTGCAGCTTTATGCCAAGCGTCTAAGGTCTGATTGATTTTGTTTTTGTCGGTTTGTGCATTCGCGAAAGCGGTAATAAATAGAAGAAGTAAAGCAATTTTTTTCATGAGATATAAATTTAAAGTTTAAAGATATTATTTTTTTTAAACCATATAAGTAATGTAAGTCAATTAAAGGATTGGTTATTGCCACGAAGTCGCCAAGACGCTAATTTTTTTTGCACGCAATATTTTTTAAACCAATGGAAGTCAATTAAAGCCGATAGTTGTTTCTCGCAAAGTCGCCGAGTCGCTAAGTTTTTGTTTCACGCAGATTCGAAAGATTTTAGCAGATATAGTAAAAGATTATTTAATAAAATAATAATCTGCGGTATCTGCATTAATCATTTAAAATCTGCGTGAAACATAAAAAACCTGTCCGATCTGCGAGAGGAAAGAAATCACATTTTGCAACATTTAAAATTCATTAACAAATAACTTTAAATGAACTTACATTACTTATAGGATTTAAATTCAAAAAACAAGTATATTTGATTGATCTTAAATAATACCCCAATGAATGCAAAAATACTTCTAAGCTCGCTAGCAGTTACTTCTTTACTTTTTATTTCCTGCAAAAAAGAATTGGAACCGCAGGAAAGTACAGCAACATCTGAATTAGTAAGGTTAGGACTTGCAAAAGATACAACTAAAGCTGCTGCGCCTGTGGTGCAAAATCCTGCAGCAAATCCAAATACCGTTTTAAGTGACACCAAAGGAATCAATCCAGCGCACGGACAGCCGGGCCATCGTTGCGATATTGCGGTTGGAGCGCCTTTAAATTCTGCACCGCCACAGCAAGGTCAGGTTGCGACGCAAACAGGACAAACGGTAAAAGTAGGACAGCCTCAAGTAGTGACAACTACAACTGTTCCTGCTAAAACAGCAAAAGGAATGAATCCGCCACATGGACAGCCAGGACACAGATGTGATATTCCGGTTGGAGCACCATTAAATTCGCCTCCCGCAAAAAATACAACAACTACAAACACAGCACAAAGCGGAACGGTTACACAAAACTTTTCGGTAACGCCTCCGCCAGCATCAAATCCAGTTCCGGCATTATTGAGTACCGAAGGAACAGAAGCAACAGTAGCAGACGGAATGAATCCGCCACACGGAAAACCAGGTCACCGTTGTGACGTTGCCGTTGGAGCTCCATTGCCAAAATAAAAATTGAACCATATAAGTGATATAAGAAAATTTAAAGTTTTTTTATTTTTACTGTAAATAAACAAAGCCTCAAAGTTTATACTTTGAGGCTTTGAATTTTTAGAAAATTTAAGTTTTTATCATTTATTTAATAAAAGCACGAAGCCGCAAAGTATATAAAGACTTTGCGGCTTCGCGTCTTTGCGAGATTAATTCTTTTCAGTAAGAAACTAAAAATGAACTTATATCGCTTATATGGTTTAAAAATTAATGTTCTTTTATTTTTTCGAAAGTGCTAGTCAGCGATTTTTTTACTTTAGCCAATGCACCACTGAAAGCTTTCTCAAGCGATTCGGCGTGTTCTGTAACCGTTATAGGCTGTAATTTTACAGGGCGGACTTCAATCACACATTTTTTGTCATGCAAGCTGAATTTTTCGCCGTTTTCATCACCAAAATGAATCTCGACACGGGTAATTTTATCTTGAAAACGATCTAAACTTTTTTCAACTTCTGAAGAAAAATAACTCTCTAATCTTGCACTTCCTTCAATGTTTTTGTCTGTATTGATTTGTACTTTCATAACGGATAATTTTTTAATGATTCATTCTCAAACTTATCGATTTTACAACTAAAAGACAAGTAGGTTAAGGAAATATTATGAAATTTTAAACGATTTATTTTTCAATTTTGTAATTTCGATTGGTGAAAATATACTCATAGTATTTTAATTTATAAATAAAGAAAAAACTTACAATTTATTTTTGTTTTTCATATATTTGAAGTTCCTAAAATTCAAGATTATGAACACAAAAAAATTCTTGCCCATGTGGTATGCTGACGGTATTGGAAACAACCGTAGCGCGTTCTTGAATGCGCAGGACAGCTAAGCTACATGGGTTTTTTATTCCTAAAATTCAAGATTATGAGTACAAACACCCTTTCCAAAGAAACCCAATTGAGATTAGCTGAATTCTTCAACAATTCAATCGATTCGAAAAGTATGGCGAAAACCCTAAGACAAGTAAATTATATTCTTGCCTTAAACGTAATGCACGAAAACGAATTTCTGCAACAAGAAAATATCAATCTGGATGAAAGCTTTTACTGGCTGAAAAAATTGGCCGAGATTCTGGATCCTTATTTGGAGGTTGAGTAGAATTTATCGAAATGAGAAAAGCCACTGGGAAGTGGCTTTTTGTTAATCTTAATTTATAATGTATTAGTTTCTTTTGATTTTTCAGTATAAAAATCGCTTAAATTATAAAGCAGAAAGTATTCACTAGGTGTTAATTTTTTGTCAATGTTGTACTGATTTGCAGATGCATAACATATTTGAAAAGCATCATTTATAATTGAGGCGATTGCAATTCCAATTGTAGAAGTTTTATTATTTAATGGAGAAATAGCAATATTATATTCCTCATTGTATTTATCATAAACATCATTAAGTAAGGCGATCGTACTTTCAATTTCTAAACAAGAAAATTCTTTTTCTTCTACGAGAATATTTTTAAATTTATTTTTTATATTGTTATATTTGATATCTACAAGACACTTTATCTGAGAGCTAATTGACCCAGATTTTGAAGGATTTGCTAATATTAACGCATTTGGTTCAAATGATTCGATTATTATTTCGGTTCTTTCTTCTTCAAAGCCATTAAAAACTACAAGTAATAGCTTTTTTGAAGGAGTCATAATTCCTGAAAAACCAAAAATGGGTCTTATTTCTCTAACGCCCTTTGTTAGCCAAAAACCTTTGTCAGTTGAATAATCTAGTACAGGAGTATGAATGAAACAAATATCAAGTTTTTTTATAAATATCGGTCTTGTTAAGACCTTAATTAAGATGAGCAATATTTCTCTTGAGAATGCAGTTGCATCTAAAATAACTTTAAGTTTTCTTTTTGTTGTAATATTTGTCAAAAGAGTCTCAATTTCTTTATAGAATATATTGAAAGTACTAAATGAATCATTTTTTGGATATTCAATCAGATCATTTATGTCTAGTAAGGAAATCATCTGATCCTTATTATTAACTGCTAAAGTATAATTGTCTTCTAAATGAAATAAAACAGTCTTAGTGATTTTTGATTTGTCAAGACATTGACTCAATGATTTTGAACGATCCTCAAATCCAGATGACAGAAATAGTAAATCTATTTTGCCAAGGTATTTTGCAATATCTATGTTTTTTATTTTCATAATTCTTTCTAAATTTCAATATTGTCAAATAAAGTTGGAGCGACATTATCCAATTCATTGTCTAGGCTTTTTGAAACGTCGTCAATAAATTTTTTAGGATTAGTTAAGCTGATTTTTAATTGTTCAGAACTCATAAATCTATAACCTTTTATTCCTGTGGGATCTAATTTAAAGTACGGAGCCAAAGTTCTGCTAAGGATATAAAGTTTATTTCTTCCAGTACCTTGTTTATTTCCAATTGTACTTCTATGAAGATAACCATAATGAACGGCCAAATCAATAATTTCACTTAATTCAGCATCTGGTAAATTATTTAGTGCTACTGAAAAAACAATTCTTTCAGTTCTATTAGACATAAAAATTTTTTTAAAAACACCACCAAGTCCTTGAATTAGATTATAAAGCTTATCGGCTTTACTAAATCTTTCTCCACTTCTTTTACTTCCATGTTCTTCATTTATTTTAACAAATTCTTCTTCAAAGAATCTCTTAGAATATTCATTTATCTCGTTATTTTGAATATTATCTGGAATAAAATCAATAGAATGAGAGTCTTTATGATAATTTGCAAACATATTTGATGCTGGTTCTAAGAAGTGGCGTATTATCCCTGAAGATATAGCTACTAGATTTTCGAATCCTGAATAACTATAAGTAGATGAATTTCCAGAAATTTGTTTAAAATATTCTGATGTTGCATATCTTCTCGCGGCATCCCCTGCAGTATGTTTTTTATCATTATTTTTAAACTTTTCTTTCAAATCTTCTTTTATTGCTTGAAGTTTAATCAATTGTTCTTTATCAGCAGGAAAGAAATCTTCTGAAGCTATATTCTTTTTTAAAAATTTACTAATTCTCTTTTTTACAATTTCATCTACTCTTTTGTAATAATTATTGTTCGTTGTTAAGTAAATATCCGCAATGTTTACTTCTGAATAATCATGAGGAGAATCAATTGTT
Organism: Flavobacterium erigeronis; assembly: GCF_054075165.1. Classification (NCBI taxonomy): domain Bacteria; kingdom Pseudomonadati; phylum Bacteroidota; class Flavobacteriia; order Flavobacteriales; family Flavobacteriaceae; genus Flavobacterium; species Flavobacterium erigeronis. Next base: position 414,006 of record NZ_JBSKGP010000001.1, on the reverse strand, counting down.
TTGTCAGATGTTGTTTTATAACTTTTATAATCAATTTGTGTAGAGATTTTTAAACAAACGTCACTTGAAGTTCTATAAGAAACCCAAGTATTTAATACCTGAGCTTGAGTTTTATTTAAATAACCTGCATCATCAATAAGTAAATAAATAGGCTTGTTTTGCGGCATGAAAGACATCTTTTTTATTTCTTTTAATATCGGAAGTAAAAAATCTAAATAATTGCATAAAGATCCGTTATAAGATCCACTTTCATTAGGATTTATTGCCAGATTTACCCAGTATTTTTTACAAGTAATAAAAACTTTATCCATTAGTTTTACCATTTGTGCGAAATACTCTTTAGCAGATTTGAAGTCAAGGTTTTCATATTTCGAAATGTCAAATCCAGTTAATTCTAAATACCATAAGAATGTATCTTTATAAAAATGAGATATTTCATCAATATATTTATCTAGATTTTCATCAAGAGTAGAAAATTCTAGAAAACATTTTGAAGCAATGTAACTAGTTAACAAATGCTCATTGATAAAAATACTTGCATCATTTTTAAATTTTTCAAATTCTTTTAAATTTATATCCGTAAGTTTTATGGGTACATATAAAGAAAAATAATCTAGTTCTGAAAATTCTTTATATCTAATAGTGTCATCGTCTAATTTTATTATTCTTTGACAATTTGGCATCATGTACCTAAACATCATACTCTTTCCAGATCCTCTTGGACCATTCAAGAAAGTATGCCCTGATTTTGGTACCTGATGAAAATCAGAAAAAACATCTACAAATAGATCATGAACATCTTCAGCATTAATTCCTTCGGGTGTGTTTACTTCAAATGGATTTTTCATTTTTTCTAGATTTTTCTTGTTCTTTAATAAGATCTGCGACATATTTTCCATCAATTTTTTCGCCCATTATTGAAAGGCTTTCGCATCTTTTGTAGATATCCTCTTCTGTTATAAATGGATAACCATTTTCTTTTAATTTATATCCAATAGCAGGCATAATTTCTTCATGACTATCTAACTTTAGCAAATTTATTTTCACTTTAACCTTGTTAAATCTAGCATTTTCAGGAAGAAACCTAGAGCAATATAGAGACTCTAATAATGTTTTTTGAGTACGAGTATATATTTCATTTATTATATATTCTTCGACTATTCCCTCGTTAGTTTGTTTTTCAAAAGCTCTATCTAAGTACTTGTCGGTTAGATAAAAATCTAAAGAAATTTCATTACTATTAAGAGTGACACTATTTAAACTTGCTGAATATAAATGGAAAATTACACTTGTTTTTTCAATTTGCCCAATTTCTAATAAGAAACCAGACGCTCTTGTTTCGTCTTCAGCTAATTCATCACCCAATCTCAAAAGGGCGGCTAAAAATTGAGGCCTTATTTCTTGATGTGAAAGGTTCATAACTTTTTCTAGCTTTCCGATGGGATCATCTTTTCCGCCATGTGCTTGCGCAATATTTCCAATAATTGTTTTTTCTGCAGCGCTCAGTAAATTATCTTTATCAAATTTGGCTAGAAGTGATTTTCCTGCTTTTGCATGATCTGCTCTGCTTGCAATTAAGTGACCCGTATCGTGGAGATTAATAGCCATTAATAAAATAAATAATTCATAAGGGGTTATGTGATATTTATTCTTTTCTTTCTTAAAAGTAGGATTTAAGCATTCAATAATTTTGGAAACCCTATCAATTACCATTTTGATATGATCAATCCCATGATCATTATAATAACCACTTTTTTCAATTTCTAAAATTTTTGATTTAACTTCAGGATGAACATCTTTATCAAATTTTTCTTTTAGGATTTCGTAGTAACTAATATAATTTTTATCATGAGGGAAAATATTTTTTTTTCCTCTGAACTTTAAGAATTCTTCTTCAATATTCACTTTATGGTTTTTAAAAGATTTATTTTTGGTTTTTGGGTTTCAATTATAATTTTCCTTTATTGCAAAAAACTAAAGTTTTAAAGAAATAAAGGCAGATATTATAGTAATTTATTGACAAATATAAAAGGTTTTAATTAAAATATTGTACTTTTAAAATGTCAATATGTTGAGAATTTCATCATTTCCCCTTCTTCCCCCACTTAATCTTCATCTTCCCTTCATTATCATAAGCAATAAGATGCAGGACAATACCGCGTTCGCGAACGGCTTTTCGTTCGGCTTTGGTGGCGAGTTTGGCGTCGTTTTTAGAATTTCTTAGCGGAACGGTGAGGGCGAGATTCGTGCCTCGGCCGAAAGAATAAATGCCTTCGGCATCAAGGTTGAGAACGCTGGAACTTATGGTAAGTTTATGGACATCAATTTGTTCTCCGCGAAGATTGAGCGAACCAGATAAATCGCTGAAAGTTATATTCTCTACATCGCGAAGCGGAAAAGCAAATTTGCCGACTTTCATAATTGGTTCAAAGTTGAGCAGTGCGCCTTGATTGACATTAAAATCCAGTTTTCCTTTCATCGAATTGACAATTAAATCGCCTTTACTACTCATTAAACCGACAACATTGGCATTACTGGTTAATCGGCCGCGAATATTTTTCGGACTAAAAGAGGTGATTCCGAAGTTGTTGAACGATCTTAAGAAACTGGCAATATCTACGCGGTTTACCTGAGCATTTGAACTAAAAACATAATGATTGCCGCTTGGCTGTACAGAACCGCTAAAATTGATGCTTCCGCCAGAGGTTTGTAGGGTTCCGTTTTGGAGCAGCACTTTAGAATTCAGCATTTGCAAAGTCGCTCGGGTGTTTGTTGCCGTTAATGATCCGTAAGTGATTTTGTCTGCTTTGAGGTTAATTATTGCCGTACATTTATCAATTACCGGTTTTAACTGCGTCATAAAATTGACATTTCCTTTAGCGGGTTTTTTCTGTGCTATTTTCTTTTGGGCAGGACTTTGTTTGAGTACACCCAAAAATTGTTTTACATCGATATGCGGGCAATAAATATTCCAGTTTACGACCATTTTTTCTGGTGCGTCATAATAGAGATTCAAGAAATTATCGATTTTTCCATCAATGCGGATGATATTATTTTTGTGTTTGTAGGCAATCTTTTTAATGTAAAGCGCCTGTTCGGTAAACGATAATTGTACGTCTGTTTTTTCGGCTCTGATGTTTTTCGGAAAATAATCAAAAGTTGTGTCGTCAATGTCAACATCGCCAGTAAAACGTGGTCTGTTGATATACAAATTGACAATATCAAACTGAAATTTTAAATTGGCTTTGGCATGACCGCTTTCAAAATGGAGAATTTTATTGTTGGCCATTCCGTTGAGTTTTGATACGTCAAAATCAGCATTTACAACTCCTGTTGCAATTGGTTTTTCGAGATCATTGATAACGGCTTGGGCAATTGTCAGCGGAATAGTCTCGTATTCTGCTTTAAAATGAGTTAAAATAATGGCAGAATTTGGGTCGCTGAAACCTTTTTCGGGTTTGAAATTATTGGTAAAAATTCCTTTAAAAGAGCAATTGGTAAACAAACCATCGGGAATTGTCAATTCGTTGTTTCGAATGTCGGCCTGCACCACAATTTTTGGGTCGCCTTCTACATTCAGATCGCCTTTGATGTCGCAGTTTACTTTAATCGGTTTCTTTAAATCGAATTGATTAAGCTTCGAACTAATGTTTGCCGATAATAAATTGGAAGCATTTCGCCATAAAATATCCGTTCCGATATTGATTCCGAAAAGCGAATTTCCTTTTCCGATATTAAAGAAAGCTACAATATCAAAAGTGTCAGAACCAATTTTAAGATTTTTGGTATGAATGTCAATTTTCTGATTGCCTTCAGAATACGAAATATCAAATTTGCCTTCGAGTATTTTTTCTTTAGCAAAACTTCCATGAACGGTATTAAAAGCCAGACTATTGATTTTGGTTTTCAAAAACAGATTCGTCTGCCAGTTGTCATCGTCATAATTGACTTTAGATTCTAAATTTGCGACATCAAAATCAAACAATTTATGTCCCAAATGGTTGTCGATAATTACATGAACTCGGTTGAGGTTGATTTCGTCTATCGTGGTTTCTGGCTTATCTGTATTGGTTTGCGGTTTTTTCTTTTTGGGCTTGAAAATATTGACATTAGAATAACCGTCTTCGGCTTTATAAATATAAATATTGGCGTCGTTAATTAAGATTTTATGAATATTAATTTCGTGCTGCAGTAAACTCCAGATGTTTAAACGCGCTTCTATTTCTTTTGCTTTCAGTAAAGTATGTTTGTGGCTCGGCCATTTATTGTCTTTAATTTCGACCTCATTAAGCGCAAGCGTAAAATTGGGAAAACCCGTGAGAAACTTATAATGGAAATCGGTTACGTGAAATTTGCCATTGATATTTTCATTGATTTTGGTGTTGACTTTGGCTATAATTTCGGCTTTATTTTGGTTGAAGTAAATCGACAGGGCTCCGCAGGCAAGTAGGAGAATAGCAAATAATCCCAAAATAAAAAATCCGAAGCGTTTGGCATATTTTTTAAAACGTTCAGATTGGAAAAAGGTCTTTATTTGAAGTAAAGTTTCCGGCATTAAAATCAAATTTGTTGACATTAAAGATACTATAAAAATTTAACTTTAATTTAAATTTTTGATATTCAAATTAATACGAACTTTATAAATAGAACAAAAATGTATTTACAGTATATAATTAATGACAATACATTTATAATGAAAACTAATTTAGTAATGGTGTTTGATTTGTTTTAAATTTTTAAATTTGTACTGTAGTTTGAAAGTTAATAATTCAGACATAATTTAATCTTAATATATTATGGCATTAGCAATAACAGATGCTACTTTTGATGAAGTAGTTTTAAAATCAGATAAACCAGTAATGGTAGATTTTTGGGCAGCATGGTGTGGTCCTTGTAGAATGGTTGGTCCAATCATTGACCAATTAAGCGAAGAGTACGCTGGTAAAGTAGTTGTTGGTAAAGTAGATGTAGACGCTAACCAAGAATTTGCTGCAAAATACGGTGTGCGTAACATACCAACAGTTTTGGTTTTCCAAAACGGTGAAGTTGTAGGTAAACAAGTAGGAGTTGCTCCGAAACAAGCCTACGCAGATAGTTTAGACGCTTTGTTGTAATCTCCAAAGATTGCAATTGATATAAAAGAGGTTTGACGAGAGTCAAGCCTTTTTTATTGGGCTGTTTTTTTTTGCCACGAATTATTTTTTTTCGCCACGAATTCACGAATTGACGCTAATTTTTTTACTGCATGAATTTCTCGAATTTTTATAATGAAAGTGACGCTTATTTTTTTGCCACAGATTACGCAGATTAAAAAGGATTTTTTCGCCACGAATTCACGAATTGGCACTAATATTTTTGTGTAATTGAATTTCGCAAATTGAGTTTTTCTTAAAGCATAACAATAATTCGTGAATTCGTGGCGAAAAACCTAGAATATCAATGTAAAAGTAGCGCCGGCATTTGGTTTGGAACAGACTTCAATTTTGCAGTTTATGGCGTTTGCTAGATCTCGAATTAAATGTAAACCCAAGCCCGATTTGATTCCGATTACTTCAGATTCGTCGTAAAGGGCTTTGAATTTTTCCTGTGTGCCGCCTGGGCCGTTGTCGGTAATCGAGAGAAAGTTTTTTCCGTTTTCCTGCCAGGCTTTCCAAATAATTTGTGCGTTTGGAGTTTTGTCTAAAGCTTTTATGGCGTTTCCTGTTAGGTTTCGCATTATGGTTTTTAGATAATTTTCGTCGGTTTCTAGAATGATGTTTTCCGGGTTTTCGAATATAATTTCGACATTCTCTGCGCTCGAAAAATGCTTTTGGATTTCATAAAAAATAGAAGAAACAGTTGTTTTTCTCGGTTGAGGTTTAAAATTCTCCATTTGGCCTTTGCTCCAAAGCAGCATATCTTCCATAGAATCCAATAGATTTTCGGCTCCAGTCGTAATTTTGGTTTGCATTCTTAGTGCGGTTTCTTCGTCTAATAATTCGGGATTTTCTTTTTGAAGATGCAGAAAATGAATCAGATTTGAAATCGGACTTCTCAAATCATGATTTATTATGCTAAAGAATCGCGCCTTTATTTTATTGGCTTCATCCAATTCCTGATTCAGTGTCTGAAGCTCCAGATTGGTTTTTTTCCTGATCTGGCTTTGTCTCCATAATAATAATCCGATAATAAGAACCAGAATAATTCCTGCGGTCAGGAAAATACGCTGTTGTCTGGCATCTTCAATCTGAATGTTTTTAATGGCATTTTCGGTCGAAAGATTCTTGATTTCCTGCGCTTTGGTTTTGTTCTGAAATTTAGCTTCTGCATTGGCAATATTTTGCTTGGCAGATTCAGCCATCATTTCGTCGCTGTTTTTGCTGTAGATTTCGTTGTAATAATAGGCTTCTTTCCATTGTCCGAGTGCGGCGAAACTTTGAGAGAGTCTTTTGTTGATGTTGACAAACGATTCTTTATCATATTTTAAGGCATTTACAGAAGCTTTTTTTAAGGTTTCAATGGCTTTTTTGTATTCTCCTTTTTCATACAAAACTCTTCCCATTATCGCATTGGCTTCCATAATAATATCCTCATCATTGGATTTTTTCCCTAATAAAACCGCTTTTTTAGCATAATAATAAGCGGTTTGAGTCTGGCCGTCGTTGACATAATATTCCGATAGACTTCGGTTAGCATAACTTAGATTGAGAAATAAAGAATCTTTTGGTGTAGGATAAGTATATACTTGGTTGTAATATTTTTGAATGCTGTCTTTTTCTTTTAGTGAACCATAACAATGCAGGTAATAATTGCATAAAAAAGCGTTGACATAAGGAGAATGAATGGTATATTTTTTGGTTTCGTTCAAATATTCGATTGCCTTTTGATATTGTTTCATTCTCGTATAAGCACTCCCGATTTGAAGATAGGAAATGCCAATATTTTCCACATTAACTTTATCTTTTTTAAGCAGTTTTTTATATGAAATCGCTTTTAATTGGTAACTGATAAAAGTCTCGTATTGGGCATTATCCTGATAATATTCGGCTAAACTTCCATACAAAACAGCTTTGGTATAATTGCTTTTGGTAGTATCAACAACCTTTTTAATGTATTGGGCTAAAGATTTACTTTTTACGGTATCCTGAACCGAATAATAAGCGTAGTTCAAACGCATTAAAACGGTGGTTTCATTTTTTAAATGGCGCGCTTTTCGAGCATATTTCCATGCGTTTTCATAATTTACCAGCGCATTCTTATACTGATTGTTGCTAAACTCATACGCAAGTCCTTTTTGAATATAAAAACGGCTTTTATAAGCATTCTGGTTTTTAGCGATCAAAATACCTTTGTCTGCAGCGATTATTAGTTTTGAATAATCTTCTTTTTCTAAAAGTTGGGTAGTATATCGAAGCCAGACTTTCAGTTTTTCATCTGTTGTTTTATAACGCGCTAAATTAGGTTCCTGCTGTGCAAAAGCATTCCAAGAAATGAAAAGTAAAAGCAGTAGCCCTACGCTTTTCATGCCATTAAGTTTAGGTTTTCCTTATAACTTCTTCCAATCGGAATTACGGCATTATTATTCAAAATGATTTCGTTTGAATTGATTTTCTGCACATATTGCTTCTGTACGGCGTAGCTTCTGTGAATACGAACGAAGGACTGAAAATGATTTTCTTTCAGCAAATTTCCGATACTCGATAAAACACAATGTCTTTTCTGATTTGTCACCACTAAAGTATAATCTTTAAGCGCTTCGAGATACAAAATTTCGTGAAGTTTTACTTTAGTCTGTTCGTGGCCTTCTTTTATATAAATGGTATCGCCGCCAATACTGGCTTCAAAAAGAGAAGCTTTGAGTTTAATTTCCATAAACTCTTCGATCCGATTTATGGTTTGGGTAAAACGATCCAGTTTTAAAGGTTTTACGATAAAATCTAAAGTTTCGATCTGAAAACTTTCTACTGCATGTTCGGGATGAGCGGTTATAAAAACGCAGACAGGAACTTCTAATGCCTGTTTTCTAAATTCAATTCCGTTTAATCCTGGCATATCGATATCCAGAAACAGAATGTCAATTTTTTCTTTTTCTAAAAAAGGAACTGCCTCTTCAGCCGATTCAAAAACGCCTGCAATATCTAGAATAGGAAACTTCTTGGCATAAGAAACCGCCGTAAGCCTGTCTATTTCGTCATCGTCAACAATAATGCAAGAGTATTTTTTCATCATCAAACTGTCTTTGAATTGCAAAAGTAGGTCGTCTGTCTATTTAAAATGCTGTTCGTCTATTAGCGGTTTTTTCACAGAATTTAATCCGGCAACTTTGTCCTGTAAATCTATCACAAATAAACAAAATGGCCTTTGTGATAGTTGCAAAAATAAAAGCTATTAAGTTAAAAAAGAACTATTTAATTAAATTTTTTAAACCAAAATGTTATGAAAACTTTTAAGTCAATTTTTTTCATTTTTCTAATTTCAGTTTCAATAATTTCCTGCAGCTCAGATGACGGTACCGATGGAGTAAATGGAGTCGACGGAGCACCTGGAGCGCAAGGACCAGCAGGAACAGCAAATGTAATCTATAGCGGCTGGATTAATGCGCCAGCAGGAACACCAGAAACAATAGACGGAACGTCAGGATTATCTACTTCTTTTGCTGTTCCGCAACTTACGGCAGACATTATGGCTAAAGGAACCATCTTAGTATATATGTCTTTTGGATCAGGAGTTAATATTTATACACTGCCTTACACTTCAACAGCTGGCGGATATGCTAATACAATTACAGCCATTGCAAGTCTTAATACAATCAAAATCTTCCGATTTAAACATGCGGCTGACGGAACAACAGTTGGACTGCCATCAACTCTTACCTATCGTTATATCTTAATTCCTGGAGGCGCGTCAGCTGCTACAGCAAAAAAAGCAAAACTGGATTATGCTAAAATGAGTTACGAAGAAGTTTGCGCGCATTTTAATATCCAACCTTAACTAAATCAATTTAAATAAAAACTAATCTAAAAATAATATACCATGAGAGCTTTTAAAACTTTTATTACCGTTCTAATTATTACTCTTTCTGCAGCTTGCAGCAGTGATGATGACAAAGACAATACGCCAAAATTTGAAACAGAAAATCCGCTTGCGGCTTATTATACTGCTACAGGTTTTACTACCGTTTCCAATTTTATTAACTCAGGAGATTACGAATTTGGACTTGTATTTACGCCAACCGTAAAAGGAAAAATAAACGCTTTAACTTTAAAGCTTCCCGCGGCAAACCCGACGATTCGGGTAACAATCTGGGATTTTGCTTCTAAAGCAGTTTTACGTTCTGAAACTGTAAACGTAGTTACTGCAGATGTGCAGGTTACAAAAGAAATTAGCGAGCTGGCTTTAGAAAAAGACAAAAAATACATGATTACCATGAACTCAAATGATTGGTACAAAAAGAATAAAGCAGATAATTCTAACGTAACGTATCCAATTGTGGCAGGAAATATTACAATTAATGAGTACAGATGGCTTTCGGGAACAGCACAGACATTCCCAACTATGGTGTCTTCAAGCTATAATGCGGGAGATTTAAGCTTTGATTTTCAACAAACAGAATAATTCTTTTTTTTGGATAGCTTTTGAATTAGTAAAGGAAAAGGTTTGACAATCGTCAGACCTTTTTCGTTTGCAATGTAATGGGGGTTATTTTAACCGCAAAGTTTTTTTATTTCTATATGTTTTTAATCGCGCAAAGTCGCAGAGACGCAAAGATTTTTCTACTTAAATTTTTTAACAAAATTGGCGACTTTGCGTCTTTGCGAGCATTTTTTTGGACTAGAATAAAACTAAATGAGAAAAAGTTCGCAAAGCTTTTAAACTTTGCAAACTTGTCCTTGAAAATGGTATGCAGCTAAACCAAATTAGTGATTGTGTGTTTCGCTGTTTTCATAACCTAATACCGTAATCATATAAGGAGTACTAGAAACTTTAGTCTTTTTGATTGCCGATGTAGAAAGATTTAACTGTAATAATTCTCCGCTTGTTGGCGAAGTAACGTACGCAAAACGGTCAGTTACTGCCATTTGTGGTTTTAAAGTCGCATCTGTTGCCGTTTCTGAAGTTGCTTTAACTTCTTTTATAACTTGTAAACTGCTGATGTCGTAAAGTTTGAAATCTCCTGAATGCAATAAAACAGCCAGTTTTTTATGATCGTAACTCACTTTGCATTGCATAATCGTTGTATTCGCAATGATTGGTTTTACCGTACTAGCTACAACATCGATTAAATAAGCGCCTTTTGCAGCCGTGTAACCAATAAATTTTCCAGCCGAAGCGGTTTCTAAAATACTTCCAAACCAAGCTGTTCCAAAATCTTCTGGGTGATTGATTAGTTTTTGATTTCCATTGCTTTCTACAACTAAAATTCCGCTTGACGAACCAAAAACAGCATAAACTCCGTCTGAAGCATTTCCGTGAATTCCTTTTGTAGCCAATTTAGGTTCAAAAAGCGTTTTTCCGGTGTTGTCAATAATTTTTACTTTTTCTGGAAGCGTTCCTGTAACCGAATTGTCTTTTACCGTAACCGCGTAAGTTCCGTTTTTAAACGTTGCCATTGCACCATGATGCGCCAATAAACCTGCGTTAATGTTTTTGAAAGTCGCTCCAGCTTTGTTTACATCAGCTTCTTTTCCAACAGAAAGCGTTCCGTCACCGTCATTAAAAGTCAGGATTTCTCCAATTTTACTTTTAAAATGAGTTGGTTTTAATGCGCTTGTCGCTAAAATTCCAAATTTTGGAACATCATCAACATCAATATGATCGCCGTGCAATTCCAGTCCGCTGTCGAAGGTTTCTACGAAATTATTGTCTCTGTGCACAATTCCTGCAAAACGTCCAGATTCTGTCGTGTATAAAGAAGATTTAGCAAATTTTGCCGTAAATGAACTCGTTTTCTCTTCATGTGGATCAAAAAGCGTTAGCTCTGTTGTTTTTTCGTCAGAAATTAAAACTCTAACAAATGTATGTTCTTCCGAAGTGTCATGATCGTGATCATGGTCGTCGTGATTGTCATCGTCGCTGCTGCACGAAACCGCAAAAAGCGACAAAGCAAATAAAAATAGCAGTTTGTAAAACTTGTTTTTCATTGTAATAAAGGATTTAAAATTTGTAAATAATTGATTTTGAATGGTACGCTTATCGCGAAATCGAAAAAGGAATTTTCATAGAAACAATAATATTTCTTCCCGCTTCTGAAAGTTCGATAAGTCGGTAAAAGCTAGTGTGATTTAAATATCTCGTATTGAATAAATTTTGGATTTGAACATTGATGCTGATATCCTCTTTTCCTGTTTTTACTTTTGTGCCCAAAGCCACATTAAAAACATGACTTTCGGCTGTTTTTTTCTCAGGCGGAACAATATTGTTTTGTGTAGCTGTAAAACGATAATCAACAGAGAAATAAGAATCTTTTAAAAAGCTAATTTGAGGTTCATAATTCAGTCCAAATAAAACCGAAGGCGGTGGAGAAAACGGAAGCGTATAACCTTTTTTGCTTCCTGATTTTTGTTCAGAATACAAGTATTCAGCCGCGATTTCGGCGCTTAAAGATTTGATGAAATAATATCGTGTCTGCAATTCGGCACCGTAACGGAAAACTTCACTTTGCTCATATTCAAAAACCTGATTTCCTGCTCCATAATAAATATCATGTGCCGAAGTTGGATTCAGATAAATGAAATTCGGAAAATAATTCACAAACGGCGTCAGCTGAAAAGACCAGTTTTGCTGATTCCATTCCATTCCTAAATCTAGTTGATACGAACGCTCCGCATCCAGATTCGGATTTCCTTTTTCAAATCGGAAATAATGATAATTTACCCCATTTGAAGCCAGTTCTTTGGCAATTGGCATTCTAAAACTAGATCCTAAATTCGCTTTAAGCGAAAGTTTTCCAGGATTATAATTGATTCCCGCCGACCATGTAAAACTGTCAAAGGTTTTCGTCAGATCCTGAGAACGCTGTAAATATTCCAACTCCGTCTGATTGTTTTCTGTAACAGGACTCTGAAACCAATCGTAATACGATTTCATTTTAATTTTGCCGTAATCGTAACGTACAGCGCCGTGCAGCAACCATTTTTCGTTCAGTTCTATTTTATCATAAACAAATAGACCCGCATTAATTTGGTTGAAAGCCGGAATTAGAAAACTCCATCCGTTAATCGCATTTTCTTGTATAACGACATTAGTCCCGACAGTAATCTGATGGTGATTAATGGCGAATTCGTCCTTCGCAGAAAACGACCAAACGTTTTTATCATATTGGCGTTCCAGATCTTGCGGCGCGTACATATCTTCAGGATAAATTGGGGACATATAACCGTGATTTACATAATGGCTCCATTCTCTTCTAAAGTTTTTCTGAAAACCAAGCTGCGTTTCAAAAGCATGATTTTTCCAATTAAATGAAGTTGTATTGCTCACCTTCAAATGATTCACCTGCTGATATGGCATCAAAATATCGCGGCTCGATTTATCGTGCAGTTCTGTATCCACATTTCGAGGTTCGAGTCCGTGCGCATTCGCGAAAAATCCGCTTTTGGTGTAAACATTACTGAAATAAAAAGCAGACTTCAAGTTTTCTCCAGAGTAACCCGTGCTCAAATGAAAATCGAGTTCGCGTCCTGCCGTATTCCGCAAATGATTTTTGTATAATGGAACTTCATAACTGTAAACTTGCACCTTATCAGTTGGAACGCGATAATCGCCATAATCCATAGCCGTTACACGCGTATCGAAAAACCAGTTTTCATTTCGCCCAAATAAATTAAGCGAACTTCCAAATTGTGCATTGTTGCTTTTTCCAGTAAGATCCACACTTCCGCCAAAAGTATTTTTAAATGGAAGAGGAAGCGGTTTAATATTCACCGCACCGCCCACAGCATCAGATCCGTAAATAAATGAAGAAGGACCTTTTATGATTTCTACTCGGTTTACCGCATATTGGTCAATTTCCAATCCGTGATCGGCGCCCCATTGCTGGCCTTCGTGTTTTAAACCGTTTTCGACCACAATTACCTGATTAAAACTCAAACCTCGAATAAGCGGTTTTGAACCTCCCGAACCAATCGAAATAGTTTTAACGCCAGGCAATTTCTGTAAAGACTGCATCAAGCTTCCGCCAAGATTACGCTGAATAAAACTGCTGTTGACGGTTTCTACATTCAGCGATTCTTCTTTTTTGCGTTTTTCAGCAGCATTTCCGTTTACCAAAACTTCTTTGAGTTCTTTAATTTCAGGCTTTTTTTCTGAAGGCTGATTTTGAGAAATAACTTCAGTTGAAAGCAATAAACTAAGGAGTAAAAAACAAGATTTCCAAAAAAGGAATTGGGCATTCTTCATTAAATCTGATTTATAAAATTTTAATACTTAAACCTTTCAGAGTCTGCCAGCCTTCTTTGTCCGTCAAACGGATCATAAAATGATAATCGCCTGGATCAACATCCGCCGGAATTGAGATTTGTGCCGTTGCTTCATAATTTTTTACGCCATCGGGAATGGTGTAATTGTTAATGAAAAGCATTGGTTTTACTGGTTTTTTTATGGCATCCATCTCGCAACTTTCCACTTCTGTACTATGCGTATGATGATCGAAATTGTGATGAATGTCTAAGCTATACGAACCCAGCGCGGTATTATCGCTAAAAACGGCTTTAAAAGTGATAGTTTGCCCGCGTTGGATTGTACTGCACTGAATTGGAAATGCGCCGCTCGCTGTAATATCAATTACAGGATATTCGGTGTCGATTTCGGCATTATCGCTAGAGCAGGCAGAAATAAAAGCAAGAGCCAAGACGCTCAACAATATTTTTATCTTTTTCATGTTTTCTGAATTTTAATTAAAGGGCAAATGGCAAATCGATCGACTGTGAAAAATTGATATTATACGTTGTATTTTTGTACAAAACCAAGAAAGTATAATCGCCTGCAACCCAAGATTTGTTAGCAATTAAATCTTGTCCAACAGGAACATTGTTGTCTTTTGCAGCGCCAATGGTAAGTTTTGGAGTTTCTCTCGTAAACTTTGTACCGTCCCAAGGAACATTAGAGAACTGACTCGCATCGGCTACATTTTTATGCTCAAAAACATCATAAACAATAACTTTTTTAAAATCAATCTGATCGACACTTTCGGGAGTATGTTTGACATTCTTATTAATTAAAAGCAAATACATAATTCCGTCTCCTTTTACGCCTTCTAGTGTTACCTGAGAACTGAAAATGTCGTTGTTTTTGTACTTGGCATCAGCATTAGAAAACTTGCCTTTTCGGTACATAAAAGCATCATTTATAAAGAGAGTAAATACCGATGCAACAGGATTTACGGGAATATTTTCTAATTTGTAAAGCGTTAGGTTTTTCTTTATCTCAAGCTTACTTCCGTTTTGGTCGTTTACGATAATGATAAAGTCGTATTTACCTTCTGCAGCGTCTTCTGGAATATCAAAATGTTTGTGAACAGTTGCGTTTTTTGCACCCGCATATTGCGTCCAAGTAATTTCGTGCGACCAAACTTTAGAATAGGTTTCACCGCTTCTTTGAACAATTTTGACCTGTACATTTTCGATTTTATCAGCTGCAGTAACTTCCGCATTAAAATGGAAATCTGCGCCAATAGTTGCCGTTTCGTTGTTGCCAAGACCCAATTCGATTTTGTCGATTGTAGGAATAGCTTTTTCTGGTTCTGAATCGTCATTGCTACAGCTTGTAAAAGCAATTGCAGCAAAAAGCGAAGCCAGAATGAGTTTTGTTGTTTTCATTTTTTCTGATTTGATTTTGATCATTTTATAAAGAGTATTTGGGTTACGTAAAAGGTTCAATGTGTCTGAGTCCAATAAGGACGATAGATTTAGGCGAAAGCCACAGAGGACGATATAGTTATAGAATCAAATTGGCATTGATGCGAAAGCCCCAGCGGGGCGACATATCTATAGAAATCGAAATTGAATCTATCATTAAGCTCCAGAGGAGCGACATAAACAAACAGACCAAAAGCCATAATTAAGCTTTAAGTCAGAATACAGAAATCGATTAAAAAGGGAAATAATTTTTGTGCGGAAAAAAGCAGTATCTCAACATCAAAAAATAGATTTTTGATGCAAAAATGAATTCAATGTAAAGTATTAACTTCTGAAAACAGATGTGATTGTTAATCGCTTTTTAAGATTTTAAATCATTAAAAAGGACAAATAAAAAAACAGCCGAACAATCGGAGCACAAAAATTAAAGTGTAAAAGCAGGAGGGGCTCGAAGTGAGAATAAAGACCCTTTAAAAAATGCTAAATGCTGTTCGCTGTAGAAACTAAGATGTTTTACAGCAACATTATTTTTATAAAATTGAAAAGCAGAAAACTCAAAAGTTCCGACAGCGCTGAATTTAAAATCGCAAATCGAACATTTATGAAACGAATGTAATTTTGCTTTGAACTGTGGCTTTTCTGAAATTGAAAATTCCAGTTTTTCTTTTGACGAATGCGTATCTAGAATATGTTCATACGAATGGACAGCCGGAAACAGTATTGCGAACAATACGATTAATGGCATCAGAAGATTGATATATTTAATTTTCTTTTTCATTCGTGAAGGTTGACTTCTGGACGAGTTTTTTGCTGATTAATGCAATAATGTTGCAAATATATAAATCTTATTTTTAAATGCAATGTTGTTGCAGTAATTGTTTGAAAAAAGCAGCTAATTTGCTATTTTAGCCAATCTTATATTCCTTTAAAAATGAAATTTCGCTACAGCTTTCTCAGTTTTTTAATGACCATTACGATTGGATTTTCCCAATCCAAACCAAAAGAAAATATTGTTCTAGAAAATGGTGTTTCAGAACAATTGGCGCATTTTAGAAAACAGCAGATTTCTAATTTGAAGTACGATCTTTCATTCGAAATTTCGAATCAGAAAAGCGAAGATATTACTTCAAAATTGGTTTTAGAAGCAACTTTATCAGACCTAAGTCAGCCTATGTATTTAGATTTTAAAGAGAAATCTCAAAACATCAAAACAGTTGAAGCAAACGGAAAAAACATTGCGATTATTCATGAAAAAGGACATATTGTAATTCCTTCACAGAGTTTGGTTTTAGGGAAAAATACAATCCAGATTTCGTTTATTGCTGGGAATTTATCTCTCAACCGAAACGATGATTTTCTCTACACTTTATTAGTTCCAGACCGCGCGAGCACACTGTTTCCGTGTTTCGATCAGCCCGATTTAAAAGCTACTTATAAATTAAGTTTAACTGTTCCGAAAGATTGGAAAGTTTTGGCTGGAGCCGATGTCAAAGAAAAAAATGAAAAAGGCGATTTCACTTCTTACACTTTTGGAGAAAGCGATAAGATGAGTACGTATTTGTTTTCTTTCGTAGCAGGAAAATTTCAAAGTGTAATAAAAAAGCCAAGGAACATGGAAATGACTATGCTGTATAGGGAAAACAATCCGAGAAAGATTGAAATGAGTACCGATACGATTTTCAATTTGCATCAGCAGTCGATAGATTTTTTAGAAAAATATACCAATTGTAAATTTCCTTTTCAGAAACTAGATTTTGCTGCAATTCCTGTTTTTCAATATGGCGGAATGGAACACGTCGGGGCAATTCAATACCGAGAATCGACTTTGTTTTTGGATAATAGTTCGACAGACAGCGAAAAATTGAATCGCGCCAAATTAATCGCGCATGAAACCTCACACATGTGGTTTGGCGATTTGGTCACCATGAAATGGTTTGATGACGTTTGGATGAAAGAGGTTTTTGCCAATTTTATGGCAGACAAAATCATGAATCCAATTTTCCCGAAAGTCAATCACAATTTGCAGTTTTTTACAGCGCATTATCCTAGCGCTTACGCGGAAGACCGTTCGTTGGGGACACATCCGATACGACAACATTTGGCCAATTTGAAAGATGCGGGGTCGCTTTATGGTGCCATGATTTACAATAAAGCACCGATTATGATGCGCCAGTTAGAAGCTTCGATGGGGAAGGAAGCTTTTCAAAAAGGAATCGAAAAATACATTCAGAAATACGCCAACGATAATGCCGATTGGAATAATCTCGTAGAAATTCTAGATGCCGAAACGCCTCTAGACATGAAGAAATGGAGCGAGGTTTGGGTAAACAAATCGGGAAGAGCCATTTTTTCTGACAAAGTGGAATTGGATAAAAACAATAAGATTAAAAGCTTTGAAATCAGTCAGAAAGCAGAAGACGGTTCGGATAATATCTGGCCTCAGATTTTCCAAATCGGATTGGTTTATAAGAATGAAGTAAAAGTGCTGAATGCTCAGATAAATGATAAAAAACTGATTTTAAACGAAGCGATCGGACTCCAAAAACCGTTGGCTGTCATTTATAATTATAATGGTTTTGGATACGGTGTTTTTCCGCTTGACGGGAATAATTTAAATTATATTTCAGGTTTAAAAGATGAGGTTGCAAGGGCTTCGGCGTACAGTAATCTTTATGAAAATACTTTGGTTGGGAATGTTTCGCCAGAAAAAGCTTTTGATTGTCTTTTTAGAGGAATTCAATCGGAAGAAAATGAATTGGTTTTGCGAATGGTTTCAGGTAATCTGAATACAATTTACTGGAGATTTTTGACTGAAAAACAGCAAAATAAAGTCCAAAAGCAACTTGAAGATGTCTTGTATACCCGTTTAAACGAAAAATTATCAGCTAATATTAAAAAGACTTTATTCGTATTGTTTAGTTCGATTGCTTACTCAGATTCTGGAAAAGAAAAATTATTTAAAATCTGGAGCAAAGAAATCACGATTCCAGGTCTGAAATTAAATGAAGACGATTACACCAATATGGCAATGAATCTAGCCATTTTTAAACATGAAAAAGCCAATCAGATTTTAGTGAAAGCTAAAATGGCGATGACAAATCCAGATAAAATAAAACGATTTGAGTTTCTGATGCCTTCGCTTTCTCAGGATGAAAAAGTGAGAAATGCTTTCATTGAATCTTTAAAAGACGATGCCAACCGTGAGAAAGAATCTTGGGTTTCTGCCGGACTTGCCAATGTAAATCATCCGCTTCGTCAGGAAAGTGCGCAAAAATATCTTAGATTTTCACTAGATTTGGTAGACGAAATTCAGCGTACGGGAGATATTTTCTTTCCGAAAGACTGGCTGGATAATACGGTTGGAAAATATTCGTCGAAATATGCTTTTGATGAAGTGCAGCGATTCTTAAAAGAAAACCCTAATTTTAGTCCAATCTTGAAACGTAAATTATATCAAGCGACAGATTTGCTTTATAAAGCACAAAATATTAAAAAAGAAACCGAATGAAAATCGAAACAGAAATAGAGAAAGTCTCCAGTTTTCAGCATCTTGAAATGCTGGCAAATCAGGTTGTGGAAGGTTTTATTTCGGGAATGCACAAGAGTCCGTTTCATGGATTTTCGGCCGAATTTGCTGAGCATAAAGTCTATAACGCAGGCGAAAGCACCAAACATATCGACTGGAAATTGTTTGCCAAAACAGACCGTTTGTACACCAAACGTTTTGAGGAAGAAACGAATATGCGCTGTCATATTATTGTAGATAATTCGTCGTCAATGCATTATCCTGAACTGAAATCGAATCAGCCTTTTTATGAAAAGAAGATTGGTTTTGCAGTTCTGGCTTCGGCAGTTTTGATGAATATTTTAAAGAAACAGCGCGATGCTGTTGGTCTAAGCGTTTTCTCCGATCATTACGAATATTACGCTCCAGAAAAAGGTAGCGATCGCCACCACCGAATGCTGCTGAATAAACTGGAACAATTGTTAGAACAGCCAAAAGTCAAAAAAACGACTGATACCATTACGTATTTGCACCAAATTGCAGAGAAAATGCATCGCCGTTCGATGATTATTTTGTTTACTGATATGTTTCAAACAGCAGACGATGAGAAGTTGTTTAACGCGTTGCAGCATTTGAAACATAATAAACATAAAGTCGTTTTGTTTCACGTGGTAGACAGTAAAACCGAATTGGAATTTGATTTTGACAATACGCCGAGAAAGTTTATTGACTTAGAATCAGGAGATGAGGTTTCTATTTTTGCCGATAATGTAAAAGAAGAATACGAGAAAAGGGCAGAAGCCTACTTTAAAGAGTTGTCTTTAACCTGCGCGAAGAACCAGATTAAGTATGTTTCGGTCAATGTGGGCGATAACTTTGAAAAAATATTGACTACTTATTTGGTTGAAAAACAAAACTTTGGATAATATTTTAAATAAAAATTAAATATTTTTTATAAAAACACTTGCAGAAACGAAATTCTGTTATATCTTTGCAACCGCAATAACGCAGAGGTTTGGTAGTTCAGTTGGTTAGAATACATGCCTGTCACGCATGGGGTCGCGGGTTCGAGTCCCGTCCAGACCGCAATATTGGGAAAAGCCTTTCGTAACAGAAAGGCTTTTTTGCCCAAATACGGTATCTAAGATTAGTTGTGTTGTTTTGCTACGACTTTGTAACTCGTAGCTGGTTTAGTAGTTAGACCAATGAAAAGCTTTCCACTTTTGTGGATGGCTTTTTTGATTTAAGACCTTTTGTAAAAAGGTAAATTCCAATGATTTTGAAGTCTCAAAATTTAAATTCCAAATTCCAATTTACATATAGTTTGTCATTTCGACCGAAGGGAGAAATCGCACACGTAATTCCGTAAAGATTTAACCGCAAAGTTCGCAAAGAATTTTACGCAGAGAACGCTAAGTTTTTGGAGTAATTTTTATATAATAAAAAAGTTCGCAAAAGCTATTTGGATAAAGCTTTGCGAACTTTGCGATTATTTGTGTCGTCTTAAAAAAAACTTTGCGTGCATTGCGGTTAGAAAAAGCTAAGAATAAAGAAAATTCTTCTTTTTTGGCAAAAACTTCAATTTTTAAAATATTGGAATTTAGCTCATTAAAAAATTATTAAATTTTATTTCTAAAAACCCTTGCAGAATCCAGTTTCTGTTGTATTTTTGCACTCACAATACAAGCAGGGTTTGGTAGTTCAGTTGGTTAGAATACATGCCTGTCACGCATGGGGTCGCGGGTTCGAGTCCCGTCCAGACCGCTTAGTTTTTTAAAAATGCCTTTCTAAAGAAAGGCATTTTTTTTGTTTATACTTAAAGCTTACTATTATGTTTTACGTTTATATTATTTATTCAAAAACTTTTGATGTCTACTATAAAGGCTTTAGTGAAAACGTAGATCAAAGATTGATATATCATAATGAAAATAGAAGTAAATATACGGCTAATAAAGGCCCTTGGGAATTAGTTTATTTAAAAGGTTTTGAAACTAAAAGAGAAGCTTTAATTGAAGAATTACGATTGAAAAAATTGAATCGTAAATCAATTGAAGCTCTGATTCAAGACAGAAAATAAGTTGGTTAGAATACATGCCTGTCATCTCGTCTAGAGACGAGACGGGTTCGAGTCCTCTCGTTTCAAAACGAGACTTAAATTTAGAAAGTCTTTCCGTTATGGAAAGACTTTTTTTTGGATTTAACCGCAAGGGGCGCTATCCCGATAGCTATCGGGAACGCAAAGTCCGCAAAAGGTTTTTTTTAATCTCGCAAAGTCGCAAAGACGCCAAGTTTTTATTTCACGCTCCCGATACCTATCAGGATTAAAAGATTTAAGCAGATTGCGCAGATTTTAAATTTAAATAATCTGCCCTAATCTGTAAGATCTGCGTGAAACAAAATCCTTATTTTTTGGAATTTAACCGCAATGGAAATTTTGCACATAATAACATCAGAACATAGCCCAAGGTTTCAACCTTGGGTACGCAATCATTATCACATCACGGAATCACAATACGTTTCCCAAGGTTAAAACCCTGGGCTATGGTTTTTCTCTCGAAGGAATTCTGAGAATCTTGTCATTTCGAACGGAGTGAGAAATCTTCGCGAGAAACTCTACAAAGATTGGTGATATTCTGTATCGAGCTACTTGTGAAGATTTCTCACTCCGTTCGAAATGACAAAAAATGGTGGAAAAATCTTTTTTTTTGATTTAACCGTAAAGAAAAATTCACATAGAACATCAGAACATAGCCCAAGGTTTCAACCTTGGGTACGCAATCAATATCACATTACGCAATCACAATACGTTTCCCAAGGTTAAAACCCTGGGCTATGGTTTTTCTCTGGAAGGAATTCGGAGAATCTTGTCATTTCGAACGGAGTGAGAAATCTTTGCGAGAAACTCTCAAAGATTGGCGATATTCTGTATCGAACTACTTGCGAAGATTTCTCTCTTCGTTCGAAATGACAAAAAATGGTGGAAAAATCTTTTTTTTGGAATTTAACCGCAATGAAATTTTGCACATAATAACATCAGAACATAGCCCAAGGTTTCAACCTTGGGTACGCAATCAATATCACATTACGCAATCACAATACGTTTCCCAAGGTTGAAACCTTGGGCTATGGTTTTTCTCTAAAAAGAATTCGGAGAATCTTGTCATTTCGAACGGAGAGAGAAATCTTCGCGAGAAACTCTCAAAGATTGGCGATATTCTGTATCGAGCTACTTGTGAAGATTTCTCTCTCCGTTCGAAATGACAAAAAACAACAAAATCCTTTTAATCCATATAATCTGTGGCAAAAAAACAAAACTTGGCGTCTTAGCGACTTTGCGAGCATATTTCAACGCCTAATAAAGAATTTTAGCGAACTTTGCGTAAACCTTAACGGTTAAAGAACTATGGAACAATCACCATTTAAAGTAGACAAATATTACATCAAGAGAGTGGATGCAGACCCAAAAAGCATCTATTGTCATCATGATATAATGGGTGAATTGCTTGTTCCAACACACAAGCACGAAAAAGCGCAAATGCTCTACGCAGAAGGCGACGTGGTTTTTGTGACAACCGAAACGAAATCGTACTTTTTACCTGCAAGACATTTTATTTGGATTCCTGCAGGATTAGAGCACAGCATCGAACCAAAGTCAGAACATGTGATGATGCGGAATCTCTATTTTCCGATTGAAGAAAATGAAGATGAGTTTTATAAAAACGAAGGCATTTATCCCGTAAATAACCTTTTGCTACAAATGATGCTTTTTACCAATCGTTGGAATGGCGATCTTGAAGAAGGAACTCCGAATTTTAGCATTGCTAAAGCTATAAAAGCCATTTTACCGCAAATCTGTCCGACGAATCTTCCGTTAGAATTACCGCAACCGAAAGACAAACGCTTGGGTAAAATTTTGCGTCATGTGGAGAATAATTTGGGAGAAACAATTCTCTTTTCGAACGTAGCGCATGAGTTTGGATATAGTGAAAGGTCGTTATCAAGATTATTTCAGAAAGATCTTAAAATGTCTTTTATTCAATATTATACTATTCGAAGAATTTTAAAAGCGATCGAGCTTTTATTGGAAAGAAAACTTTCGGTCAAAGAAGTCGCCGAAGAAGTGGGTTACAACAGTGTTCCTACATTCAGTAATACCTTTTTTAAAATTCTCGGGCAAAGACCTTCTGATTACTTAAACGGTCAGGAAATTTTGGAGAAAAGCAAATAATTTGTTTCACGCAGATTTAAATAGATTAAAGCAGATTTAATTTTGATTTTTTTTGTGTTGGAATGTATAATTTTTTTCTCTCGCAGATTTTGGAGATTGAGCAGATAAATATTAAAAAAAAAATCTGCCAGATCTGCTTTAATCTATTTAAATCTGCGTGAAACTTTTTTTTCTAAACCCTTGAAAATCTGTATAAAACAAAAAGGTGTAAGCTTTTGGACTTCAATATTTTAATACAACGTTTTCGGAAATGGAGATTTTAACATTTGGCTGAAATGAATATGTTCTTGGCTTTTAATAATTATCAGTCAACGAAAAAATGAAGGAACTTTGCAGCATCAAATAGTTAAATATTCATGTTCCTTAAAACAACAAATTCTAAAGAAGATTGTTTTCTCAGAAGCTTATTGATAATTTTAATTGCATTAGCATTCAGTAGTTTACAAGCTCAGGAGGTTCATTCGGTTTCTTTACAAGAAGCGATGAAACTGGCAAAAGAAAACAACAAAAAAGTCCTAAGATCTCAATTGGACATTACGCTCTCAGAGCAAAACATCAAAGAAAGAAAAGAACTCCGACTTCCAGATGTCGAATTAAACGGAATGTATTCCAGAATTACCAACATTACCGAATTTAAAGGAAACGGTTTTCTTAACGGGAAAGAAGTAACCAAAGCAATTCCGGAAATCTATGAGGTAAATTCGACTTTTAAAATGCCAATTTACGTTGGAAACAAAATCAACAACGCGATTAAAATTGCGAATGATGAAAGCGAAATTGCCAAAATAAAATCGGAAAAAACAGAGAATGATATCGAATTGCAGGTCGTAGCCAACTATCTGTCGATTTATAAAATGATGGAACTTCAGAAGATTTTTGAAGAAAACATTAAAGAAGAAAAAAGCCGATTGAAGGAAGTTCAGTCGATGCAGAAACATGGTACGGTGACCAAAAATGAAGTTATTCGTGCCGAATTGCAACTCTCAGATCGCGAATTGAATGCGTTAACTAACTCCAAAAACATTAAAATCGCACTTCACGATCTGAAGACGTTGATTCAGCTTCCAGAAAATGAGGAAATTGCAATCGATACAACTTCCAGTTTAGACGAAATGAACGGTTTAGATCCGTATGATTTTTATCTGAACAAAGCGATGCAGAACGAAGAAATGCGAATTGCAAGTCAGGAATTGAAAATCAGTAAAACCGAATTGCAATTGGTAAAAGGGAATTATCTGCCGAGCGTCAATTTCTTTGGAAATTATGGTTTTTATTATCCAAACTATAAATTCTTTCCGCCCAATCCGTATTTGTATACTTTAGGACAGGTGGGAATCGAGGCGCGTTTTGATCTTTCGGCTTTGTATAAAAACAAAACCAAAGTTGCACAGGCTAATACGAAAATCGAGTGGCAGAAAATGCAAACCGAAATTGTAAAAGACGAAATTGAAGACAAACTGTTTAAAGACCATACACAATATCAAGAAATCCTGGAAAAGTTTGTAGTGGTTGACAAAGCCTTGGATTTAGCCGAAGAAAATTATCGAATTGTAAAGCTGAAATACTTAAATCAATTGGTCTTGATAACCGAAATGGTCGATGCTGATAATGCTTTGCTTCAAGCAAAATACAACAAAATCTCTACGCGATTGGATGCGGTTTTAAAACATTACGAATTGTTGCATACGGCTGGAATGCTTTCGCAGAGCTGATTTTGAGAAGAAAGAAGCTAGAAACAAGACTTGAAATAAGAAAATAGATAATAGAATAAAGAATATAGATTTTTAGTTCCGAAGGAACGATTCATATTGTAGCGCCGGATTTTAATCCGGGGAAATTAAAAGATATAAAGTTTATGGTTAAGATAAAAAATGAAACTAGAAGAAATAGAACGTTTCATATCATAATAACAATTATTGCGTGTACGCTGGTTATAAGCGGGGTTATTTTAGGGATTTGGTTTTATGTTTTTAACCGAAATCACGAAGAAACCAACGACGCGCAGGTGGAGCAATACGTAACGCCGATTATGTCTAGAATTACAGGTTATGTGCAGGAAGTTCGTTTTAACGAAAATCAGTTTGTGCACAAAGGTGATACTTTGGTGGTGATTGATAACAGAGAATATCAGTCGAAACTAAATGTGGCTTTGGCCGATGTTCAAAACGCTAAACAAAATAGTGTTGTGGCTCAGAAAAATGCCATAAATACAGCAAGTGCAACGGCGATAAACGAATCGCAGTTGGAAGCGGCAAAATCAAATCTTTGGAAAACCAAATTAGAATACGAAAGATATCAGGCTTTGGTAAAAGAAGAAGCAGCGACTTCGCAACAACTTGAAAAAGTAAAAGCCGATTACGAAACGGCTCAGGCGCATTTTCAGGAAATGAAAAATAGAATTCATTCTTCGGCTTTAAGCACTTCTGTTGCCGAAGCGAATGTTCCAACAACGCAGACGAATATTGCTTCAAAACAAGCTGTTGTCGATAATGCGGCTTTATTTCTTTCGTACACGATTATTACAGCGCCTTACGACGGCTGGATCGGAAAACGCACTTTACAGCCAGGACAAATGGTAAAAGAAGGACAATCTTTGCTTTCAATAGTAAGTAAAGAAAAATGGATTACAGCCAATTTTAAAGAAACGCAACTGCAATATTTAACCGTTGGACAAGAAGTCGAAATCAAGGCTGATGCTATAAATGATAAAACTTTTATGGGAACAATTGCTTCGTTATCGCCTGCGAGCGGTGCGAGATTTTCTTTGCTACCTCCAGATAATGCGACAGGAAACTTTGTAAAAATCGAACAGCGAATTCCAGTTCGAATTCAGTTAAAAGACAACGACAAACAAACCGATTTTTTAAGAGCAGGAATGAACATTACAGTTGTTGCTGCACACAAATAAAATGGAAGATAAAAGTATATTTAAATCTTGGGTTCCGCGATGGGCGATCATAATTATATTGTTCGTCTGTCTGTTGCATTCCATGATTTTATTGGGAGTTTACAGTTCGAATGTAACCTATGCGGCAAGTTTTCTGGATATTGAGCCAGAAGATTTGCAATTCGCAATGTGCGTTACGTACGGAACGTTGCTCGCTACAATTTTAATCGAAGGCCGATTTTCGAGTTTTTTTCCTGCCAAAAATTACCTGATGGCGGTGTATTCCCTTATCGGAATTACGATTGTTTCTTCGGCTTATATTACCAATTTTTCGGTTTTTTTATTGATGCGAGTTGCAGAAGGAATCTTGATGGCGCTTCCTGTAATCACCATTAGACAATTGCTTATTGAACAATTCAATACTAAAAATGCGATAATTATTGGTTTTTCATTCTATTACGGAGCATTGCTGTTGTCTACGCCTTTTATTATGAATATTGCGGTTTGGTTCCTCGATCATTACGACTGGAAATACATGCTGTATGTTTCGGGCGGACTTCAGGTTTTAAACGTCTTTTTAATCTTAGTTACTTTTAGAGGGCACCGAATTACAAAGAAAATCCCTTTGTATCAAATCGATTGGATGAGTTATTTTTTGGTTTTAATTTCTATTCTTTGCGGTGCCTACTTTTTTGTTTATGCCGAAAAAAAATACTGGCTTCAATCTTCAGAAATGGTTCTTATGCTAATGATTTCGCTTATTACAGGCGGATTGTTCATTTTTAAAGAACGTTTGGTAAAACGTCCAAGTTTCGATTTTGAAGTGATAAAATACGCCAATCTTCGAATTGGGTTTCTATTGTTTTTTCTTTTTTACATCAGCCGTGCCACATTGAGTTTGTGTCACGGGGCGATGTATTCAATTTGGAATTGGGATCCGTCGCGTGTGGCGGGCGTGCAATACATTAACGGATTAGGAAATGTAATCGGACTTATTTTAGCCGCTTTTTTTCTGATGAAATCCGTTTCGACCAAAATCATTTTTCTGATTGGTTTCACGCTTATTGCGATATTTCATTTTTGGTTTACGTTTCTTTTTGTGCCCGATGTGGCTTTATCAGATATTATTGTTCCCTATATTTTGCAAGGAATTGGTGTTGGGTTTTTATTTGTTCCGCTCATCTTATTTACGACATCATCGGTTCCGGCAAATATGGCGGTTTCTTCGGGAATTGTCGGCGTTTCGGGACGTTTCTGGGGAAGTACGATTGGTTTTTGCGTCATGCAGAATGCAATGGTTTTCCTGAATAAAAAGCACTTTTTAAAGCTAAGCCAATTCGTAACAGGAGAAAATCCAGAAGCACAGCAAAATATCGCTGCTACAACGCAGAGTTTTATCGCCAAAGGATATTCAGCAGACAATGCCAATGTTCTTGCCATGAAAAAGATTTTCGGAACGATAAGCAAACAATCGACTTTATTGGCCGATATGGAAATTTATACGATTGTGGGTTATGGTTTAGTAGTTTTGATTATTCTGATTGCTTTAAATCAGCATTTGAGACAGACGATTACTTTGGTTAAAAGTAAAATTTGGATAGGGTAGGGTTTAATCTCGCAATCCCGATAGCTATCGGGAGCAGAGGCGCTAAGTTTTGTTTTTTTGCCACAGATTATTAAGATTAAAAGGATTTTGTTTCACGCAGATGCCGCAGATTGGAGCAGATTTAATTGGATTTTCTGTTTCTCTCGCAGATTCAGCAGATCGAGCAGATTATTTGATTCTTTAAAATATAATCTGCACAATCTGCTTAAATCTTTTAAAATCTGCGTGAAACAAAACTTTGCGCCTCTGCGACTTTGCGCGATTCAAAAAAAACTCTTTGCGTATCTCTGCGAAAAACCTTTGTGAATCTCTGCGTAATAAACGCTTTATTGCCTTATCTTGCACCCGTTTAAAAAATAGAACAAAATTATGAGCCAAAAATGTGTAATCTTCGATATGGACGGCGTAATCTGCCATACCAATCCGCATCATGTAGTTGCTTTCGAAGAGTTTTTCAATAAATATAAAATTCCGTACACCAATGAAGAATTTGAAGAACATATGTACGGAAAACATAATAGTTACATCATGTCGCATTTCTTCAAACGTCCGATTGCGGGAGAAGAATTAATCAAATTGGAAGACGAAAAAGAAGGAATGTTTCGTGAGATTTATAAAGACAAAGTCGAAACGATTCCGCATTATATGACGTTTCTGGAAGAATTAAAATCCCGCGGATTCAAAACGGCCGTTGCCACTTCTGCGCCGCGTGCGAATCTGGATTTGATTGCCAATTTCCTAAAACTCGACCAAAAAATGGATTCGATGATGTCTAGCGAAGACGTTACGTTTCACAAACCAAATCCAGAAGTGTATTTAAAATCGGCAGAGCGTGTTGGTGCTTCTCCGTCGGATTGTGTGGTTTTCGAAGATTCTTTTTCGGGCGTTACAGCAGGATTAAATGCCGGAATGAAAGTCGTAGGCGTTTTGAGTACGCATACCAAAGAAGAACTTCCGCCTTGTGATTTTTATATCAATGATTATAGTGAAGTGAATGTGGGGAAAATAGTTGAGATATTAAATACCAATTCTTAAAATCCCAAATTTCCCCAAAGTTTGTCATTCCGAGGAACGAGGAATCACACTAGAAACTCCACAAAGTATGTTGCCAATCTTTGTAGAATCCCGAGTGTGATTTCTCCTTTCAGTCGAAATGACATAACAAGACGGATTAAATTGAGTTTCGTCAATACTTCTCCTCCAAAAAAGCAATCCAGCCTTTTTCAAATTCTTCGGGCGTTACTTTTAGTGTTTTTTCAATATTGCCAAATGACGAAATTAATTGAGCCACGCTTTCTTTTCCCCATTTAGAAGTTACATATTCAATAATCGTATAGCCAATATTATAAATCTGATTGCTTTTATTTAATTCTTCTAAAGTCAGGTTTTTGCTTTTGGCATATTTTACGCTTAATTTATTTACTTCTTTCGCTTCAAAAATACTGATCGATTCCCAGAGCCAGCGCGGATATTCGGCTTTGAATTTTTTATCGAATTCCTTTTCAAAAGTTGCTCTGTCCTGCGTAATTATAGTCTCTTTGGCTTTATCGATCAAGATATTTAATTGAACGCAATGCGTAAATTCGTGTAAAGCCGTTTTTAACGGATCGTCGGGAAAAAGAGAATTAAACCAACTCGTCCAGACAAAATGAAACTCGTTTGGGCCGCGGCTTGTGCCTTTTGTGTTTTCTTTTAAGCCAGTAGCCGCTTTAAACTTGTGTGAATAACCGTAAATAAAAACCTTTATAACGTCGTGTTTTACGTCTTTTAGATTTTCTCTTATTGGCGTATAATTTTCTTCCAGATGTTTGCTGACTTTTTCTGCTTCACTTTTGTAAATTCCGCTATAGGAAACCATAAAATGTTCTGTTTTTATGGTTTGAATTTCCTGCTTAACGGTAAAGTTTCGAACCGTTCTCGCAAGGTAAAAAAGCACAATAATTCCTAAAAGGATAACTAATAATCTGTATTTTTTCATGTGTTCTAAAGGATTTTAGAGTTTTAAAAATGAATAAAATAAGGAGAATTAGGTTTTTGGTATTTAAAAATAAGAATATTTATAGACTAAAACATAAAATAATTAAAGAAATTTCTGAATTATTGTTGCGGTGTATGGTTTTTAAACCATATAAGAAATATAAGTTCATTTTTAATTTTCCTGCAATCTCGAGTCTTCGGGACAAAACCTTGTAGGTTTGATTTGATGAAGGAAATATAAGTTTAATCAATTGCCTCCTGCTTTAGCTGGAGTTTTTTAAAATGGCTTTAACCGAAATTATTTCAAAGGAAAATCCAACAACTCTTTTGGCTCAATATCCAAACCTTTAGCAATTTTCACTAGAGTTTTTACGGAAGTATTGATCTTGGCAGTTTCTATTCTTGCTATTTGAGATTTGGTCATACCAGAATCATCAGCTAAATCTTGCTGTGATAAGTCTTTTTTTTCACGTAATTGTCTAATGTGAATCCCAAGATTTATGATATAAGTTTCTTCTGAAATGTTCATATTTCAAAAGTGGAAAGATTTATTTCCTTTTTGATAGCATACATGCCTACAAATTATTATATTTGCCTCAAACAAAAAATAAGACAATGGCTACAGAATGTGTTTCGGAAGTTGAAAATCGGTTAAATAACTTCTTTACAAATGTTATAGATCCAAAAGATATGGCAAAGGCAATTCGTCAAGCAAATTATATGCTGACTTTAAGTGTGATAAGAGAAAAAGATTCTTTAGGAAAAATAAATCTCGAAAACTTCTATTATTGGCTCAATGAATTGGCAGAAGTTTTGGATCCTTATTTGGAGGTTGAATAGAGAATAAACAATTCATCTCGACGAAAGGAGAAACCAAAACAACAAAACCGACAAAAATTCCAGAGTGATTTCCGCAATTTTTTTCATAGTGTACAAACTTGTTGGTGATGTTGGGGATCTTCTTTCGTCAAGATGGATGGATTAATCAATTATTATTTGCTAATTAAATTAGAAAGTATAAAGACTTCTGTTTTGATGTCTTTGCATTCGTCTTTAGGAAAAATTAAAGTCTTGTCGGTTTTATTATCAAATAGAAAAAAGTAGTTTGTCGTATTACCTACTAAATAAAAACGTTTGCTCGATGTATCATAAATATGATTGTTGTAAGAAAATGAAAAGAAATCCATATTATCTTCTTTTACCATAAATTGTGTAGACTTTCCTTTTTCAATTTTATTTAAGACTTCCATATAGGTAAT
Source organism: Flavobacterium erigeronis (assembly GCF_054075165.1). NCBI lineage: Bacteria > Pseudomonadati > Bacteroidota > Flavobacteriia > Flavobacteriales > Flavobacteriaceae > Flavobacterium > Flavobacterium erigeronis. The sequence goes on along the minus strand of NZ_JBSKGP010000001.1, from coordinate 383,710 downwards.
TAATGGCAGATAAAATGATAAAAGAGTAAAGATTAATATAATAAAACTTAAAATTTTGATATGGTTTTTTTCATGGTAGTCTAGCATTACAGATGCAACAACAAATAAGACGGAAAGAAAAGACATAGATTTTTTGAATAGGAAAAAAAATATAAAACCAAATATCAATACAATTATACACTTAAAGATTATTAATGCAATTTTTTTCCATTCTTTTTTTATCGCTGGGGAAAAGAATGATAGTGAGAAATAAAGAAAAGGAAAAATTGTGAAAATTAAAATGTAGTTAAACATTGAAATGAAGGTGTCTTGTATTGTGGAATATGATAAAATATTTACACCAAAGCAAGCATACCAAACATAATCTCTTATGATTGAGAATATAAATAAGCCACTTAAAATCCATGATTTGTTTTTATCAAAATATCTAAATGTACTTCTAAGAAAAACTAATTCTCTATTCATTAAATTTTTAAATTAACTACTTATTTTTTATTCTCAAATTATCAATGTTTTCCATTTTGAAAATTAAAGTTTCACTTTTTTGGGAATCGAAAAGAAACAGATTTTTTTTAGTTTCACCAATATAAAATAGTTTATTAGATGTCTTAACTATTTTATTATTGTAGTAAAAAGAAACTTGCTTAATGGTTTGGTGATTGTGTCTCAAATTATATCCTTTTTCTAAAACAGAAGAAATTGTATTAAGGTTAATAAGTAGTACAACGGCTAAACTAATTGTAAAGCTTAAGAAAAAAAAAGAACTATATTTTTCTAAAAATACTCTAAAAAAAAACTTCTCAAATAGAAAAAAAATAATTATGGATATAATAAAGCCTATAGGAAAAACTAAACCAATATAATTTTCTCTTATTAAATTGGATATAATTTGCAATGCTAAAGTAAAGAATAAGAAGTATTTGATTATTTTAAAAAACCTTTTATTGCGATCAATTTTTGGTCGGCTTGATTCTTCTTTGGTGCTGGTATAAAACTTTCTTTCAAGTTTGTCATCTAGGATATAAGAAATAGCTATTACGAGTAATAATCCCAAAATTAATAAAATTGATTTATCGAAAAACAATAAAATAATTTCAGAGAGATCTAAATAATTTAAAATTTCAATATCAAAAAAATAATAATAACATTGGAGATGAATGTATCCTAGAGTTGTTAATACCACGAAAAGTAATGGAAAAAATTTAACTAAGTCTTCAAGTTTTTTAAGCATTTTTTTAATCTTAATTTTGAAAGTATGTTTTTTCAAAAATAAGACAGAAAGACAAAGGTTTAAAATTGTAGTAAATTGCTTATCAACAATTTTAATAACAAAAGTGAGAAGTAGGTAAAATAAAAAAGCTTCTGAAAAATCTTCAGAAGCTTTTTTGGTGCGGATAATAGGACTCGAACCTACACGCCTTGCGGCACCAGATCCTAAGTCTGGCATGTCTACCAATTTCACCATATCCGCGGAATTGTGGGTGCAAAGATAGGCATACTTTTGAATTATCAAAGCATTTTTTGAAAATTTTTTTTAATTCTTTTTCTCGTACTTTTGGGTTTCTATAAAAATTATTTAAATGGAAAATATTAAGTCCTACGTTCAACAACATAAAGATCGCTTTATCAATGAGTTGATCGAATTATTAAAAATTCCGTCGGTAAGTGCCGACACTGCATACTCTCAAGATGTTATTGACACAGCAGAAGCTGTTAAGGAAAGTTTAACAAAAGCAGGCTGCGATTATGTCGAAACTTGCGACACTCCAGGTTACCCAATTATCTACGGCGAAAAAATTATAGATCCAAATCTTCCAACGGTTTTAGTTTACGGTCACTACGACGTACAACCGCCAGATCCTTTAGAATTATGGACTTCGCCACCATTTGAACCGGTTATTAAAACTACAGATATTCACCCAGAAGGAGCCATTTTTGCGCGTGGAGCGTGTGACGACAAAGGTCAGATGTACATGCACGTAAAAGCATTGGAATATATGGTTCAGAACAACGAACTTCCGTGCAACGTAAAATTCATGATCGAAGGAGAAGAAGAAGTAGGTTCTGCAAGTTTGGCTTGGTTCGTAGAGCGCAATCAGGAAAAACTGAAAAACGACGTAATCTTAATTTCAGATACAGGAATGATTTCAAACCAGCAGCCATCTATTACGACAGGTTTAAGAGGTTTGAGTTATGTTGAAGTAGAAGTTACAGGTCCGAACCGCGATTTGCATTCAGGATTGTACGGCGGGGCAGTAGCGAACCCGATTAATATTTTGGCAAAAATGATTGCTTCGCTTCACGACGAAAATAACCATATTACGATTCCAGGTTTTTACGATAAAGTTCAGGAATTATCTGCAGAAGAAAGAGCGGAAATGGCAAAAGCGCCTTTTAGCTTAGAACGCTATAAAAATGCTTTGAACATTGCTGATGTTTACGGCGAAAAAGGGTATGTAACCAACGAAAGAAACTCAATCCGTCCGACATTAGACGTAAACGGAATCTGGGGCGGTTATACTGGCGAAGGTGCTAAAACGGTTATTGCGAGTAAAGCTTTCGCTAAAATCTCAATGCGTTTGGTTCCAAATCAGGATTGGGAAGAGATTACAGAATTGTTTACAAAACATTTTACAAGTATTGCTCCAGCTGGAGTTACGGTAAAAGTAACGCCTCACCACGGTGGTCAAGGTTATGTTACGCCAATTGACAGTATTGGTTATCAGGCAGCAAATAAAGCGTATACAGAAACGTTTGGAGTTCCTGCAATTCCAGTTCGTTCTGGAGGAAGTATTCCGATTGTGGCTTTGTTTGAAAAAGAATTAAAAAGTAAAACGATCTTAATGGGATTCGGTTTGGATAGTGATGCCATTCACTCGCCAAATGAGCATTTCGGAATTTTCAATTACTTGAAAGGTATTGAGACGATTCCGTTGTTTTACAAGTATTTTGTGGAGCTTTCTAAATAAAGTTTAACCGCAAAGCACGCTAAGAATTACGCAAAGTTCGCTAAGATTTTTTAAAGCAAGATTTATAAAAGTTCGCAAAGCTATATGTACATAGCTTTGCGAACTTTGCGTTTATAAGTGTACGTTTGATAAAAATCCTTGCGAACTTTGCGGTTAAATTTTTTTATCGCAGGACGCGGAGAATTTACGCAAAGTTCGCTAAGATTTTTTTTAGCAAGATTTATAAAAGTTCGCAAAGCTATGTACGTACATATAGCTTTGCGAACTTTGCGTTTATGTGCGTAACCTATGGTAAAAATGCTTGCGAACTTTTCGGTTAAATTTTTTACACAAAGTGCGCTTTTTTTTGCTCGCAAAGTCACAAAGACGCAAAGTTTTTTAAGTTTTTCACTTTGTCAAAGTTTTAAACTTTGACAAAGTTGATTTAGATACAAATCCGTTCAGAAATGAGCGGATTTTTTTACCACAAGGACGCGAAGAATTTACGCAAAGTTCGCTGAGATTTTTTAAGTAAGATTTTAAAAAGTTCGCAAAGCTTTATGTACAAAGCTTTGCGAACTTTGCGTTTATAAACGTAACGTTTGATAAAAATCCTTGCGTTCTTTGCGGTTAAAAAAATAATCTAAGAGATAAAAACATAAGAAAAAACTTGTCTGTTTGAAATTTAATTCTACATTTGTAGAATAGAATCTATAATTGTAGAGCCAATGATTAAAAAAATGACTTTTATTTTGATGCTCTTTAGCTTTCTAAGTTGTAAAACTTCTGTTGTCAATCAGAAAATTGATAAGAAAAAAGAAGGCAAGTGGGTTGATGTTTATGTTCAGGATAATATTCAATATAAATCTATAGAGCATTACAAAAACGATCAGCCTGTCAAAAAATGGAAAACTTATATTGGCGGAAAAATCTATAAGGTAGAGAAATACAAAAATGGAATTTGTGTTGTAAAAAGTTATTATGAAAACGGAAAATTAGAATCGAAAGGGAAAACTAAATTTGAAACTAACTCGGTTGAGTCGCACTGGTTTTATTTTGGAGAATGGAAGTTTTATTCGGATAACGGAAAACTGAAAAACATTAAATATTATGAAAAAGGAGAATTAATCTCAGAACAAAAAAAACAATAAACTATTAACTATCAAACCTATGAAAAAACTATTTGCTTGCTTTTTTATTGTAACCAACTTCGCTTTCGCGGAAGCGCAAACCTATAAAGAATGGGTTAAAAAAGCTGATTCTTGTTATCGTGCCGAAAATTATAAATTGTCTGTTGCTAATTATGAAAAAGCCTTTAAAATAGAACAGAAAGATCCTGATGATTTGTACAATGCGGGTTGTTCTGCGTCTATGGCAAAAGAAAATAAAAAAGCTTATAAGTGGTTAAATCTGGCGATTGATAATGGTTTTGAAAGCATTGCACATATTCAAATGGATAGTGATTTAAAATGGCTACATTCAGAAAAAGAGTGGAAAGAAACAATGGATCATTTACAGAAAAAATTAGATGTGCTTGAAGCAAATTACGATAAACCTCTTAATAAAGAACTTTTAGCCATTTATACAGAAGATCAGGGTATTCGACATGAATTCATGAAGATTTATAAAGAGAAAGGCCGAGAAAGTAAAGCTTTTGATAGTATTAATAATTTAATGGGGTATAAAGACAGTATCAATCTTATTAAAGTGATGAAAATTTTGGATGAAAAAGGCTGGGTTGGCACTGGTTTAGTGAGCTCTCAGGCTAATCAAACATTGTTTTTGGTAATTCAGCATGCCGATTTAAAATACCAGAAAAAGTATTTGCCAATGATGCGAGAAGCTGCAAAAAAGGGAAGTGCAAAACCTAGTCATCTTGCTTATCTTGAGGATCGTGTCGCGTTGAGAGATGGAGGTAGACAGATTTACGGAAGTCAGGTTTATACAAATCCTTTGACCCAAAAGAAATTTATTGCACCTCTTGAAGATCCTGATAATGTAGATAAGCGAAGATCGGAAGTAGGATTAGGACCACTGGCAGATTCTGCCATAAAATCGGATATTGTCTGGAACGTAGAAGAATATAAAAAAGAGCTCCCAGAACTTGAAAGAATGATCCGAGAAAAGAAAACCAAGTAAAAAAATACGTGACAGAAGCTAGCGGAAAATGGTTAATGAGAACAGATTCAAGGAACGCATCGATTTTGTTTTGCAAGGGTTGTATTTTTCAGGAAAAAGGAAATTAATCTCAGAACAGATTATTAAATAAAACCTAACTTTAGCCTATGAAAAAATCGATTGTTTTTATTTTGCTTGTGCTGAATTTCAGTTTTTTAAATGCTCAAACGTATAAAGAATGGGTTAGCAAGGCAGATTCTTGTTATAAGGCAAAAAACTATAAATTGTCTGTTGCGTATTATTCTAAAGCTTTTAAAATAGAGCAAAAATCGTTTGTTGACTTCTATCATGCAGGCTGTTCTGCGTCTATGGCAGAAGAAAACAAAAAAGCTTTTAAATGGCTGAATCTGTCAATTGATAAAGGATATGAAAACATTTCACATATTCAAATTGATGATGATTTAAAGCGTCTGCATTCAGAAAAAGAATGGAAAAAGACGATCGATAAATTACAGAAAAAGGTGGAGACTATTGGCGCAAATTACGATAAGGCGCTAGAAAAAGAACTTGCTTTGATTTATACTGATGATCAGGAAATTAGAGGAGAATTTATGAATGTCTATAAAACTCAAAATCCTGATAAGAAGAAAATGGACAGCATAGGTAAAATTATGGATAGAAAAGACAGTATTAACCTCGTTAAGGTGATGAAAATACTGGATGAAAGAGGTTGGTTGGGGAAAAATATTGTAGGTGTTGAGGGAAACAAAACGTTGTTTGTGGTTATTCAGCACGCCGATTTACAATACCAGCAAAAGTATTTGCCTATGATGAGAGAAGCCGTCATAAATGGTAATGCAGATTCAGCAAATCTGGCATATTTGGAAGATCGAGTAGCTTTGAGAGAAGGGAAAAAACAAATTTATGGCAGTCAAAGTTCGAAGAATAAAAAGACAAACAAGATTTGCATAGCGCCAATGATTGATCCAGATAACGTAGATAAAAGACGTGCAGAAGTCGGACTCGGAACTATGGCTGAATATGCAGCAAAAATGAATATTGAATGGAATTTGGAAGCTTATAAAAAAGAATTAGCAGAATCGGAAAAGTTTGAAAATATTAAGAATTAAGAATTAAGAATTAAGAATTAAGAATTAAGAATTAAGAATTAAGAATTAAGAATTAAGATAGAACTTAAAATCTCAGAAGCTTAGTGGCTCAGAACCTTAGAACCTTAAAAAAAATGCAATTATCTAACGCAGAAGAACAATTAATGGAGCATTTATGGAAGCTTGAAAAAGCTTTTATGAAAGATTTGCTCGAAGCTTATCCAGAACCTAAACCAGCAACGACAACGGTGGCTACGCTTTTAAAACGAATGATTGATAAGAAATTTGTTGCCTATAACGAATTTGGAAATTCGAGAGAATATTATCCTTTGGTAAAAAAAACAGATTATTTCTCGAAACACGTAAAAGGGCTGATTAGCAATTTCTTTAATAATTCGGCGTCGCAGTTTGCTTCTTTCTTTACAACCGAAACCAATTTATCGGCTTCAGAATTGGAAGATCTTAAAAAAATAATCGATTCAGAAATTCAAAAAAAGAAAAAATGATAAACTATCTTTTAAAATCTGGAATACTGCTTTTGGTTTTTTATGCAGTATATAAATTGCTTTTGGAAAACGAAAAAATGTTTCGTTTTAATCGCGCGTATCTTATTGGGAGTTTGGTTTTTAGTTTTGTGATTCCGCTGCACTTGTTTTCAGTGAAGGCGATGTTTGAAACAGGAATAAATACCATTCAATTGGACGAAATAATAATCCAAACTAATCGTACTCCTTTAGATCAAAATTATATTATGAAAAACCTATTCGCTATTTTGAGCGGTGTTTATATTATGGTTTCAATAGTGCTAGCTTTCCGTTTGGTTTTAAACCTGATTTCATTTTTTATAAAACTAAAAACAAAAGAAACCCGCTTGATCAATGGCGTAAAAGTAGTTTTAACGGAAGAAGCTGTTTTGCCTCACTCTTTTTGGAATGCCATTTTTATTAATAAAACAGATTTTGAGTCAGGAAAAATTCCATCAGAATTAATCGCGCACGAAAAAGCGCATTTGGAGCAGAAACATACGCTGGATATTCTTTTTGCTGAGGTCTTGAGAATAGTATTTTGGGTAAATCCGTTCATTTCTTATTTTATAAAAGCTATTAAGCTAAATCACGAATTTTTGGCCGATGAAGCTGTAAATAAACAGTTCGGAGAAATAAGCAATTACCAGAATCTGCTGCTTGATTTTGCTTCAAACAAACAAACAGTTCCGCTGGCAAGTACTATTAATTATCAAATAACTAAAAAGCGTTTGCTTATGATGACTAAAAAAGAATCTGCTTTAAAAATAGTTTTCAAGGTTTTTATTGTTGGCGTAGTTTGCAGTTTACTTCTGTTTACTTTTAGTTCAGAAGCGACAGCTCAAAATGTTGATCCAGTTACCAATAAGATTTATAAATCAGGAGATTTAAAAATTAAACAGCCCGAATTTCCAGGCGGAATTATAGAATTTTATAAGTTTGTGGGGCAGCGTTTTAAAGTTCCAGCAGAAGCTTCAAAAAATAATATCGAAACCAAAATATCGATGCAGTTTATGGTCGAAAAAGACGGAAGTCTGTCTGAAATCACAATTGTAAAAGATGCTGGATATGGTTTAGGAGAAGAAGCAGTTCGAGTTTTAAAACTTTCTCCAAAATGGATTCCAGGAAGCGAACATGGAAAGCCTGTTCGAGTGCTTTATAGTTTGCCAATTACGATTCAGGCTGAGTCTAAGTAACTAAGAGACAAAGTTGCAAAGATTCAAAGTGAGAAAGAGACAAAGAGACAAAGAAATTGCAAAAGACTTTTCAATAGGCTCCAGCTTTAGCTGGAGTTTTTTTTACGCAAAGTAGAAACCCTTTGCCCCTTTGTTACTTTGCCCCTTTGTCACTTAAAGAAAAAATATTAGTCATCATAATCGCCCATTAACGCGTAATAGCCAAAAATACCTAGTCCAGCAGTTATTAATGGGGTAAGCACCAAAAGAATGATAATCCCGAAAACTAAATCTTCTTGTTTGCCAGATACTAATTTTGGCAGACCGAAAATAAATATGCAAAAGTAGGAGGATGCAATTGCTAACGCTATCCAAATCAATCCGAAAGCTCTTTTTATCTGATTCATGGCTGTGTGTTTAAATATGAGTGTTTTTGTTGTCTTTATTTTTAATATAAATCATTCCGATTATAAAAGATGCGGATGCAATAATAATCGGATACCAAAGTCCTTCCAGATAGAAACTGGCATCGCCCTTTTCCTTAGCATTTATAACTAAATAAGTAGAAACTGCTGGGAGCAATCCTCCGAAAATTCCATTTCCTACATGATAGGGCAGAGACATTGAGGTATATCTGATTTTTGCAGGAAACATTTCGACCAAGAAAGCCGCAATAGGGCCATAAACCATCGTAACAAATAAAACCTGAACGAAGATTAAAAAAACAAGCGACCATTTATCTTTGCTGCTAATATTTATGGTGGTTTTGATTTCTGATTTTATCTTTCCATCTGCAACTATTGCTTTTCCGTTTACTAGCTGTACTGTTTTAACTTCAAGAAAAGTGGTTCCGTCTGTATACGATTTTGTAGTGGTATAAACTGAATCCATTACACGTTCTTTGCCTTCTTTGAGCACTGCTGTAATCTTGGTTTTACCGACAATTTCTGTTTTATTTTTTACATCGGTTGCCTCATACATTTTTTGATAAATCGGTCTGTAGGATATAATTGCGATTAGCATTCCTCCCAGCATAATATATTTGCGCCCAACTTTGTCGCTTAGCCATCCAAAAAAAATAAAGAACGGGGTGCCAAACAAAAGCGCTATTCCTAATAGCGTGTCTACCTGAGAAGATTCGATAGACATCACGGTTTTCATGAAACTCATGGCGTAGAATTGTCCGGTATACCAAATAACACCTTGCCCCATTGCTGCACCAAACAAGGCCAATAAAACAAATTTGAGATTATACCTTTTTCCGAAACTTTCTGCCAAAGGATTTTTACTGGTTTTGCCTTCTTCTTTTGCTTTGGTAAAAACAGGAGATTCATGCATGTTTTTACGAATCAAGTACGAAACTCCAACCATAAGAATAGAAATCCAAAACGGAACTCTCCATCCCCAAAGGTCAAACTGTTCAGGTGTCAGCAAATTTCTGGTAGCTAAAATGACCATTAGCGAAATGAATAACCCGACGGTTGCTGTAGTTTGAATCCAAGACGTCCAATAACCTCGCTCGCCCACAGGGGCATGTTCTGCCACATACGTTGCCGCACCGCCATATTCGCCGCCGAGCGCAAGACCTTGAAGCATTCTTAAGATTAATACTAGAACGGGAGCCATAAATCCAATGGTTTCAAAACTCGGAATACAGCCTATCAGGAAAGTTGCACCACCCATTAATAGTAAGGTAACCATAAAAGTATATTTTCGTCCTATAAGATCGCCGAGCCTTCCGAAAAATAAAGCTCCAAATGGACGAACTATAAAACCCACAGCAAAGGTTGCCAATGTTGCTAAAAATGCCGCCGCAGGATTATCTGCAGGAAAGAACTTTGTTGAAATCACGACCGCCAAACTTCCAAAAATATAGAAATCGTACCATTCAATCATTGTTCCCATAGAAGAAGCGGAAATTACTTTCCAGATCTTTTTTGTTGAATTTTGTTTCATAATGTGTGGTTGTTAGTTAATTAAAAAGAGTAAGCGCAAGAAAATAATGCCCGTAAATTGGCGACATCTGTTTTGTTTAAACCTGCTTTTCCGTTTGCCTTTGTGTCCAAATCTCCCCATGTGGCTGCAGTGTATTCTAGTTCTGGAGTAACTTTAAAATTATTGCGTTTAAATTCAACACGGCCAGAAACGCGCCAGACATTATCTACGACTCTAGAGTTCGATACACCTCGCATATAATACTTTACAGTTTCATCGGCTGCAAGACCATTTTTTCCATTTCCTTCATTTTTGGTATAACCAAAAAACAGTGCAGGGGCTATCTTTTTATTATTGCTTGCCAGATCCATCCAAAAAGATGAGGTTTTAGTAGGTTCGTATTTCTCAGGTTGCATGGGATTTGTATATCCAGCAAAACCGCCCAGCATTACAAAATTGTTTAGATTGCCTCCTGTAATTCCATATGCTTTTATAGAAAATGTATCGTTTGTATATTTTAAAAATCCTAAGAAGGATGAGCTATTTACCTTTTCGGTAGTTTTTGCTGTTGTAGATGGTGTCGGTTTATATTCTGTAAGAGGCTGGAGTGATTTGTATTCTGCTCCGATACCGGCAAACCAATTGGTATTTTTAAATTGAAATTGTGCGTGAAAAGTGGGTAAAGCAGAATTTATGGAAGCCGAGTTTTGCGTTCCTCCAGCTGCAGTTGCTGTTGTAAACTCACGTTCTTTATAGATTGTTGCCGATAGTGATAATTCTTTGGTGAAGTTTTGTTTCACTCTAATCTGAGATGCCCATCCAAAAGGATTAAATAGAATTCCGGTATTAAAATTGGCTACACCGGGAAAAACTTCGGGAATAAATGCCGGATACCATGTTTGGCCAACTAAAAGCGAAATTTTTGACCAATCCATAGTGATGTAAGCATGTCGCAGTCTTACTAATCCTATTGAAGCTTCTGTATTTCCAAAGAAATCTCCTTCGAGAGTTCCAGTCATTTTTGCTCCCCAAACATCTGGTCCTTTTACTTTTAGGCCAACTCTTGAAACTATAGATAAGATATTCGAAGCCCCTGTACTGTTTAAATCTTGTCCATTTATATCCAAGTTTTTGTCTAACGGATAAAGATTCAAATTATCCTCACGTACCTGCGCCGATTTTCTAGTGTCAAAAATATAATCGGTTCTTATAAAACCGTAAAAATTAAAATCCCATTCTTTTGCAGTTAAGGTTGGTATAACTGAAGTATTTTCGACTTTTGAATTTTGTGCAAGTCCCTGCAGAGAAAGTATTCCAAGTAAAAAGAACAGCAATTTTTTTTTCATTATAGCGGTTGGTTAGTTTTTCAAGACCGCCAAATTGAAATTATTTATCAGTAAAAAAAATACTGGTATATATTTGTGTAAAGAGGTATAGTTGCGCTTTGTAGCGTTCCCATTTTATAACCATAAATTTATCTCCAAGTTCTGTTATTATAACTCCTGCGCCAGATAAAAATTCCTTTTTTGACAAGAATTCAATTAATTCTATGTGACTGAAAATCTTGTATGTAGGGTGGTAATCAGTCTGAAAAGGCTTTTGGATATGAAATGCCTTTATCCAATTACTGATTGTTACATGAGAAATATCCAAAACCCGTTCTATTTCTCTATAACTCAAACCTTCCAGATACAATTGCAAGGCTTTTGTAACATAATAGCTGTCAATCTTTTTGCCAATTTTATTAACTGTAAAATAGTAATTGCATCCTTTACATAAATACCTCTGCTTGCTTTTGATCACACCGCTCTTAATAATTGTGCTGCTCTGGCACTTCGGACACGCTAAAATCTTCATATATAATTAATTTGCATAAATATAGTAAATTAGCTACAAAATTATGTTATGTAAATAAAAAACATCATAAAAAACTTATATTTATTTTTTTAATGTTAAAATAAAGAAGATATCTATTGTGTGAAAATCCTTGAAATTTTCCAAAAAAAATCCGCCTCTGATGGAAGAAGCGGATCAAAATTAAAAACTAATTAAAAAAAATTCTAAAATAAACATGCAGTCCAGACTAAAATAAGTCTGGATTGTATCCAAAATAAGGCACTTTCTGTTCGTTAAAAATGACGCCATATTCTTCTAATTCTTTCAAAATGGGTTCGTAAACTTCTTTTTTAATTGGAAGCTGTACGCCGGGAGTTGTGATTTTTCCGTTTAAAATCAATAATGTCGCAATCGCAACGGGAAGTCCGACCGTTTTTGCCATTGCGGTATAGGTTTGATCGTCGCCAATGCAAACCATTTTAGAATCGATTTGTTTCTTTTCTCCATTCAGTTCATAACCAAATTTATGATACATCACAATCATATCTTTGTCATCTGGTTCCAGTGCCCAACCTTCGCTTAAGATTTTTTCTAAAATTTGAGCAGGAGTAGCATTTGGCAGATTTACTTTTTTGTTTGGGTTAAATAAATCCAGTTCCAGAAGTTTATCCCACATAATATCGTCTTGATCGATTTTTAAGATTAGACGGGTTTTAATTTCGACAGAATCCGTTGGATGATACGGAAGAAAAGAGTTGATAAACTGACGATAACTCATATTTTCTGACCCCTCTAAAATATAACTATCATCAGTCATTCCGAGCTGTACAAACATATTCCAAGCTCTAGAAAAACCAACTCTTCTAATTGTTCCTCTATATAAAGTGAGAATATCGTCTAAGCCATAAACCGAACGGTATTTAAGAGAATCCCGATTCGAATAGGCTTCAAATTTTCCGTAACCTTCAACCTCTAGAAATTCAGTTCTTCTGAATAAAGCGCTATACGGAATATATTTATAAGTGCCTTCTTGAATAAACTTGGCTGCACCGCCTTGCCCCGCCAAAACTACATTTCTTGGCGCCCATGTAAATTTATAGTTCCATAAATTAGTATCAGATTCAGGTGCTACAAGTCCGCCGCAGAAAGATTCGAACAAAAGCATTTTTCCGCCTTTCGATCTGATTTCGTCAATAACTTTCATGGCGCTCATATGATCTATTCCAGGATCAAGGCCAATTTCGTTCATAAAAATCAGATTGTTCTGTTTGGCATCTGTATCAAGCGCTTGCATCGCATCACTTATATAAGAAGCCGTTACCAGATGTTTTTTGAATTCGATACAATCTTTGGCAATTTCAATATGCAGATGTGCGGGCAACATTGAAATCACGATTGAAGCATTCGCAATAGCGGCCTTTCTTTCGTCAGTATCAAAAATATTTAAAGCAATTGGAGTGGCATTTGGATGATTTTGTGTTTTAGCTTCCGCTAAAGGCAAAGAAAGATCGGCTACAGTGATTTGCAGGTTTTCTTCGCTAGATTTTGATAGCAAATATCGAATCAAAGACGATGCAGATCTTCCTGCTCCAATTATTAAAACGTTTCTCATGTTTCAAATATTTAACACAAATATATTTAAATGTTATAAATATAACAATTGAATTTGAATTTAATTGAATTTATTTTTTGAATTATAACAGAAAATAATCTGCTTTTGTTCTAAATAATCGAATAAGTTAGGCGGTTTTTCAGTTCGTTTGAAGTATTTTTGCTTCAAATTTCAAAAGAGATATATTATGAAAAGAAGAATCGTTCTGACTGGAGCTTTTATTGGTATGTTAGCTATTATTTTGGGTGCTTTTGGCGCTCATTTATTGAAAAAATACCTTTCGGTAGATCAGTTAAATACTTTTGAAGTTGGTGTTCGTTACCAAATGTATCATGCTCTATTTCTTCTTTTTTTATCGACCCAAAAAGAAATTGCAGAAAAGACCTTAAAAGCAATCTACAATTTCGTAGTTGCTGGTGTTGTTCTTTTTAGCGGATCTATCTATTTGGTGGCAACAAAAGACTACACTTTATTCTATTCCAAAATTATAGTATTCGCAACTCCAGTGGGTGGTTTTCTATTAATTATTGCTTGGACGCTATTATTCTTTACGATTTTGAAGCGAAAATCATAAAATCCCGAAAAAAAAATTCTGTCTAAGAATTAATCTTTAATTTTGTCACATAAATAACATATAACTTTATTTGTGTGACTTTTTTGTATTTTCTATTGTTAAACAAAAATAATATAACAAAATCACGCATTAGGTTGTAAATAAACAAATTAGGAGCGGTTATTTTTTTCTTTTTGTAATTTTTAAAGTAAAATTTCTCTTTTTTGACATTAATTAAAGTGAAATTTAAGTATTTTAAAAGGAATAAGAATTAATCTGTAATTTTGCTTTAAACAAAAAATCACACACAACTTAAAAATTTATGGACACTAATACAGTTTTCGCGCAATCGATTTCGTTAAAAGAGTTAGGAATTGAAAATGCAAAAGTTCGTTATCAACTATCTGCAGATGAATTACATGCGATTACTTTGCAGTCAGGACAAGGTGTTGAGAATTCTACTGGAGCTTTAGCAATTAATACAGGTGAATTTACAGGTCGTTCTCCACAAGATCGTTTTATCGTAAAAGATGATATTACTAAAGATCAAGTTTGGTGGGGAAATGTAAATATCCCGTTTGAACCACAAGCTTTTGAAAAGCTTTATAATAAGGTGACAGCATTTTTATCAGACAAAGAAGTTTTTGTTCGTGATTCTTATGTGTGTTCTGATCCAAATTACAGATTGAATGTTCGTGTTGTAACAGAAACAGCTTGGTCAAATTTGTTCTGCTACAATATGTTCTTACGTCCAGAAGAGTCAGAATTGGCTAATTTTACTCCAGAATGGACAGTAGTTTGTGCTCCAAGTTTTATGGCAGATCCTGCCGTAGACGGAACAAGACAATCTAACTTCGCTATTTTAGATTTTACTAGAAAAATCGCTTTAATAGGAGGAACAGGTTACACAGGAGAAATGAAAAAAGGAATTTTTTCTGCCTTGAACTTTATTCTTCCAGTTTTCAAAAATACACTTCCAATGCACTGTAGCGCCAATGTTGGTGAAGCAGGAGATACAGCAATTTTCTTCGGATTATCTGGTACTGGAAAAACAACTTTATCTGCAGATCCAGAGCGTAAATTGATCGGAGACGATGAGCACGGATGGACAAACGAAAATACGGTTTTCAACTTTGAAGGCGGCTGTTATGCAAAAGTTATTAATTTAACTGAAGAAAATGAACCAGACATTTTTAGAGCAATTAAAAAAGGAGCGCTTTTAGAAAATGTGGTTTTTAAAGCAGGAACAAATGAAGTAGATTATGATGATGTTTCGATCACTCAAAATACTCGTGTAAGTTATCCAATAACGCATATTGATAATGTGCAGCCAGGTTTGGTTGGACACAATCCTAAAAATATATTTTTCTTAACGGCAGATTCTTTCGGAATTTTGCCTCCAATCTCAAAACTAACTCCAGGTCAGGCGGCTTACCACTTTATTTCTGGATATACGGCAAAAGTTGCGGGTACAGAAGCTGGTGTGACAGAGCCTCAGCCTAATTTCTCTGCTTGTTTTGGAGCGCCATTCATGCCTTTGCACCCAACAAGATATGCTGAAATGTTAAGCAAAAAAATGAAAGATGCTGGCGTAAAAGTTTGGTTAATCAATACAGGATGGACTGGCGGAGCTTACGGAACAGGAAGCCGTATGAAATTGAAATTTACTCGTGCTATGATTACTGCTGCATTAAAAGGAGAATTGGATAATGTAGAATTTGTAGATCACAAAGTATTTGGAATTGCACAACCACAATCTTGTCCGAATGTTCCAGAAGAAATTCTAAATCCTAGAAATACTTGGGAAGACAAAGATTTATACGATAAAAAAGCGTTGGAATTAGCACATAAATTCAAAGCTAATTTCGCCAAATTTGAAGAGTTTGCCAACGCTGAAATCTTAGCAGGAGCGCCAATTACAGAATAAAAGGAATTATTGATTCAATAAAAAAGCTGTTCAGAGATGAACAGCTTTTTTTATTATTTATTTTTCTTTTGAAACTCAGTAATTATTTTTTTTAGTTCATCCATTACTATACCAGAAGAAATTTCAATATTAAAATTTTCCACTTCTTTTTCTAATCTTTTTTCAGGGGTAAAGAAGTCTAATGATTTGTTGAAACATTTACAAATTTTAATCATCAGATAAATATCAATTTTTTTTGTCCTTCCATTTTCAATTTTTGACAATTCACTTTGTGATATTCCTAATTGATCGGCTAATAAGCTTTGAGATAAATTATTTTCTTCTCTCAATTTTTTGATTTTAAATCCTACTGGCATAATTAAAAGGTTTATTGGGAATAATTAGTTAAAAACAGAATAAATTATATTCTATATTAATATAGTAAGAAAAAGAACATAAATACATCTTTGTAATATTAAAAAAATAGTATTAATATTACAAATTTAAATTTATGAAAAAATTATTATTTACAGTTTTTGCTGTAGTAGGATTTGGAACTGTGGCTTCCGCTAATAATCTAGAAGTTAAAAAGCTTCAAGTTAAAACTATCATTTTCTATAACTGTATGCAAGATCAAGAAGCTGCATTCGATGAATGTATGTCGAATGGATGCGGTTACTGGACATCTTATTTTTATGGAGCGGGTGCATGGGGCTCTTGTATGAGAGGATAATAACTAAAATGGGTTTTCACTATAGGAGAAAACCCATTTTTTTCAAAAACATATTTATGATAAATAGAATAATTGTAATTACTATACTGCTTAATGCTTTAAATTCTTTTGCACAAGTTCAAAATGGTAAAATTGAATACGGAGTTACAATCGAAATGATTGAGGCTTTGAAAGGAGGCGTAATAGAAAATTCCTATAGGGAATCAATTAATAATGCACAATACTTAAGTTTCACTTTATTGTTTGATAAAGAAAATGCTGTTTTTTCTTCTAATGAGGGCTTAGGATTAGGAAGTCAAGATGTTTTTATGTCAAAAGTAACTGCTGGTTACATGAACGAAGTTTATCAAAACAAAGATTTTTCGCTTTGTGCAGTCTATGGTTTTGGTAATTATTTGCTAAAAACAGATGCTGTTAAAGACTGGGTGCTAGAAAACGAAACAAAAGAAATTGAAGGTTTTGTGTGTTATAAAGCTACTTCTACAAAAAAAGTAAATAATGGCAAAGGAAATTTTGTTTTTCCAGTTATTGCCTGGTATTGCCCAAAAATTCCAATTTCTTTTGGGCCTAATGGTTATGGTAATCTACCAGGCTTAATTCTAGAACTTCAGGTAAGAAATGTTGTTTATGGCGTTAAAAAAATTGATCTCAATTTGCCTAAGCCACCTGTTATAGGGCAGCCAAAAGATTATCCGATTATTAATCAAGAGCAATTAGATGAAAAGATAATGACAGTCTATAAAAACAGAAATTCTACTAATGGATTTATAAAACCCGGAGATAAGTTTTAAAGGCTTTCACCCAGTTAATCTTTAATACTCGTGTAAACGGTGTAAAATCTACAAATGATTAAAAATATAATTTTCTTCTTATTTTCTATAATTACTACTGCCCAAACCCACCATACAATAACAGGTGTGGTTTCTTCGAATACAAATGTTAATTTAGAATTGGCTAATATTATCGCTAAACCTTTACAAGAAAAAGCAAGTTTAAAATTTGCGATTACTGATCATAAAGGCCGTTATAGATTAGAATTAGAAAATGGTGTAGATTACGAGATTAACGCTTCATATATTGGTTTTATAGATGAGTTATTTGTTGTTAAATCTAACTTAGAGAATCTAACACATGATTTTATACTTAAACCAAGCGGAGAAAATCTGAGAGAAATTGTTATAAAACATGAATATAAGGCTATTGAAATAAAAAAAGACACCCTAACCTTTAATGTAAAAAGTTTTGCAAACGGTAACGAACGCAAAATGAAAGAAATTCTTGAAAAACTTCCCGGAGTTGAAGTTGATAAAGATGGAACTGTAACCGTTCAAGGTAAAAAAGTTACCCAAATGCTGGTTGAAGGAAAGCCTTTTTTTGGTGGAGGATCTAAATTGGCTGTGGAAAATATTCCAGCAGATGCCCTTGATAAAATTGAAGTCATAGATAATTTTAATGAAGTCGGTTTTATGAAAAAAGTTTCTGATAGCGAAGATTTGGCAATGAATGTTAAGCTAAAAGAAGATAAAAAGAAATTTGTTTTTGGAGATATAGAAGCAGGGCTTGGTATAGGAGTAGATAAATCGAATCTGCTGCATTCGGGGTTGTTCTATTATTCTAAAAAATTAAATATCAGTTTTATAGGTGATGTCAATAATATTGGAAAAAGCACTTTTACCTATAGTGATTTAAGAAGATTTACAAACAGCTGGAGCAATTATATTATAAAAAGGAAAACAGCCAATAGTTTATATTCACTTACAAAAGACAATACAGATGTTGTGGAAAACAAATCGCAGTTTGAAGCAATAAACATTAGTTTTAATCCTTCCGAAAAATTATGTGTCTCAGCTTTTACTATTTTTTCAGAAGTTTTTAGAGAAACAAAAAAATACACGCAAAATGAATATTTAGAAAATATTAATCAGACTTTTGAGAATAAGATAGAAGCTAATCGTAGCTTGAGTAATCTAAATGTGAGTAATCTAAAATTGGATTATACTCCAGACAAAAATCAAAAGTTGTTTTATAATACACAATTTCAATCTGGAACTAATGATTTAAACAGCATATTAGAATCGATTTCAAATACAAATTCAAACCTATTTAAAACAATAAATAATGAAAATAATGTTTCTTACAAGCAATATTTAGAATGGCATAAAAATTATAACTTGGCTCATACTACGACATTTGTTTTTAATCAGATGTATGAAAATAATAAACCGAAAAAGCAATGGTTGACAAATAAACCTTTTTTCATAGGGTTAATTCCGCTGCAAGAAGATATAGATTATAAAATTGAACAATTAAAGGAATTAAAAACAAACACGATTGATGGGGTTTTTAAACATTATTGGATAATAAATAATCGTAATCATTTATATACAAATATCGGTGTGACGTTTGAGAACTCACATTTTGAAACATCAGAAAAACAAATTTTAAGTGATTACATAATTAATGATTTTGATAAATCAGGGTTTGGAAATAAAACAAAATATCGATTTACTGACATTTTTTATGGTTTAGAATATAAATTTAAAATCGGTAAATGGACTAATAAAGCGGGTTTATATTATCATTTTTATAAACTTAAAAACAACCAGATAGACAATGATTATGGATTCTCAAAATATCTTTTTCAACCTCAATGGAATAGCGATTACGAATTTAATCAATCAGAAAAATTAACATTTAGTTACAAATTGGAAACAAATTTTCCTGAAATTAATGCTTTGTCCAGCCGCTATACTCTTCAAACATATAATCTTATCTATAAAGGAAATGAGATGTTGGAAAATACTAGATACCACTCTTTTAGTTTACTATATACAAAGATGAATATGTATAAAGGTATTTTCTGGAATGGATTTTTTAGTTACACTAAAAAGACAGAAACGATTAGAAATGAAGTGGTAGTAGAAGATATTAATCAATACAATACACCAGTCTGGACAAATAATCCTGAAAACACTATTTTCTTTACAGGAGCATTTACAAAAAAAATATACAAATTTGATTTGAAATTAAATGCAAATGTTAATTGGCTTAGTTATTATCAAATGCTGAACAATGTTTTGACATTGAATACTAGAAACAAAAAAAATGCAGGATTAATACTAAAAATGACCTTTAAAAAATGGCCTAATTTTAGTTTTGGGTATGAAAAAGGATTTGATCATTTTAGCGGACTAACAAAATCTAATTATTGGTCAGATACGATAAGTGGCATTTTTGATTATGATTTTTTAAGTTTTTGGAACTGTAAAATAGATTATCAATATCTAAAAAATTCCAATTCTAATAATGAAAATAATTTTCATGAGATAACTAATATGGCGTTGAGATACCAAAGAAAAAATAGCTCACTTGGTTTGGAATTGATTTGTAACAACGTATTTAATGTACAGAAAAAGAACAGCTACTTTTTTTCAGATTATATAATTAGTCAGCAAGCGACTTATATTTTGCCAAGAGTATTGATGTTTTCGCTGACATATAAATTATAAAACTAATCGTTTTAAACAGCTTTTTTTTTAGTGATCAGTGCTCAGTTTTTTAGATTTCAGTTTAGAATGCAGTTCTTTATGTCACCCTGAGCGAAGTCGAAGGGCGCTCCAATTGGAACGGGGCTTCGACTCCGCTCAGTCTGACAATACTAACATCTTTCAGCATCAAAATTTTACCGCAAAGATTTACGCAAAGGTTCGCAAAGATTAAAAAAATACTTTGCGAACCTTTGCGTTTTTTACTTTGTGTGTTTTTGTGAAAGAATCATCATTGAAACGCAGTTTTCAGTCACAGTTTAAAGGAAAGGACTGAAAACCTGCAATTTCAAATCAACACTGAATCTTTATTTCTTTGCTTCGTCTATGCGTTTTTGAATTAAATCCCAAGCGTAATAATGGAAAGTCATTCCGTTACTCATTGCTACGAAAAGTCCGTTTTTGTAAGCTCCGCCAAGATTAACACTTGTTACATCTGCACCGTCGCATTCGATTGTAGAAGTTGGAACTTCAGCCAACAACGGGTGATTGTTTGGATTGCCTTTTGCACCTTCTCTCGGATATACCATAAAAGAATTTGCCTGCTGATTCGATACTAAAATGTATCCAGTTGAATCTGTTTTTTTGTAAATCGCAATTCCTTCGTGATCTGCTTTAAAATCTTTTTGACCGAAGAATGCTAATTCTTTATTATCGTTTAAAGCTGGATCTGCTTTGTATTTTCTAATTCCAACTTGCTCGTCGCAATAGTACACAAAACCTAATTCGTTGTCAACCGCAATCGCTTCGATTTCTTTTTTACCGCTGTAAGTTCCGAATTTGCGAACTACTTTTGCTGCTGCGAATTTTCCGTTTCCAGAAAGTTCATACTGCCATAAATAACTTCCAGAAGGCCCTGTTTTTCTTCCTACAATAGCAAAAATCTTTTGATCGCTTGGGCGAGTGTACAAAGAAACTCCCATTGGGTCGCGTTGTGCTTCTCCTTCAAAAACTGGAATTCCGCCGTTATCAATTGGCTCTAAATCAGGTAAGCTAAAAATTCTGATTTTGTTTTCTTCTCTTTCAGTTGTAACCGCTACGTCTACTTTTTTTCCATCAATAATCAATCCGTAAGCGATATCAACATTGTTTGGACGCTTTAACGGAATTGATTTTTTAAGGATTTTTCCATTCAAATCAAAAGCATACAAACCGCCATCTGAATCTTTATCTGTTCCAACTATAATGCTTTTTGAAGGATCTGTTGGATGTATCCAGATTGAAGGATCGTCTGTATCGTGTGGCAAAGCTTCTGTTACTGCTGTCGGTTTTACAGCGTTTGGCTGAACTGGAGCTAATTTATCGTCTTTACAAGCGATGAATAAAACGCTTAAAAGTAAAAATGACAATATAGATTTATTTTTCATTTTAATAATATATTTTAATGCAATTAGACAGAGCCTTAAAAACTCTGTCTAATGTAAGAATTTTAAAAAATTGTATTTTATAAGTCTAATTTCAATCCTAGATTAAAACGAGCTTGGTAATATTCTGCCTGTTTAGTATGGTCAGCTACACCTTGATAGTAACGTAAAGGCTGGTTTGTTAAGTTGTTAGCTTCAGCAAAAACACGTAATTGTTTTGTGATTTTATAAGAAGCATTTGCATCTAAGAAAAATTGTTTGTCATAATAACTGTCTTTGTAAGACTCAGAACCTAATTCGTCTAAGTAATCAGAGGTAAAGTTAGTCGAGATTCTAGCAGAGAAACGTTTGTTTTCCCAAGAAAGAGATCCGTTAAACATGTGTGGAGTTGTACCTGGAAGACTGATGTCATTTCTTTCATTTCCGTCTTCATCGGCAATTCCTTTTGCTTTAGATTGCGTGTATGTATAGTTCAAATAGATACCAAAACCTTTTAAGAATTTCCCAGGTAAGAAATCTAACTGACGCTGGAATGCAACCTCAAATCCGTAAACATCAACATTTTCTCCATTTCTTGATTGTAAGAATGACCAGTTTTCTCCCGCTGGAATTGGGTTTATCTGATTTGGGAAATCTGCAGCAAATTTTGCAGCATCATATTGGTTGTCGCTATAGTTGTAGATAAAATCATTTAGTCTTTTGTAGAAAACACCTCCAGAAATTAAACCAACAGATTTAAAATAGTTCTCTGCCATGAAATCATAATTGTATGAATACGTAGCTTTAAGATCTGGATTTCCAGCTGTAATTTCTTTATCTGCAGCAATATTGTTTACATAAGGAGCTAAAGCATAATAGTTAGGTCTTGCCAAAGCCGTTGTAGCAGCAGCTCTTAAAATTAAATCTTTTGTTGCGTTGTACTGTAATGAGATACTTGGCAA
Organism: Flavobacterium erigeronis; assembly: GCF_054075165.1. Taxonomy (NCBI): domain Bacteria; kingdom Pseudomonadati; phylum Bacteroidota; class Flavobacteriia; order Flavobacteriales; family Flavobacteriaceae; genus Flavobacterium; species Flavobacterium erigeronis. Next base: position 361,411 of record NZ_JBSKGP010000001.1, on the reverse strand, counting down.
TAAATTAGTGTACGAGTTCGTGTTGTTGATTTTGCTCTCTAATTCTTCTTCGTCAAGTACACGGTTTCCTGTATAATCAATATGCGTATTCTCCACACGGAAACCTAAAACCATAGAAAGTTTATCATTAAAATCCTGATCCCATCTTACATAAGCTGCAGTGATTCTTTCTTTTGCATTGTAGTTTACGGCTAAATATTCTGCTGGATCTGTTTCTTTTTCGAATAAAGAGGCATTGTTTAAATCTAAACTTCCTAAGAAATTAGCAGATGCAAACGTTCCTGGCACATATTTACTTCCCGGATTAAAATCTCTTCCGTCATAATAACTTGTCGGAACTTGCGATAATAATTCCATATCGTCATTGATCGGAGTGTAAGAATAGAACATATTGTTTCTTTCTTTTTCTTTCAAACGAAGTCTAAGACCTGTTCTCAATCTTCCTTTTTCTCCAGCAATAACAGAGAAAGGGAAACGGATATTAACTTTTGCACCAAATTCGCTTTCGCTTGTTTCGTCTGTATTTTCAGTAACAGAATCAAATTCAAATTCGTCAACAGATTCTCCTACAGTTGTGATAAGCGGAAATCTGATATCAGATAAATCTTGAAACATTTCTAAACCTTTCTGGCGGTATTCGATATAACGCTCTTGCGGACGATACTCTCTTGCTTTTGCGTAGTTTGCAGACCAGTCTAAATCTAAAGTTGAGTTGATTAAGTGTTCTCCACGAATAGAGTAATTTTGCACTCTTTGGTCTTCTAATCTTCTGTTTTTGTTCCTATTATTATCAACACCACCTTTAGTCTGACGTTTTACACGGCCTTCAAAACCTGTAATTTCTTCGCCATTGTAAATTGGTTCAATATCATCATAAGTGGTTCTGAAACGGTTTTCTCTATCGTCTCTCCAGTTGTAGATTGCGTTTGCAAAAATCGTATTGTTTTCGTTGAATTTATAATCAAAAGCCAAAGAAGCACTTCTACGAATACGCTGTACATCATATTTTCTAATTTCAGAAGCTTGCAGATAATCATTTCCGAATTCATCTTTTACCCATTCGTTTTCGATATTATCAGAACCGTAATCTACATTGTTGTAAGATCCGCTGAAAACAACTCCTAATTTATCATTAGCAAATCGGTTACCGTATACTAAACCTGCAGTGTAAGAAGCATGGTCGCGAATTGGTAAATAACCTCCCGCAAGAGTTGCAGAAATTCTTTCTCCGTTTGGAGTTGCTCTAGTAATTAAGTTTACAGAACCTCCAATTGCATCGGCATCCATATCAGAGGTAAGGGTTTTGTTTACTTCGATTGTCGAAATCATATCAGATGGAATCAAGTCCATTTGAACGTTTCTATTATCTCCTTCTGCAGAAGGAATTCTATCTCCATTTAAAGTTACAGAGTTTAAAGACGGAGCCAAACCTCTAATAATGATATTTCTAGCTTCACCTTGGTCATTCTGCATCGTGATACCAGGCACGCGTTTTAAAGCGTCTCCCACGTTAGCATCTGGAAAACGTCCCATTTGGTCAGATGAAATAACGTTTCCAATGTTTTTATTGTTTTTTTGCTGATTCAGTGCTTTTGCCTGACCTTTTACGATATCTCCAACAACAACTTCTTTCAGCTCATTTTCAGAAGCCTTAAGAGAAAAGTCAATTACGTTGTTTTTTCCTGATTCTACTTTTATTTCTTGAGTTAAAGAAGTATAACCAATATATTTTACTTCAACTTTGTAAGTTCCTTCATTAATATTTAATAATTCAAAACGACCGTTGTAGTCAGAAACGGTATATTTTTTCTCACCTACAATTTGAACCATAGCTCCAGGAAGAGGCAGTTTGTCGTCGGCATCTAATATCTTTCCAGATATAATGGCCTTCTGAGCAAATCCTGTAAAGGCGAATAAAAAGAATAAGGTTAGTAAATAGAATTTTTTCATTGTGTGTGTTTAGTTTGATTTCGGTTGCGAAGCTAAACCTCATGTATTAATAAAGCCTTCAAAAAAAATTAACATAGTGTTATGATTAGCCACATAATTTTAGATTTTAGTAATCTTTAAATAACATACAAGCCATCAAATAATTGATTCACAAGTAAAAAGAAAATGATATTTTGATTGTAATTGAAAATTTGGCGTTAAATTTGCCGTATCATCATTAATCAAAAATCATCAATCATGTTAAAACAATTTTTTATCCTATGTTCAGGAGTCGACCGAGACATCCTGAAAGACTGCTCAGAAGGCGAGCAAACCAAATATGTTGGTATTGGCGCCACGGTTTTCTTTACAGCAGTTATGGCTTTTTTAGCCAGTGCTTATGCGCTTTTTACCGTTTTCGATTCTATTTATCCCGCTTTGATTTTTGGATTTGTATGGAGTTTATTGATTTTTAATCTAGACCGATTTATCGTTTCTACCATTAAAAAAAGAGATCGTTTTATGGATGAATTCCTGCAGGCGACTCCACGTATTGCTTTGGCTATTATTATTGCGATTGTAATTTCAAAACCTTTAGAAATTAAAATTTTCGAAAAAGAAATCAATACCGTTTTATTGAAGGAAAAAAATGAAATGGAATTGGCAAATAAGAAGCAAATCGGAACTTATTTCAAAACAGATTTAGATAAAAATAAAGCTGAAATCGCAGGACTAAAAGCTGATATAGTTAAGAAAGAAAAAGAAGTAAACGCTTTGTATTCTACTTATATTACAGAAGCCGAAGGAACAGCCGGAACTAAAAAACTAGGAAAAGGCCCAGTTTATAAAGAAAAACGCGAAAAACATGATGCGGCACTTAAAGAGTACGAAACATTAAAAACGACTAACGAAGCCAAAATTGCCGAAAAAGAAAAAGCGGGGAAACAGCTTCAAGCCGATTTAGATAAAAAAGTTTCGCAGACACAGCCCATCATAGAAGGTTTCGACGGATTAATGGCGCGTATCAATGCGTTGAATAAATTGCCTTGGCTTCCGTCTTTCTTCATTATGCTCTTGTTTCTGGCAATTGAAACGTCGCCAATTATTGCCAAATTATTAGCGCCAAAAGGAGAATTCGATTTTAAGCAAGAAGAAGCCGAAACCGCGATGAAAGCGACTTTAGCGCAAAACAAATATCAAAGAGATTTATTGGTTAAAACTAGTGCTGAAATGCACGATAGAGTTTATGCTGATATTGCAGAAGATAAAAGTCTGTACGATTTACAGCGAAAAAACGCAAAGGAATTGCTGGAATTGCAATCGCATAAGTTTGTAGAGAAGCAGAAAGCAACGCTTTAAGAATTTAACCGCAAGGTTCGCAAAGATTTACGCAAAGCACGCTACAATTTAAAAATTTTAGCCACAGATTAAATGATTATTGGGATTATAAAAATCCTTTAAATCTATTAATCTGTGGCTATTTATTTTTGCGAACCTTGCGTAAATCCTTGCGACCTTTGCGGTTAAGTTTTACATATAGCTCAAAATCTCTTTCTTATAAGCATCATATTCTCCTTGCATAATCAAACCATTATCAAGAAGCTTTTTATAATTCTGCAATTTATCAAAAAGTTCTTCTTTAGATAATTCGCTTAATTTACGATCTCCTGTCGGAGCAGGTGCCTGAGGTGTAATTTGTTCGTAAGTTTCATAAACTGGAGCAGCAGGCAAAATTTCAGCAAAACTCGTTACTTCTTCTGTTTCTACTTCTTCAACTTCCTCGATTTCTGGTTCTGCTTCTTCTACAATTTCCTGAACAGGAACTGCAGTTTGAACTGGATTTTTCAATAAATCCAATTGCTCTTTAGCATAAGTATAAATTTTTCTAGCCTGAATTTTCGGAATATAATCAATAGAAACCGCTAAATCAGTTTTAGTTCCAAAAGAAAACTCAGAACCTAAAATATTTTCTTTCACAAAAGTGCTTGCAACATCGTCCCAAGTATAATCTGTAAAATCCATAGAAAGACCTAAATTTTTAGGCTTACAGATAATGATACGTTTGTTTGTTAATACAATACTATCTGGAAAAACAGTAATTGCAGGCTTTTTTTGCACTGCTATATATCCAACTTCTTCACCTTTCATTAATAAATCGGTAAGTTTCGAAGTGATTTTTTCAATCGCTTTTGGATCTTGTTCTTCGTTTAAAAACTTTTTAAATTGTTCTTTCATTGCTTGTTAAGTGCTAAGTTTCTAAGCTGCTGAGCGGCTAAGTTTTTTTTACTGACGCTACAAATGTAATGCCTAATTTTTTAATTAAGTAATTTCATTTTGAATTTTCTTCGTTAAGCTTTTGAAAACTAATTCGTAAGAATGGTCGATGAGTTCTTTGACAAATTTATCAGGAAGATTTCCGTTTAAAGCCACCGTATTCCAATGCACTTTACTCATGTGAAAACCTGGTTTTATTTCGTCATATTCGGCTCTTAGTTCTTGCGCGCGCTCGGGATCACATTTTAAATTGACCGATTGCTCGTTTTTTTCCCATTGAGAAAGTGAAGACAAAGCAAACATTTTTCCGCCCACTTTAAACACCAGAGTATCTTCATCAAAAGGAAAGTGTTCGCTGACACCTTTTTTCGAGAGACAATATTCGTAAAACGTTTCTAAATTCATAATTATTTATTTACCGATTTCGCCCAAATGCGTGTATTTAAAGCCTTTTTCGTATTTAAGGCCGTAACCAAAAATTCGATCCATTGCCGAATGTGAAAATAAAATAATTCCGGCTAACTGCATAATTTCAATATTCAAATAACATCCTGCTGCATAAGCTAAAAGCGCAATTCCTTTGTGATGGAAGATATTATAAATTAATGCGCCAGTTTTGTTGCCAAATGCATAACCAATCATCGATAAATCGGGAGCTAAAATTAAAGCCAGAAACCACCACCATTCATAATTTAGACGGTTAAAAAGAAAGATTCCAAGAATAAATAAAGCGGCTTCTTCGAGTTTTAAAACTGTTTTCATTTGATTACTTTTTCCATCATTTTTTCAGGATGCGCTAATTTAGTAAATCCGAATTTCTCGTATAAAAAGTGCGCATCGGTTGTTGCCAAACGCCAAATTTTGACTTCTTGCAATTGTGGTTCTTTCATCATCGCATCGATTAGCATTGACGAATAGCCTTTTCCTCGATGTTCTTCATCAATAAAAACATCCATTAAATAAGCAAAAACGACATAATCAGTTATTACGCGTGCAAAACCAATTTGTTTGTTGTCAAGGTAAATTCCAAAACAAAATGAAGCATCAATCGTGCGTTGTACTTCGTCCATCGTTCGCCCCGCTGCCCAATAAATATCCTTCAAAAAGTTCTGTATAAAAGGAACATCAAGTTTTGTTTTATCTGTCGATACTTCTATCATTTCGTTGAGTTTTTTTGCCACGAATTTCACTAATTACTCTAATTTCTTTTTTTATTTAGCCACAGATTAAAAGATTTTCACAGATTTTTTTAATTATTTTAATCCTTTAATCTGTGGCAGAAAATAATTAAAATAAAATTCGTGCAAATTCGTGCAATTGCTTCGCCTGTTCGCTATCGCTCGGGTCGTGGCTAACTTTTTAAATCTTGTATAGTATAGGTTTGCTTGGACTTGCGTCGTTTTCAAAAGAAGCGATCTGTAAATTTAGGATATAATCTCCGTCTTCGATTTCATCTGGAACATAAATCATTTCAGTAATTGTTGCATTTAATCTCGCATCTGAATTTAAATTGTGTGTGTCTTTTACATTCCAAAACGCTTTATGCGCCAATAATTTTCCTTCATCATGCTCTTTGTCAACACTTGGCAAATCGATCAATAAATGTTGAATTTCGCTTTCGCGGATGAAAATCGCGGCTTCTTCAGAAAGATACGGCGGATTTGTATTCGAATATTTTCTTGATTTTTTGTCTTTTGAATTTGGAATTGTTCGAATAATAATCGCTTGTGGTTTTGTCACACTGAGCGGAGTCGAAGTGCTAAACGCTTTTTGAACTTGTTCCTTCGTAATCACAAAATCTTCACCTTCTTTTTCAGGTTCAACCGTAATCAATTTCGCAAAAAAGAAAAACTGTTTTAAAGACTGATTAATGCTGTAAAAATCATTGGTAATATGCCCCAAACATTCCGTATGCGTTCCATGCCCATGCGGATTGAAGAAAATATTATTAAAATTCGTCGATGATTTTCCTTCCGAAACTTTCCCAATCCAATCGCCGAAAACGACGGGTTCAATTACAGGTTTCTCAATATACCAAGCAATCGGATTTTCATCTGTATTCGTTAATGGAATTGAGATATCAATGGGTTTTGATAAGTCTATTTCGAAGTTGTTGATTGTTGCTAACACAAATTTGGGTTTTATGCCGCAAAGACGCTAAGTCACAAAGTTTAAATTAATTTGTGCCTTTGTGCCTTCGTGGCTAATTCTTTACTCTTCCAAATTTAGATAAAATAAATCTGAAGCAATTCCATCCGTTAGAAATTTTCCTTTTAAAGTTGGTTTCAAGATATTGTTTTCGATTGAAAGCAAATCATCGTTTAAGAATTTTTGAGATTGCTTTTTAAGATAATTCAAATATTCGATTCCAAATTCCTTTTCAATTCTTTCCAGAGAAACGCCCCAAATCGTTCGTAAACCCGTCATAATATATTCATTATAACGGTCAGACATAGTTAAGGTTTCTGTTTCTAATGGAAGTTCATCGTTTTGAATTGCTTTTAAATAAAGTGAATTATTAGCAATATTCCACCCTCGTTTTTCGCCATCATAACTATGTGCAGATGGACCAATTCCGATATATTTTTTGCCTAGCCAATAAGCCGAATTATTTTTGGAGAAATAATTTTCTTTTCCAAAATTCGATAATTCGTAATGAATAAAACCGTTGTTTTGAAGCATTTCAACCAAAATAGTAAAATGATTGGAAGCCACTTCATCTTGAGGTTCAGCAATTTTTCCGGTTTGGATTAATTTGCTCAAAGCTGTTTTTGGTTCGACCGTCAAAGCATAACTCGAAATATGCGGAATGCCGAAATCCAAAGCTGTTTGAATATTTTGTCTCCACATTTCATCAGTTAAACCCGGAATTCCGTAAATCAAATCCAACGAAATATTATCAAAATATTTGGTCGCTTCTTCCAAACATTTTTTGGCTTCCGCCGAGTTATGAGCGCGATTCATCATCTTCAAATCGGCCTCATAAAAAGACTGAATTCCGATACTCAACCGGTTTATCGGACTTTTTGATAATTCTAAAATGCGTTCAGCAGACAAATCATCTGGATTGGCTTCGAGCGTAATTTCTGGATTTTCGGCAATTTTATAATTTTTATAAACTTCAGAAATCAAGAAGTTAATTTCTTCATTACTAAGAACAGAAGGTGTTCCGCCTCCAAAATATATTGTTTCAACTGCATTGTCACTCTGAGCGGAGTCGAAGAGCTCATTTTTACGCATCGCAATTTCTTTAGCCAATGCCAAAACCATCTCATCTTTCTTCTTCATCGAAGTCGAAAAATGAAAATCGCAGTAATGGCAAGCCTGCTTGCAAAATGGTATGTGAATGTAGATGCCGCTCATTTTTTTAGTGTTCAGTGGTCAGGTTTTTAGTGATCAGTTTAATTAGTGTTTAGTGATCAGATTTTTAGTAATCAGTATAAGTTGTAATTGAACACTAAAAAACTGATCACTGATCACTAACTTTTACTCCAAACTTCCCTGGATTTAAAAGCATATAATTTATTAGTTTCCCTATTTCAATACTTTCATTTAAAAGTTCTTGATATAATTCAATTGAAATATATTTACAGGCAAGAGCAAATTCTAGCCACACTTGTGTCTCTGAGTTTTCTCCATCTGAATCAGTTAATTTACTATAAAAATGTTTTGGATATATTCTTTTTCTGTAAGCTTCTGCAATAGTTACAGGAACACTCCTTGATGAACGTCTAATTTGGTCAGTTAATGAATAAGTTTCTTCTTTTGGAAACTGTTTTGTAATATTAAATATTTTCATTGCTAGAGAAAATGACTTTTTATAAGCTAATAAATCTTGAAATCTCATTTACTTTTTTAAAGACAAAGATAAAGTATTTAATTTTAAAAAGAAAAAACTTACAAAAATTAATTGCAGATTATTAGAAAACTGATCACTAAAAAACTGACCACTGATCACTACTTTTTAACTCTATCCTCATTTTGTTTAACAAATGCGTCCCAACCTGAATAACTTTTACCAGCGACCACTTTTCCAGAATTAAAGTGATGGCAAACTGCAGCCGCCAAACCATCGGTTGAATCCAGATTTTTGGGTAATTCTTTTAAGCCTAAAAGCTGCTGAAGCATTTTGGCAACCTGTTCTTTGCTGGCATTTCCATTTCCGGTAATCGCCATTTTTATCTTCTTAGGTTCGTATTCTGTAATCGGAATTCCTCGCGAAAGTCCTGCGGCCATTGCAACGCCTTGCGCACGACCCAATTTCAGCATTGACTGTACGTTTTTACCAAAGAAAGGCGCTTCAATTGCGATTTCGTCTGGGCAATGCGTTTCAATTAATTCGATTGTTCTTTCGAAAATGATTCTTAATTTTTGGTAATGATTATCGTATTTGGAAAGCTGCAATTCATTTAACTGCAAAAATTCCATTTTTTTATTGGTGACTTTTATTAATCCAAAACCCATAATTGTGGTTCCGGGGTCAATACCTAATATGATGCGTTCTTGTGTCATTCTTAGTTGGTTACACAAAGTTTCGCTAAGCTGCCACAGAGATTCACAAAGTTTTTATTTTCTCCGTGCATCTTTGTGATTTCTTCGTGAATCTTTGCGAAATAGCTTTACTTTTGCGGCATGATTTCAATTCCTCACAAAGCTAAGCAATTCCTAGTTCTTCTGGCCAAACTTTTAATCGTTGGCGGTGCATTTTATTTTATATACAACCAGCTGGCGAATAACGACAAATTAGACTGGCAGAAGTTTATTGTATTGTTCAAGAAAAATCAGTCGGTTTTAGGGATTTCGTTTATTTTGCTTTTGAGTGTTTTGAACCGTTATTTCGAGATTTTGAAATGGCAGAATCTTGCGCAAGTAATTCACAAAATATCGCTTTACGAAGCTACAAAACAGGTTTTAGCCGCTTTAACAGCTGGGATTTTTACGCCAAATGGAGTAGGAGAGTACGCAGGAAAAGCGTTATATTATCCAAAATCGGAGGCCAAAAGAGTCGTATTTCTAAACTTAATCTGCAACGGAATCCAGATGATTTTAACGATCATTTTTGGAGTTTTCGGACTGCTCTATTTCAATGCGCAGTTCAATGTTATTACAACCAAAACAGTGCTGATTCTTTTCGGCGGATTTCTATTGCTTTTAATTCTACTTTTTTCTATAAAAAAAATAAAAATCAAAGGCTATTCCATCGAAAAACTGATTCATAAAATCAATGAAATTCCGAAATCGGTTCATCAGAAAAATATCTTTTTAGGAATCTGCCGTTATGTAGTTTTTTCGCATCAATATTACTTTTTGTTTTTGGGTTTTGATGTCGATTTACCGTATTTAACTTTAATGGCAGCGATTACATCGGTTTATTTTTTAGCATCTTCTCTACCGACTTTTCAGTTTTTAGATTTTGCAGTAAAAGGAAGTGTTGCCATTTATTTCTTTGGAATTCTGGGCGTAAACGAATGGATTGTCATTTTTATCTCTACTTTGATGTGGTTTCTAAATGTAGTTCTGCCAGTTGTTTTAGGAAGTTATTTTGTGCTGAATTTTAAAACCAAAACGACAGAATGATTTTTGGATTTTTCTCCATATTAGCCATTTACATCATAAGTATTGCTTTACTTATTTATGGTTTTTTTAGAATAAAAACATACCAAAGAAAGAATCTAGAGCCGAAAACTAGTTTTACGATTATAGTTCCTTTTCGGAATGAAAAAGAAAATCTTCCGATACTTTTAGAGAGTTTTTCTAATGTGAATTATCCAAAAAATTTATTTAAAGTTATTTTGGTTGATGACAATTCAGATGAAAAGTTTCACATTTCACATTTCACATTTGACGTTTCACAAATCGACAATATTCGGGTTTCGAAATCTCCCAAAAAAGATGCCATTACAACCGCGATGCAACATGTAAAAACCGATTGGGCTATTACGACGGATGCTGATTGTATTGTTCCTGAAAATTGGCTTTTGACTTTTGATAATTATATTCAAGAAAATAAAGTTTCAATGCTAGCTGGAGCTGTGACTTATGAATGTGATAACTCTTTTTTAGATCATTTTCAGCAATTAGATTTAACAAGCCTGCAAGGTGCAACAATTGGAAGTTTTGGTTTGAAAAATGGATTTATGTGCAATGGAGCCAATTTCGCTTACAAGAAATCATTGTTTGAAGATTTGAATGGTTTTAGCGACAACGATAAAATTGCCAGTGGCGATGACGTTTTTTTACTGCAAAAAGCAATTGAGAAATTCCCGAAAGAAGTTCATTATTTAAAGGCAGAAGAGGCAATCGTCACAACAAAACCAACCGAAAATTGGAAATCATTATTTTATCAAAGAGTACGCTGGGCGGCCAAAACGAGTTCATACAAAAGTACTTTTGGTAAATTTTTAGGGCTAATTGTTTTCTTTGGAAATCTAAGTTTTGTTATTGGGTTTTTTCTTCTGATTTTCGGAATCTGGCCTTATCCAATTTTTGTAATTTTTGCTTTTGCTAAAGTTGCAATTGATTTTGTTTTACTTTCAATAACGAATCAATTTTTAACTAAAACGAGAATTAAAAGCCTTTTATTAAGCAGTTTGCTTTATCCGTTTTTTAGTTCAACTGTAGCTTTGTATAGTCTATTTGGCTCTTATGAATGGAAAGACAGAAAATTCAAAAAGTAACTTATAATAAGCTTATATGCCTTATATGGTTAAATTTATTTGTCTTCTTTTGCTTTTATAATAACCGGCAAAATAAATTGCGTTTTTACTGGAATCCCACGTTTTATGGCTGGATTTACTTTTGGGAAATCGACTAGACGCGCATGCAGTATGCTGTCGATTTTTATGGTGTCGTAAGCCACAGAATCTTTAGGAAACTGAGGCTCAAACTTCATCGTCGAATTAGGAAAAACAGTTACTTTTACTTCGATGGTATCCAATTCAGGATATAAAATAGACAACGTATCGATGTTTAATTTTTCCTGAATAAGGCTCGACATTACTTCAAAAAAGCATTGCTGCCGAAGTTTTTTATCGGCAATTTTATCGCAATCTGGAACAGACGGATATTCATCAACTTCTTTCCAATTGATTGATTTTAATTCCTTTTGAAGTAACTCTTTTTCAGACGGAACCTGCTTCTCAAAGTATTGACAAGAATTAAAAAGGAGACAAATGAAAAATAGGAAAAACTGCTTCAAGATTTTAAAGTTGAATTGAATAGAAAAAAATTGTGGTATAAAAATACGATTATTTTTTTTGAGATGCTTTGTATTCTAAATAATCTTCATAGCTTTCCGACAGCCATTTTTCTTTGTTTTGAGCGGCAACTTCTTTTTGATCAGGATACAAACGGGCAAGGCGATCAGAAAAAGTGGCAATTTGAACCGTATAGTCGTAATATTCGGTCTTAGACAGCAAAATATCTGGATTGTTTTTCTTTGTAAAAAACTCAAAGAAAAGCGCATCAAATTCCTTCATAGAAAAATTTAAAATCTTTTTCTTATTGATTCGATATAGGCTGTCTTGCAATATTTGATCTTGTAAAGGAAGTTTTTTTGTCTGCGCATTGCTATTCTGACTAATCGCAAAAATTAGAAATGTATATAGTAATATTTGAATTATATAACGCATCTCACAAAATTTAATGTAATTTGTAGGTGCAAAATTACAAAAAGTTATGGATTTAATCTTGGTATTATTAGGTTTTATATGTATGATTGTTGGAGTTTTCGGGAGTTTTATACCTGTTCTTCCTGGCTTATCTTCTTCGTGGGTCGGACTGCTTTTGCTGTATTTCACAAAGGCAGTCGAAAATAATTACTGGGTATTAGGAATCACTTTTGTCCTAATGGTCATTATTACAATATTAGATTATGTAATTCCTTCAAAAGGAACCAAAAAGTTCGGTGGAAGCTCTTACGGAGTTTGGGGAACCAACATTGGTTTGATAGTCGGAATTTTAGCGCCAATTCCGTTTGGAATTATAATCGGACCATTTGTGGGAGCTTTTATCGGCGAATTAATGTATGACTCTCAGAATCATCAAAGGGCCTTAAAAGCGGCTACTGGATCGCTATTAGGATTCCTCGCTTCGAGTTTTGTTAACTTTCTGTTTGCAGTAGTTTATTTGGGTATATTTTTAAGTATTATGTGGGAATATCGAAACATTTTATTTTAATTCTATAACATTTCCAGCTCTTTAGCTTTGGAATTAAAAACAAACAAAAGGTTTTTCTTACATGTATTTGTTTTGTATTTGAACCGGAAAAGGTTGAATTTACTAGTGCTAAGAAGTTTTTATTGTTAAGAACTGGTTATTAAGAAGGTAAATTTTTAACTTAATTTTTGGAAATGTTAAAATATTTTATATTTTTATCACGATAAACGATAAAAAGCCTCATTTTATCGATTATTTTAAACGAATATAAATAATCATTTTTTAAGTTATGAGTATGACCCCAAACCTACAAATTGAACTTAGACGCTTTATTTCTTCTAATGTTGTCTCCAAGTTAAACAAGTTTTATTTTGAGAATGATGCACTGCTAATAAAGGGAATAGACGTCTCGATCGGCACGATTTTAATGGGACTCTACAACAAAGCCGAAGAATCTGATTTTTATTCTGAAATCGTTTCACTAATCCAAGAAGATTCCACTTTTTACCAAGAAGTAGATTTTAATGCAGGCAGAATATTATCAGTCGACGACTGTTACCGATTGGAAGGAAATATATTGCTGAAAGAATTATTTGCTAATAAAAAAGGCAGAATTTCAGAAATGGTTTCCAATGAAGTTGGTATAAAAAGCGAAACAGCTCGCGAAATACTTAACTTTTCAGCATTACTTGTAATGTCTTACTTAAGATACAATCTTCAATTAATAGAAAGTTTAAAACTCCTTTTAGACGACCAAAAAAGAGAAATTTTAAACAGCATTCCTCCCGGAATCAAAATCATCCTAGGCTTTTCATCTTACGAAACAGTAGAAGATAAAAACCAATCTATCGGAAGATCTATTTTTACCCTTTTCGGACATAATTTCTTTAGTTTCTAAAAATAAAAATCCCATTTTCAGAAGAAAACAGGATTCATTTATAATCTTAATTTGAAAACAATTACATGTTTTTCAAATTGATAATTTCTTGATCGGTCAAAAAGCGCCAATTTCCTCGAGGAAGATTCTTTTTGGTTAATCCAGCAAAAGAAACACGGTCAATACGCAATACATTGTATTCGAAAGATTCAAAAATAGCACGCACCACTTTTACGTTAGATGTACGCAATTTAAGGCCAACTTCACTTTTTGGTTCGTTATCTATGTAGCTTACTTCTTCAACAGAAACGCGGTGTCCGTCAAGAACTAAACCTTTGCTGATTTTTTCTAAATCTTCAAACTTTAAGTTTTTGTCTAAAGAAACCTGATAAATTTTAGGCGATTTCTGATTCGGGAGCGTGAATTTACGAATCATATCAGTGTCGTTTGTAAACAAAAGCAAACCAGTTGTATTCTTGTCCATTCTTCCTACAGCTGCAATTTTTGCATTTGTAGCACCACGAACAAGTTCTAGAACGTTACGGTATTCCTGGCCTTCATCAAAAGCAGTCGTAAAGTTTTTAGGTTTATTCAATAAAATATATTCTTTCTTTTCAGGAGTTAGCGTAACGCCATCAAAGTTTACAACATCATTTAATTTCACCAAATATCCCATCTCAGTAACTACGTTACCGTTAACTTTTACGTTTCCAGACTGGATATAAATGTCCGCATCACGACGCGAGCAAACACCAGAATTAGAGATGTACTTGTTCAAACGAATTTCATCTGAAGCCTTTTGTCTCTTTGCAGGCTGATTTTGTTTTTTAAGTTTTTCAGCTGCTGCTTCCTGCGCTGCTTTAACTTCAGGTTTTACTTTTTTTGGTCCCTGCGCGCGTTTTGGTAAAGCAGGTTTTGGCTTGTTAGAGTTTGATCTTGAGCTGTTTGGTCTCGATCCGCCTCTTTTATTATTGCCTTCCTTGTTGTTCATACAATCATTAATTTATGCAAAGATAGTTTTTTCCTGCTAATAAATCTTAAGTTCATTGTTCTTAGATTAATAGCGCTGATTTTTAAATGGTTTAGAAGCATCACAATAGGCTTTTTTTAAGCATGGATTCCCGCTTTCCGCTCCAATCTTTTATTTTTTGGCAGCAAAAAATAAAAGGATTTCCACTTCAATCGGGGCTAAATCCAAACAATAGGCTTCTTTTAGATATTGAGTGGTATTGTGCCACAGAGATACACAAAGAATTTAAAATTATTGAAAAGTATAAAGAAGAAAGAATTCATTTTAAAGAAAAGCTTTTAAAAAATCTTGGCGAATCTTTGTGCAAAAACTCTGTGAATCTTTGCGGAATAAAAAACTCTGTGAAATAACAAACTTAATAATTAGAAATCAATTCCCTCCCGTGCCATAAAACGCTCGGATTAATCAGGACGATACAGCAAACTCCAGCTACAATCAAAAACTTGAGTACATTATGAAGTCGTAAATACTGTTCTTTAGAATCGGATTTCCACAAATAAATCAGGAAAAAAAGTAAAACGCCAAAACAGACATAAAAATAAATGTCCATATAACCGACATCATAAATATTTACCAAAATATAAACGGGAAGAATAGTCAAAATAGTTAACGCCGTAATAACTTGTTTCGAAACTTTTTCACCATAAAGGACAGGAATGGTGCGATAATCATTTACCAAATCGCCTTTCAGGTTTTCCAGATCTTTAATCATTTCACGAATTAGTAAAAGTAGAAACAAGAACATAGCATGCGCCGAAATCACTACAAAATGACTCATGTGATTCTCAATTTCTTCAAACGAAATCTTATTATAGAAATAGAGCAGAATTGCAAAAAATGGCGTTACTGCGAGCAATGCCGACATTAAATTCCCTATTATTGGATACTTTTTAATTTTATGCGAATAAAACCAGATTAAGAAAATATAGGCCGAGAAGAACAAAAATGCCCTCCACGAAACAATAAAAGCCATTAATACAGCAAGAAAATTTAAAGAAAAGTAAACCGATAATTTAGTCTTCTGACTTACCAATCGATCCAACATAGATTTATTCGGACGATTGATTAAATCTTTCTGACTGTCATAAAAATTATTGATTATATAACCCGAAGCGATTGTAATAGCAGATGCAAAAACAATTAAGAATAAATGAAAATCAAGTAAAATATCGAGCGCTCTAATTTCTGGTGCAAGAATAAAAATAGCCGATAAATATTGCGCCAGAACAATAATCGGAATGTTGTAACCACGAACTACAGAGAACAGACTAACAATTTTCATTATTAAAAGTTTATTTTGTCTGCTCAGCATTTCTTATGGGTTATAGTTTTTAGAGTGGTAATTTAAGGCAAATATTTTTTTTAGAATGATTAAAGCTTATTTTTTAATAAATTTTTAGAACCAAACCCTAATTTTCTAATACAGGCCAATGCTTCTTTTTGCGAAATATCAACTTCGGTAATGTCTTTTTTCTCCACAAAAACCACAGAACCGCTCCACGGATTTGGTGCGTCTGGAATAAAAACGGCAAATTTATTTTCGTTAATTTCTTCAATCAAAAAGGCAAACTGTAATCCAGCGTCTGTCGGAACTAGAATAACTTTTAGATTTTCGTTAGATTCGATTCCCATAATGCTTTCATTCATGTTTTTCATAAATGAATAACCAGGAACAAAACTTAAAACGCTTTCTTCAAGTTTCTGAATAAGCTGCTTGGCAAAAACAGTTCTCGAAATAAGCCCAGCTACCAAACAGATAATTACGATAATCGCAATGGCTACAATTTCTTGCAAAGCCAATCCCAAAATTTTGACTCTAGGGAGATTATTTACAATCGGATTAGTAACTTTTTGTGTTATAGAGAAGCCTTTTTCTAAAAGTACAAGCAATAAAATTAAGGGAGCCAGAAATAAAATGCCTCCCAAAAATGTTGCTTTGATAATTTTTAAAATACTTTTCATAATTATATATCTTTTAAAGATTAATTTAAAGAAGAGTATTTACCAGCTATGTCTATAAACCTAAAGCTTAAAATTGATAAACGACTTCCAGTTTGTAGTCTTTCAGCGAAGCTTTAGCGCGTTCCAAATCTTCGGTAAAACCTAGAATGTAACCGCCGCCGCCAGAGCCGCAAAGTTTTAGATAATAATCGTTGGTATCAATTCCGTGTTGCCAGATTCCATGAAACTGTTCTGGAATCATTGGTTTAAAATGATTCAAAACCACTTTAGAAAGTTTCTTGGTATTGGTAAACAAAGATTTCATGTCGCCTTGCAAGAAGTTTTCTACGCAGGCATCGGTATATTTTACGAAATGGTTTTTTAGCATCGCACGGAAACCTTTGTCTTTTAGGTTTTCCATAAAAATGTTAACCATCGGAGCAGTTTCACCGACAATTCCAGAATCTAATAAAAATACAGCACCTTTTCCGTCAAAGCTCTGAGTCGGAATTCCGGTTGCTTCAATATTATCTTTAGAATTAATAAGAATCGGAATGCTTAAATAACTGTTTAAAGGATCTAAACCAGAACTTTTTCCGTGGAAGAAACTCTCCATTTGTGAAAATATATTTTTTAATTGTAATAGTTTTTCACGAGTAAGATTTTCCAAAACTGTGATTTTGTTTGTAGCATATTTGTCATAAATAGCCGCAACAAGAGCACCGCTGCTTCCCACACCATATCCTTGCGGAATACTAGAATCGAAATACATGCCGCTTTCGACATCATTTTTTAAAGTTTCTAAATCGAAAGTAACCAACTCTGGCTGCTGCGTATGTAAAACTTCCAGGTAAGAAGCAAAACTTCTCAAGCTTTTGTTAGATGCAATAGCTTCTGCCGAATGTTCTTCGCTTTTTTTCAAAGCGCCGTTATAAAAATTATAAGGAATAGAAAGTCCTTTAGAGTCGCGGATAATTCCGTATTCTCCAAAGAGTAATATTTTTGAGTAAAATAATGGTCCTTTCATGATTTATTTAATGTCTTTTTTTATTTTATTTGATTGAGAAGCTTTTTTCTTTAATCCTTTTTCCAGAAGTTCTCGAACTTTTCTTAAAATGATAGGATTATCACAAGCCATAATCAGTTTTGCTACCTCGATTTTTTCTGCTTCAATGTCCATAACTTTATTTTTTAATGTACAAGCCAATTATCATCATTGCTAAAGCGAAAAATAGTCCAACAAACCATTTGATCATATCGTTTTTCGCATCGGTGATTTCTTTTTTCACAAAATCTTTAGAAGCAATTTCATTTTTATCTTGTCTGATTTCTTCGCTGATTGTTCTGTCAATTGCTTCTACAAACTCTTTAGCCTTACTCTCGTCGAGGTTAAGCTCTTTTCTAAACAAGTCATAAAGTTTTATAGCCGCTGTATTCATTTTATTTTAGCTTTAAAGTATTAAAGATACGCAAAATTACAATGCAATTGCACCGTTTCCAATTTCGTCGCAAATGTACTGACTATTCTGACAGAAAACAACTAAATCGGTTTGAATAAATTGCAATACTTTTGTTGCAACATTTTCAGGATAAAGCACATGCACATTGGCGCCAGCATCTAGTGTAAAGCAAACTGGAATCTGAGTTTCAGCTCTAAATTTCCAGATAGCATTGATGATTTGCAATGTATTTGGCTTCATCAAAATATAATACGGCATAGAAGTCATCATCATAGCATGCAAAGTCAAAGCTTCACTTTCTATCACTTTGATGAATTCTTCGATATTTCCGTTTTCGAAAATGGCGATTAATTTGTCTAGATTTTCATGTGCTTGAGTAAAACGTCTTTCAGCATACGGATGATTGTGCATTAAATCATGTCCGACAGTACTCGAAACTTGTTTTTCGCCTTTATCAACCAATAAAATCGTATCTTGATAATTCTTGAAATTTTCGTGAATGATATGAGGAAATTCAATTCCAAATAAATCGGTGCTTCCTTCAATATTCGCCTGATTTCCCCAAACGACTACATTTCCTTTTACGCTTCGGCATGCACTTCCAGAACCTAAACGTGCCAAAAATGAAGCTTTTTGATAAAAATATTCATCTGTCATTTCCGGGTTTAGTTTTCTTTCCAAACTCATAAAATTCATTGCCAAAGCCGCCATTCCAGAAGCCGAAGAAGCAATTCCAGAACTATGCGGAAAAGTATTCTGTGTATCAATTGTAAAATGATAATCCTTCAAAAACGGCAGATAAACTTCAACTCTTTCTAAAAACTTCTGAATCTTTGGTTTGAAATCTTCTTTAGGTTTTCCTTCAAAAAGTAAATCAAAAGAAAAATGATTTGTCACATTGAGCGGAGTCGAAATGTCTTTCTTCGAAAAAGCCAATTTTGTAATCGTTTTACAGTTATTCAAAGTAAAACTTACTGAAGGATTTGCCGGAATCTGATTGTCATTTTTGCCCCAATATTTAACTAAGGCAATGTTGCTTGGAGCACTCCATTCAAAGTTTCCGTTTTCTATTGTTGAAGTATATTGAGCTGGAATAAAATCGGCTGCTGTTAACATGAATTATAAAATTTTGGCAAAGATAGTTTTTAAATTTTTTCACCATATAAGTTATATAAGAAAATATAAAGCCTTTACTAAATGAACTTATATTACTTATATGGTTTCATTTTTCTTTTGATTATTTTTGAACTCAAAATTTGATGCAATGAATAAAACGGTAAAAATCATTATAGCTTTAATTGTTTGTTTAGCAGTTGGATATTCTGCAAGTTTGGTAACCAGACCGAGTGTAGAATCCTGGTATCCAACAATTGAAAAACCGATTTTTAATCCGCCGAACTGGATTTTTATGCCGGTTTGGACTATGCTTTACATTTTTATGGCAGTTGCAGCGGCATTGGTTTGGGACAAAATAAAAGAACAAACTGAAAAAGTGAAGACAGCATTACTTTTCTTCTTAATTCAATTGACATTAAATGCAATTTGGTCGTATTTATTCTTCGGATTAAAAAATCCGATGCTGGCACTTGTTGAAATTGTTCTCTTGTGGTTAATGATTTACGAAACGTATTTGAAATTCATTAAAATCAATAAAATTTCAGGTTATTTATTGATTCCTTACTTGGCTTGGGTCGGATTTGCAACGGTTTTGAATGCTAGTATTTGGTGGCTAAATAAATAAGTAGTTTCATGTTTCAGGTTTATTTTGTTTCAAGTTTTTTTAGAATTCTATTTCAAACTCTTAAATTCTTCATTTTTAGCATATAAAAAGTCCATTAATTCTAAAACATTTGATTTTTCTAAAAGGATTTTAGATTTTGCATCAGCATTACAGAAATTTAAGAAAATTTCTTTTTCTTCGGGGTTGATTTTTAAATTTTTGATAAAAAAATCAGGTGGACAAGAAGCGATGACGAGTTTCTTAAAACGGTCGTCGCTAGGCTCTATTTTTTTCTTCGGTTTATCAAAAATGGGGTAACTGAAATTCAAACCATGTTTAATTTGGCCGTCATAGACCATTACTTTTGAAGTTACTTCGTCAAATTGCTTTCGAATTATAATCTTATTTATTCCCTCTTTGTCATTGGCGATTTTTTTAAGTTCAGTTTTATTAAAAACAGATCTGGAAACAACTACATTCTCCAATTCTACAGCTTTTGGAGTCATATTTACAATTATAAAACCACTTTCTAAATCTGCATTTTTTAGTTGCAATCTTGTAAATAAGTAATCTTGGGAGAAAAAAATCAAACTGTCTTTTGCTTTTGCTAAAATCGAAAACTCTCCTAAATCATTTGTAGTGGTACTAGTTTTAGCAGTCTTATTGATGACTTCTATTTTTTGAAGAGATACGTTTTGATTCATAACTTTTCCACGAAGAAGTTTTTCAGTCTGGGAAATTGAAAATTGATAAGTAAGAAAAGAAATTGTGGTAAGTAATTTTACTCTCATACGCGATTAATTTGCTGAGAGTAAAATTATTAGAATACTCTTAACGAAAACTTACAGATTCTGTAAATTCTTGTTAATTAATGATTTTGAAAACTTTTCCAATTCTCCATTATCATATAAAACAGGACCATGGCCAAAGCACAATATTTTAGGTTTTAAAGAAGCCAGTTTTAAAATAGATTTTCTGTTCGTTTCCGAATCTTTAGTAAATAAATTAGGAGGTTCGTGCAGACCAACTTTTGTTGTTAAGAGATTCATATTGGTCATAACATCGCCCACAATGAGAACGCCGTCTTTTTCTCTAAAAAAAGATAAATGACCACGAGAATGTCCTGGAGTTTCAATCACCGTAAAACCACCAATTTGATCGCCTCCTTTTAAAGTTTCAGAAACGGAATGCCCTTTTCCAGCCCAAAAGTTTTTCTGAAACTTAGAAATAAAATGATTCGGATTTGGATATTCATTAATAACATTTCCATTTTCAGCAAATTCTTTTTCGGTTTCGCTGCACAAAAGCGGAATGTTGAGTTTTTCGCAGATTATTTTACTGCTTCCCTGATGATCGGCGTGGGCGTGCGTGAGTACGTGTTTGGTAACAGATTTGCCTTTAATTGCTTTTAATATAGTTTTGGCAGAAGTTCTAATTCCAGCATCAATTAAGACATCTTCAATTAAGTAGGAATTTATAGCGTTTCGAGGAAATAATGGAATTTGATAAAAGTCTTTGGCAATATTCTTCATCTTTTTGAAATTTTATTTCGCAAAGATTTGAATTCGGGTTTTCAATCTACTTGATAAATGTTAAGAAATATCTTGACGAATTCTGCTCAGCGATTCTGGCGTAATTCCAAGAAAAGAAGCAATATGGATTAAAGGTGTTCGCTGGATTATTTTGGCTGGAGCCGATTCCAGAAAAGTCAAATATTTTTCTTTGGCAGGAATCATTTGAAGTTTTAAAACTCTGTCAGCCATGCAAAGGTAATTCTGTTCGGCTAAAATTCTTCCGACACGTTCCCAATTCGGAATTTCGCTGTACAAAAACTGCATTTTTTCGAAAGCAATAGAAAGCACTTCACAATCTTCAATACACTGAATATTTTCAAATGATTTAGTCTGATTGATAAAGCTCGAATAGGAGGCAATAAAACCGTCATCACAGCTTAAATACGTAGTAATTTCTTTTCCGTCTTTTAAATAATAAACCCTTGCCAATCCGTTTAGAATGAAAAAAATCCTGTTGCTGATTTTTCCCATTTCAGAGAGATATTCTTTGGCGTTGTATTTTTCATATTCAAAACAAGAAGAAATTGCTTCAATTTCATTTTCAGAAAAAGAAGCAATTGCTGTGATTTGTTTTTGTAGTGAAAGATATTTTTTTATCAATTATATTGGGTAACAATATTTTTATTCGACACTAATTTTTTCTATTGCCCATTCTTTGGCTAAACCAGATCCAGTTGCTTTTACTATTACAAATAAATTATTTCCAATAGAATTACTAAACACAAAAAATGGTTCTGCATCGTAAAATACTTTTTCTGATTCATTTTTAGAAACTAGAAATTGCTCTAACGGGATTTTGTTTTTAAAAGCAAGGTTTGAATCATTATATATATAAATGTAAGGAAGTTTCTTTTGAGTCCAGCTATCATCAGCTACTAGTAATAAATACAGATTGTTTTTTGCTACTGAATGATCTAGCCATTGTATAGGTGTGTATGGATTCGTGTCAGTATTGATTACACCGTTATATAACATATCCTGACTTCTAAGTTCGGAAGTTTTAAATACAGTTTTGCCTCTGGTAAATATTCTATTTCCATCTTCAGAAAACCACAAATTTCCATTCATAATATAATCTCCATGATACGGAGAATCGTAACTATATTCTGCATTTCCATTTTGAATATCGTATTTCTCTATATCCATTGGGGATAACCCATTTTCTGCTCCGTATATATATTTGCCTGATGGATGTAATCTTGCTTTGTTTCCTTCGTAAATCTTTTCACCAAGATGTTGATATTCATTGTCATTTGCCAAGTTTAAGTTAATGGATCTTATAAAAGTTGATTGACCATTTTTAGGAAAAACATATGCCCACTTATTGCCCGCAAGTACAATATCATTTGCATAACAGGATACAGGGTATGTCTTTGTAATAGTTTTGCCAGTTAAATTGATATAAGAAATATATCCATCATGTCCAGCTAAAGCAGTTTTTCCATCAGGAGATATTGAGATACATGTAGGAAGATACGATAATGGGATACTTTCAATTAAGCCTGTATTTGTACTTAGGATGTTTACAGCTGCAGGACTTGATGAAACATAAACAAGTTGATTGGTAACTTTAGAAAACTCTGCATCTACAACATCAGAATTTAAGATTACTTTTTGTTCAACAAAATTGGTAACGCTTACAACTATTGAATCTTTTTTATTGTTGATATTCAGATATAGTTTTGAATAAGATTTACCATTTGGTAAGTTTTGTTTATCAACTGTAACCGTAATCTCATCATGATTTAGAGAAGTTATATTTCCTTCTTTTTTAGAAAGAGAGACATAGCTTTTAGAATTTACTATACTATAGTTTAAAAGTACTTCTCCTTGATTTTCAATGTTAAGAACAAGTTTATTATTGAAGATTGTAAAATTTAAAGTATCTGGTACCGAGTAATTTGCTTCTTTAGTTTGTTCATTTGAATCATTATTCGAACAGCCAACAATTGTTAACACCGTAATTAAGGCTAATACAATTTTTTTCATAATATTATTTTGTTTTGTATCTCATTATTTTTAATAGTGTTTGATCGCTATAATTAAAAAAGAGACACAAATATTAGGTAGTTTTAATTAAAAAGAACAATTATTAGTTAACATTTATTTTTTGAACCGCCCATTCATTCACTAAATCAGAATTAAGCGCTTTTGTTATTACAAATAAACGATTTCCAGTTGAGTTGCTAAAAACAAAGTAAGGAGCTGCATCATAAGTTTCTACACTATTTTGTTTCGTTTGACTGAAATATTTTTCTAAATCAAATTTATTTACATAGCTAAGATCTGAATCGTTAAAAACATAAATGTTATTTGATTTTATTGGATTCCATCTGTCACCATTTGAAAAGATCACATATAATTTTCCTTTTGATGAAGAATGATCCATCCAATCAATCTTAGAATTGTTTTCGGAAGGAATTCTACCATTATATAAAACATCTAAACTATTAAGTTCAGAGGTTTTTAAAACACTCCTCTCTCTAGTAAAAAGCCTGTTACCATCTTCTGAAAACCATATGCTTGGAATAGTATAGTCTTCTTCCTCGAAATCAGATTCATATCTATCATCAATATTTCCGTTTTTTATTGTAAGTCTCTGAATTTTAGCGCTTGATGACGGGCTTTGCGCATAAATATATTTGCCTGACGGATGTAGTCTTCCTTTAGTTCCTGCATATATTTGATTGTACATACTGATAGGCATTTCGTAATTGTATTCCAAATTCATATTAACACTTTTAACATATGTCCATTGATCTTTTTCTGGAAAAACATAAGCCCATCTATTATTGCCAAGAACTATATCAAGAGCAGAGCAAGAAATATCGTACGTCTGGATTATAGAAGGATTTTTTAAATTAACATGTGTAATGTGGCCGTCATGACCTACTACAGCTGTGTTTCCATCTTGCGAAATAGAAATACATTTAGGCTCATAAGCCAGTGAAATCTTTTTTAACGACTCTGTATTGGAATCAAGAATGTTAACTTGAGAAGGATTTGAAGAGATATATACTAACTGATCATTTTTTTTTGAATATTCAGCATCAATAACATTGGTCTTTAATATTATTTTTTCTTCTTTAAAACTTTGGGAATCATCATTTTCACAACTTAAAATTATAATTGATATAATTATAATCGATAAGAATTTTTTCATTATTACTTCGAAATTATTGTAAGATTTGACTTATGTGTAAAAAGCAAATATAGAAGTTTTTTTAGTAATAATGGAGAATATAAAAAATTATAGGGTTATAATATTTCAATTAATTCAGATGCTTTATGAATCACTTTTTTGGCTCCGCTGTTTTTCAATTCTTCTTCGGTTCTGTAACCCCAAGTAACGCCAACAGGAAACATATTCGCATTGGTTGCAGTCAACATATCAATATCAGAGTCGCCAACAAAAAGAATTTCTGCGGGACTTAAATTCCATTTTTTACTAATTTCTAAAGCCTCAAACGGATTTGGTTTTTTCAGAGCTTCTGTACTCAAGCCAACGGCAGAATCAAATTGTTCTGGAAAAATTTCTGAAACTATTTTTTTCGTCAACTCATCTGCTTTATTCGAAAAAACAGCCATTTTGATATTTTCTAAAGCTGGATTGTTCAATAGATCTAAAATGCCATCGTATGGTTTTGTCTTTAAAGTACAGATTTTACGATATTCGTTTATCATGCAATCAAAACAAATTTCGATTTGTTCGTCATTATTATGAGTTGAAGGCAAAGCTTTGCTGACCAAATTTCGCAAACCGCTTCCGATAAAATATTGATAGGTTTCGTAACTATGAGTGGGGTGATTTAAACCAGTTAAAACAATATTCATTGCATCTGAAATGTCGTGTAATGAATTGACTAATGTTCCGTCTAAATCAAAAATAATTCCTTTAAATTTCATTCTAATTAAATATTTTGAGCCAGAATAAACCCGCTTGTCCAGGCATTCTGGAAATTAAATCCTCCTGTAATGGCATCGATATTGACGATTTCACCCGCAAAATAAAGGTTTTCGTGAATTTTGCTTTCCATGGTTTTAAAGTTGATTTCTTTTAAATCGATTCCGCCTGCGGTTACAAATTCTTCTTTAAAAGTGCTTTTTCCGTTTACCTGAAATTTTGCTTTTGTCAATTGTAAAGCTAAATTCTGCAATTGGTTTTTCGATAAATCTGCCCATTTGGTTTCTTCACTAATATCTGAAGCCAAAACTAAACTTTCCCACAAACGATTAGGAAAATCAAAAGGAGATTTTTTAGAAACGGCTTTTTTAGCGTGTTCTTGTTTTAAGTCTTTTAGAATTTTTTCGGCATCTTCGGTATCAACATCGTTTAACCAATTCACAAAAATGGTGAATTGATAATTTTTATCGTGTAGAATACGTGCGCCCCAAGCTGAAAGTTTCAAAATTGCGGGTCCGCTCATTCCCCAATGTGTGATTAACAAAGGCCCAGTCGATTCTAGTTTTGTATCTTTTACATTTACCGTAACCTGCGCTGCAACGCCTGGCAATTCTTTAATTCTCGGATCTTTGATGTTAAAAGTAAATAGGGAAGGAACGGGGCTTACAACAGCGTGGCCATGTTCCTGAAGCATTTCCCAGATTTTTGGGTTGCTTCCGGTCGCCATTACTAATTTTTCGCAAGCAAAATTGTCACTTTGAGTATCAATTTTCCAATGATTTTCTTTCTTGAAAATCGATTGTACGCTTTGTCCTGTAAGTACTTTTATGCCTAATTTTTCGGTTGCTTTTAAGAAACAATCGATAATAGTTTGTGATGAATTCGAAACGGGAAACATTCTTCCGTCTTCTTCAATTTTTAATTCGACGCCATGTTTTTCGAACCATTCAATCGTATCTCCAGAACAGAATTGATGAAATGGCCCGCGAAGTTCTTTTTCGCCACGCGGATAAAATTTTACCAATTCGTTGGGTTCAAAACAAGCGTGCGTAACGTTGCAGCGACCGCCGCCAGAAACACGAACTTTAGAAAGAACTTCTTTTCCTCTTTCTAAAATAGCGATTTTGAGTTTTGGGTTTTTCTCTGCAATATTAATTGCTGTAAAAAAGCCTGCAGCACCTCCGCCAACGATTATTATATCGAAATTTTTAATCATAATTTTTTTGATCGCCACGAATTCACGAATTATTTTTGCCAATCTTTGAGAATAAAAATTCGTGAATTCGTGGCTATTCTTAAACTTTATATTTTGTCTGGATTATCAGAGATAATTCCGTTTACGTTGTAACTTTTTACTTTTTGAATGTCTTCTTCGGAATTTACTGTCCAAGGGAAAACTTGGAAACCTTTTTCCTGAATGGTTTTTGTATTTTCTTTATTCAATAACTGAAAATCAGGATGAATAGCATATGCTTTTATACTTTCGGCGAAAGCCAAAGCAGATTGAATATCTTCTTCTGTTAAAACACCAATTAAAATGTTTGGATTTAGATTGTGAACTTCTTCTAAAGCGTTCCAGTCAAAACTTGAAATGATAAAATGTTCGTATTTCCAGCCTTTTTTAGAAATATATTCTTCAATTAACGAAACAACTTGTTTTGAAGTATCGGCATTTTTTAGCTCAACATTGATGAAACATTTTTTGTCGACTAAATCAAAAACTTCGTTTAGAGTTGGAATTTGAAGTGTATCAGCGATTCGAAATGACTTTAATTCAGCTAAAGTATAAGTATTGATTTCACCTTTTCCGTTGGTCATTTTATCGATGGTTTCGTCATGCATTACGATAATATGTCCGTCAGCACTTAGGTGAACATCGAGTTCGATTCCGTCTGCATTTAGATCTAAAGCTTTTTGGAAAGCCTGAAGAGTATTTTCGGGTTCGTATGCTTTTGCACCTCTATGAGCTATTTTTAGCATTTGCGAGTGTTTTTTTTCTAACCGCAAAGGTCGCAAAGATTTACGCAAAGGTCGCAATGAATTTTAAAAAAAATAAAAACCACAAATTTCGCAAATTTTCACAAATTAGATAAGATAAATTAATTTGTGAAAATTTGTGAAATTTGTGGCAAAAAAACTTTGCGCGCTTTGCGTAGATCTTTGTGTGCTTTGCGGTTAAGTTTAAATCTTTTCTAATAAAACAATTCCATATTCGCTATCAATAGTTACTTTTCCATCAATGACTTCAGCTTCTTTATCAGAAAAGGAGTCTTTTAATTTGGTTCCGTTTTCGAAAATGGAGTTTACAGGAAGTTCTTTTTTACCTTCAGGTAAATCTAAACCGATGATTACTTTATCTGTAAAATTGCCGTTAGTATAAGTTCTTGAAAACAAGTAATGTTTGCTTTCAATTTTAGAATGAATTCCAGCGCCAACTGCAGGATGATTTCTTCTGAACTGCCCTAATTTCTGCCAGTGCCAAAGCATTCGCTTCGTATCTGCATTGTTTTGAATATCATCCCAATTCATGTTCGAACGTAAAGTCGCGTCGCCTTGAGTTCCTTCTATAACCAAAGAACGATTCGATTCGTCTCCGTAATAAACCTGTGACATTCCAGGAGAAAGT
Source organism: Flavobacterium erigeronis (assembly GCF_054075165.1). Lineage (NCBI taxonomy): Bacteria > Pseudomonadati > Bacteroidota > Flavobacteriia > Flavobacteriales > Flavobacteriaceae > Flavobacterium > Flavobacterium erigeronis. Next base: position 333,919 of record NZ_JBSKGP010000001.1, on the reverse strand, counting down.
AAAAGCTTAGTTCCTGCTTCAAAACCTTTTACACGATTGGCATCAAAAGGCTGGCCGTCGTCGTGAGAAGACGTATAATTAAGAACTGAATAACCTTTTAATTCGTTGTTTAAAGCATTCGAATATTTCGAGAATAAAGTTTCATAATCGCTTTGAGCAGCATTCCATTTAAATTCAAAATTGATCATGCTGTTGAAACCGTTCTGGAAATAATTAACTTTTCTATCTCCAAAATCATACTCCTGTCCGCCACTGATTCCGTAGCCGTAAACTTCAGCAATCGTATAAAACGGGTTTTGATCTAAAACCTGAAGCGGATGGTTCTGCTTCCAATTCGCGAAAGCGTAATCACATTCTTTTTTGAAATCGGCCCAAACGCCTTCTTCGGTATGTTTTACAGTATCAGCACGGTAACCGTCAATTCCGAATTCTGTAATATAATCAGTAAGCCATTTTATAATGTAATATTTCGGACTTCTAGGATAACCTGTTCTTTTGAAGAATTCATCAAGCGAAGCAATTTCTTTTTCGTAACGGCCTTCTTTTTTCCATTTTTCAATTAAAAGTGGTGGCAATTCTACATTTTGAGAACTTTCTGTTCTTACATCTGGAAGATTATCTACCAGCGTACACATGGTTGTATTTTCGAACGATTTATAATCGCAAACAATTCCCGTACGAACCCAGTCTGAAGGCCAAACAGGATCTTCTGAAGTTACGGGACCAGTGTGATTGATAACGCCGTCTAAAACGATTCTGATTCCGTGTTCGTGGGCTTTTTTAACCAAATTGGCTAAATCTTCTTTGGTTCCGAAATTGGGGTCAAGAGACGTCCAGTCTTTTGCCCAATAGCCGTGAAAACCGTAACTAAGTCCAGTTCCTTCATCAACGCCGTCGTGAATCTGTTCTACAATCGGCGTAAGCCAAATGGCATTGATTCCGAGTTTATCAAAATAACCCGATTCGATTTTTTTGGTAATTCCGATAATGTCACCGCCTTCAAATCCGCGGAGTTTTCCAGGAGTTTTGGTTCGGTTAAAATTAATGTCGTTGGATTTGTCTCCGTTGTAAAAACGATCTGTAAGTAAAAAATAAACATTTGCGCCTTCCCAAACGAAAGGTGTCTTTGAAGTATCTGTATTCATTGAAACTGATTTTGAGCCAGAACAACCCGTAATTATGAATACTAAAGATAGAAAAAGGAAAGTGTATTTTTTCATAAATATTTGATTTAACGAAGTATTAATAAAAAGAATAGCCACAGATTAAAAAGATTAGAATGATTTTTTAATCTGTGGCTAAAAATTTTAAACACATAGAGACATAGATTTTTTCCTTTCTAAATGAGAAGATCGAAAAATGACTCGTCATTTAACACATAGCTATGTGTATTGATGCTGAGTGAAACGACTTATTACGTTTCTATAAACTATGTTTCTATGTGTTAAGAAATTACTCCAATTCTAAAACCAAAGCCGATTTTGGTTCTAGAGTAATTTCAGAGCTTAAATCGAATGCTTTTCCTGAGATAACATCTTTTCCTGATTTGTAGTTTTTGATGTTTTCTTTAAAACGGTTTGTTTTTACAGTCTGTGGTTTTGCATTATTATTGAAAACTACCATAACCGTTTTACTATCTGTATATCTGAAATATACATAGGTGTTATTTTCAGGAATATAATGCGTCATTTTTCCAAAATGAACCGCTTCGTTTGTTTTTCTCCAATTGAATAATTTTGAAGTGAAATCAAAATAAGCTGCTTGTTGAGCTGTTCTGCCTGTCGCTGTGAAAGCATTGTTTTTGTCACCAGCCCAGCCGCCTGGAAAATCCTGACGAATATCGGCGTCACCTTTGCTTTTGTCACCGCCCATTCCAATTTCTGAACCGTAGTAAATCTGTGGAATTCCGCGAATAGTTGCCAATAAAGTCATTGCCAATTTGTATTTCGGAAGATCGTATTTGAACTTATCGTTCATACGATCTGTATCGTGATTTTCAGCAAAAACTAGAATGTTATTCGTGTCTGGATATAAAAAATCCATTGCAAAATTGTTGTAGAATTTAATCAATCCGTTGTCCCAGCTTGGTTCGTCTTCGTTGAAAGTTGACGTTACCTGGCTTTGAAGCGTAAAATCCATTACAGATGGAAGGTTTGAATTGTAATTCTCGATCGCTCCAATTTTACTGTCTTTTTGCCAAAAAGCTAAATTCGCCTGATTGTGCATCCAGATTTCACCTACGATATTAAAGTTCGGATATTCTGTAGTAATTGCTTTTGCCCAATTGGCCATTGCCGTTTTGTCTGAATAATTATAAGTGTCCACACGGAAACCGTCTAAGTTTGCAAATTCAATCCACCAAATAGCGTTTTGAGTTAAGTATTTTGCCACAAGCGGATTTCTTAAGTTCAAGTCTGGCATAGAAGGTACAAACCAGCCGTCAACACAAACTTCCTGATCTATTTTTGAAGCGTGAATATCTGTAATTACTTCACGTCTGTGGTGTGTTTGTGTGAAAGTTTCAAATTGGTTGAACCATGTTTTGGTTGGCATATCTTTCATCATCCAATGTGTGATTCCCCAGTGATTGGTTACGTAATCCATAACCAATTTCATGTTTTTTTTGTGCATTTCTGCAGATAAACGAGCGTAGTCATCGTTCGTTCCATAACGAGGATCGATTTTGTAAACATCAGATTGTCCGTAAGTATGGTAAGAATGCTGTTTGTCGTTGTCTTCGCATAAAGGCGTGCTCCAAATAGTCGTTGCACCAAGAGACGAGATATAATCTAAGTTTTTGATGATTCCTTCGATATCGCCGCCGTGACGTCCGCCTGGCTCTGCGCGGTTTCCTTTTTCTGTTAAATTAGCATCGCTGTCGTTTTTCGGATTTCCGTTAGCAAAACGATCTGGCATAATCAAGTACATTACATCTGATGCGTCGTAACTTTTTCTGTCAGCAGAATTGGCTCTTCTTTCTTTAAGAGAATATTTTTGTGTAAAAGCGACTTTGTTTTTCAATTTGAATGAAAAAGTAAGTTCTGATGCTTTAAGCTTTTGCGTGTCGATGGTGATGAAAACGTAGTTAGGGTTTTCTGTTTTTTCTACATTTTTAATCGCAACGTTGTTCGAAACAGAAGCTTCATATTGTGCAATGTTTTTTCCGTAGAACATAATCTGCAATTCCGGATTTTTCATTCCGGCGTACCAGAAAGGCGGTTCTACTTTTTGGATTTGCGCTTTCGCGGAAGCGGAAAACAACAAAACTAAAAGGATTAGTTTGTAGAATGTGTGGTTTGTTTTTTTGATGTTCATAACGTGAAGTTTTTAGTTTCCTGCAAGGTTTTCAAAACCTTGTAGGTATTCTAGAGAAAGTCTTTGGTATTATATAAACCTACAAGGTTTTGTCCCGACGCTTCGGGATTACAGGTTGTTTAAACTTTAGAACAAAGACAATCAGTCTTGAATTAAATCATATAAAAAAATGTAAGAACAAATAAGTTAAAACTGGGGAATTTCAAATTAAATGAACTTACATTTCTTATATGGTTATTTTAATTATTTATTTTCAATAATGCTTATCGCATAACCTCCTCCAGGAGCAGAAAGCTGTGATAATTTTGATTTACTTGTAACAGCAATTTTCTTGATGGTATAAGCCTGCGGATTTGTTTTGTAATGTGCATCTTTTGCATCAGCATAAATTGTAGCTGTGTATTTTTTGCCTTTTTCAAGGAAGCTGAAATCGATGTTTGAAGTACGAGCCGTTTCTCCGTTTACGTTTCCAACAAACCAGTTGTTTGTTCCTTTTGCTTTACGGGCAACCGTTATAAAATCTCCAGGCTCAGCCTCAATATATTTGCTTTCTGACCAGTCAACAGCCACATCTTTAATGAATTGGAATGCATCTGGAAAACGGTTGTAGTTTTCTGGAGTATCAGCAGCCATTTGTAATGGGCTGTACATTGTAACGTATAAAGCCAATTGATTACAGATTGTACTGTTTACATGTGATTTGTTCTCAGGATTCATTTTGCTGATATCCATTTCGAAGATTCCAGGCGTGTAATCCATTGGTCCACCAATTAATCTTGTAAATGGGATAACCGTAACGTGATTTGGTTTAGAACCTCCAAAAGCTTGGTATTCTGTTCCTCTTGCTGCTTCGTTTCCAATTAAGTTCGGATACGTTCTTGCAATTCCTGTTGGACGAACCGCTTCGTGAGCGTTCACCATAATTTTGTAATCAGCTGCTTTTTCGATAGCGTATTGGTAGTGATTTACAATCCATTGGCTGTAGTGGTTTTCGCCTCTTGGCAAAATATCTCCAACGTAACCGCTTTTTACAGCATCGTATCCGTTATCGTTCATGAATTTGTATGCAGCATCCATGTGGCGCTCGTAGTTACGAACAGATCCTGAAGTTTCGTGGTGCATGATGATTTTTACACCTTTAGATTTTGCATATTCGTGTAGTCCTTTCACATCAAAATCTGGGTAAGGCGTTACGAAATCAAAAACATAATCTTTAGAATGTCCAAACCAGTCTTCCCATCCTTCGTTCCAACCTTCAACCAAAACTGCGTCGAAACCATTTGCAGCAGCAAAATCAATGTATTTTTTTACGTTAGCATTGTTTGCTCCGTGTGTTCCGTTTGGTTTTGCTTTCGCGAAATCTGTAACTCCCAATTGAACTGTTGGATAATCGTTTGTGTAAGACCAAGAGCTTTTTCCTGTAATCATTTCCCACCAAACTCCGATGTATTTTACTGGTTTGATCCAAGAAGTGTTTTCGATTTTTGAAGGATCATTTAAGTTGTACGTCATTTTTGAAGCTAAGATTTCTCTAGCATCATCGCTTACGATAATTGTTCTCCAAGGAGAGTGATTTGGCGCTTGCATGTGTCCTTTATCTCCTTTTGCGTCTGGAGTTAACCAAGATTCGAAAACTAAGTTTTTATCATCTAAATTAAGGTGCATACAAGAATAGTCAATCAAAGCTGCTTCGTGCAGGTTGATGTAGATTCCGTCAGCAGATTTCATCATCAAAGAAGTCTGAACCCCTGTTGGTGAAAATGACTTTTGAGAAACGTTTGCTGTGTATGCTTTTTGAGATAAACCTCTAATTTCTGATAATTTAGATTTTGTATAATCGTATTCTTGAGTATCATAATCTCCTGGAATCCAGAAAGCTGTGTGATCTCCAGCCATAGCAAATTGAGATCTTTCTTCTTTTATTATAAAGTAAGTAAGATTCTTTTGTGCTGGGAATTCGTAACGGAAACCTAAACCGTCATCAAACAAACGAAAACGGATTACGATTTGTCTGTCTGTACTTTTTTGGTTTAAAGTAACCGCCAATTCATTATAATGATTTCTAATTTGATCTACTTCACCCCAAACCGGCTTCCAAGTTTCATCAAAAGTTGAAGTTTTAGTATCAGCAATTGTAAAGTCATTCAACAAAGATTTTTTATCATCTTTCAGTTCAAGGCCTAGTTTACTGGTTTTTACAACTTCTTTGTTTTTGTATTTTAAATTGTAAGTTGGAGTTCCGTCGCTTTGAAGCGAAAATTCCATTACGAACTTTCCTTCGGGAGATTTTAATTGTTGCGCTTTAGCGATTGTGCTAGCCGCAAACAAGATTAAACTTGCGAAAAATAAGTTTTTCATGTTTTTTTGATTTTAGAAATATTAATTAATTGAAGCAGGTTTTTCTGCTGTTATCGGTTTCCCGTTTACGATAATCGTTAAATCCTGATCGCCGTCTACGGTAAAATTAGTTTCGTCATGATTTACAGAAACCTTTAAAATCTGGTTTCTGAAATTGATTTTAAATGAATAGCCTTTCCATTCTTTAGGGATTTTTGGAGAGAAATGAAGCTGGTCATTTTTAACACGCATTCCGCCAAAACCTTCTACAATGCTCATCCAAGTTCCAGCCATTGAGGTAATGTGACAGCCTTCTTCTACTTCTTTATTGTAATCATCTAAGTCCAGACGAGAAGTTCTTAAATAGAAAGTATATGCCATGTCCATTTTATCTAAAACAGCAGCTTGAATTGAGTGCACACAAGGGGAAAGTGAGCTCTCGTGAACCGTAAATGATTCGTAAAATTCAAAATTACGTTTTAATTCTTCTTTAGAAAAATGATCTTCGAAAAAATAAAAACCTTGCAAAACATCGGCTTGCTTAATATATGGCGAACGTAAAACGCGATCCCAAGACCATTTTTGATTAATAGGACGCTGCGATTTATCTAAATCTTTAACAGGAACTAAATCTTTGTCTAAGAAACCGTCTTGCTGTAAATAGATTCCAAGTTCTTCAGAAATAGGGAAGTACATGTCGTCTGCCACTTTTTTCCATTCTTTAATTTCTTCTGAAGAAAGCGTTACTTTTTCTAAAATTCTTTTATGATCTGAAGGATATTCTTTGGCTACTTTTTCTATTTGTTCTGAAGCAAAATCGATACACCATTTTGCAATATAATTGGTGTAGAAATTATTGTTGATGTTGTTTTCGTATTCATTTGGACCTGTTACGCCCAGAATCACATATTGATTTTTATCTTTAGAAAAAGATGCTCTCTGATGCCAGAAACGTGCAATTCCGATTAGAACTTCTAATCCTTTTTCTGGAATATAAGAGTAATCTCCTGTGTAACGGTTGTAGTTGTAAATGGCAAAAGCAATCGCTCCATTTCTGTGGATTTCTTCATGCGTGATTTCCCATTCGTTATGGCATTCTTCACCATTCATGGTTACCATCGGATAAAGAGCAGCGCCGTTTTTGAAACCTAAATTATCTTTAGCATTTTCAATCGCTTTATCCAATTGGTTGTAACGATACGTCAATAAGTTTCTTGCAACTTGCTGATCTTTTGTCGCCATGTAAAACGGAATACAATACGCCTCAGTGTCCCAATAAGTTGATCCGCCGTATTTTTCTCCTGTAAATCCTTTTGGACCAATATTCAAACGAGAATCTTTTCCTGAGTAGGTTTGGTTCAATTGGAAAATATTGAAACGAATTCCCTGCTGTGCCTTAACATCACCTTCAATTGTAATGTCTGACATTTCCCAGATTTTTGCCCAAGCATCAATTTGGTTTTGAAGCAAAGTTTCGTACCCTAAAGCAACTGCAGATTTAATTACTTTTTCGGCACCAGCCAAAGTATTTTCGTGGTTTAAAGAAACCGTATAACCTCCAATTTTCTGAATCGTTGAGGTTTGTCCTTTTGCGATAATAGTTCCGTAAGTGTACTGAACTTTATCTGTTGTTGAATCGATTGTTGACGGAGAAACGTTGATATTTTCACCATTTGCCAAAATCGTATTGTGCATGAAAGTCGTAACTTTAAAATGCGTTTTGAAAGTTTGAGCAGTTACAAAAGCTTCGTTTGTTCCTTTTTTAACTTCAAGCGGTTCCCAGAATTTTTCTTCCCAGTTCGCATCTTCATTGGTAACTCCAGCATCGATATACGGTTTGTAAACGATTTTTGCATCTTTGTTTAAAGGCGTAATGTCGTATTTAATTACTCCCGCTTCGTCTAAATCCATTGAAAGAAAACGACGGATGTTTATCGCGATTTCAGTTCCGTTTTTCAGTACAGCTTCAAAAGAACGATTGTACCATCCTTCTTTCATATTCAATTCTCTGCGGAAATTTCTAACTTCTGTACAATTGTGTAAATCAAGGTTTTCTTCGTTGATTTCTACATCAATTCCAATCCAGTTAGGCGCATTCAAAACTTTCGCAAAATACTTCGGATAACCGTTTTTCCACCAGCCCACTTTTGTTTTGTCTGGATAGTAAATACCTGCAATATAGCTTCCTTGGAAAGTTTCTCCAGAATATGTCTCTTCAAAATTCGCACGCTGTCCCATAGCGCCGTTTCCGATGCTGAAAAGACTTTCAGACGATTTTACTCTTTCAGCATCAAATCCTTCTTCTATTACGGACCAATTGTCTGGTTTTATATAATCTTGATTCATTTGTTTAATTAGATAATTGGGCAATGTGTCAATTAGATAATTTGTCAATTGGGATAATTGGATAATTATTTTTTTTGACTTTTATTCTATTGAATTGCTGTTGTTTTACATTTTTTTTAATTGAGACAATTCGTCAATTAGGTAATTAGATAATTCGTTTGTGGAGAAATTATCTAATTATCAAATTTTCTCATTATCTAATTAGTTCCTCAATAAAGCTTGTTTCGATTTGGGTAAAATCTTTAAAAATATGATCAGCTTCATGTAAAATTGTTTCCTCACCAATTCCCACACTTACCATTTCTGCGATATTTGCTGCCTGAATTCCGGCAACAGAATCTTCAAATACAATTGAATTTTTTGGATCAATGTTTAATAATTGAGCCGCTTTTAAGAAAACTTCAGGATCTGGTTTTGCATTGGTGACGTCGTTTCCGTCAACAATAACATCGAAGTAAGATAGAACCCCTGTTTTTTCTAGAATTGGTCTTGCATTTTTGCTGGCAGAACCTAATGCAATTCCTTGATTTTTATCTTTTAATAGTTTTAGAATTTTTAAAACTCCTGGAAGAACCTCACTTTCATCCATGTCAACTAAATAAGATAGGTAATCTTCATTTTTTTGAATTAGCCATTTGTCTTTGTCTTCTTGAGAAGCTTGAACATTGCCTAATCCGAGAATTATATCTAGCGAACGAACTCGGCTCACGCCTTTTAAAAGTTCGTTATGTTCGTGGGTAAAATTTATATTTAATGACTGAGCGATTTTCTGCCAAGCCAAAAAGTGGTATTTGGCGGTGTCTACAATTACGCCGTCAAGGTCGAATATAAATGCCTTTTTGTTCATTTTAGGGGGAATTATTCTTAAATTATGATTTTTTAGAAAAGTCGTCTACGTCTTTTACTTTAGAAACTAAAGCGGCAGCAATTAGAAAGCTTACACCACTTGTAACCAAAGCATAAATGGCATCTCCGTTGTAAAGATATTTTACAATTGGACCTCCAATTAACGCATTTACAATTTGCGGAATAACAACAAAGAAGTTGAAGATTCCCATGTAAACACCCATTTTTTTAGGAGTAATAGATCCAGCTAAAATAGCGTATGGCATTGCCAAAATACTTGCCCAAGCAACTCCAATTAAGATCATTGGAAGTACAACCCAGTCTTCATTTGGCATGAAATAGATGGAAATTAATCCAATTCCTCCAATAATCAATGAAAGTGAATGTGTTGCTTTTCGACCAATTTTTTTAGCGATGTACGGTAAGAAAAACAAAGCGACAATAGCAGAAACTAAGTTGTAAACACCAAATAAAATTCCGACCCAGTCACCCGCATCTTGATATTGCTGGCTAGAAGTGTCATTTAATGGTAACCCATAGATATGGTGCGCTATGGCTGGAGTTGTAAAAACCCACATTCCGAATAAACCAAACCAAGAAAAGAATTGCACCCAGCTAAGCTGACGCATGGTTAATGGCATTTTTGCAAAATCGGTAAAGATGTCTGTAATTTTTGATTTTTCTTCAGAATCAGAAATCACTTCATTTTGCGGATCTTCGAATCTTGCCAATTCTTCAGGCGAATATTCTTTGGTTGTGAATAAAGTTACTAAGATCGAACCAATTAAAACCGCTGCTCCAATGATAAAGGACAAAGTCAGATTTAACGGAACACTTCCTGGAACTGTGCTGTTTGGCACGCCAAAATATTTCGTTAAAACGTAGGGTAATGCTGAACCAATTACGGCTCCAAAACCAATTAATGAAGTTTGGATACTAAATCCCGCAGTACGCTGATCTGTTCTTAAATTGTCGCCAACAAGTGCACGGAAAGGCTCCATGGCAATGTTGAAAGAAGCATCCATAATCATTAGCATTCCTGCTCCAACCCACAGAGCGGGAAGTACAGAAATGAAAATGTTGGCTTGTGGCATTAAAATTAATCCCACTGAAGCTAAAACGGCTCCTACTAAAAAGAAAGGTTTTCGTCTGCCGAATTTTCCCCAAGTTTTGTCGCTATAATGACCAATAATAGGCTGTACTATCAATCCCATAAGAGGAGCAATAATCCAGAACCACGAAAGTTCATGTACGTCGGCACCAAAAATTTGAAGAATTCTGCTGGCATTTGCATTCTGAAGTGCAAACCCCATTTGTATTCCTAAGAAGCCGAAACTCATGTTCCAAATTTCCCAGAAACTTAATTTACGCTTTTCCATTATCGTAATTTGTGAAAAATTATACGATAAGCGCTTTGCTTATCAAAACTTACTGTTTTTTCGAAGTAAAAGTAAAAGCCTTGACGGGCGTAAAAGTATAAATTATTTTTTTATTTATGCTAATAAAAAAGCCATAAATATTTTTTATGGCTTTGGAATAGATTGATTTTAAGAAAATTAGTCAGTAGATTCTCTTTTAATGAGGTGTGTTTCTATCACTTCTGTAGTGTAATTTTCAGTATGTTCTTCGTCGTCATCTTCTTCGGCTTCGAGTCTTTCAATAAGCATTTTCGCTGCTTTATTACCCATTTTTTCGCCACTTTGACTAACAGTTGTGATAGTCGGAGTAGAGTATTTTGAAATGATTCCGTCAGTAAAAGCAATTACAGCTAAATCTTCAGGAACTTTCAATCCCATTTTGTTTGCTGTTTTGATAATGGTTACAGCAAAAAGCTCGTTTACAGCAAAAACAGCATCAAAAGCTCTTTCATGTAAAAGCTGACTGATCGTTATTTCGCAAGTTTCTACATCTTCAATTTTAATAATAAGTTCTTCATTAAAAGGTAGTCCATTGTCTAATAATGCTTTTTCGTAGCCGTCAGTTCTCAGTTTTCCAACACTTACATAATCGACTGTAGTTACTAGAGCAATCTTCTTTCTGCCATTGTCAATTAAACTTTGAACGGCTTCATAAGCAGCAGATTTATCATCAATAATTACTTTATCGCATAATATATCGTTGGTAACACGGTCAAACATTACTACAGGCATTCCCTGATTGATCACTTCGGTAATATGATGGAAGTCGCCTTTGTATTGTGTTTCTTTAGACAGAGACATGATAAAACCATCTATACTTCCGTTGGCCAGCATCTCCATGTTTAAAACTTCTTTGTCAAAAGAATCGTCTGATACACAGATTACTACGCTGTATCCGTATTCATTTGCGACTTGCTCGACTCCGTTGATAACGGTAGAGAAAAAGTAGTGTACAATTTCGGGAATAATGATTCCTATACTCTTCGTTTTTCGGTTTTTTAAACTGAGAGCAATATTGTTTGGTTTGTAGTTGTAAAACTTCGCAAAAGCCTGCACTTTTAGTCGTGTTTCTTCGCCAATTTCAAGACTGTTTCTAAGTGATTTTGAGACAGTTGAGATAGACACGTCAAGCTCCTTTGCAATCTGTTTTAAGGTTATTTTGCGTTTCATGGTTTTATTTGAAAAAAATCTAATTATTAATAAAGGTATCTAATATTTTTAGAATTGATAATTTTTGACTGAAAAGATTACAAAATATAGAAAGTTTTCAACACTACCACGTTTTCGTAACGCATAATAAATTGCCTCTGGTCGAGCATGTTAATAAATTCATAATTTTGAAATTCGAAGTAAAATTAAAAACTTAACTAACGTTCAAAAACTCAAAACTAATTTAAACAAAAAGTATGAAAACAATTTACAAAAAGTTGTTATTTTTATTCCTATTGTTGCCTTTTACAGTGTTGGCTCAGAACACTTTAAAAGGGACTGTTGTTGACAAAACAACAGGTCAGCCAATACCAGGGGTAAATGTAAATGTACAAGGTGCTCCAAACGGTGCATCAACTGGATTTGATGGAAATTACCAGCTATCAAATGTTAAAAACGGTAACAAAATCGTTGTTTCTTTCATTGGATACAAAACGGAAACAATTGAATACACTGGTCAAAAAACATTAAATGTTTCTTTAGAAGAAGACACAAATCAGCTTAAAGAAGTTGTGGTGCAAGTTGGTTACGGTACTGTGAAGAAAAAAGACGCAACAGGATCTGTTTCTCAAATTTCTGCTAAAGAATTTAATAAAGGTATCAACGTAACTCCAGAAACATTAATCAGCGGACGTATTGCTGGTGTTAATGTAGTTGGAGGAGGAGCTCCAGGTGCAAAAGCAGATATTAGAATTCGTGGAGGATCTTCTTTAAGTGCTTCTAACGAGCCTTTAATTGTAATTGATGGACTTCCTATGAGTAATGCGGTTCCTAGTGGAGCAACTAGTATTTTATCTACAATTGATCCAAACGATATTGAGTCATTTACAGTTTTAAAAGATGCATCTGCAGCTGCAATTTATGGTTCTCGTGCTGCAAATGGTGTAATTGTAATCACTACTAAAAAAGGAACAAAAGGTGGCGTAAAAGTAAACTTTAACTCTCAAGTTGGTATCAATACAGTTGCTAATACAGTAGATGTTTTAAGTGCAGATCAATATCGTGCTCTTGTAAACGCAAATGGTACGCCAGCTCAAAAAGCTTTATTAGGTACAGCAAATACAAATTGGCAAGATGAAATTTTCCATACAGCTTTAACAACAAACAATAACGTCTCAGTAAGTGGGTCATTATTTAATAAACTTCCAGTGCGTTTATCTGTTGGAAATGTTGATAATCCTGGAATCTTAAGAAACACTTCTTTTGAAAGAACTACGACATCGTTATCGTTAAATCCAGTTTTATTTGACAATCATTTAAAAATTGATATAACAGGAAATTTAGCTTTTGGTAAAAATCAATTCCAAAATGAAGGAGCAGCAATTAGCAGTGCTATTATATTTGATCCGACACAGCCAGTTTACCAAGAAGGTTCTCGTTATGGAGGATACTTCGAGTGGTTGGAAGCAAATGGAAATGTGCCGTTATTGCCAGCAAGAAACCCTGTTGCAAGAATAAATCAAGAGGATAGAAGAGCAACTTCTACAAGAAAATGGGGTAACATTAGATTAGATTATAAATTCCATTTCTTTGAAGATTTAAGAATCGTTGCAGAAGCAGGTATTGATAAATTTGATAGTGATGGTTACAATGCTATTAGCACAGAAAGTATTTTAGGATACCAACCTAATTCATTTGATAAAGGTAACTGGGTAAACTTAGGTGGATACACTCACTATACAGACAATCGTCAGAACAAAAACTTAAATACATACTTTAATTATACTAAAGATATTGGTAAGTTTAAAATTGATGCAACAGCTGGTTACAACTATCAGTTATTCCAGAGAGAAGGATTCAATTCTGGAGACATCAAACAGCCAAATCCGCCTGCGGATGTTACGACTGATCCAGATATCAATTTGCAATCATATTTTGGACGTGTAAATTTAGGATATGACAGTAGATATTTATTGACTGTTAACTACAGAAGAGACGGAACTTCTCGTTTCTCTAAAGAAAACAGATGGGGTAACTTTGCCGGAGGTGCTTTTGCATGGAATTTGGCAGAAGAAGCATTCTTGAAAGATAATCAAACTTTATCTAGCTTAAAATTAAGAGTTGGATACGGAACTACTGGTCAGCAGGATATTCCGCCAGCATACGATTTCTTAAGAAGGGTGACTTTTGGAACATTGAATACTCAATATATGTTTGATGGTGTTATTTACAGAGCTGCAAGGCCAGAAGGATACAATGAAGATATTAAATGGGAGGATTTAGCTGAGATGAATATTGGAGTAGATTTTGGATTCTTTAATGAAAGATTGACTGGATCTATCAACTATTTTGATAAAAAATCTAGCGACTTATTAGCAGATATTCCAGTTCCAGATGGAGCTAACATTCGTAACCAAGGATATAGCAATATTGGAAGTGTTAGAACTAAAGGGGTTGAATTCAGCGTTCAATCAGACATCATCAAAAATGATAAATTAACATGGAATGTTGCAGCTAACGTAACCTATATTGATCAAAAAATATCTGATTTAGGAGTTACAGTTCCTGGATTCCAAGGATATATTACAGGAGATGTAATTGCTGGTGGTACAGGAAATCAGGTGTTAATTCACTCTGAGGGATATGCTCCAAATTCATTCTTTGTATTTGAGCAATTATATGATGAAAACAAAAGACCTATTCAAGGTGCTTATGCAGACAGAAATGGTGACGGAGCGATTACAGATGCTGACCGTTATAAATATCATAAACCAACGGCAGATTATACTTTCGGATTGTATTCTACTTTGAATTATAAAAAATTTGATTTCACAATGAACTGGAGAGCTAGTTTAGGAAATTACATTTTCGATAACGTAAGTTCTGATAAAGGATATTTGCAAGCTGGTTTAAGAAGAGATTCAGACCTTGCTAATATCACGACTGATTATTATAATACAGGTTTTACAACTGAAAGTAATAATAATGGAACACAGCGTAATTACTCAAATTACTATGTGAAAGATGCTTCTTTCATCAAGTTAGATAACATTGTAGTAGGATATACATTTGATAAATCATTATTAAAAGCAGCTTCATTAAGATTTACTGCTGGAGTTCAAAATGTTTTTGTACTTACAAAATACAATGGTTTAGATCCTGAAAAATTCAACGGAATAGATAACAATGTTTATCCGAGACCGAGAACATTCTTGTTTGGAGTAAATGCGAACTTCTAATAGTACATTGAAAATTAAATTTAAAAAATAACAAAATGAAAATATCATTTAAATATATATCTTATTTCTTCCTATTTATTTTAGGAATAAGTATGACGCTTACTTCGTGTACTGACGATTTAAACGTGACGCCAAAGGATGATGATGAGTTTCTTTCTGATGCATTTTTTCAAGATCCAGCATCATACAAACAAGTATTAGCGAAGTTGTATGCAGGATTGTATGTAGGAGGAAATGATGGTGACGGTCAAGCAGATATTGCTGGTCTTGGAGGAGATTTCAGTAGTTATTTACGACTAATGTTTGTTACTCAGGAATTCCCAACAGATGAGGCAATTGTGGCTTGGTCTGATGACGGTTTGCCAGCTATAAATGGACAAAAATGGAGCCCGAGTAATCAGTTTTTGTATGGAATTTTTTCACGCGCTTTTTATGAAATCAGTGTTGCGAATGAATTTTTAAGACAAACTACAGATGAAAAACTAGAAGCAAGAGGTGTTGATGCAAATCTAAAAGCAGAAGTAACTACTTTAAGAGCAGAAGCACGTTTTTTAAGAGCTTTTTCTTATGTTAATTTGATGGACTTATTTGGAAATGTGCCAATTACTACAGAAAAAGATCCAGTTGGATACTATTTTCCAGAACAAAAAACAAGAGCAGAAGTTTTTGCTTTTGTAGAGTCAGAATTAAAAGATATGGATGCTACTTTAGCAGCTTCTGGATCTAATGAGTATGGTAGAGTTGATAAAATAGCGGCTAAATTTTTATTGGCACAGATTTATCTAAATTCTAAAGTTTATACAGGAACAGAAAGATACAATGAAGTAGCTACATTATGTAACGAGATTACTAGTTCTACTTATACTTTTGCAAATGTTCCTTACCGCTATATATTTTCTGCGGATAATAATAGAAATGGTGCACAAACTGAAGTTATTTTCCCAGTTGTTGGAGATGGAAATGCAATTAGAGCAATCGGTGGAGGTATGAGTTTTATTCTACACGCATCTATTGGAGGAAAAATGGCTAGTGCAGATCAAGGAATGGACGGTGGCTGGTCAGGAATTAGAACAAGACCAGAATTTGTACAATTATTTCCTGACGTAAATGCGGCGGCTGATAAAAGAGGCACATTCTTTACGGATGGACAAACTTTGGATATAGCTGATTACGGAGTATTTACCAACGGTTATGCGGTTACAAAATTTACAAATGTAAATTCTGATGGTTCTAAAGCACAAAGACCAGATATGCCAGACACAGATTTCCCTATGTACAGATTGTCAGATGTTTATTTAATGTACGCTGAAGCGACACTTAGAGGAGCAACTACAGGTAATATAGCAACAGCTTTAGAATATGTAAATAAAATTAGAGCAAGAGCTAGTGCAGGTCTTATTACAAATGCAGAATTAACATTAGACTTTCTTTTAGACGAGAGAGGACGTGAATTATTCTGGGAGTGTCATAGAAGAACAGATTTGATCCGTTTTGGTAAATTCACAGGATCATCTAAAATCTGGCAATGGAAAGGCGGTATTAAAAATGGTAGTGGTACTGACTCTTATAGAGATTTAATGCCTATTCCGTCAAGAGCTATTCAGGCAAACCCAACTTTACAACAAAATCCAGGATACTAACTAACCCTTATAAAAAATAAACAAAATGAAAAATATAT
Organism: Flavobacterium erigeronis; assembly: GCF_054075165.1. NCBI lineage: Bacteria > Pseudomonadati > Bacteroidota > Flavobacteriia > Flavobacteriales > Flavobacteriaceae > Flavobacterium > Flavobacterium erigeronis. The sequence continues at coordinate 317,591 of NZ_JBSKGP010000001.1, read as the reverse complement.
ATAAAGTTTTAATCGCATTCATTGGTGTATTAGCGGTGTCATGTAATGCAGATGATGTAGAAGATAGACCAGTAATTACACCGGCAGATGCCCCAGTTTTACTTAGCCCTCAAAACGACTTTAACATTGTTCTTACTAAAGAAAATGAAAAAGAGATTGCAACTACAGTAATTTGGGATTATGCAAAATACGATGGTACAGCAACTGTTATTAATTATACTATAGAGATTGCAAAAGCAGGAACAAAATTTGCGACACCAGTTGCAGTTACTACAACTACAGCGCGTTATAGAGCTTTAACAGTAGCAGAATTAAACTCTGCTTTGGTAAACGGAGGTTTTATTGAGAAAGAAGAAAACAGTGTTGATATTCGTATTAAAGCGACTGTTGGTACAGGAGCAGAAGCGCAATATTCTAATTTCTATACTTTTAAAGCGACTCCTTACCACGTACCATTGGCAACTTCTCACTGGTTAGTTGGTGCAGCTACTCCAGGAGGATGGTCTTGGGATGGTGATGCAGAAACTGAATTCCCATTAGTAGTTGGTAAAACAGATGTTTATCAAGTAACAGTTGTTCTTAAAAGCGGAGAATCATTTAGAGAATTCTTAGGAAACAACTTTACAAGCAATGGTAACTGGGATGCAAGCCGTAACTATACTTACTATTCATCGGCTGGTTATACTATCGATGACGAATTGGTAAATGCTGGTGATGGCGATAGTAACTTTAAATACACAGGAGTTACAGGACCAAGAGTTTTAACAATCGATAATGGTGCGAAAAAGATCACATTAGATTAATTTTTTAGCACATATAATTTCAGAAAGGGCTGTCGCAAGACAGCCCTTTTTTATGCGATTTTTTGAAAACGTTTATTTGTTGATTTTGTATTATTTAATTGTAAAAAATACATAACTGTTAATTTTTTACATAATTTTTTATTGTTATTATTATTTGTTAACACTATAACGTTGTAGTGTTGTTTGGAAATATCTTGCCGTTAATCGGTAAGGTATTTTTTATATTTTTAAAAAAGCAATAGCATAATTACTGCTAAAAAAACACCTAGTTTTTGTTTTATCAGTCTGATTAGTTTGTAGTTGCAAATGCAAATCAAAAGACTCTTAAATACAGGTTGCGCAACCTAAGACCGAACCTGAAATTGATGTCACTAAAAGATGATTTTGTAACAACCAAAAAGCGGAAGTCGAAAAGCTAATGAGTAGACATGTAAAAAATCAAAATTTATTAAAATGAAAAAGATTAGTTTAAAAAATATTACAGAAGGTTTAAAAAGAGACGAAATGAGAATGATTCAAGGAGGTTCAGGATGCGGATCTCCAGCAGGAAGTTTCTGCTATTTGAACCACGGTATTTTTAACTGCGCGCCAACTTTAAAATGTGTTCCAAAACCACAATATCCAGGAGACATTTATACTGGAATTTGCTACTAAATAATTCTTGAGAATTTATAACAAAGACTATACTATAAGTTAATTATAGTATAGTCTGTTTTTCTGGTCTGACGAAATGAATAAAATAATATTGCTAAACTGTTATCTAGGAAAACTTCCTTGGTATTTTGATTTTTTTCTAAAGTCCTGTGAGACTAATCCAAGTATTGATTTTATTATCTTTTCTGATGATGAAGAGAAAAGGGAAACGCCTAAAAATGTCAAAATTGTGAAATTTTCATTGGCAGATTTTAATTCTCTTGCTTCACAAAAACTCAATCTCGATATACAAATTTCCAGTGCTTATAAAATTTGCGATTTCAAACCTGCGTTTGGAGTTATTTTTCAGGATCAAATTTCAGAATATGATTTTTGGGGCGTTTGCGATATTGATCTTGTTTTTGGCAGAATAAGAGAATTCATGACCGAAGAACTGCTCAATAATTATGATGTTATTTCAGTTAAAGATTCTTTTCCTTCAGGCTATTTTTTGCTTTTTAGAAACAATCCCGTTGTGAATTATTTATTCGAAAAAAGTAAAGATTATCAATTCATTTTTACCTCAAATGAAAATTATTGTTTTGATGAATGTGGAGGAGCTTATGATGAAGTAATGTCAGGAATTAACATTCTAGATGTGCAAACAAAAACAGAAAGCATTTTCCATGTTTTAGTTAGGGAAAAAAATAACATCAGAATCCATTTTGATTTATTTATTATCGAAGGAACACCTGGAAATATAAAATGGGATAACGGAATTTTAAGCTATAAAAACGAGTACGAAGTTTTGCTGTATCATCTTAGCAGTTATAAGAATAATGTTTTTTCGGTTCAAAAAAAATGGAACAAAATACCAAGATCTTATTACATTGATAAGTACAACATCAGAAAAAGTTCAAACTATTTTTTTGCCAAATGGACAGACGACATAAATCCAAATTTTAGAAATTTTCTTTTTAGAGCAGATATGTTTTGGTCTAAGTTTTTAAATATAAAAAAATTAAAAGGCATAGAAGAAGGAAAGTATTCTTATATGAATCGGATTGTTTTTATTGGTAAAAGCGCCCAAAAGGAAAATTATATAAGCTATGAAGGTTTGCAAAACCAATTTGATTTGACTTCAATGATTTTTCATTCCAACTATTTTTTTAACACAAAAACCAAACATTATTATAGAAATGAAAATAATAGTTTCTCGCAAGTATTTCTTGATGGGAACTTAATTAAATATTCCAAATTATAAAATCAATGAAAATTATTCAATCATTTTGGTCACAGAATCTGGAAAATCCATTAGAGGAAAATTACGGATGGCTTTCTGAAGCACACAATTGGTTAAGCTGGATATTAAGTGCAAATCAGTTAGCAAAATTTTATGAAGTCGAATTATATACCGATCAGAAAGGTTATGAAATATTGATTAACCAGCTTCAATTGCCTTATCATAAAGTTCATGTTGTTCTAGATGAGCTTAACCATTATCATAAAAGTCTTTGGGCGATGCCTAAAATTAAAACCTATAGTCTTCAGAACGAACCTTTTTTGCATGTTGACGGAGATGTGTTTATCTGGAAAGAATTTTCAGATGAGTTATTAAGTGGAGAATTTATTGCTCAAAATCTAGAAGTTACAACCGAATATTATGCAGAAATGTGGCAAGATATTTTTCCTCATTTAGTATACGTTCCTGCTGAGATGAAAGACTATCTCAATAATCATAATAGTTATGCTTATAATATGGGTATAATTGGTGGTCATAATTATGAATATTTCAAGAAATATGCTTCGATTTCTTCTGATTTTGTAGATAAAAACAAATCGGTTTGGAGTTCTATTAATGGATTTAATTTCAATATTTTTTTTGAGCAGGTGCTGTTTTATAACATGATAAAAGAGTCTTCTAAAAAAGTGAATTGTTTGTTTTCTGATACTCCAAATGATAATAATTATATCGGATTTGGAGATTTTGATAAAGTGCCAAACCAAAAAAGTTATCTGCATTTATTAGGAACCTACAAAAAAAGCGTTCGTATTTGTAGCAGTCTTGAAACTTATGTAATCAAAGAATATCCAGAATATTTTGAACGATTAAGAAAATTATTTCCTTCCTATTTTTCACAATACAATATGTCATTTGACCATACTGTAAATAAAAGCTTGAAAAATCATTTTAAAATAAAAAATGCTTTAAATACAGAACAGGAATTGACGAACGAATATCTCGTGGGAAGAAATTTTATGTCTTTAGAATTTCCGCAGGAATTTGATTTTTTAATTGCTAATAATAAAGCTTTTGAATTATCGAAATTGCCAGAAACGGAGATAACAGATTTTTTTGACGACCAATTAGATATAAATATCAGATCGGTGGTTTTACCAGAACTGGGACAAAGAATTTCTCGTTTAAGTATAGATGAAATCGACGAATTAATTCTGGAGGAACTTGCTAAACCAATTCTTTATGAAACGCTTATTCTCAACATGACCGCATATTTGGATGAAGATGTAGATCAACAGGGGAAAAATGATTTTATTGAATTAATTCAGAACAGAATAAGATTCTTTTTAGTAGAAAAAGTGCTTTTTTTAAAAGTAATGATTGAAGAACCAGACTTAATTGCATCAAAATGACAGACTTTTTTTATTTAAAAAAATATCTTCATGAACATAAGTATGGTTTTGTTGGAGAAAAAATTTTACTCGAATTAGAAGCACATCCCGATTATCCAAGCTTGATTGCGATTGTAGATGTTTTCAATTATTATGATATCGAAAATGTAGCGGCGAGAATTGATCCAAGCGAACTGGAAAATCTGCCCAATACTTTTATTTCTGTTTTTTGTACACATACCGGAAGCGAAATTGTTTACACCAAAAAAATAAGCCAGGATTTTGAAATTCAGTTTGCAAATGGTTTTGTTCAAAAACTTTATAGAAATGAATATTTAGAAGGGTGGAACGGAATGATTGTCGCTATTGAAGAAAACGAAAATCCTGAAAATTTAGGCAAAGACATTTTTTATAAAAACATCCCTTTGCTTTTATTGTTTATCGGCAGTTTTGCTCTGTTTCAGGTTTATGCACAGAATTTGTCCAGTCCTTTTCTGTCCATAGGATACTTTTTAGCCTCAATTTTTGGGTTGTTAATCAGTGTTTTTTTAGTTCGAGAAGAATTGGGTTTTCAGGATGCTGCAATTTCAAAAATATGTTATGCTGCAAAAAAGACAAGCTGTACAGAAGTGCTTCATTCGAAAGGAGCAAAAATTCTAGGAAAATTAAAATTGAGTGATCTTTCTTTAATCTACTTTTTGGCTCTGACTTTTTTTTCAATTTTCACCAAATTTCAGGATTCTACTTTTCTTTACAGCTATTTGGCGTTTTTTAGCATTCCTGTAATGCTATATTCTGTTTTTGCACAAGGTTTTATGGTAAAAAAATGGTGCGTTTTGTGTTTGGGAATTGTGTTTGCATTAGCAATTCAGGTTTCATTGGTTTCAATAAACGGCTTTAGTCTAAATATAGATTTAACCAAAACTAAAAATGCAGTCTTGTTTTTATTCGTTTTGGTTATTATAAGTTTTCTTTTTCTAGAAATAAAAAAACTTGTAATAAGTAACTTGAGAAACAATACTATAGAGCTTAAATACAATCAGCTTAAAAGGAAATATCCTGTTTTTAAAGCTTTAATTGATGGGGAAAAGAGTGTAAACGAACTCGCTTTAGAAAAATTAGAAACCATTATAATTGGAAAAGAAAGCGCGCCAATCACAATCAATGCCGTTCTTAGTGCGTCTTGTATGCATTGCCATAGCGTTTATGAAAAACTGTTGAAGTTACAGTCTAAAAATCCAGAACATTTAAAAGTAAAGCTTGTTTTTAATATAAATGTTGAGAATCTTCAAAACCCATATAATATTGTCTATAAACAAGCAATGGCCTATTATATTAAAGGAGAATACGACAAAGCGGTTTCATCATTAAAGGAATGGCATATCGAGAGATTAGATTTTGAACAATGGAAATTAAAATGGCAGGACGGCTATTCTGAAATTGGAATTTCGCTCATACAATCTCAGTATCAATTTTGTCTTGAAAACAAGATTTTTTATACACCAGCCATCATTTTAAACGGACAATTATTGCCCAAAGAATATGACGTTCAGGAACTTAATTTTTTTATTGATAATCTAATAGAAGAAAAAATCTTAGCATTTTGAAAATTACCTCTTTCCCTTTTTACAAACAGCCCGATACTAAAGATTGCGGCCCAACCTGCTTACGCATTATTGCAAAATATTATGGAAAAGTAATTGAGCTGCAGCAAATACGAAATCTCTCTGAAACTACTCGTGAAGGTAGCAGTCTTTTGGGTTTAAGCGATGCAGGAGAAGCTTTAGGTTTTAGAACTCTTGGATTAAAAACTAATTTTGAAACACTTCAAAACGAAATGCCTTTGCCTTGTATAGTGCATTGGAATAGCCAGCATTTTGTTATTGTTTATAAAATAAAAAAAGATAGAGTTTATGTATCAGACCCAAGTCACGGTTTAATTACTTATTCTAAAGAAGAATTTATCAAATTTTGGATAGGTAAAAATGCACACGAAAAAACTGAAGAAGGAGTAGCTCTTTTTTTAGAAACAACACCAGAATTTTATAAAAACGAATGGGATGCAGATGATGAAAAATCTAAAAGAAGTTTTAGTTATTTGACAAAATATTTGTTTCGTTATAAAGGTCTGGTAATTCAGCTAATAATCGGATTGGCGGCAGCGAGTTTGTTTTCGTTATTATTTCCATTTCTTACTCAAAGTATTGTTGACGTTGGGATTCAGACTCAAGATTTAAATTTTATCTATTTAATTCTTCTGGCTCAATTAATGCTTTTTGCGGGTCAGACCGCCATAGAAGTGCTTCGTTCTTGGATTATGCTTCATCTCAGTACGAGAATAAATATCTCATTGGTTTCGGACTTTTTTATCAAACTGATGAAATTGCCCATTAGTTATTTTGACAGCCGAATGACCGGAGATATTATGCAGCGAATAGCCGATAATAGAAGAATTGAACAATTACTGACTGGGAGTTCGCTCAATGTAATGTTTTCCCTTTTAAATCTAGTTGTGTTTAGCTTTGTCTTGGTTTTTTATAACCTTCAATTGTTTTTGGTTTTTTTAATTGGAAGCATTGTCTATCTCGGCTGGATTCTGTTTTTTTTGAAAAAAAGAAAAGAATTAGATTATAAACGTTTCTCTCAAGTTTCGAATGAGCAATCAAAAGTAATTGAGCTTATAAACGGAATGCAGGAAATAAAAATGCATAATGCCGAAAAGCAAAAACGCTGGGGTTGGGAGTTTGTTCAGATCCGTCTTTTTAAAGTCAATATTCAGGCGCTTTCTTTAGAACAATGGCAATCTGTGGGGTCAAATTTCATTAATCATTTAAAAGATTTATTAATTACTTTTTTCTCAGCAACCTTAGTCGTTAAAGGAGATTTAACTCTCGGAATGATGCTTTCTGTACAATATATTATCGGGCAGCTCAACAGTCCGTTAATGCAGATGGTTGGTTTTGTTCGTTCTCTGCAAGATGCCAAAATAAGTTTAGAACGCTTGGGTGAAATTCATGATAAAGAAGATGAAGAAGATGCTCTAAATCCTAAAAACCATGATTTAGATCATTCTGATGTTGAAATAAAAAAAGTGTCTTTTAAATATACTGGAAGTCAAGATTATGTTCTAGAAGATTTAAGCCTGCTTATACCAAGACAAAAAACAACAGCAATAGTAGGGACAAGCGGCAGCGGAAAAACAACTTTACTGAAGCTTCTCATGAAATTTTATGAGCCTAATGCAGGAGAAATACTCTTAGGAAAGATGAAGTTCAATACTATTTCGCCTAGCGCCTGGAGAGGAAAATGCGGCGTTGTGATGCAAGACGGATTTATTTTTAATGACACTATCGCCAATAATATAGCTGTAGGCGAAGATTATATCGATAAGAAAAAATTGCTGCATGCTGTTGAAACGGCCAATATCAAAGACTTTATAGAATGTCTGCCTCTTTCATATAATACCAAAATAGGCAATGAGGGAACTGGAATATCGGGCGGGCAAAAACAACGTCTTTTGATTGCAAGAGCGGTTTATAAAAATCCGGATTATTTGTTTTTTGATGAAGCTACTTCTTCTCTCGATGCGAATAATGAAAAAATAATTATGGAAAATCTTAATCAGTTTTTGGTGGGGAAAACAGCTGTAATTATAGCGCATCGTTTGTCTACAGTAAAAAACGCAGACCAGATTGTGGTTTTAGAAAAAGGCAAAATAGTCGAAATAGGCACACACAAAGAACTGGTTCTTGCTCAAAAGAATTACTACGAATTAGTAAAAAATCAATTAGAATTAGGAAGTTAAATTTCCTTATTAATATAAAATCAAATGACATCAAAAAGTGTTTTAGATGATTTAGAATTGCGTTCAGAAGCTGTGCAGGAAGTATTGTCAAATCCTCCAGCGTGGATTGTGCGTTATGGCATTTCAATTATTTTTGGAGTTATACTTCTATTTGTTTCTGGAAGCTGGTTTATTACATATCCAGATGTAATCTCTGCCAAAGCCATAGTAACATCAAATTATCCGCCAGAAAGATTAGAATCTAAAGTAAATTCAAGAATCGTAAAACTATACATTTCCAATTCCTCAAAAGTTAAGAAATATGATATTTTGGCTATTTTAGAAAGCTCTGCCAATTTTGAAGATGTTTTAAAATTAGACAAAAGTGTGTCTGCAATTCCTTCCGATTATCAATCGTTTTATTTTCCTTTCGAAGAAATGAAGAATTTACAGCTTGGCGATATTCAATCTTCATTTAGCCAATTTCATAAGGCTTATATAGAAAATGAGCTGAATCAAAAACTTCATCCTTATTCAGAAGAAATAAATGCAGGTAAAAGTTCACAGACAGAAAACAAAAATAGATTGTCATCACTATATGGGCAGCAAAAACTTGAAAAAATAAAACTTTCATTGAGCGATGTGCAATACCAGAGATCGTTGCAACTTTATGAAAAAGGAGTGATTTCAAAATACGATTTAGATATCCAGAAAGCAAATAATTTGCAGGCTAAGCAGAGTTACGATCAGATAAATACGGCGATTTCTCAGCAAAGAGAAGCGATCGAACAAGCAAATAAACAAGTTGCAGTCAGTAAAATTTCTCAGAAAAAAGCTGACGTTACTAATTTGACTTCTTTATTTCAGACGTTGGACGATTTGAAAAAAAGCATTAGAATCTGGAAACAGAATTATCTGTTTCAAGCCACTTATGATGGTATTTTCAAATTTCAAAACTCATGGAAAGAAAATCAGCTCATAAAAACAGGAGATTTGTTTGCTACAATATTGCCCGAAAATCAAGGACAATATATTAGCAGTCTAAAAGTTCCATCTCAGAACTCAGGCAAAATAAGACAAAATCAAAAGGTCTTGATTAAATTAGATAATTACCCTTTTCAAGAATACGGAATGCTGGAAGGACGCATACAATCTATGTCGACTATAACAGACAAAGAGGGAAATTATTTTATAGAAGTTACAATGCCAAACGGTCTGCTAACAAGCTATGGCAGAAACATAAAGTTTGATAAAGAATTAACTGGAACAGCAGATATTATTACTGATGAAATGCGCTTGATTGATCGTGTTTTCTATCAATTTAGAAAATTAGTTCAAAGATAAATATTGACTTATTGATATTTGCTGTTAAAAAATGAAGTATATGAAATTTTGTTTTTATAATAATTTTCAGTGATTTATAATAAAGTTGTAAACACTATAACGTTGTCGTAAGTCTATTTTAAAATGACACCTCTTGCATTTCGAGTTAATAAAATATCTTTATTAATTATCTCCATTTTTTGATTGATTAATCATTATTTAAAATTTAAATATGAAAAAAACTTTACTTTTTATTTTCTTTTTATTGTCGATTACTATTGATGCTCAGCAAATAACCGTTTCCCCAGCCGTATTTCAGGTAAATGAGCCCATTACAATTACAGCCTCATTTACTTCGAGCACATGCAATACCATGGGGACTAATCCGACTAAGGTTTATATGCATGCAGGAATAGGTAACGAAGCAAATCCTTGGCAAGTTGTCAAAGGAAATTGGGGAACCGATGATGGCGTTGGATTAATGACTAAGAATGCAAATGGCACATGGAGTATTACGATCACGCCAAGCACCTATTTTGCGTTAACAACAGCTCAGCAGACAGCGGCAACAAAAATGGGAATTGTATTTAGAAGTGCAAACGGAAGTCAGACCTTGAAACTGGCGCCGTCGTGTACCGACTTTTTTCTTAATGTTGGCTCTTTCCAAGTTTCTCTGACTTCTCCGGCAGAAAATAGCACTACAATTATTGCTTCTGGTTCAAGTTTTAATATTGCAGCAACAAATACAGGTGGGGCGGGAAGCTATACTTTGAAAGCTAATGGAGCAACTATAAATACTAATGCTAGCACTTCAAGTTATTCGTACACGCATACCAATATTACAGGGAACCAAAATTATGAATTGATTGCGACTCAAGGGGCAACTACGATTTCGAAGAAATTTACTGTGATTATAAATCCGAATACTGTTTCTGAAGCCATGCCTGCGGGTTTGGTTGACGGTATTAATTACAACCCTGCCGATTTTACAAAAGCAACTTTGGTGCTAGACGCGCCTTTAAAAGATTTTGTTTATGTGGCCGGAAGTTTTAATAATTGGCAGCCAACAACAGCTTATGCCATGAAAAAAGATCCGTCTACAGGGAAATTTTGGTTAGAAATAACGGGATTGGTTGCAGGCGAAAATAATACGTATCAATATTGGGTTGTCGACGCGACTCCTTTGACAAATTCGCCTTCAATGGTAAAAACAGCCGATCCTTATTCGACATTGGTTTTATCGCCTTATGATGATCAATATATTCCTGCGGCTTCTTATCCGAATATGCCTGTATACCCAACTGGGCAAAATTTTGAGGTTACAGTTTTAAAAACGGGACAGAGTCCTTACAATTGGCAGGTGACAAATTTTGTGAAACCAGAAAAAGAAAAATTAGTGGTTTATGAAGTTTTAGTTCGTGATTTTGACGCAGCGAGAAGTTACCAAAGCTTGATTGATAAGATAGATTATTTTAAAAATCTAAAAATAAATGCGATCGAATTAATGCCAGTAATGGAATTTGAAGGTAATGAAAGCTGGGGATATAATACCTCATTTCACATGGCTTTAGATAAGTTTTACGGAACTTCAGACAAATTAAAAGAATTTATTGATTTGTGCCACCAAAACGGAATTGCTGTTATTCTTGATGTTGCCCTAAATCATGCTTTTGGAAGGAATCCAATGGTAAGAATGTGGATGAATGATCCTGACGGAGACGGTTTTGGATCGCCGACAGCAGAAAATCCGTATTTTAATACAGTAGCAAAACACAGTTATAGTGTGGGTGAAGACTTTAATCATGAATCGTTAAAAACGCAGTATTATGTAAATCGAGTGATTAAACAATGGATTGAAGAATATAAAATTGATGGTTTCCGTTGGGATTTAACCAAAGGATTTACACAATTATGTACAGCTGGAGATAATTCTTGTACCGATTCATTCAAACAAGATCGCGTCGATATTTTGAAAAAATATGCTGATTTTTCTTGGGCAATAGATCCTACGCATTATACAATTTTCGAACATTTAGGAAGTGATGCCGAAGAAAAAGAATGGGCCAATTATAAAGTAACAGAAACACCAAGCAAAGGGGTAATGATGTGGGGTAAAATGACAAAAGAGTACAATCAATTGTCGATGGGCTATGCTTCTGAGAGTAATATTTTTAGAATGAATAGCGCCAACCGCGGATTTGCAGCAAATCGTTTGATGGGTTATGCAGAAAGCCATGACGAAGAACGATTGATGTATAAAAATGTACAGTATGGAGCTTCAAACGGAAGTTATAATGTAAAAACATTAAATACGGCATTGTCTAGAATGTCTGCAATTGGAGCGGTTTCTCTGTTGATTCCAGGACCAAAAATGATTTGGCATTTTGGCGAGTTAGGAATGGACGATTCTATTTTTAGCTGTAATAACGGAACTGTAAACGATGAAACGTCAGCCACTCCGGGCGACTGTAAATTGGATACAAAACCACAGCCGCAATGGACAGAGAATTGGCTTGGCGATTCGAATCGAAATAAAATTTACAACGATTGGGCTAAGATCATTACGCTTAAAAAAGCAGAACCAGTTTTTTTAGGAACGGCGACAATGGCCAATACAACTACTCTGATGGTAAATATTAAAATCACCAACAGCAATTTGACTTCGGCTCAGTTGAAAGACGTAGTGATTTTGGCCAATTTTGATACAGCCGCACAAAATATGATTCCGGGATTTCAATATACTGGAGCGTGGTATAACTTAATGGATAATTCGACGATTAACATTACAGATGTAAACGCACCAATAAGTTTAGCTCCAGGAGAATATAGAATTTATGGAAATAAACAGGCAAATCTAGCAATAGAAGATTTTGAAAAAGGAAGTCAGGTTAATCTGTATCCAAATCCTGTTGCCGATTATTTTACTTTAGGATTTAAAACTTCAAAAGTAGATATCTATTCTATGGCAGGACAATTAGTGAAGACATTTAATACAAACGGAAATACAGATTATCAATTCTCAGTACATAATTTAACTTCTGGATTGTATCTCGTAAAAACGTTTGACGAAAATAATAAAGTTCGTGTAGTGAAGTTTATTAAAAATTAGGTTTGGTTAGTAATGAAAAAAGGGCTGTCTAGAAATGGACAGCCTTTTTTTGTTTAAGTAGTTTTTATACAAATATCTTATCTTTTATATTTTTAATGTCTTTTCGAGGGGCTAATAATCAGACATTTTTAATTATAATTTTTATTTGTTTTTTCTTTTAGGGTCATTATACTCTCCAATTAAAGAATAATATCCAAATGTTCCTAATCCCATAACGATAAGTGGGGTTAGTATAAATAGAATAATTGCACCAAATACCAAATCGTCCTGCTGGTCTGAAAGAAGTTTAGGTAAACCAAATTCAAAAACGCAAAAGTAAGCAGCAGCTGCAGCCAAAGCAATCCATAACGCCCCTAAAACTTGTTTAATCGCATTCATTTTTTTTGTAAATTTTAAAGGTGAGTAATTTTGTTTTTGTTGTCAATATAAATCATTCCAATTACAAAACAGATTCCGGCGATTATTATCGGATACCATAATCCGTCCAGATAAAAATCGGCTTTGCCTGCTGTTTTGGCGTGTGATACAAAGTAAGTAGAGATAGCAGGAAGCAACCCTCCAAAAATTCCATTCCCGACATGATAAGGCAATGACATAGAAGTATATCTAATTTTGGTCGGAAACATTTCAACTAAAAATGCTGCAATTGGGCCGTAAACCATTGTTACAAATAACACTTGAATAAAAACCAGAAAAATTAAAGCCCATTTATCGTTTGTATTAATTAGAATTGAGACACTTGTTTGCACATCTTTTTTCTCCATGTACGTTTTTTTCTCTGTTACGGTTGTACCGTCAGTATATTTTTTTTGAAGGGTTGTTACAGTACTTCCGTCAGCTTTTTTTTCGGTTGTTTCTCTGGAATTTTCGACTATTTCTGTTTTGAGGCTAATATCTGTAGTTGTGTACATTGATTTGTAGATAGGTCTATAGGATAAAATAGCTATAAGCATTCCGAACATCATAATATATTTGCGTCCAATTTTGTCGCTTAGCCATCCAAAAACAATAAAAAATGGGGTTCCAATTAAAAGAGCAATCCCTAACAGTTCGTCTACTTGAGAAGAGTCAATATTCATTACCGTTTTCATGAAGCTCATGGCGTAGAATTGTCCTGTATACCAAACCACACCTTGGCCCATTGTAGCTCCAAACAAGGCCAAGAGAACAAATTTTAAATTATATCTATTCCCAAAACTTTCCTTTAACGGATTCGTACTTGTTGTTCCTTCCTTTTTAGCTTTCGCGAAAACCGGAGATTCGTCCATATTTTTTCTAATCAAATAAGAAACGCCAACCATCGCAATCGAAATCCAAAACGGAACACGCCATCCCCATAAATCAAATGCTTCTGCAGAAAGTACGCTTTTGGTTGCCAGAATAACCATTAACGAAATAAATAAACCAACAGTAGCGGTAGTCTGAATCCAGGAAGTCCAATATCCTTTTTCTCCTGCTGGCGCGTGCTCGGCGACATACGTTGCGGCTCCGCCATATTCACCTCCTAGAGCAAGTCCCTGCAAAAGGCGCAAAATCAAAACCAGTAAAGGAGCCAGAAAACCAATCGTTTCATAGCTCGGAATACAGCCAATTAAAAAAGTAGAACCTCCCATTAATAATAAGGTAGCCATAAAAGTATATTTACGACCAATAATATCGCCAAGCCTTCCAAAAAATAAAGCGCCAAAAGGACGAACAACAAATCCGGCGGCAAATGTGGCTAAAGTAGATAGGAACGCGGCGGTAGGATTGTCACTGGGGAAAAATTTGGTTGAAATAACAACAGCCAGACTGCCGAAGATATAAAAATCGTACCACTCAATCATGGTGCCCATAGAAGAGGCAGAAATCACTTTCCAAATGCCCTTAGTAGAAGTTTTGCTCATAAAACAACTTTGAGATCTTGTTAATAATTGAAGTCTAAAAATACAGTTTTACGAATATATAAGATATTTTTTTATCCACTTAATACTTTTTTGACAAAAACTATTTATTTGTTGACATTTGATCTTTGTTTCAATAGTGTAAATAAGTAAAAAGCCTGTTTCTATAGAAACAGGCTTCAGATAAATAATTATTAATTCTTCTTTTTTTAAGTGTTATTCATACCATTGCATTTTTGGTGCGCGATCGTCAAATGTATCGATACCAATTTGTTTGTTTCCTCTATAAATTCTAACGTCACTCACTGTGCCTATTACGCCAACAAAGTTTATATTAAAAGTATATAATCGATTGATTCCTGATGGTAGTTTAGGACTTGGAGAAATATTGTTTACAACAAATTGCCCATCTTTAAGACGGAATCTTATTGTTACATCATTTGATAGAGGTAAGTTACCATTATAGTTGCCAAATATGTAATTTGATCGCCACTTGTAAGTTTCTCCTAGATCATTATTAAAATAGGTCCATGCATCAGATCCTGTTATTGGCATGAAGCAATCTATGGTTTTGCTTTTGCTGCCTCCATAGCCGCCATTCCATAATTCGAGCATGACACCCTTTGTTGTATTGGTAGGATAGCTCGTTGACTTGCTGGATTCTAATCGTACTCTTACTTCGAAAGTATAATCGCCGCTAATATCAAATCCATCATTTGATGTCCAATAGCCCAAAGATAACATAGGATTGTTATTTTGTTGGTAAAGAGGTTGTATTACATTATTATTCCAATTTAGTTCGCCGTCATTCATGAAAGGAACCATCTGATTGGTGAAAGTTTGCTGAGTAGGATAAAAACCTACATTGTCTGCTCGTTTTTTTAGGTCTTTAATAAATGTAACAGCAGTTCCACTCACATTTTTTGTTAGAGTTAAAGGACTATCTTTTACAAGTACATAAACCTCCTCATTTATGGCTTGCTCTATTTTTCTATAAGTTGCCCATAAGTAACCGTTTTCGCCCCAGTTTGATCCCCATGAATTTAGGAGTCTGAATGCTTGTTTTTCGTTGTCATATCCTGTAAGAACAACAGCGTGCCCGCCAGCGTACACGCTATTGTTTATATCCCACAGTTTAATGGAACTTGAAGTAAAGTCATTATCAATAGCTATTGAAATAATTACAGGATTGCCATTAGCTAATTGTCTTTTTATGTCTTCTAGAGTCGGTTTTCCTGTATCGGAGGTTAGTCGGTAATAATCATTTATTCTGAATTTTTTCGCATTATTTTGTTGGCTTTTAGTAGGCAGAGTGCCACAAAGTGTCAGACCCATATCGCTATAAGTGGTTGTTCCTTCTGTTTTTAAAACATCTAGAGCATCAATATAATAGATGCCTCCTTGACATGAATTTTTGGAAATTCTACATTTTTCATATAAATAATCCCCACTTGCATATGCGTTATAGTTAGGTTTTCCATCAGCTAATGTTTTTGTCTCATTGTTCATAAGAGTGCATGCATCTGCAATTGCGTAGGCAATGCATGAGCCTTTAAAGCCTTGATTAAGAGCTGTTGGTAATTCTGGAAACAAGATTTTTGAAGGCAAAGCAGTAATTTTGCTAAATTGAGAAGAGCTTTTTATTGACTTAATTTGAGCGAGTTGCTCAGGTGTAGAAGGAATGTAGCCCATAGATCTCTTTTCATTCTGTGTGCTGCTCTTTTCCACATTTTGCGGAAGTTCATCTTTTTGACAAGATTGAAACATTAAAATGGCAAATAATGCCATGGCTAAATTTAAAAATTTTGTTTTCATAATTATTTGTTTTAATTAACAATAATAAGAATAAAAACACATAAAAAGTAATATTTTAGCTACAAAAAATTAAAATGTATTTTTTGTACATTTTGTTCTTAATAAACAAAAAAAAAATTTCAAAATAGGATATTTGTAGTAAAAAACGCAAGGTTCGCAAAGCTTAAAACAACTTTGCGAACCTTGCGTAAATCTTTGCGCTCTTTGCGGTTAAAAACAGAAAAGTATAAAAAACAAAAAACCCACTCGGTTGAGTGGGTTTCGTGGTACCTCCAGGGATCGAACCAGGGACACATGGATTTTCAGTCCATTGCTCTACCATCTGAGCTAAGGTACCGTGCTTGTTGCGGGTGCAAATATATAATCATTTTTGGTTTGTGCAAAACATTTTTTAGAAAAAATCAATTCGTATCTTCGCAAAAGCAAAAATAGAAATATGATTTTAACGGTCGATGTTGGCAATACCAGAATTAAAGCATCTGTATTTGAGGGTAATACTTCTCTAGAAAATTTTGTTTTTGATAAAAATGAAATCGAAAAAAAAATTAAAAATATTTTAGAAAAATATCCAAAATGCTCCGATTTGGCTGTTGCTTCAGTCGGAAGTATCGAAAAACAATCCTTTTTAGCTTTCGAAAACAGACTAAAAGTTCATTTTTTTACTCACGAAGACATTTTTCCTTTCCATAATAAATATGCAACGCCAAAAACTTTAGGAATAGATCGAATGATTTTGGCTGCAGGAGCAACACTGCAATTTCCAAAACAAAACCGTTTGGTTATTGATGCAGGAACATGCATTACCTACGATTTTATCGACGAAAATGACAATTATTTAGGAGGAGCGATCTCTCCCGGCCTTCGATTACGATATGAATCACTACATAATTTTACCGCCAGACTGCCGTTACTAACCTTAGAAGAACCCGATTCTTATGTAGGAAACTCTACGGCACAAGCCATACATTCTGGGGTTGTCAACGGTTTCGTCTATGAGATTGACGGTTTTATCGATGAATATCGCAAAGAGTTTTCAAATTTTATCATAATTTTAACGGGAGGCGATGCAGATTTTTTGGCTAAACGATTAAAAAATACCATATTTGCCAATTCAAATTTCCTTCTGGAGAGTTTGAGCCAAACATATCAATATAAAATCGACAATGATTAAAAAAGTAATACTAAGCGCTTGTTTGCTTATATCGTTCGTTTCATTCGCTCAACAAGGTACTGCTTCACCTTATTCTTTTTTCGGAATAGGAGATGTGAGATTCAAGGGAACACTTGAAAACAGATCTATGGCAGGAGTTGCAGTAGAGCAGGACACGATTCACTTAAATATAGAAAATCCGGCGAGTTATGCCAGCTTAATTCAGACCACTTTTACAGTTGGAGGAACATTTGCCACTTCTAATTTAAAAACGAGTTCTCAGTCAGAAAAAGCACAGCGTTCTACTTTTGATTATTTAGCATTAGGAATTCCAATGGGAAAATTTGGTGCTTCATTTGGTTTAATACCCGTGAGTTCAGTAGGGTACAAAATTCGTAACGACAATTCTGCTATAGAAGGAGCAACAAGTTCTCAGCTTGACGGAAAAGGTGGTGTCAATAAAGTGTATTTTGGTTTAGCATACAAAATAATTCCTGGCTGGAATATTGGAGTTGACGCACAATATAATTTTGGAAAAATTACAACAACCAGCGTAGAAGCTATTACGGGAGTTGCAAACGGAACCGCAGAAGTAAATACCTCTGAAATTTCAGGAACGGCATTTAGTTTCGGGACTATGTATCAGAAAAAAATATACAAAAAAGTTAGTTTGTTTTCTAGTTTAAGCTATTCTTTTGCAAGTGATCTGAATTCAGATAATACGAGAGTTATTTCGGTTCAAGGAGATCCTAGCGCTTATGCAGTTCCAACAGAATCAACAAAACTAAAACTTCCGAACAAATTAAGTATTGGTTTAGGTATGGGTGAAGCTAGAAAATGGCTTGTAGGAGCAAATATGACTTTTCAAGGAGACGGTCAGTTAGCCAACTATTATAATACTATGCCTAATGTGAGATACGAGAGTTATTCTAAATATGCTGTTGGAGGATATTACCTTCCAAATTATGCTTCTTTTACTAGTTACATGAGCAGAATTACCTATAGAGCTGGTTTGAAATACGAAAAAATTGGTCTGATTGTGAATAACGAATCAATTAAAGATATCGGAATGTCATTAGGAGCAGGAATTCCGATTCCAGGATCGTTTTCAAATGTAAATTTTGGAATCGAATTTGGTAAACGCGGTACGACTTCAGCAGAGTTAGTGCAGGAAAATTATGTTAATTTTAGTGTGAGTTTCTCTTTCAACGACAAATGGTTTGTGAAGAGCAAATACCAGTAAACAATATATTTTATCTTTTAGAAGCTCATTACAATTTACTACATTTGGCAAATGAATTTACCAAAAAGATATAGTCTGATAGTTGTTACAGTTATTGCTGTGACACTATTTTTTGGATGCGAAAGTAATTTTAAAGAAGTTCAGAAAATTAACTTCTCAGAATTTGTTCCTGCCAGTGATGCCGATACTGTAAATATTAAATACACAGATTCTGGACGCATTACAGGAGTTTTGATAAGTCCGAAAATGCTGGATTATTCCAATCTTGAATTTCCATTTACAGAATTTCCTAAAGGAATCGACGTTACTTTATACGATAAAAAGCAAAAACGTACCTTTATAAAAGGCAATTATGCCGTTTCGTATAAAAATACTGGAATTATCGATTTGATAGGAAAAGTGAAAATTACTTCTGAAGCCGGTCAGATTTTAGAAACAGAACAATTATATTTCGATCAGAAAAACGAATGGTTTTACACAGAACGAAAATTTAAATTGACTGATAAAAAAGGGGTTTCCCATGGTCAGGGAATAGATTTTAGCAAAGATTTTAAAGTGATCAATTCGCAGCGAATAACTGGCGAAATTGAATCTAACGAAGAATTATAATATTATGGGTTATTTAAAATATACACAATACGTTTACATCCTTTTTGCAGTTTTCTTTACTTACGATGGTTTCGTAAAACTAAACGAAGGAGATGAGAGCTATCCTTTCTATTTTGTAATTGCAGGAATGGCAATTTTCATGTTCTTCTTTAGGAGAAGATTTCTTAACAGGCATAACGACCGTAACAAAAACCAATAAAAAATGGAAATTAGTATTATAATAATCTGTTTAATACTAGCCGCCTTTTTTTCTGGGATGGAAATCGCTTTTACATCCGCTAACAAAATTTATCTCGAAATAGAAAAGAAACAAGACGATTTCTTGTCTCGAATCTTAACCAAATTAACCGAAAATCCGTCAAAGTTTATTGCGGCCATGCTTATTGGCAATAATGTAACTCTGGTAATTTACGGTTTTTTTATGGGCGATCTCATCTTAGAATGGATGGCCTATTTTGGTTTAGTTTTTTCTGATTGGTGGAATGTGCTAATTCAGACACTTCTCGCAACATTTGTAGTTTTGCTAACCTCAGAATTTTTTCCGAAAGTATTTTTTCAAATTTATGCCAATTCGTTAATTAAAATTCTAGCGCTTCCAGCATATTTGTTTTACCGATTATTTTATTACATCTCTACTTTTTTTATCTGGATTGCAGATTTTGTTTTAAGTAAATTTTTTAAAACAGAAGGAAGCCAAATCCATTTGTTTAGCCGTATAGAACTTGGCAATTATATAACGGAACAAATGAGTACGGTTGAAGAAGAAGATGAAGTAGATTCTGAAATTCAGATTTTCCAGAATGCATTAGAATTTTCTGGCGTGAAAGCCCGTGATATTATGACGCCTCGAACAGAAATTGTAGACATAGATTTATTTGATACAGTCGATGATCTTAAAGCGATGTTTATAGAAACAGGCTATTCTAAAATTATAATAAGCCAGAATTCATTAGATGATATTGTGGGTTATGTTCATTCATTCGATTTGTTTAAAAAGCCGTCAACTATAAAATCGGTTTTAATGACGGTTGAATTTGTTCCGGAAACAATCTTGATTAAAGATGTCTTGAATTTGCTAATCAAAAAACGAAAAAATGTAGCAGTCGTTTTAGACGAATATGGTGGAACTTCTGGAATTATTACAATTGAAGATATTGTAGAAGAACTTTTCGGCGAGATTGAAGACGAACACGATTTAGACGAAGAATTGGTTGAAGAAGAATTAGGAGAAGGCAAGTATTTGTTTTCGACTCGATTAGATGTTGAGTATCTCAATGAGACTTACAAATTGATGATTCCAGAAGAAGATTCTTATGGCACATTAGGAGGTTTTATTGTAAATCATACCAAAGAAATTCCGCAAAAAGGAGATAAAATCGTAATAGACAGGTTTCATTTTTCTATTGAAGAGGCTTCAAATAAGAAAATCGAACTAGTCAAATTAAGGATTAAAGAGTGATTTTTTAAATTAATGAAAAAAAAAGTTGAAAATAAAACGCTAGTTGTATTGTTATTAACTAGATAATTGTATTTTCGCAAACTGAATATAAAATTAACGATAATAAAATGGCAGTTTTAGCAAAAATTAGACAGCGTTCCGCTTTATTGATAGGAGTTATTGCACTTGCATTATTTGCATTTATAATACAAGATCTATTTACAAGAGGAACATTTGGTCAAAGTTCAAAAGATGTAGGAAGCATCGATGGAAAAGATATTTCATTTGAAGACTTTAGAGTTAAAGTTAGTAATGTTGAAAAAAGTGGGCAAGGTATAACTTCCACTGAAGCTGCAAACAGAGTTTGGGATCAAGAAGTTTCAATCGCTTTATTGTCAACGCAATTTGATAAATTAGGATTGAGAGTTGGTGAAAAACACATTTTAGAGGTTTTGAAATCAGATCCAAATATTGGTAAAAACCCAATGTTCTTAAACGCAGCAGGAATTTTTGATGTTGTTAAGTTTAAAGATTATTTTAAATCAAATCCAGAAGCGGCGCAATACATCTCTCAAAAAGAGAAAGATGCTGAATTGAATGCAAAGTTTCAAATCTATAATACTTTAATTAAATCAGGACTTTACACAACTGCTAGTGAAGGAAAATTAAAGTATGAAATGGAAACTAATAAAGTAAGTTTTGCTTTTGCAGCTGCTCCATATTCTTCTATTAAGGATAGTGAAGTAAAAATCTCTGATGATGAGATTGTAGCTTACATGAAGAAAAACGAGAAAAAATTCAAAGCAGACGCAACTCGCGAAATCCAATACGTTTTAGTTGAAGATAAAGCTTCTAAAGAAGATGAGGCTGAAATTAAAGCTAAATTAACTGCATTATTATCAGGAAGTGTTGTTTACAACGCAAAAACGGGTAAAAACGATTCATTGCCAGGATTTAGAAACGCAACAAACATTGCTGAATTTGTAAACGCAAATTCTGATGTTCCTTACGATTCTACTTATGTTCCTAAAAATGCATTGCCAGCAGTTGATGCTGATAAATTATTCAGCTTGCCAGCTGGAGCAATTTACGGACCATACGTTTACGGAAGATACTACGCAATCTCTAAATCTCAAGGATTTAAAGCTGGTGTTAATGCAAAAGCAAGTCATATCTTAATTGGTTACGAAGGATCTCAAACTCCAAACGCAAAAGAAAAAAGAACTAAAGAAGAAGCTAAAGCTAAAGCTGAAGAAATTTTAGCACAAGTTCAAGCTAATCCAGATAGTTTTATGATGTTAGCTTTTACAAGTTCTGATGATTCATCTGCACAGCAAGGTGGTGATTTAGGATATTTTGGGCCAAACCAAATGGTAAAACCTTTCAATGATTTTGTATTCAGCAACGGAATTGGTAAAGTTGGTTTAGTAGAAACTGTTTTCGGTTTCCACATTATCAAAATTACAGACAAACAAGACGGAATTCGTTTAGCTACAATTGCTCAAAAAATCGAGCCATCTGAAGCTACTTCTGATAAAGTATTTACATTAGCAACTAAATTTGAAATGGACGCTGCTGATAAAGATTTTAATGTTGCAGCTAAAGAATTAGGTTTAAAAGTTGCTCAGCCAGTTAATGCAAAAGCTATGGATGAAGCGTTTGGACCATTAGGAAACCAACGTAACATTGTAAGATGGGCTTTTGATAAAGAAACAAGCAAAGGAGATGTAAAACGTTTTGAGATCGCAAACATCGGACACGTTATTGCACAATATAAAGGCGAAAACAAATCTGGTTTAGTTTCTGTTGATATGGCAAGACCTTATGTGGAGCCAATCTTGAAAAACAAGAAAAAAGCAGAATTATTAAAAGCTAAAATGCAAGGTTCAAGTATTGAAGCTATTGCTAAAGCGGCGGGAGTTGCTGTTCAGCAAGCTGCAGACGTAACTCTTGATAATCCAGTTTTACCAGGTGGAGTTGGACAAGAGCCAAGAGTAGTAGGAAATGCATTTGCTTTAACTGCAAACAAAATTTCAGCTCCAATTGAAGGAAATACAGGTGTTTATGTAGTGAAAAATATTAAAACTGTAAAAGCTCCTGCAATTGCTAATCACGCTGCCTATGTAGAAAAAGTAAAAGCTCAAAGTGCTAATGATGCAAACAGAGTATTGCCAGCTTTGAAAAACAATGCTAAAATTGAAGATAACAGATTACAATTTAATTACTAATTAAAAAGTAACTCCTCTTATAAAAACCCGAAACGCTTATGTGTTTCGGGTTTTTTCTTTTCCTAAGATATCTATAATTAAATTTTATATTTTTTTTTGAGGTAATTTTCTTAATCTATATAGGAATAATCGAAATTTAATTTAAAAAACTTGTGATTTTCAAATTATTACAGTTAATTTGCTCGAATTTTTAATTTAACATATTTTTGGCTTTTGCTAAAAAGAAAATAAGAATCCATAAACAAAAACTATAATAATCAATTATTTAATGTTTTTTACTTTTAAGTTTTTTAGAAAGAAGCCAAGAGTATATACCAAAATAGAAAGTCATATTTATGGTATTATTATAGAGCTTTTGAAAGTGGCTAGCACCGACATCAATGTTGATGAATTGGGTGGAAAGTATTATTTAAGTAATGAAGAGCAGCATTTTAAAGTTACTATTTTGAGCAACGATAATGTAATTAGATTAACTAATACTCATGATTCTGTTGCTGAAAAATACGATAAAATTTTTGTAGAAGACGTTTTAAGAGCAGTAAAAGAAGAAAAACACCGCCGAATGGAGGTGGTTTACGATTCTATTACAAATAGTATCGAAAAAATGGCAGAACGCTTGCATAATAGGCTTATAGAGTCTAATGAGCAAGAAAGCAAAGCTGTTCGTCGTTTAGAGACAAAGCACATTAGAGGCAATAAAAGAGCTAATTAATTTGTTTCTGAAATTGATTTTATAAAATCATTTCTTCGTAAGTCAAAATTGTCTCATATCCTTTAGTAAAGAAATACTCCTTCGGATTTTCTTTAGAAACTACCAATATAAAATCGCCGCCCCAAGCTCCAAGACTTTTAATCACTCCATTAAAATCAGGGAAAACAGCCTCTTTTATAGTCTGCATTTCTAAGATATTACTCAAATGGATTTCGTGTTTCTGAATTGCCACAGCAAACTCTTTTAAAGTCTGGGCATGAAGAATTGCATCTGTAATTCGATTATTTTCTGCAACGCTTGCTGCTAAATGATTGCTTTTATGATTATTATAAGAATGTATGGCTGATTTGCTATTTTGCTTTTTATTCAAATAAACAAAATAAAGATGTTCCTTAAAGTCAGGATTAAATTCAACTTGTTTTACAAAATTATCTTTAATTCGATATAAAACTGGAGTGTTGTTTTGCGCGCAAGCAATATCATAACCGCTGCCGCCAAAGCTATTGTTAAGCAAAGTAAAAGCATTAGTTTCTGTCCATTGGGCAATATTATTTATAAGCGTAGAAGAAGTTCCTAATCCCCAGTTTTTTGGAAAACTCAAATGGGTGCTTACTTTGTATCCACTAGCACTATCAATAAATTTTGGATTCAAAATATAAGCCTCGTGCAGAATATTTACTAAAGTAGATTTTACGGTATCAATTTGCGGATCTGAACCTTTTATAACTTCATCAAAAGAAATAGTTTCTTCAAACCATAAATGCTGGTCGTGGTCGTAACTTTTCCATTCAATTTGTTTGTCTTCAGAACTTTCAATTACTAAATCCTGACCAAATTTTGTAGGTAACGCAAAAGCATCTGCTCCGTCTAAAACAAGATATTCTCCAGCGATAAAAAGTTTTCCGTTACTATAAAATGTTTTCTTCATTGTTGTATAAATTCCAATATTTTAAATTCCAAATTCCAAGACTCAAATTCAAATTCCAAATTCTGTTGTTTTTGGAATTTGGAATTTATTTAAAAATTGAAATGTTTGGAATTTAACTTTCGTTATTTTCTAAGGTTTTCAATAAATTCTACCACAGCACTATGAGAAACGGCTGTTTTTTTGAAATGCGTTTTAATTAAATGGCGCTCTTCATCTGTAGCTTCAAATTGATTGATAATGTTGTTCAAGTGCATTTTCATGTGGCCTTCCTGAATTCCGGTGGTAGTTAAAGAACGTAATGCTGCAAAATTTTGCGCTAAACCTGCAACAGCTACAATTTCCATTAATTCTGGGGCAGAAGGTTTTTCTAAAATATCCAGACATAATTTCACTAAAGGATGCAAAGAAGTTAAACCGCCAACGGTTCCCACTGCAAGAGGAATTTCAAGCCAAAAAGTAAAAATTCCATCTTCGATTTTCGCGTGAGACAAACTTGCGTATTGGCCATTTCTAGAGGCATACGCATGTACACCTGCTTCTACAGCTCTAAAATCATTTCCGGTCGCTAGAATTACAGCATCGACACCATTCATGATGCCTTTGTTGTGGGTAACGGCTCTAAAAGGTTCGATTTCTGCAATTTGCACGGCCTGAACAAATCGCTCTGCAAATTCTTGTGGATTCGTAATATGTTTTTCTGCTAATTCTTCAATTGGGCAAGAAACTTCAGCTCTAACAAGGCAATGCGGCACATAGTTAGAAAGAATACTCATTATGACTTCTAATTTTTCATCATTTTGGCATAAGTCAGAATTTTGAGCTTCTTCTTTTAAGGTCGAAGCAAATTGCTCTAAACAAGAATTTATAAAATTAGCTCCCATGCTGTCTTTTGTTTCAAAAGTAGCATGAAGCTGATAGTAATTTTCTAGTAGACTTCTTTTATCTTTTAGTTTAATATCTAAAATTCCACCGCCACGCTGCTGCATATTTTTGGTAATGCTTTGTGTTTCTGAAAAGAATTTTGGTTTGATTTGGTCAAAAAACTGAGTTAGTTTTTCGGCATCACCGCTATAGGTAAAATGCACTTGGCCAATTTTTTCGGTATCAATTATTGTAGCTTTAAAACCGCCTCTTGTTGACCAGTATTTTGCTGCTTTTGAAGCCGCTGCAACAACAGAACTTTCTTCAATGGCCATCGGAATGGTTTTGTATTTTCCGTTGATTAAAAAGTTAGGAGCAACTCCAAGAGGGATATAAAGGTTTGTAATCGTATTTTCTATAAATTCGTCATGAAGCTGCTGAAGCTTTTCGTCTGAATTCCAGTAATTTCTTATAATATTTTGCGCCTCTTCAGGATTCGAAAAATATTCATTTGCAATCCAGTTAATTTTTTCTTTTTTGGATAATTTAGAAAATCCAGCAACAGCGTTGTTCATTCTCAATATATTAAATAATAATGTTGCGGCAAAGATACTATTTTAAGAGTTTTGTTTGCAATCTATTTTGAAGATCGAAATACGCAATCGTTATTTTTTTTAACATTTAACACTTAAAATGTGTATTATGTTTAAATTTTTCACTAAAATTGGGCTCTTTTTATATTTAAAATAATTCTAATGAATACAAGTAAATTTACTGCAGTACTTTTATTTTTAACTGCAGTCGTTTTTGGACAGCAAAAGATAACTGTCGAAAATGTTTTTGGCGGTACTTTCCGGGCTAAAGGAATGGATGAGCTGCAATCGCTAAAAAATACAAATCAATATACTGTTTTAAATGTTGATATGGCGAGCAGAAGTATGCAGATTGATTTATACGATTTTGCAACGCTAAAAAAAGTATCGAATCTTATAGATACAAAAAACCATAAAGAACTTGCCGACGGAATTGACAGCTATACTTTTGATGCTTCTGAAAAAAAGATCTTAATTGCTTGTAATTCAAATAAAATCTTCCGTCACTCTTTTACTGCAGATTATTTCCTTTATGATATCGCAGCAAAATCTCTGACTAAACTGGTTGATTTCCAAATTCAAGAACCAACATTCTCACCTGACGGAACTAAAATTGCTTACGCGAAAGAAAACAACTTATATATTTATGATGTTGCTTCAAAAAAATCAACGGCAGTTACAACTGATGGAAAGAAAAATGCCGTTATAAATGGAATTACGGACTGGGTTTACGAAGAAGAATTCGCTTTTGTACGTGCGTTTGACTGGAGTAAAGATAGTAAAAAACTAGCTTATATTCGTTTTGACGAAAGCCAAGTTCCAGAATTTTCGATGTCAATTTTCCACAAAGATTTATATCCAAAAATTGAAACTTTCAAATATCCTAAAGCTGGAGAAAAAAATTCTGTAGTTTCATTGCATATTTATGATGCTGCTGGAAATACTTCTAAAAAAGTAGATTTAGGAAACTATAATGATTTTTACATTGCAAGAATGCAGTGGACAAATGATGCAAATGTGCTTTCTGCACAGGTTTTAAACCGTCATCAAGATAATTTAGATTTACTATTTGTTGATGGCAATACAGCTACAGCAAAAGTTGTTTTAAATGAAAAAGACAAAGCTTACGTAGATATCACAGATAACTTGACTTTCTTAAAAGACAACAGTTTTATTTGGACAAGCGAAAAAGACGGTTTTAATCATATTTATGTGTATGATAAAAACGGAAAGCTTAAAAATCAGGTTACAAAAGGAAACTGGGAAGTGACTAATTACTACGGTTTCGACGAAAAAAACAAAACTATTTTCTACCAGTCTACAGAAAATGGTTCTATAAACAGAGCAGTTTACCGTATTTCATTAGACGGAAAAAATAAAACAGCTTTAACGGCTAAAGTTGGAACAAACGCGGCGACTTTTAGTCCAAATTTCCAATACTTTATCAATACCTATTCTAGTGCTACTCAGCCAACGACTTACACTTTGAATGAGGCTAAATCTGGAAAAGAAATTCAGGTTATTGAAAATAATCAGGCTCTTGCTGATAAATTAAAAGGTTATAATCTTCCTTCTAAAGAATTTATTGTTTTAAAAACAGCAAAAGGAAACGAATTGAATGCTTGGATTTTAAAACCAAAAGATTTTGATCCTTCAAAAAAATATCCTGTTTTCATGTTCCAATATTCTGGTCCAGGATCGCAGCAGGTAGCAAATCAATGGAATAATTCTAATGATTACTGGTTTATTTCATTGACACAGCAAGGTTATATTGTGGCTTGTGTTGACGGAAGAGGTACAGGCTACAAAGGAGCAGATTTCAAAAAAGTAACCCAAAAAGAATTAGGAAAATACGAAGTTGAAGATCAGATTGATGCGGCAAAAGTAATTGGTGCTTACTCTTATGTTGACGCTTCTAGAATTGGAATTTTCGGATGGAGCTATGGTGGATTTATGGCTTCTAACTGTATTTTCCAAGGTAACGACGTATTCAAAATGGCAATTGCCGTTGCTCCGGTTACAAACTGGCGTTTTTATGACAGTGTTTACACAGAAAGATACATGCAGACTCCACAGGAAAATGCAAGCGGATACGATCAAAACTCTCCTATAAATCATGTTAGCAAGTTAAAAGGGAAGTTCTTGTTGATTCATGGTTCTGGAGACGACAACGTTCACGTTCAAAATTCAATGCAGATGATGGAAGCTTTAATCCAGGCAAATAAGCAATTTGATTCTCAAATTTATCCAGATAAAGATCATGGTATTTATGGCGGAAACACGAGAATTCAGCTTTACAATAAAATGACCAATTTTATCAAAGAAAATTTATAATCTAAAAATATACTAAACCTAATTAAACAGAATATAATATGGGAGAAACTCAAGTAAAAACTGCGCATCCAAAAGGACTTTGGGTATTGTTTGGAACGGAGATGTGGGAGCGATTCAATTTTTA
The DNA here is from genome assembly GCF_054075165.1 of Flavobacterium erigeronis. Taxonomy (NCBI): domain Bacteria; kingdom Pseudomonadati; phylum Bacteroidota; class Flavobacteriia; order Flavobacteriales; family Flavobacteriaceae; genus Flavobacterium; species Flavobacterium erigeronis. The sequence goes on along the minus strand of NZ_JBSKGP010000001.1, from coordinate 289,390 downwards.
TGGAATGCGAGCTTTATTGACTTTATTTCTTGTGAATTCATTATTAATGAAAGAAGAGGAAGCTTCGCTAATTTATGGTGGTTTTCTTGGACTTTGTTACTTAACACCAATGTTAGGTGGTTTTGTTGCCGATCGTTATTTAGGAAACAGAAACTGTATTCTTTTAGGAGGATTATTAATGGCAATTGGACAAATGCTTTTGTTTACCAGCGGAAGTGTTTTTGAATCAAATTTAGGTCTGGCAAAAATCATCATGTATTCTGCATTAGGTGTAATTGTTTTTGGTAACGGATTCTTCAAACCAAATATTTCTAGTATGGTGGGAAGTTTGTACCCAAAACAAGAAAAAACAAAATTGGATAGTGCTTTTACTATTTTCTATATGGGAATTAACATCGGAGCATTTCTTGGGCAGTCAATCTGTCCATTATTAGGAGATGTTAAAGATGCAGGCGGAGTTAGAGATATCCATGCTTTTAGATGGGGATTCATGGCAGCTTCTGTTGCAATGTTATTAGGGACAATTCTTTTTTACTTCTTAAAAAATAAATATGTGGTTTCTCCAGAAGGAAAACCATTAGGAGGATTGCCGTCTAAAAACGATGCTTCAGATTTTGAAGAAGGAGAAGCGCAAAAAGCAAACTTTTCTACTAAAGCTTTGATCGGTGCTGGAGTTGCATTTATTGCTTTAGGATTCTTTTTCCATTATGTTGTGGGTCAGAACTTGATTTATACATTGATTTACTCAAGTGGTTTGGCATTAGCAGGATTAATTATTTCTGATACTTCTTTGACTAAAATTGAAAGAGATAGAATCATTGTAATTTACATCGTTTCGTTTTTTATTATTTTCTTTTGGGCTGCGTTTGAGCAGGCTGGTTCATCTTTGACATTCATTGCTGATAACCAAACAGACAGACATTTCTTCGGGTGGGCAATGCCACCGTCAATGGTTCAAATTTTTAATGGATTATTCGTGGTGCTTTTGGCTGTTCCTTTTAGTGTTCTTTGGGATACTTTAAGAGCTAAAGGAAAAGAACCTATTTCGCCAGTAAAACTTGCTGCAGGATTAGTAATAATTTCGATCAGCTTCTTAATGATTGCTACTCAGGTTTCTTACATCGGAACTTCTGGACTTTTATTGGTTAAATGGCTTATCTTATTATATTTCTTAAACACATGTGCAGAATTATGTTTATCTCCAATTGGTTTGTCATTGGTGGGTAAATTATCTCCAAAACGTTTTGCTTCATTATTATACGGAGTATTCTTTTTGTCTAATGCATCTGGATATGCATTAGGAGGAACTTTAGGTTCTATCTTGCCAGCAACTGGTGATAAATTTGCAAAAGCAAAAGAACTTGGAATCGATCTTCAAGCGGTTTTAGATAAAAAAATAACACCATCAGCTGAGCAATTAGCTTTATTGGATCAACATCAGATTAGTGCGCAAAATCCAATTTTTGCGGGATTCGAAATCCATAATTTATATGAGTTCTTTATGGTTTTTGTTGTCTTGACAGGGATTGCGGCAATTTTATTATTTGCTTTAACGCCACTTTTGAAAAAATTAATGCACGGTGTTAGATAAATGGAAAGCAAGATTACTTTAGAAGAAATTCAAAATTTTGAAGGCAAGTACCCAAAACAATTGTGGTACTTGTTTTTGGTTGAAATGTGGGAGCGTTTCTGTTTCTACGGAATGAGAGGGGTTTTAGCAGTTTTCATGGTAGACCAATTAGGTCTGGTTGAAGGAAAAGCAAATCTTCAATATGGTGCAGTACAGGCTTTTGTTTATGCTTTTACGTTTATTGGAGGGATTTTTGCAGATAAAATTTTAGGATTTAAAAAATCGCTTCTTTTTGGAGGAATCGTTATGATTTTGGGTAATTTGCTAATTGCTGCAAATCCTCACGATTTCTTTTACTATGGAATAACACTTTCTATTATCGGGACAGGTTTTTTTAAACCAAACGTTTCTTCCATGGTAGGAGAATTATATCATGAAAACGACGGCCGTCGTGATGCAGGTTACGGATTATTTTATGCTGGGATTAATATTGGAGGAATGCTCGGTGGAGCAATACCGATTTATTTAGGGAAAAATTATTCATGGAGTCTTTGTTTTCTTTCGGCGGCGATTGTTATGATAATTGGTGTTGTAACTTTTCTTCTAACGAAAAAGCATTTAGCACCAATTGGAAATTCTCCATTAGAAAATCATGCGCCTAAAAAACGAAATCTTTATGAGATTGCTGTTTATGTAGGCTCTTTTGCAGTAATTCCACTAGTTTACATGATGGTTATAAATTCTGATTTTACAGAGTATTTTATGTATACTATAGGGATTTTAGCTTTGGTATATTTTTTATACGAATTGATACTAATAAAAGAAAGAAAGCAGCAACTTAAGTTTTTGGCTGCCTTTATTTTTATTTTTGCATATTTTATGTTTATGGCAATTTCTGAGCAATCAGGAGGTTCGTTGTCGTTATTTGCCAAAGATAATTTAACGAATAAACTGTTGTTCTTTAATATCGATCCAAATGTAGTTAATAATAGTATTAACTCACTGTATGTTATTGTTTTTAGTCCATTATTAGGCTTTTTGTGGATCTATATGTCTAAACGAAAAATAGAGCCTAATACAGTAATTAAATTTGGTTTGTCATTTATTTTATTAGCAGCAGGTTTTTTTATCTTTTATGCTGCTAGATATTTTGTAAACCAAGACGGATTAAGTTCGCTAGACGTATTTGCTTTAGGATACCTTTTGTATACATTGGGTGAATTGTGTATCGGTCCAATCGGAATGTCGGTAATTACAAAATTGTCTCCAAAAAGATTATTTGGAATGATGATGGGATTATGGTTTCTTTCTAGTGCATTCGGACAGTTTGCTGCTGGTAAATTAGGAGCTGAAATGTCTGATGCCAATACAGGAACTACATTAATGTCTAAACTTATTGCTTACACAAGCGGATATTATCAATTGGCTGTTTATGCTCTTATTGCAGGTATTGCATTTATTGTTCTAACGCCATTAATTAGAAGATTAATGCAAGAAGTTAAATAATTACATTGTAATCACTTTTTGTATAAATTTGTGGAAAATTTCTCATTATGAAAAAAATAGTACTTATTGCTTTGTTTTTACTTGGTGCTGCAAATCTTCAGGCACAAGAATTAAAATGGTATACAGATGTTAGAGAAGCGATTACTGTTAGCAATAAAGAACAAAAGCCTATGCTTATGTTTTTTACTGGTAGTGATTGGTGTGGCTGGTGTATTCGTTTGCAAAATGAAGTTTTAAAGACTGCTGAATTTAAAAAATGGGCAACAGATAATGTAGTTTTGGTTGAATTAGATTATCCTAGATCTGTTCCGCAGACTCCAGAGCTTAAAAGTCAAAATAACGAATTGCAACAAGCTTTTGGTATTCAGGGGTTTCCAACTGTTTTCTTTACAAGTGCAGAAACAAAAGAAGGAAAAGTCAACTTTAAAGGTCTTGGTAAAACAGGCTATGTGGCTGGCGGACCATCAGCATGGTTAACTGTTGCAGAAGGAATTGTACATCCAAAGAAATTATAAATTTCGATTTAAAATAATCAAAAAAAGCCTCTTACTTAGTAAGGGGCTTTTTTTTTGTGTTTAGTAGGAAAAATTCTTTACAAAAAGCTTTTAGATTGTGTGTTTTATATTTTATTATATATAAAAAAACACATAATGTATTTTTTGTGCCAATAAAATTTGGATAACTAAAATATAATGTTAATTTCGTCTTGCTAATCTAACCAAAACCAATTTATATGACTAAAAAATTACTTATCCTACTGTTTTTTTTTGGGTCATTTATGATGCAAGCACAAAATAATCTAGCATGGAGAACAAACATGACAGATGCCATTGCCATAAGTAATGACCAGAAAAAACCAATGTTGATTTTATTCACTGCCTCAGGTGTACCAGAAAATCTTCAAAATGAAATCTTTAAAACGCCAGATTTTGCTGTTTGGTCAAGAGATAACGTGGTCTTGGTAAAACTGGATTTGTCTGATATGAACGCTTCAGATAGCGATCGCGAACAAAATGTGAAATTAAAAAATGCATTTGGAGTTCAAGATCTTCCAGAAGTATGCTTTGCAATGGCATCAGTAAGAAAAAACAAAACTACTTTTAGCGCTTTAGGAAAAATAGCGTATAAACCTGGAGGAGCCAAGGCTTGGATTGCAGAATCAAATGCAATTTTACATCCAGCAGAATAGTAAACGATTTCATTCGACTTTTATTTTAATTTTTTTTTTAGTCCCTTTCTGTTTTACAGAAGGGGATTTTTTTATAAAAGGGTTTACTAAGAATTTGATTATTTTAATTAGTGTTTATTTTACATTTATTAAAAAATAGACTATTTATTAGCAATTTGATTTTAATGTTTAGAAGTTGGTTTTTAATCGCTTAAAAGTTTTTATTGGATTATATTTTTATACTACTTTAGTTTTATTAACATAACCAAAACCAAAATTATATGCCGAAAAAACTACTTATCCTACTATTGTTTTTAAGTCCATTTTGTATGAATTCTCAAAATATAATATGGAAAACAGACATTAATGACGCTGTGGCTACAAGTGCCGAAAAGAGAAAGCCCTTGCTGATTTTTTTTACTGGGCAGGGTGTAAACCAGCAGCTGCAAAATGAAATTTTTTCTACTCGAGATTTTGAAGAGTGGGCTCGTAAAAATGTTATTTTGGTCAAACTAGATCTTTCAGATCCTACTATTACTGATGCCGCTAAAGAGCAAAACTTACGTTTAAAGAATGCTTTTGGTATCGAAGAGATTCCGCAAGTTTGTTTTTCTGAAGTGACTGTTAGAAAAGACAAAACAAATTTTAACAAACTCGGACTTATTGGATATACTTCTTCTAGTGCGAAAGCTTGGATTTCTGAATCCAATTCGATTTTAAATCCAGAATAAAAATTATAATCTATAATATCCCTTTTCTTTTGTTGAATGAAAAGGGATATTTTTTTTACTGCAGCTAGTTTTCCAATATTTCAGAATGGAGTTTGAGTTGGAGCCATCTGCAATTACAATTTTAGGCTGTATATTTTCTAGCAACCGATCAAGATTAAGTCTAGAAGTTTGAGTAAGAATTAAAATGTCTGGTTTTATTTTTTCTGAAAAAGTTCTACTGCTATCTATAATCAGAATTTTGGTGTTTTTAAAGTAAAGCAGATTTTGAATCTTTTTAATTCCAGACAAATCAATTGAATTTCCGACGAGGTACGAATTAATATTTTTGTTGTTATGAATTGTAGTGTCTCTGCTATAAAGCACAATATTTTTTCCCAAACGCTCAGAAATAAGCGTATTGTTCTTTTCGTTGTAAACAATTAATTCTTTTTGTTTTTCAGTTTCTATTTTGGTAAAAATAAAAGCAAGCTGAATCAGTATAATAGAAGCAGATGCCAGTAGCAATTTCTGAAAATTCGGTTTTTTGATCCAGATTATGGTACTTATTATAAAGATTGAGAATGCCCATAAATGATACATATTAAAGCTGATATCACGAATAACAAATGAATCAACAGAGGCGACCGCATGAATCATAAGGTTTAACAGATAAATGCTTTTCTCAAAAATCTTTGTAATAAATATTGGTGGACTGCTAAAAATAGCAATAATCATAACGACAATTCCGGCAATCATGATGAATGATAAAAGCGGAAGTATGATGATATTTGTGACAAAAAATAATCCTGGAAATTGATGAAAATAATAAAGGCATAAAGGCAACGTGCCAATCTGCGCAGCAAACGAAACAGTTAGCGCTTCCCAAATGTAAACCGCTAACTTGTTTTTTGGTTTGTAGATATTTTTTAAAATGGGCTGTAGCCAAAGAATGAAAAATAACGCCAAATAACTTAATTGAAAACCAACATCAAATAGGAAATACGGTTCAAAAAGTAAGATCAATAAAATCGAAACCAATAAAGTATGGTAGATATTGCCGTTTCTGCGAAGATGATTGCCAATGGCAAGAAATGAAAACATGACTACAGATCTGAGAACGGAAGGAGATAAACCTGAAATTACCGCAAAGCCAGCCAAAGAAACGAGAATCGAAGTTAATTTAATGAAAGACCCTTTTTTTGTGTTTGGAATTGGCTTTAGAATAAAAGTGATAAAAAGCATTATAAAGCCCACGTGAAGCCCAGAAACCGATAAAACATGCGTTGCTCCAGAATATTGATAATCTTGAATAATGTCGGGTGAAATCTCTTGCTGTTGGCCTAAAATTAATGCCAAAGCTACATTCATTTCCTCTTTATTGAATTTTGATTTTTCAAGATTGGAAATTATTCTCGAATGCAATCTAGCGCAATAATACCAAATGTCTTTTTGGATAGTTTTGCTAACTAGAATTTGATTTTTCTGGCAATAAATCTGTGCATAGATTTGTTTGTCTGCCAAGTAACGGCCGTAGTCAAATTGATTCGGATTTTTGCTTGATTTGTTTTCCTGTAAAAGCGTTTGAATTTTAATGCTGTTGCCAATAATCAAATGGTTTTTGCTACTGTCCTTCTGAACGTTTACAATTATTTTTCCCGAATACGGTTTTCCTGAGATCGTTTTTATAAGGCCGATGTATCTATCGCTGTAATCATTGCTTTTTAATTTTTCTCTTAAAAGTAAAGTTATAGATTGAGGATTTTTGAAAGCAGATTTACAATGAGTATAATTGTTTTTCTGAAGGTTTTCGGTATGGCTTAAAAGTGTAAAAGTGCCAATGAAGAAAGACAAAATATAACTTGAAAATCCGAATAAAAAAGATTTCTTATTTCGGTTTAAAGACCAAAAGAAAGCTCCGCAAAAAGAGACAAAACTCAACGCAAGCAAAATAATAACTAATGAAATCGAAAAATGCAGATAGTACGAGGCAATTACGCCAAGTGCAAAAGCAATTATAATTTTTACTAACGGAAAATCTAATACTTTCATGGTGTAAAAGTATTAAATATTTGTAAGAAAAATAATAAATTTTTTATTTAAGGAATAACTCTGTTAACTTGTTCAAAAGAGTTTTTATAATAAGGTTCTTTAGTAGAAGAAATAATTACACCTTTTGATGTAGAAGAATGGACAAATTTTACTTCATCAGAATTGACTTCTGTAATTAATCCGACGTGATTTATAGTTCTACTTTTATTGGTTTTAAAGAAAATCAAATCTCCCTTTTGGGCATCATTTAGCGGAATTACCTTTCCAACTTTTGCCTGTTCGTAAGAGGGTCTCGGAAGTTTGATATTCTCACTTTCAAAAGTGGTATAAACAAGTCCTGAGCAATCAAATCCGCTTTTGGTGGTTCCTCCAGCTTTGTAACGAACTCCAATATTTTCGGTTGCTTTTTCTACTAAATTATTAACTAAATACCTGCTTTCTTTTTTTGATTCGCTTTTTGTATTGCTATTTTTTGATACTGCTGTTGAAGTGGATTTACAAGAAGTGAAAGCAATTGCTAAAAGCAGAAAAAGGATTATTTTTTTCAAAATCAATTAATTATTTTGTTTTAAATCGGCTACGATAAGTTTTGCGGTGTTTTTGCTTGCACCAACTCCACCTAATTTTTGTTCTAATATATCGTAGTTTTGCAACACTTTATTGCGATAGTCGGGCTCTAATAATTTTTGAAGCTCTTCTTTGATTCGTTTTTTGTTGCAATCTCCTTGAATTAATTCGGTTACCACTTCCTTATCCATAATTAAATTGACAAGAGAAATGTATTTTAAAGTAATAATACGTTTGGCAATCTGATAAGAAACTTCGCTTCCTTTATAGCAAACCACTTCAGGCACTTTAAAAAGAGCCGTTTCTAGAGTTGCCGTTCCAGAAGTTACTAGCGCAGCTGTTGAAGAACGAAGCAGATCGTAAGTTTTATTAGAAACAAAAGCGATGTTTTTGTTTTTTAGAAACTGCTGATAAAATTCATATTCCTGACTTGGAGCGCCAGCAATTACAAATTCGTAATCCTGAAAATCATCAACAACACTTAGCATTACGCTCAGCATTTTGGTAATTTCCTGTTTACGGCTTCCTGGCAGAACAGCAATAATTGGTTTTTCGCCCAGATTATTTTCTTTTCGAAACAATTCCTCGTTAAATGCTGGCTGATTCTGGATGGCATCAATAAGCGGATGCCCGACAAAATCTACTGGAAAATGATGTTTGTCTTCGTAAAAACTTTTTTCGAAAGGCAAAATAACATACATCTTATCGACGTCTTGTTTAATGGCTTTGATTCGGTTTTCTTTCCAAGCCCAGATCTGAGGAGAAATATAATAATGCGTTTTATAGCCTAATTCTTTAGCCCATTTTGCAATTCGCATATTAAAACCAGGATAATCAATAAAAATAATAACATCTGGCTGAAATTCCGTGATGTCTTTTTTGCAGATTTTAATATTATTTAAAATAGTTTTTAAATTGAAAACCACTTCGATGAAGCCCATAAAAGCAAGGTCACGATAGTGTTTTACGAGAGTTCCGCCTGCTTTTTGCATTAAGTCGCCGCCCCAAAATCTAATTTCTGCTTCTGGATCTTCAACGTATAATGCCTTCATTAAATTGGAACCGTGTAAATCTCCAGAGGCTTCTCCTGCAATGATGTAATACTTCATGTTGGTTTTTTTGTAAAGTGCTAACGGTGACTTAGCAAAGATAATATTTAAATAACTAATGTAGAAATTGCCAGTACAATCACGGCTAAAATTACACCTCGAGCCATAAATTCTTTATTTCTTTTTAAAAGAATAGCAAATACAGCAAGATTTAAAAGTGTTCCTAAAGTGATTATTTTTCCCAAATATCCTTGCTTTCTAATCATTTGAAATCCTGAAGAAATGTCAAATGTTGTGAAAAAAGTGATGAATAGATAGCTTCCTAAAAGAGCCGTAAAAATTCCGATTAAAAAACCGATTAGTATTTCTTTAGTCATTTAATTTCCAAGTGTTAAGTTGCTGAATAGAGTGGTGGGCAGTCAAGTCAAATTGTACAGGAACTACAGAAATATATCCGTTTGCCAGAGCCCATTCGTCAGTATCTTCGCCTTGGTCTTCATTGACAAATTTTCCGGCAAGCCAGTAATAATCTTTTCCGAAAGGAGTTTGTCTTTTTTCAAATTTCTGTGCGTAGTAGGCTTTCGCTTGACGGCAAACTTTAATTCCTTTTATTTCTGATTCTTTAAGTTTTGGAAAATTGACATTTAAAACAACTCCTGGAGGGAGTTTATTGGCAAGGGTTTCTAAAGCAATCTTTTTGACAAAAGATTTTATGGGTTCAAAATCGGCATTCCAATCAAAATCCAAAAGAGAAAAACCAATTGCCTGAATACCTTCAATTCCCGCTTCTACGGCCGCGCTCATTGTTCCAGAATAAATGACATTGATAGAAGAATTGGATCCGTGGTTTATTCCCGAAACGCACAAATCTGGTTTGCGTTTTAAGATTTCGTTGACAGCAAGTTTTACACAATCAACAGGAGTTCCAGAACAGCTGTATTCTGCAATTGTATCATTTTCTTTCGAAATTTTATCTATAAATAATGTATTGTTTACTGTTATGGCGTGACCCATTGCGCTTTGTGGTTTGTCTGGCGCAACGACAATTACGTCGCCTATGGTTTCCATAACGCTAATAAGGGCTCTAATTCCGGGAGCCAGAATACCATCATCGTTAGTTACTAAAATTAGTGGTTTCTCAGCTTTCATTTAATAAAAATTATGTGTAGTTTTAACAATTGTAAGATTTTAAATCTAAATTTAATTGCAAATTATTCGAGATAAGTCACAAATAATGCAAAATTTGTCAACTAAGGTAAAGAACTTTTTTGCGAATTAAACATTTTTATATCTTTAACAAAAAATTATCGTGACGTTAGCTCTCGTGGCATAGTTTTTAACGTAATTTAGATAAAAAATTTTGATGAATGCTATTATAAAGTTTATGAAAAGAAATTATAAGATACTCATAGCCGTATTGTGCTTATCGCTTACCTTATTTGCATTTAAAATGAATGCCGATAGGACAATCGACCCAGATCCTAATAGAGACAAGACACTTTTGGAATTGCTAGCATTTGTTATTGAAAAAGGGCATTATAGTCCGGCAGAAATAAATGATGAATTCTCAAAAGGTATTTTTAAAGATTATATTGAGGCTCTAGATCCTTCAAAAAGATTTTTCCTTCAGTCTGATATTGACGAGTTTAAGCAATATGAATTAATGTTGGATGATCAGTTTTTGAATAAAGATATTACATTCTTCAACCTGACTTATACAAGGTTAATGAAGCGTATGGAAGAAAGCAAAAAACGTTATAAAACGATTTTAGCGCAGCCATTTAACTATAATGTTGATGAAACTTTTGATGCGGATTATGAAAAAATCCCGTATGCAAAAAACTTAGCTGAGATTAATGAAAGATGGAGAAAACAAATAAAATTATCTACACTTTCTTCTTTAGTTACTAAACAAAAAATTGAAGAAGAAAAGAAGAAAAAAGATCCAGCTTACAAAGAAAAGCCTTTTGAAACTTTAGAGAAAGAAACTCGCGAAAGTTCTCTAAAATCTCTAGATGATAATTTTAGCGTAATTAAAGATTTGAATAGAGAATACTGGTTTTCTGTGTATTTGAATTCTATCATGGCTCGTTTTGACCCACATACAAGTTATTTTGCACCAGAAGAAAAAGACCGTTTTGATGTTAATATCAGTGGTAAATTGGAAGGAATCGGAGCTCGTTTGACTAAGAAAAATGATTTTACTCAAATTGACGAATTGATTTCTGGAGGTCCGGCTTGGAAAGGAAAACAGCTTGAAGCGGGAGATTTAATTTTGAAAGTTGCTCAAGGAAATGAGGAACCGGTAGATGTTGTTGGAATGCGTTTGGACGATGTTGTGAAAAAAATTAAAGGTCACAAAGGAACTGAAGTAAAACTGACAGTTAAAAAAGTAGACGGTTCTATTAAAGTGATTTCAATTATTAGAGATGTTGTTGAAATTGAAGAAACCTACGCTAAATCTAGTATTGTTGAGAAAAACGGATTGAAATATGGGGTGATTTATCTTCCTAAATTCTATATCGATTTTGAAAATAAAGATGGACGTGACGCAGGAAAAGATATTGCTCGCGAGGTTGAAAGATTGAAACAGCAAAATATTAACGGTATCGTGTTAGACGTTCGTGATGATGGCGGTGGATCTCTTTCTACCGTGGTTGATATTGCTGGTTTATTTATCGAAGAAGGGCCAATTGTTCAGGTAAAATCTGCTGGTAAAAAGAAAGAAGTTTTATACGATAAAGATAAAAAAATCGAATGGGATGGTCCGCTTGTAATTATGGTGAACAGTTTTTCTGCTTCGGCATCTGAAATTTTAGCGGCAGCTATTCAAGATTACAAACGTGGAGTTATTATCGGAAGTAAACAAACTTACGGTAAAGGTACTGTTCAAAATGTATTAGATTTAAATCAGTTTGTGCGTAATGCAAACTACGGAGATCTTGGCGCATTGAAAATTACGGGGCAGAAATTTTACAGAATTAATGGAGGTTCGACTCAATTAGAAGGTGTTCATAGTGATGTGGTAATGCCAGATCGTTATGCTTACTTAAAAATGGGAGAAAGAGATATCGACAATGCAATGCCTTGGGACAAAATTGATCCAGCCGATTACAGCACTTGGACTTCTACTGAGAATTTCAATAAAGCAATTATGAACAGTAAAAACAGAATTGCTCAAAATGCTCAGTTCAAATTGATTGATGATAATGCGAAATGGATCGATGTTAAAAACAAAGAGAACGTATACAGCTTGAATATTAAGAGTTTTAAAGCAACTCAAGAACAAGTTGAAAACGAAGGAAAAAAATACAAACCAATTTCTGATTACAAAAACGATTTGATTTTTAAATCGCTTCCTTATGAAGAAGATGAAATGAAAGCAGATGCTTCTTTAAAAGAGAAAAGAGATGCTTGGCACCAAGCTTTATCTAAAGATGTTTATGTAGAAGAAGCTTTGAATGTTTTGGATGATTTACAGACAAAAGGTTTGGTAAAAAATGCGGTTAATCCTAAAATGAAAAAGGATAAACTAGTGAAGTCTTAAGTTCGAAAAGAATTTAATTTGTTTAAAAACGCTCTATAAATTTTTGAATTTATGGAGCGTTTTTTTGTAAGTTTAACTTTTAAAAAATAGAAATATGAAAGTTTGTTTGAGTTTGGTTTTAATGAGTTTCGCTTTGTTTTCTTGTAAAAAGGAAAATGTAGAAATTACTGAAAAAGGAAGTAATGAAGAAGCTGTTTCTTTTAAGGGAAATCCAACAGCGACTGATAGTACTGTCTATACGGTTGCTTATTTGCCAACTTCGACAACAAAACAGATTGTAAAGCATCAATATTACACTTTGTCATATAATGAAAAGTTTGAACAAGCAGAATGGGTGGCTTACGAATTGAAAAAAGAATATTTGAAAAATAATGATTTCAAAAGACCATATTTTATTGAAGATCCAAAAGTAACAACAGGTTCTGCAGATTGGAGAAACTATAAAAAATCGGGTTATGATAAAGGACATCTTTGCCCTGCTGGAGATATGGAATTTAGTAAAGAGGCTTACAATGATACTTTTTATACTTCGAATATTTCTCCGCAGAAAAAGGAATTCAATTCTGGAATTTGGAATAGAATAGAGCAGAAGACGCGTTACTGGGCTGGGAAATACAATGATATTTATGTAGTGACTGGCGGAATTCTAAAAGATTCGGATAAAAAAATAGGGAAAGAAAATGTTGCTGTCCCTAAATATTTTTATAAAATTGTTTTAGCTAAAAATGGTAAAGAGCATAAAGCAATTGCTTTTTTGGTTCCAAACGAAAAGAGCGACAAATCGATTTATGATTTTGTTGTTCCGATTGAAACTTTAGAAAAAATGACTGGAATTGATTTCTTCCCGAATCTTAAAAAATTAAAAAGTAGTAAGGACTTTTAAATCTGCAATAGTTTCTGTTGGATTTTCAGCTTTGAAAACAAAGCTTCCAGCAACTAAAACATCAGCTCCAGCTTCTACTAATTGCTTGGCATTTTTGCTTGTCACGCCACCATCGATTTCGATTAGTGTTGAAGCGTTTTTGCGTGTAATTAGCGCTTTTAGTTTCTTTACTTTGTCATAAGTGTTTTCGATGAATGACTGGCCCCCAAATCCTGGATTTACGCTCATAATGCAAACCACATCAATATCATTAATAACGTCTTCTAATAAGTCAACATTAGTATGCGGATTCATAGCTACTCCAGCTTTCATTCCTTCTGCTTTAATTGCTTGCAATGTTCTATGTAAATGTGTGCAAGCTTCGTAATGTACGGTTAGTCCATTTGCTCCTAAATCGGCAAAATTTTTAATGTATCGATCTGGATCAATAATCATTAAATGTACATCAATATATTTTTTGGCATGTTTTGAAATTGCTTCTAAAACCGGCATTCCGAAAGAAATATTCGGTACAAAAACTCCATCCATAATATCGATATGAAACCAGTCGGCTTGACTGTTATTAATCATTTCGACATCTCGCTGTAAATTAGCAAAATCTGCTGCAAGAACTGAAGGAGCAATAAATGTATTTATCATTGTATAGTTGTGTGTTGTTTTTACAAAGATACTTAGAATGTGAAATTTTACCGCAAAGCTCGCAAAGGATTTTCGCAGAGTGCGCAAAGTTTTTTTTTAAATAAATAAGAAGGCAAAGTTCACAAAGCTTTGTGGACTTTATCTTTAACAAGAACCTTTTTATAATCTTAGCGCGCTCTGCGAAAATCCTTTGCGCCCTTTGCGTAACAAAAACATTAACAAATAAAAAACTCCGGTAATCAGCCGGAGTTTCAATCATCAATCAAAAAACGAACAGTCAATCAAACTGTTGTTTGCGGTAAAATTCCAAATTATAAAACCCAAATTCCAATTTGTGTTGGAATTTGGAATTTTAGTATTGAAATTTAATATTTTTATCCTAAATAAGTTTTAAGGATTTTACTTCTAGAAGTGTGTTTCAATCTGCGGATTGCTTTTTCTTTAATCTGACGAACACGCTCACGAGTTAGGTCGAAAGTCTCTCCGATTTCTTCAAGAGTCATTGGGTGCTGATCGCCAAGACCAAAATACAAACGAACAACATCTGCCTCTCTTGGAGTTAATGTTTCTAAAGAACGTTCGATTTCAGTACGAAGAGATTCGTGAATTAATTCTCTATCTGGATTTGGAGATTCACCAGAACGTAATACGTCATAAAGGTTAGAATCTTCTCCTTCAACAAGCGGAGCATCCATAGATAGGTGACGTCCAGAGTTTTTCATAGACTCTTTTACGTCGTTTACGGTCATGTCAAGTTCTTTTGCAATTTCCTCAGCAGAAGGCGGACGCTCATTAGACTGCTCTAATAAAGCGTACATTTTGTTGATTTTATTGATAGAACCAATTTTATTTAATGGTAAACGTACAATACGAGATTGTTCAGCTAATGCTTGAAGAATCGATTGACGAATCCACCATACAGCGTAAGAAATGAATTTGAAACCACGAGTTTCATCAAAACGTTGAGCCGCTTTAATTAAACCTAAGTTTCCTTCATTAATTAAGTCAGGAAGAGTTAATCCTTGATTTTGATATTGTTTAGCCACAGATACTACGAAACGTAGGTTGGCTTTTGTTAGTTTTTCTAAAGCTCTTTGATCACCAGTCTTTATTCTTTGTGCTAATTCTACCTCTTCATCAGCGGTAATTAGGTCAACTTTTCCAATTTCTTGTAGATATTTATCTAACGATGCAGTTTCACGATTAGTTACCTGCTTGGTGATTTTAAGTTGTCTCATGTTGTTGTCTCCCTATTTTTTAAAGTGTACAAATGGTTATACGTAGAGAGTATCGAAAAAGTTACAATTATTTTTAATTTTTTTTAAATTTTTATGCAATACCAGATTGAATCGATAATTTAACGTGTTAATTGAGGTATAAAATTTAGCCTTGATCAAATTATTGGTCAAGGCTAAATGTATTATAAATAAGGAGTTATTATTTTACAGTAATGTTTTTTGAAACGTAAACAGGTTGTCCGTTTTCTGTAAAGCCTTCTAAAACAACTTCAAAATTTCCTTTAATGTCTGAAGTGTAAAAAGACAATTGGTCTTCTTTAGATTCTAATTTCACATCAGGTTTCCATAATAATTGATATCTGTAGTCTGGAATCCTTTGCAGTTTATTTCCCGATGCATAATCTGGATTGTTGTATACTTTTTGAGGATTAGGACGCTGAATTTCCATTGTTTTCAGATATTTTTTTGCGTAATTTTCTGAAAATTCATTGTTTTTAGTTTCAAAACTTATTAAACCGCCATATAAATTTGGTCCATAAACATAAGGCTCTGTAATTAAACTTACTTTGTTTACATTGGCCATGTTGTAATCAAAAAGATCACTTGGATCCTGAATTAATAATCCATCTACTAATACCAATGGTGGGCCATAAATTTCTAGATCTTTTTGGTTGTTTCTAATATGAAGCACATATTTGCCGTTATTTCTTCTGTAATAAAGCTCTACAATAACCTCTACAATGTTTTCTTTTAATGTAGGGAATCTTGTGTAGTCATCTAAAACATAAGCTTTTTCAATTGTGCTGAAAAAAGGATTCATAACGGCTTCTGTCACCAAACTGTCTTTTTTAATTTGATAATAAGCATTTTGAATTTGGCTAGCCGTTGATCTTTCTTCAATTTCTTGTTTTAAGTTGGGAGATAAATTCAACTTTGATGTAAATTGTAATGAAGAACTATCATACTTTGGAAAACCATCTAAGTGAATAGTGTAGTCATTTCGGTTTTCGTCTGTTACTTGCAAAATAGCATTTGGAAAATTAGGAAATTGATCTAGTAAAAATGCAAATTTTCCTTGAGCATTTGTTTTTACAATTTTCAATACGTATTCCTTTCCAGGCAGTGATAAAGCAATCGACTTGTTGCTCAAATCCTGATTATTGCTTGATGTAAGATAGCCTGTGATAAGTTCTGATCTTACCTCTGGAATATAGGTAAATGAACTTGTATTAAAAGCAGCATAATTTTCTGCAGATTTCTTGGTGAATTCTGCTGGGGTAAGCTGTTTTAAAGTTGGGATTTGATCTGTTTTTCTGATCGAAACAGAATAATTTCCTTTTTCGATAGTTTCAGTCAGCGATTTCAATTTTAAATTGACTTTTTCTCTAGTATAGTAACTTTCTTTGTCAAATTCAAAATCAATTCTTTTATTATTTTCTGTATTTGAATTTATAATTTGAGTTGTTGTCGCAGTATTTTGCGTGTCAGCAAGATTAAATGTTATGTTATCTGTTGACTCTTGAGTTTGAAACGGATTTATGATGAAAATATCTAGTTGGTGTTTTTGCGAATTCGGATCATTTAGCATCCATTTTGTGTAGGCAACCACTTTGTAATTTCCAGTTTTTAGAGTTGTCGGAATAAAGTAATCTCCCGTTCCAATTCCGTTATCAAGGTATATTTTGTTTTTCTGAACAGATTTTTTTTCGCTGTCAATTAATTCAACATAAGCAATTTTACTGATTTGGCTTGTTTTATTGTTTAAAGGATCTAAACAATACAGTTTGAAATACAATGTTTCTCCAGTCAAAAAAGTTGTAGTATTTGAATGTAGAAAAATAGTTTCCTGAGTTGAAAGAGTAGGCGTATTTTTATTTTGAAGATGCTGTGCAAAAACAAATCTGTTCTGCATTAACAAAATTACCAAAAGAATGATATGCTTAATTCTTCTGATATTCGCTTGATTATAATATGTGTAAAGATTTCTCATGAATTATAAAAAATTAATCTATCCAAAAAGGAGGGACAATATTAGATGAAAATGACGTACAGTCACCGCATGGTGGTTTTACCATTCCGTAGTCACCATTAAAATTAGTTGACACGAAGACTAATTCTCTTGATCTTATTAAATTACGAAGTTGTGGTCCGCTGCAAGGAGGAAGTCCTTCACAATCTATAAAATTTTTAATGTCGCAATCAGTTTCATAATAAGGTGGAAGATTTTCTTTTGGAAATAAATCAGCGTAATTAAAAAATATTCTTTCAGAAGAAACAGCAGAAACTTCAAAGAAACCGATCACTTTTTCTGATGGATTTTCTACAGACTTTATATTCCCATAAAAGAAACCAGGCTGTTTTGGAGAAAGAATTCCTCCAGAGCTTGAAAGGTCTTTTAAAGTTTTATAATAAGTATAGGCCGCTAAGTTTTGAACATATTGTTTTACAAAAATGCTATAGCGGTGCGAGATTATATAATTTTGATTGCTGATAAAGCGTACAGGAAAATGTACGCGATCTTCACTTAAGCTATTTGTATTATTTAAAATTATATAATCGGATTTTTTAGTAGAATAGCAAGTTTTGGTTTCTCTATTTCTAGGTCTCACCACTATGTTTTCTCCAGCAGGAGATCCTGGAGTGCCCTCTATCGGATTTTCAGGAACGGCTGGATAGCTTTCCATTACAGCTTCTCTAGGATCCCAAACAGGTGCTATAATTTTGTACGTTTCAGTATATTCATAGCGATAGTATTTTGAAGTATTAGTTGGGTCAAAGCTGTTTACGTTTATTTGAACGCCTCTTTCTCCATTTACATTTTCTACGGTCGCAGTTACATTATCTATTTTGGTTTCTGTGGTTAAAATCTGTTCGTCTGAACTGTAATTTTTACCCGCACTTGTTCTAATTTTTAATTGGTATTTTCTTCCAGGTTCGGCTTTGAAAGGTGTAATAGAAGCGTATATAGTATCTTTTTCTTCAAATTGATATTCGTTGCCTTGATCGTCTAAAACAAATACATTCGCACCTTTTTCGAGCCTTGGTCCGGTTTCTTCAAGCTGATAAACCTGCGAAAGTCTGATAGTTTGATTTTTAAGTTCGTTGGTAATCGTTCCCTCTACAACAAGGGCGCTTTCAAAATCAGTATTCTGAAAAACATATTGCTCTGTACAGCTGCTAATTGCAAATGTCAGAATGAATAATAATGAGATTTTATATAGGTATTTTTTCATGTCTTTAAAACTTAAAATTATAAGTAATACTTGGAATCGGATAAGCGAAAATAGATGTTTTATAAGCTTTGATTTGTCCTTTGTCTGTAATAAAAAATACGGAGTAAGGGTTGTTTCTTCCTAAAACATTATAAACTGAGATGTTCCAAAAACTATGTGCTAATTTTTTAATTTTATGATTTCCTTCAATATTCAAACCTAGATCAAGTCTGAAGTAGTCTGGGATTCTAAACTTGTTACGATCGCTGTATACTGTGTATTGCTCGTTACCGTAATCATATCTTCCAATCGGATAAGTAATGGGTCTTCCAGTCTGATAGATAAAGTTACTCGAAAAACTGTAACGCTGTGTAATCTTATAATTTAAAACAGCGCTAAAGTCATGTGGTTTGTCAAAATTGGAAGCGAAATACTTTCCGTCATTTACTTTTTCCTGCTGAAACTGGCTGTCAAGTTTTATTAAAGATCTAGAATAGCTATAGCCGACCCAGCCATTAAGTTTTCCAACCTGCTTTTTAAGTAAAAATTCTATACCGTACGCTTTTCCTTCTCCTTGTAAAAGTTCGGTTTCGATGTTTTCGTTTAATAATAACTCGGCACCAACTTTATAGTCTAAAATATTTTTCGATTTTTTGTAATATCCTTCTAAACTAAGCTCAATATCGCCGCCTTTTAAGTTTTTATATAAACCTAAAGAGACTTGTTGTGCGCTTTCTGGCTTAACATTCAAATCTGAAAGTTTCCAAATATCAGTAGGAGATTGCGTTGTGTTGTTTGATAATAAATGAATATATTGGTAAGTCTTGTCATAGCTGGCTCTTATAGAAAAATCATCGGTAAGAAAGTATCTTGCCGCAATTCTTGGTTCCAGTCCGCCATATCTTTTAATGACTTCATTATTGTCGTACGTTTTTGTATCAATTACCGTAGCATCATTAATAGGTACATTTTCTTCGTAAATTCTTTGAGTAGATTTTCCCAAAGCGGCAAAAGTAGAATAGCGTAAACCAAAATCTAGTAGAAATTTGTCGCTTATCTTAAAATTATCGCCAATGTATGCCGCAGATTCCAGTCCTTTCTCGGTTTCTACATCAATTGGAACTAAAATAGATTCAGAATTTTTTGGGCTCAGATATCCAGGATCAACAGAGTATAGTTTTGACGAAATTCCATAACTGAATTTATGTTTATCGCTATACAGATAATTCATTTTTAACATTGCCTGAGTTTCGTTGATTTTATATCCAAAATCAAAATTATTCAAGCCTTCAGATTGGTAGTCAATGTTGAATTTGTATTCGCTGTTTGTAACAATAAGCGACCCTTTATTTTTTTCATTAAAAGTATGATTCCATTTTAAAGTTGCCAGTCTGTTGCTGTATTTATATAATGAATCTGAAGAAACACTGAATTTGTCATGGCTATAATACAATGTTGATTCAATATCATTATTAGCATTTATTTTATGATTGTATTTTAGAATAAAATCATAAAATGAGGCTTGACTATTTTTTAAATTTTCTTCGTCTAAACTTTTCAAAATCCAGTCAGAATAAGTTGCTCTACCACCAAAAACCAAGCTTGATTTGCCTTTTACGACAGGAGTAGAAAGCATTAAATTACTAGTAACAGGACCAATACCGCCTTCTCCTTGAAATTCGTTTACGTTTCCAACTTTAGAAGTAATGTCAAAAACAGAAGATAATCTTCCGCCAAATTCAGCAGGGATACTTCCTTTATAAATATCCACTTTTTTAGTTGTATATGGATTCAAAGCCGTGAAAAAACCAAAGAAATGCGAAGGATTGTATAATGTAGCATGATCAAGTAAAAATAAATTCTGATCTTCTTTACCGCCTCTTACATTGTATCCAGAGGATCCTTCTCCTGCAGTTTTTATTCCCGGCATTGTTAATGCGACTTTAAGAATGTCACGTTCGCCAAGTACCAAAGGAACGTTTTTAATTCCTTCAGCATCAATTGTCGTTACGCCGGTAATTGCAGATTTTGCGCTTTTACTTTTAGTTGTGTTAATTAAAACTTCATCAAGCTGGTTGATATTTTCCGTTAAAGCAATATTCAAAGATCCGTCATTATAAACCATTATGTTTTTAGTGACTTTATTGTATGAAAATGTTTCGGTTTCTAAAACATTTAAACCGGCGGGAACCTGTAAACTATAATATCCTCTCTTGTCTGTTGAAGCTGTGAATTCTGAATTAGGAATTTTTACTAGAACATTTGCAAGGCCTGAATTATTTTTTCCACCCCGTACAAAACCTGATAAAGTGTACGTTTTCTTTTTCTGTCCTTTAACTTCTTTTCCGATCAGAACAAGATCTCTAATATTTTTATTAGGATTTCTTGAGTTTGTCTTTTTTACAGAATCATATTGCTGATAAAAGACAGGTGTAACTTGTCCGTTTTCATCTCTTTCCATAAAACCGCCAAAATAATCATCTGGAAGCTGGCTGTAAATAATACTATTATTTGTTACAATTACTTTGTTTTGAGAGACAAAGTAATTAAAACTTGTATTTTGAAACACGTCATCCAGAACTTCGCCAATTCGCACTTCTTTATATTGTTTGTTTAATAAAGTGCTGTCATTTTCAAACCATTTTTCATCAAAATAGAATTTAAAATAAGATACTTTCTCAATATCCTGAATGGCAGTTTTTATGGAAGCATTTTTAAATTCAACCGTTACTTTGTCGCTAATTACCTGAGAATTGATTATTTGTTGAAAGGCGATTAAAAAGAGTATAAAAGTAATTTTTTTCATTTAATTAGAACTTTTTCTTAAAAAACCATTGATTTGTTTTGCTAGATTTTCCATAAACTGAGTTTTGTCGGAACGTTCTAACTTTCTGTTAGTGCTGTAAAAGCTGTTGATTTCTTTTTTAAGATCTGGGAATATTTTTTTGATGTCTTTTTGAGAATCTACTTTATAAAAATAATTGTTGTATTTTAAGATGTAGTTTATTTTATAAATGAAATTGTAGTAAACACCGTCACTTTGAAAAACTTTTACTTTTTCCTTATAATGTTTAATGTAAAGAGAAACATTATCGATGTAATTTTCTTCGTAAATGCCATTAATAACACTTGGGAATTTAGTAGATTCGGCTTTTAAGTTGACAAATTTCTTGTTTTTTATAAAGAAGTAATCAACTTTTTCGCTAATTAAATTAATTGGTAGGTTTTCTGAAGATCCACCTTGTTTGTATATAACTTGGTCAACTAAAATGTCGTATTTAAGATTGACATTAGAATAAATCTGACCTTCAAAACTAATGTCTCCAACATTAAACTCTTCAATGTAATATCTGTTTTTGCCTGCAATAGCTCGAAAAGGCTCACTATGTACAATTCCGTTATTGATATTCAAATTGTCTTTTCCGACCGCTTGATCGAAATAATCATAGAGTGATAATTTTTCAACAGATTGTGAGTGTATCTGTGATATGCTTAAGAAGACTCCAAATATCGAAAGATAAATGAATTTTTTTTGGTAATTTTTCAAAGGAAATGTGATTTTTGTTTTTGGATTGAATGGCTCCAAAAGTATTAAAAAAATGTTATAAAAATCACGCAATATTGTTAAAATGTAATAAAAATTTTATTTAATTAAGTTAATAGTATGAAGGTTTTTTATTCGAAAATGAAAACTGGCTTCGTTATTAAAAAAAAGATTTAAACTGAAAAACCCCAATTCGGTTAAGAATTGGGGTTTTCTATGAATAAACCTTTAGTAAACTAAGATCTGATTACTCTTTTTTATCCTCACGTGGAGGTCTTGGAACAAGTGCTTTTTTAGACACTTTTTCTTTTTTAGTTTTAGGGTCAACTCCTAGATATTTCACTTGGAAAACATCTCCCATTTTAACTACGTCAGCAACATTTTCTGTACGTTCCCAAGCCAATTCAGATACGTGAAGCAATACTTCGTTTCCTGGTGCAGCAGTATATTCTACAACAGCTCCAAAATCAAGCATTTTAATAACTTTCACTTCGTAAGCTTCTCCCATTTGTGGTTTGAAAGTAATAGAAGCAATTTTTGCTAATACCGCTTCAATTCCAGCAGGATCTGTACCTAAAATTTCGATAACACCTTGCTCGTCAACTTCGTTGATCACAATAGTAGTTCCAGTAGCTTTTTGTAATTCTTGAATTACTTTTCCTCCAGGTCCGATTAATGCTCCAATAAAGTTTCCAGGAATAGTTCTAGTAATGATTTTAGGCGCATGAGCTTTAACGTCTGCTCTAGGAGTTGCGATAGTTTCAGTTAATTTACCTAAAATATGCAAACGTCCGTCACGAGCTTGAGCTAAAGCTTGTTCCATAATATCATAACGTAATCCTTCGATTTTGATATCCATTTGGCAAGCCGTAATACCATCAGCAGTTCCAGTTACTTTAAAGTCCATATCTCCTAAGTGATCTTCGTCTCCTAAGATATCAGACAATACAGCAAATTTCTCACCGTCAGTAATTAATCCCATAGCAATACCAGAAACTGGTTTTGTCATTTGAACTCCAGCATCCATAAGAGCCATAGTTCCAGCACAAACTGTTGCCATAGAAGAAGAACCGTTAGATTCTAATACCTCAGAAACAACACGGATTGTGTAAGGACAATCTGCAGGAATCATATTTTTTAAAGCTCTTTGAGCTAAGTTACCGTGACCAACTTCTCTTCTTGAAGTTCCTCTTAATGGTTTTGCTTCACCAGTAGAGAAAGGAGGAAAGTTATAGTGTAAGTAGAATTTCTCTTCACCTTGTTCAGATGGAGAATCGATTTGGTTTGCTTCTTTAGAAGTTCCTAAAGTTACAGTAGCCAAAGCTTGAGTTTCTCCACGTGTAAATAAAGAAGATCCGTGTACTCTTGGTAAATAATCAGTCTCACACCAGATAGGTCTGATTTCTGTAGTTTTTCTACCATCAAGACGCACGCCTAATTCTAAAACTACATTACGAACAGCTTCTTTGTTTGTTTTGTAGAAATATTTAGAAACTAAATCACCATCAGCAGCCAATTCTTCTTCTGTAAATAAAGCTTTTACTTCTTCTTTTACTTCAGCAAATGCAGCGCCTCTTTCGTGTTTAGCAGATCCAACTTTTGCAATAGCATAAATTTTATCGTAAGCCGCTTCTTTTACTTTTTTGTAAATTTCTTCATTTTCTTTCTCACCTTCGTAAGTACGAATTTCTTTTTTACCAAAAGCAGCTTGTAAGCGGTATTGTGCTTCAATTTGAACTTTGATCGCTTCGTGAGCAAATTTAATTGCTTCAATCATTTCAGCTTCTGAAATTTCTTTCATCTCACCTTCAACCATTGCTACAGAATCCATAGAAGCTCCAATCATCATATCGATATCAGATTTTTCTAATTCTTCTCTGCTTGGGTTGATTACTAATTTTCCGTCGATACGTGCAACACGTACTTCAGAAATTAAGTTGTAAAATGGAATGTCTGAAACTGCTAATGCTGCAGATGCTGCTAAACCAGCTAATGCATCTGGCATAACTTCTTCGTCATGAGACATTAACTGAATCATAACTTGTGTTTCTGCATGATAGTCATCTGGGAAAAGCGGACGTAAAACACGGTCTACTAATCTCATTGTTAATACCTCGCTGTCGCTAGGGCGAGCTTCTCTCTTAAAGAAACCTCCTGGGAAACGACCAGCTGCTGCAAATTTTTCGCGATAATCTACCGTTAATGGTAAAAAGTCAACGCCTGGGTTTGATGTGCGAGCTGAAACTGCTGTTGCAAGTATCATCGTGTCGCCCATTCTTACTACTACAGAACCATCTGCTTGTTTAGCTAAACGCCCTGTCTCGATTGTGATGCTTCTGCCATCACCTAAATCGATTTTTTCTACAAATAATTGTGGAATCATAAATTTTTTCCTTATTGATTATACAATGGGTTTTAGTTGTGTTGTAGTTGTTGTTGTGTGTAGTTGTTGTTATCTAAAACCCAATGAAAAACCAAACTTTTTTTCTTGTAATATGCTTGTAATAAACAGCTGTAATGTAAAAACAAAAAGAGGCACTCTCGCACCTCTTTTCTATATTGATTATTTTCTGATATTCAATACTTTGATAATCTCACGATATCTGTTGATATCTTTCTTTTTCAAGTAGTCCAACAAAGCTCTTCTTTTACCAACTAATAGTACAAGAGAACGCTCAGTGTTGTAATCGTGACGATTTTTTTTCAAGTGTTCAGTTAAGTGAGAAATTCTGTAAGTGAACAATGCAATTTGACCTTCTGCGCTTCCAGTGTTTGTTGCACCACCGTGTTGTGCGAAAATCTCTTCTTTCTTTTCTTTGCTTAAATACATTCCAATATTATTTAATGATTTTTATGTATGTCATACAACTTTTGTAAGACGGGTGCAAAATTAGATTAAAAAAACAGAAAAATCAAAAAAAAATAAAAGAATCTAAAAATAAGGAGTTAAGAAATTCTTTTTTAATGATTTGAAGCCGATTTTTTAGCAACTTCTTTTCCTTTTGATGGATAAGAATAACTTATATTATTTTCATCTGTCTTTGTTCCAGAAATTAGAACGCCCTTTTCGTATTTTTCAATAAAAGTAACTTTGTTCAAAGTATCCGTTCCTTGCCAGATGCCTTGTTTCAGCCCATCTTTGATAGTTCCTTTTTGTGTTGTAAATCCTTCGGTTCCTTCATATTCTCCATTTCCATCGGTAACAATCTGCTCTTTATTTTCATTCCAAAAATTTAAAAGCAATGTTTGAGATGTTTTGGTTTTCGGATTCCAAATATTCTGTTTTTCAGACTTTTTAATTTGGTTTTCATACCAATTGATTTCTTTTCCTTCTTTATGATCATCTTTGAAATTGATAACAGCTTCTTTTGATCCGTTTTTAAAAAAGTAAATAAACTCGCCGTCTTTTTTCAAAATATCGCGATCCAAAGTGCAACCTGTCATTTTCTTTCTTCCGTTCTTGTAAAAGTCAGTCACAACATAGCGTGCGCTTACTTGCGAATAGTTTGTAATTACTCTGGTGTAAATTTGATTTTCAGGTTTGCATTCACGATTTAAGGAGTCTAAAAAGATTTTTTTAGAAACCATATTAATTTGAGCAGAAAGACTAACTGAAAGTATCAGAAACAAAAAAGGAAGGATTCTTTTCATTCAGTTCTATTTTTTACCTTAAAAATAGTTCTTCTAGAATAATTTAGCAACTTCTTGATTTACAAATTCTAAAAATCTTTCATCAGCTTCTGTAAAAGGGTCAATAACGTGGCTGTCAATATCTATCTGTCCAATATTTACTCCATTTACAAAAAGAGGCACTACAATTTCTGATTTCACAGTTAAACTGCAGGCAATATAATTGTCTTGAGCTTTAACGTCTGGCACAACAAAATTAGCATTGCTTTCTGCGACCTGTCCACAGATTCCTTTTCCAAACGGAATAACGGTATGATCTGTTTCTGCGCCAACGTAAGGTCCTAAATGTAAAGTTTTAGTGTCGTGATTAGCAAAATAAAAACCAACCCAGTTGTAATACTCTACGTTTTCATTTAAAAGCTGGCAGACTGCCAATAATTTTTCGTCTCTAGTTGCTTCATTTCCAGCGATAATTGCGCTTATTTTTGGTTGTAATTCTTGAAATGTCATAATGTAAAAATTTATACAAAAGTATTTAAAGCTAAACTTAAAAAATACATAAATTTGAAAAAAAAATCTCTTGAAAAAATATTTAATCCAGTTTAAGCCATTCTTGATTTTTGTAAGCATCTTTTTCCTCACTTATATTGTGCTTACACTGCTTTATAAGTTTTATTTAAACAGCTATCAAGTCGAAGATCTTGACGGAGTAACGATGCTTTCTGGCAGAAATTCAGAGCAATTGCTAAAACTGTTTAATTATGATGTCATAATTCAGAAAAACTCACAAAATCCGTGGCAGGATATTATTTTAAATGGTAGATATATCGCTCGCATTACCGAAGGATGTAATGCTGTAAGTGTGATGATACTCTTTGTGTCGTTTGTAGCTGCTTTTTCGGGAAATTTAAAAAAGACTCTATTGTTTATGTTTTTAGGTCTTATATCTATTTATATATTAAATGTCATAAGAATTTCTCTTCTGATTGTACTTGTGTATAACTTTCCGCAATATACGCGATTTTTGCACGGAACTTTCTTTCCTTTAATGATTTACGGATATGTTTTTGTTTTATGGATTTTCTGGATTAATAGATTTTCAAAATATGCTAAATAAATTAAAAGAGAATCAGTTTAAAATTTTTACCGTAATTATTGTGGTAATAGGTCTTGCTTTGATTAGAACATTTGAAAATAAATTGTTTTATGATCCTTTTCTGGTATATTTTAAGGCCGACTTTCATTCAATTCCTTATCCTGAAGTAGATACTTTAAAACTTTTCTGGGGACTTTTTCTGCGTTATTTTTTAAACTCGGCATTGTCTCTTTTACTGATTTATGCTTTGTTTCAGAATCGCGATATTTTTAAATTCAGCTTGTTTGTATATGCTTTCTTTTTGGTTGTTCTTTTAACTTCATTTTTTATAATACTCCAATTTTTTCCAGATGCTGGCTGGCTTCTTTTTTATGTAAGGAGATTTATAATTCAGCCTATTTTAGTGTTATTATTTATTCCTGGGTTTTATTATCAGCTACAAAAAGCTAAAAAATAACATTTGTTTTAGTTTTTTATCGACAGTTTTTGAATAGCTTTGCACTATGAATTTGAAAAAGTGTACAGGCCTATTTTTAGCGTTCCTTTTATTGGTTTCCAATATTGGGTTTGCTTTTGATGTGCACTATTGTGGAGGACACATTGCTTCGGTTTCTTTAAAAACTACAGCAGAACCCGTAGTTGAAAAGAAATGTTGCGGTTCTAAAGAGAAAAAGAATTCTTGTTGCAAAGACAAAGTTGTTCATTTCGAAAAAAAATCAGATAACGCAACAATCAAATTCTTCTTTTTTCAATTTGCCTTCCCAGCAGTTACACAAGACTATAAGGCTCTTGTTTTTTTAGAACTTCCAAGTTTCAAAAAGAAAGAAGTTCTTTCGTATTATGCTGATGCGAATGCACCCCCCTTATTTAAATTATACCATCAGTATATTTTCTATTCCTGATTTTAATGTTAAGATGCACTGCAAGTCTTGATTAAGGCTTTGCGTTTACATTTTATTGCTTTTTGCTTTTCGCAGAATGCAAAAATGTAATTCTATTTCAACATTAAAATCATTTTTTTATGCAAAAAAATATAATGCTTTTTGTAGCATTTATGCTTTCTGTATCGGTATTTTCACAAGAAGATCTGGAAGAAGTAAAAATTACAAAAAAGCAAAAAGGAATTAAAAAATCCTATACGTTAACAGCCAATACTTCTGTGATTACGAGTAAAGAACTGCTTAAGGCAGCATGTTGTAATCTTGCTGAAAGTTTTGAAACCAATCCGTCAATC
The DNA here is from genome assembly GCF_054075165.1 of Flavobacterium erigeronis. NCBI lineage: Bacteria > Pseudomonadati > Bacteroidota > Flavobacteriia > Flavobacteriales > Flavobacteriaceae > Flavobacterium > Flavobacterium erigeronis. Next base: position 261,748 of record NZ_JBSKGP010000001.1, on the reverse strand, counting down.
GATGTTAATTTTTCTGATGCTTTAACAGGAACCAAACAAATCAAAATGCTTGGGCTTACGAGTCCGTATTTAATGATTACAGAAGAAAATATCCCTTCTGTTCGAGGTGCTTCTCAAGCCTACGGATTGTCATTTACTCCTGGAACTTGGATCGAAAGTGTTCAGATTACCAAAGGAGCGGGGAGTGTTATAAATGGTTACGAAAGTATCTCAGGTCAAATTAACACAGAACTTTTAAAACCATTAAGCGATATTCCTTTCTTTTTAAATGCTTACGGTTCGACCGATTCTCGTTTTGAATTGAATACGCATTTTAATAAAAAACTTTCAGATAAATGGGCAACAAGTTTATTTGTTCACGGAAATACACGTGTAGCAAAAAATGACATGAACAATGATGGTTTTCTAGATAATCCTTTAGGAAAACAAATCAATGTTTTAAATCGCTACCAATATTATAATCCAGAAAGTGGTTTGGTTAGTTTTATCAATTTCAGATATATGAATGATAAAAAGCAAACTGGAGAAGTAGATTTTGATAAAGATCGTGATCGCGGAACTACAAACTATTGGGGATCTGAAATTAATACAGAACGTTTTGATGTTTCAACAAAAATCGGTTATGTGTTTAAGGATATGCCATACCAAAGTATCGGATTTCAAAATGCTTTTAATAGTCATAAACAAGATTCTTATTTTGGTTTAAATCAATACGATATCAAGCAAAACAGCTTTTATTCGAATTTGATTTTCAATTCGATTATAAACAATACGATGAATAAGTTTACAACTGGCTTGAATTTTTCTTACGATCAATATCAAGAGTTTGTAAACTTGACAGATGTAAGCAGAATCGATAATTCGGTCGGTGCCTTTTTTGAATATACGTATGACAATACAGATAATTTCAGTTTAATTTTAGGAGGAAGAGTTGACAATCACAACCGATTAGGATTTTTTGTGACACCAAGATTGCACATGAGATATAATCCTTGGAAAAATGGAGTAATTCGTTTTTCTGCAGGAAGAGGAAAACGTTCAGCTAACATTTTTGCAGAAAACCAACAGCTTTTTGCCAGTTCAAGAACTTTTTCAATTTTAGATTCTAATGGAAAAGTATACGGTTTAAACCCAGAAATTGCTTGGAATTATGGAGTGAGTTTTTCGCAGAAATTCAAAATATTTGGCAAAAATGCCGATGCAGGTTTTGACTTCTACAGAACCGATTTCCAAAATCAAGCAGTTGTAGACGTAATGCAAAGTCCACAGCAAGTTTTATTTTATGATTTGAAAGGAAGTTCTTTTGCTAACAGTCTTCAAGTTGAATTTAATTATGAGTTGATTCATAATTTAAACTTGAGAACGGCTTATAAATATTACGACATTCAGACAGATTATTTAAGAGGAACATTCCAGCGTCCGCTACAAGCCAAACATCGTTTCTTAGGGAATTTAGAATACGAAACAACTATGAATGATGATAAGCAATGGAAGTTTGATTTTACCTATAACTGGTCAGGAAAACAGCAATTGCCTTATACGGCATCGAACCCAGCAGAAGATCAATTTCCAGATTTTTCTCCAGCTTATGCGGTAATGAATGCGCAAGTAACACGTGTTTTTTCTTCTGTTTTTGAAGTATATATAGGAGGAGAAAATATTGGAAATTACAAGCAAAAAAAAGCAATTTTAGGGGCAAATGATCCCTTTGGACCTAATTTTGATGCATCAATAGCATACGCTCCAATTTTTGGGCAAATGTATTATGCAGGATTACGATTTAAAATTAAATAAAGAATAATTTCAATAACGATAAATAATAGACAAAATGAATAAAATAGTTTTAATCGCCATAATGATGTTTTTAGGTTTTTCAGCTCAGGCTCAAACCAAAAAAAATAAGAATTTAAAATACGCAACTGAAGTAAACGGAAACTGCGAACAGTGCAAAAAAAGAATTGAAAAAGCCGCTTACGGTGTTCCAGGTGTAAAATCGGCAAGCTGGGATGTTAGTTCGCATCAGCTTTCAGTTATTTTAAATGAAGAGAAATGTTCTCCATCAGATTTAAACAAAGCAATTGCTAAGGCAGGTCATGATACTAAGGAAGTTAAAGCAACTACTGAAGATTATGACAACTTGCATAACTGTTGCAAGTATGTAAGAGAATAGTGTAAAGTGAAGCCCAGACAAATAGTTTGGGCTTTTTTTAATAGTTAATTTATGTTTAAAATACCGCATTTTATTGTGGTTAAAGTAAATTATTGTTACTTTCACGAACTATAAAGATAACCAATCTCGTTTTATGAATAATTTTGAATGGACCCAGTTATTAAACCCTGAATTTTATATTACTTTAAGTGTCGGAGGTTTTCAGATTGGGTTGTTTATTGTTCTGTTTATAGTTTTTGCTGAAACAGGACTTTTTGCAGGTTTTTTTCTGCCTGGAGATAGTTTGCTTTTCTTAGCAGGTATCTACAGCCGTGATTTGATTGAGAATGTTGCCTATATCCCAAATGATTTTTTAAATGTATTTCTGCTTGCTACAGCAGTTGCTATTATGGGAGTTTTAGGAAATATGACAGGTTATTGGTTTGGTGCAAAAAGCGGTTACTATTTATTTAAAAAAGAAGATTCATTCTGGTTTAAGAAAAAATATCTGCTTCAATCAAAAGACTTTTTTGAAAAGTACGGTGGAAAAGCAATTATTTACGCGCGCTTCTTGCCAATTTTCAGAACGTTTGCTCCAATTGTTGCCGGAATCGTTTCGATGGACAAAAAGAAGTTTATGTTTTATAATGTCTTAAGTTCTTTCCTTTGGTCATTTATATTGATTTTTGCAGGACATTATTTATACGGTGTCTTCTTAAAACAAGGAATAGATTTAAAGAAACATATCGAATACATTATTATCATTATCATTATCATCTCTACTTTCCCAGTTTTAATGAAATTATTAAAAAAGAGACCAAGCGAGAATATCTAAAAAAGAAATTCAATTCATATAAAAACAAAATCCGAAGTGAAAGCTTCGGATTTTTTATGTATAATATCGATATTAAAATATAAATGACGAGTTGTCTAAGTAAATATCTTTTGACTTTTACAGCTTCAAAGCTTTACGAAAGAAGCTCTAGGAATAACCTCAGAACCTTAATCTTAGTCCCTCAGCAGCTTAGTAGCTCAGAAACCTACCATTCATTCACTTTATTAGCATCCATTTTAAGGAAAATAAACAGCAAAATAGTGAATCCCCAAAGTCCAGAACCTCCGTATGAAAAGAAGGGCAGAGGAACCCCGATTGTTGGGAAAATACCAATTACCATCGCAATGTTTACAAAGAAGTGTATAAAGAGAATTGCAGCGACACAATAGCCGTAAACCCGGCTAAACTTTGTCTTCTGTCTTTCTGCCAAATAAATTACTCTAAGCAATAAGCTAACGAAAAGTAAAATAACGACAAAAGAACCAGCAAATCCCCATTCTTCACCAACGGTTGTAAAGATATAATCGGTGTGCTGCTCAGGTACGAACCCTCCTTTGGTTTGTGTTCCTTCTAGAAAACCTTTTCCGATCCATCCACCAGATCCAATTGCAATTTCAGACTGATTCGTATTGTATCCAATACCTTTCATGTCTACAGTTTTACCTAGTAAAATATTGAAACGGTCTCTGTGGTGCTGTTTAAAAACGTTGTCAAATACATAATCTACAGAAAACACAAATCCAGAGATTAAAACTAATAAGATACCGCTCAAAATGATATTTCGATCGACTGCTCTGCCTTTAAAATGTATGATTGCTAAGACCATAAAAGCCATTATAATAACAGCGTATGGTTCTAAAACCAAAGTAAGAACAAAGAGAACAATAGTTATAAAGGCGGTCCAAACATACCAAGAAGGCAAGCCTTCTCTATACAGAACAAGAATGAATGCACTATAAATTAAAGCACTTCCAGGGTCTGGTTGTGGTAAAATCAATAATACTGGCAAGAGCATAATGGCTAAAGCCTGAATCTGCCTGTTGGTTTCTTTTAGGTTAATTTGCGTATCACTTAAATATTTGGCTAAAGCCAAAGAAGTAGCCGCTTTTGCAAACTCAGAAGGCTGCAATGTAAAACTTCCTATGGCATACCAGCATCGCTGTCCAGCAATTGTTTTTCCGAAGAGGAATAATCCTGCAAGAGACAATAAAGAGACACCAAATATTATACTGGCATATTTTTCATAAAATTTACCATCAACAAATAAAACGACAAAAATCAAAGGAATTGTACAGCAAATAAAGATAAGCTGTTTTTGATAAGTGCCATCTGTAGACAATAAAGAAGACGAATAGATATTCAGCCAACCTAAAGTTACCAACGCAATGTAGATAAAGACACTTATCCAATCAATATTATTTTTTACACTTTGATTTTTCATTTGAAATAATCTTCTTTCTTAGTTTTTCTTAGTTGTGTCTACTGCTGTTTTTTTGGCTTCTGGTTTCGGAACAACTGGTTTCGGGACAATGATTTTGGCTCTCAAAACAGAATCTTTAGGTACAGATTCTATAATACTTGCTGGGTTTGGTGGCGCCACTTTTGCGTATTCTGCTGCCAAACTTTTATTTAAAACTCTAATTTCTAAATCCGTTCTAGTGATTTTTTTTCTCAAATATTTTTCAATCATCAAACTTGCTATCGGTCCAGCTACAGTTGCACCAAAACCTCCATTTTCGATCATCACAGCAATGGCGATTTTCGGATTGTCTTTTGGAGCAAATGCTACAAATATAGAGTGGTCTTTAAGCTGCGTTCTTTTACCGTTAATTTTAGCAAAGTTCTCTGCTGTTCCCGTTTTACCGCAAATATCAATTCCTTCTACTCTAAGCGAGTAAGCAGTACCTCGATTATAAACATCAAATAGACCGCTTATGATAGGAGTGAAATATTTCTGGTCAATTGTGGTAACGTGTTTTGTTGTAAACTTAGGATCAATCTTTTCGCCTTCAATTTTTTTAATAATATGAGGCGTATAATAATAACCTTGATTAGCTATTGTTGCCATCATATTAGCAAGTTGAATTGGCGTCATCAAAACTTCTCCCTGTCCAATGGCATTAGATACAATTGCAGTACTTCTCCAGCCACCATTAGGGTAAATTCTTTTATAGGTTTTAGAAGTTGGTATATTTCCTCGTTTACCTGTTGGCAAATCGTAACCCATAAACTGACCTAACCCAAAACTTTTTACGTGATTGCTCCAAATGTCTACAGCAGCGCCTGGCTTAGTGTATTTGTTTATCGTTCTCATATAAGCGGTTGCAAAATAAGTATTACAAGATTGATAAATTCCTCTATGCAATTGCAATTGTCCACCGCTACAGTGACATCTCATAAAACGGCCACGCGCGTAGCTAAAACCGTGATGGCAGGAAACACTAAATTTTTCTTCGTCTATCACGCCTTCTTGAAGTGCAACCAAACCTGTTAAGATTTTAAATGGAGAACCAGGAGGATACTCTGCTAAAAGTCCTCTGTCGTATAATGGTTTTGCAATAGAATCGTTGTATAAAAGCGTGTAATTTTTAGATCTTTGGCGTCCTACTAAAATTCCGGGATCATAAGAAGGAGCGGTAATTAATGAAAGAATTTCACCTGTTTTAGGTTCAATAGCAACGATTCCGCCTCGCTTGTTAATCATTAATTCTTCCCCATATTTCTGAAGTTCGGCATCGATAGTTAAGTTAATGTCTTCTCCAGCAACAGCGATTGTGTCATACTTTCCGCTTTTGTATGAGCCTATTTCTCGATTGTATTTGTCTTTTTGAATGTATTTTACGCCTTTAATACCGCGTAGAATTTCTTCATAACTTTCTTCTACACCTTGTCTTCCAATTAAATCTCCACTATTATAGTATGGATTTTTTGCAATTTGGCTTTCGTTTACTTGTGTAATAGAACCAAAAATATTGGCGCCATAATCTACTTCGTAATCACGAAGAGATCTTTTTTGGAAATAGAATCCATCATATTTTCTGATTTTCTCTTGAAAAGCAGCAAATTCATTCTTGTTCAATTGAGACAAAAATACAGAAGGAAGTCTAGGACTATAAACTTTTGCTTTTTCGATACGTTTGTGGTAATCTTCTGATGTAATATTCAAAAGCGAACAAAATTCAGCAATATTAAGGTCTTTTTTTACTTCTCTAGGAATAACCATGATGTCATAAGAAGCCTGATTCGCAACAAGAAGTTTTCCGTTACGATCATAGATGTAGCCTCTTTCTGGGTAGTCATAGACCTTTTTTATCGCATTATTTTCAGATTTTAATTTAAAAGAATCATCAATAATCTGCAGGTAAAAGATTCTGATCACTAGCAAAGATGCTGCAATAATAATTATAGTGGGCAGCAAGACTTTTCTCATCGTTTATTGGGCTTAATAAGATAAATTATTATAATAGAGGTGATTATCGTAAAGATAGAGCTAAATAAGGTTCGGAGCAAAATGTCCCAGATAAATTTGAATTGGAATGCTTCTAAGACAAATAATACAATATGATGCATTAAGACCGAGACCAGTATAAATGAAAATCGTTCTGGTGTTAAAGATTCGTTTAGTTTAATAGTTTGGTATTCATAACTCAAACCAAAAGAAAATTTAAATATATAAGGTCGGTAATAAGCTAAAATAACGCAGGCAGTAGCATGTATACCGCCAGAATTACAAAACATATCCATTATTAATCCTAAGAAGAAACTAGAAATTATTAATCCTGCTTTATTACTGTTTACAGGGTATAAAATGATATACAAGATATACGGAAAAGGACTTATGTATCCTAAGAAATTCATGTTGTTGAAAATAACAACCTGAATTGCCAGTAACATAATAAATCGAAAAATATTTACCAACAAAGCGCTATTCATCTTTCTCTTTGCTTTTGTTTTCTAAATTAATAAGCTCTTCTCTTCCTTTACTTTTAATGATATAAACGTGTCCCAAATTGGTCATGTCGTTAAACAATTTCACTTTTATAACATAAAAACTTGTACCTTCTTTTTTGTACACAATATCAACCGTTCCGATATTAATTCCTTCAGGGAAAATTACAGATTGTCCACCAGTAACAATCGTATCGCCTTTTCTGATAGAAGCCAATCTAGGAACATCTTCCAGCTGTACATATCCAGTACTTTTTCCGTTCCATGTTAATGAACCGAAATGATTTGATTTTTTGATTTTCGCATTGATGTGCGATTTCATATTCAAAATACTAACCACAGTGGAGTAGTTTGGCGAAGTATTGTCGATAACACCAACAATTCCTAAACTATTTATAACTCCCATGTCTTGTTTTACTCCGTCTTTGCTTCCAGAGTTCAAAGTGATATAGTTCTCGTGTGTACTGTATGAATTATGAATAACTTTAGATACAATAATATCTGAAGGTTTTACACCTTTAATACTGTCAGGAGTAGGCGGTTTTGTAGTGTCTTCTTTATTGAATAAAAGACTTTTTAATCTTGCGTTCTCAAGTACAAGTTCGTCGTTTTCTGCTCTTAAATTCAAGTATTCATTAACACGATTGATTCTTTCGTAAACACCTCCGCTTAAAAAATTTGCCGAACTGATTACTCTGCTTCTGTGAAAGGAATGTGATTGAATTGTGAGTCCTAACGATATACCTAAAAGCAGCAAAAACAGCAATCGATTACTGTTTCTTATAATGAAATTAAATATTTGCTGCATTTCTTGTCTGGTTATTTTGTTTCAGGATATGCTTAAAGGTTTCAGTTTTTACAAGGGTCAAATATTGAAAATTCGACCCTTATAAAAGTAAATTGATTGTTATTTTTAAATCTTATTTGATTAAGATGCTTTTAAATTTTGCAATGTTTTTAAGGGCCATTCCTGTTCCTCTAACAACTGCTCTTAACGGATCTTCAGCAATATAAACTGGTAAATCTGTTTTTTGAGAAATACGTTTGTCAAGACCTCTTAACATTGATCCACCACCAGCTAAATAAATACCAGTGTTGTAGATATCTGCTGCTAACTCTGGAGGAGTCTGAGATAATGTTTCCATTACTGCATCTTCAATACGCTGAATTGATTTATCTAAAGCTTTTGCGATTTCACGGTAAGAAACATCTACTTGTTTTGGTTTACCCGTAAGCAAGTCTCTACCTTGAACTGACATATCTTCTGGCGGACCATCTAAATCTTCGATCGCCGCTCCAATTTGAATTTTAATTTTTTCAGCAGTACTTTCTCCAACAAAAAGGTTGTGCTGTGTGCGCATGTAGTAAACGATATCATTTGTGAAAACGTCACCTGCAATTTTTACAGACTTGTCACATACAATTCCGCCCAAAGCGATAACAGCAATTTCTGTTGTACCACCTCCGATATCTACAATCATGTTACCTTTTGGCTGCATAATGTCAATACCAATACCAATTGCCGCTGCCATTGGCTCATGAATCAAGTAAACTTCTTTTCCGTTTACTCTCTCACAAGATTCCTTCACCGCTCTCATCTCCACTTCAGTAATACCAGAAGGAATACAAACAACCATACGTAAAGCTGGAGTAAACATTCTTTTTTTCAATGCAGGAATACTTTTAATGAACATATTGATCATTTTTTCCGAAGCATCAAAATCAGCGATTACACCATCTTTCAAAGGCCTTATAGTTTTGATGTTTTCATGTGTTTTACCTTGCATCATGTTGGCTTCTTTACCAACAGCAATGATTTTGCCTGATACTCTATCACGTGCAACGATAGACGGACTATCAATGACAACTTTATCATTATGAATGATTAAAGTGTTTGCGGTTCCAAGGTCTATCGCAATATCCTCGGTCATGAAATCAAAAAATCCCATAAGTTTTTTAGGGGTTTAAAATGTTATAAATTATTTATCGAACAAAGTTAAACAAATTAATGTTTAAAATGACGAGTTCCTGTAAATACCATTGCAAGATTATTTTCATTGCAATAATTTATACTTAATTCGTCTTTAATCGAACCTCCAGGCTGAATTACAGCAGTTATTCCTGCTTTTTTAGCCAATTCTACACAATCCGGAAATGGGAAAAATGCATCACTTGCCATCGAAGCTCCATTTAAATCAAATCCAAAAGCTTTTGCTTTGTCAACAGCTTGAATTAAAGCGTCAACTCTTGAAGTCTGACCTGTACCTGATGAAATCAATGTTCCGTTTTTAGCAAATACAATAGTGTTTGATTTTGTATTCTTGCAGATTTTAGAAGCAAAGATCAAATCTTCGATCTCTTGAGCAGTAGGTTCTGTAATTGTAACGGTTTTTAAATGCTCTTTATTATCCGTAATATTATTTCTGTCCTGAATTAACAAACCATTAAGACAAGTTCTTACTTGGCGAGCTGGTAATTCTACTTCATTCTGAACTAGAATAATACGATTTTTCTTCTCTTGTAAAACTGTAACTGCTTCATCGTCATAAGCTGGAGCGATTACAACTTCACAAAATAGTTTATTGATTTCTTGCGCTGTCTCTAAATCAATTTTAACATTTGAAATTAAAACACCTCCAAAAGCAGAAGTAGGATCGCAAGCTAAAGCTGCTAAATAAGCTTCGCTGATCGTTTTTCTAGAAGCCAATCCGCAAGCATTGTTGTGTTTCAAAATCGCGAACGTTGGCCCGTCAGTTTTAAATTCAGCAATTAAATTAACTGCAGCATCAACATCTAGTAAATTGTTGTATGACAATTCTTTTCCGTGAAGTTTTTGGAACATTGCATCAAAATCTCCAAAGAAAAATCCTTTTTGGTGAGGGTTTTCACCATATCTTAAAACTTGACCATTTGCAATGCTTTCTTTGTAAATAGTCTCATCTGTATTGAAATAATTAAAAATAGCTCCATCATAGTGAGATGAAACGTGGAATGCTTTAGTAGCAAACAATCTTCTATTTTCTAAAGTTGTTGCTCCATTTTGCTCTGTAATCAAATCTAAAAGTAAACTGTACTCGTTAACAGAAGCTACAATTACAGTGTCTTTGAAATTTTTTGCACCAGCACGAATTAATGAAATACCACCGATATCAATTTTTTCAATAATATCTTGTTCGCTTGCTCCAGAAGCAACTGTTTTTTCAAAAGGATATAAATCAACAATTACTAAATCGATTTGAGGAATATCAAATTCCTTCATTTGCTGAACATCGCTTTCATTATCTTGACGATTTAAGATACCGCCAAAGATTTTTGGATGTAAAGTTTTTACTCTTCCGCCTAAAATTTCAGGAAAAGAAGTGATATCTTCAACAGGAACTACCGGAATACCAAGGTTTTTGATGAAGTCTTCAGTTCCTCCAGTTGAATAAAGTGTTACATTTTGTTCGTGTAATTTTCTAACAATTGGTTCTAATCCATCTTTAGAAAAAACAGAAATTAATGCCGATTGTATTTTTTTAGTTGTGCTCATTGTGTAGTTATGATTTTCAGACTGCAAAAGTAGTTTTTTTATATATTATTTTAAAGTAATTAGTGTAACAATATGCTAAAAAAATCTACTGATGAGTAAGTTAACTTTTATTAGTTTTTTAAATTTAAATTATTGAATTTTACTTTATTGAAAAATACAAAAATATGATCGTTTATCTAAGATTATTAAAAGAAAGCCTGAGCTTCGCCATCAATGCTTTACGAAATAATAAATTGCGTACCTTATTGTCGCTTTTAGGCGTTACGATTGGTATTTTTTCAATTATCGCTGTTTTGGCTGCGGTTGACTCTTTAGATAAAAAAATCACTAAAGATTTGAGCAGTTTAGATAAAAATACAATTTATTTAATGAAATTCAGCTTTGGGCCGTCTGAAATTCCACAATGGAAAAGAGAACAGTTTCCAAATGTAAAATATGATGAGTATGTCGGGCTTAAAAATTCGATGAACGACACCGATCAAGTGGGGTATCAGCTTTTTGTAAATAGAGAAAGTTTAAAGTATGATTCTAAAACAGTCAGCGATGTCAATATTATTCCAGCGTCAAGCGAAATGGTCGATATTGACGGTGTGAGTTTTGATAAAGGCAGATTTTACAACGAATCAGAATCGAACTCTGGAACAGCTGTTATTGTTCTGGGTTACGATATTGCTGATGGACTTTTCGGAACAAGTGACCCGATTGGTAAGAACATCCGTCTCTACGGACAGCGATTTACAGTTATTGGTGTAATGGCAAAACAAGGAGCAGGATTTTTTGGAGACAGTAACGATACTTCGGTTTATATTCCAGCTAATTTTTTAAGAAGAATGTACGGTGACAGCGATGCAATGACGCCTGTAATTGTTTTGAAACCCGAAAAAGGAGTTGATATGGATGCGTACAAAGCGCAAATTGCCCAGAAACTTCGAGCAATCCGCGGAATGAAAGCAGGTGAAATGGATAATTTCTTTATAAATGTGCTTTCTGGATTTACTGATTTTATTGATGGAATTTTAGGACAGATGAATTTTGTAGGTTGGGTGATCAGCGGATTTTCTCTTTTGGTTGGCGGTTTCGGAATTGCCAATATTATGTTTGTTTCGGTGAAAGAAAGAACCAATCTTATCGGAATTCAAAAATCATTGGGAGCAAAAAATAAATTTATCTTATTCCAATTTTTGTTTGAAGCTGTAATTCTTTCTGTAATTGGAGGAATAATAGGTCTTTTAATGGTTTGGGGAATTGCTTTTGCCTTAACTAAATTGCTTGACTTCGAATTTGTCCTTAGTTTAGGGAATATTATTTTAGGAACGGGTTTAGCAGCGCTTATTGGCTTAATTTCGGGGATTTTACCCGCAATTTCGGCGGCAAATTTAGATCCTGTTGAAGCAATTCGAACAGGAATGTAATATTGCTTTTGTGTTATTTTACTGTAAATTTTGTTGGGTCGGAATAATTAGATAATTTTGATAGGTTAAGAACTTAAACCATTAAACAAATGAGCTTTAACCTTAGATCTGTCGATACTGTTGAGTCTATTTCTAGAGAAGATTTCAAAAGAAATTATTTAGACAAAAAGAAGCCCTTAATTATAAAAGGACTTACCAATGACTGGCCTGCAAGGGAGAAATGGTCGACAGAATATTTTAAGGAAATTGCTGGAGAAATTGAGGTGAAATTGGTTGATAATTCTAAAGCTGATCCCTCAAAAGTAATTAATGCTTCAATTGCCAGTATGAAATTTGGCGAATACTTAGATCTTATAAAAAGAGAGCCAACGCAACTGCGTATTTTTTTCTTCAATCTTTTTAAACACAGGCCAGAACTTATTAATGATGTAAAAGTTCCAAAAGAATTAATGGGAGGTTTTATAGAAAGCATGCCTGCAATGTTTTTTGGAGGTTCTAAGGCTATTACGTTTCTACATTACGATATTGATCTGCCGCATTTATTTCACACTCATTTTGGAGGCAGAAAACATATTATCTTATTTGATAATAAATGGAAAAAAAGATTGTATTGTATTCCAAACACAACTTACGCTTTAGAAGATTACGATGTAGCTAATCCTGATTTTGAAAAATTTCCAGCCTTAAAAGGAGTAGAGGGGTATGAAGTTTTCTTAGAACATGGCGATACTTTATTCATGCCGACAGGAATGTGGCATTGGATGCGTTATATAGATGGTTCTTTTTCGCTAACACTTCGTGCGTGGGATCAATCTGTATCCCGAAAAATAGCCAGCGTATGGAGTTTATTTATGCACGGCGCGGTAGATAGTGGTATAAAAGTGGTTTTTAGAAAACGTTATGCTGTTTGGCGCGAAAAATTAGCTTATAAAATTGCGGAAAAAGAATTAAAAAGAGATTTGAAGAAAGCGAGTTAAAATTCCGTAGGAATGAAATATTTTGTAGCAACGGAATTTATTCCGTTGAAAAATGAATTTCCCGCATCTGATAAAGTTCCGTAGGAACGTCATATATTATTTACTTTGTAATTCGGGCTTAATAAATGGAAATGTTATTCTTTTTTTATCCCATTTAATTTTTTTTGAATTATAAGATAGGTTTTCTTTCTTGTATTTTAAAACAGTATCTTCTTCTTGGGTTGTTCTTCGCATGAAATAAAGATCTCTTTCTTTTGATGAAGACTTAAGTGCGCTAACTAAATCAAAATAAACTTTCGTTTTTAAAGTGTCTAGTTTTGAAGAGATAAAAGTCATGTTTCGATAATGGTCTTTGTAGTTCGATTTTATAAAACTAGAAATAGAATTAGCTGGTATTTGAGTTAAGTCTTTAGGTTGTAAGTTTATAAAATATGGAATTGTATCACCTCTTTCCCAATTTCCACAAATGTGGCCAACGTCACCTCTTTTGAAATAATACATTGTTGAATCAGAATCTATTATAAAAGTATTTGTTCCATAAACTAAAAAGCCTGGAATCTGTGGTGGTGGAATGGTGTCTCCATTTATAATTTGTCTGTTGTTTTCCTGAGAAATAATATAAGGTTTGTTTTTAATAATAATCTTTTCTTCTTTTTTTTTGCAATTCAAAAGAAGCAAACAAATCATAAAACCAATAAAAATTCTAGCCATAGAGAATCAGATTTAAAATAAAGATATAAAAAAATTCCACGAAGTAATTTCCTAAAATTTACTTGTGTTATTTACTAGGGAACTTAATTTTTGTTCGATCCCATTTAATAGAATCAGAGTAATAGTAATTACTATTAGTTTTGTATTTTAAAACAGTATCTTCTTCTTGTGTGGTTCTCCTTATGTAGTAAGTTTGTATGATGTTGCTTTTTAAAAAATCCAAAAAGTAAGGATTTTTAATTGTATCGCTTTGTGAGCCTATTACTAAAATTTGTCTCCTTTTCTCTTTTGTCAAAATATTTTCCGAAAGAAAATCATTTAAGTTCTTTTGAGGGATTCTAACAATGTCTTTTGGCTCTAAATTTAAAAAATGGGGAAGAGTATCATTTTCACTTCCGTAACTGCAAAAATTCAAAAAGTATCTTTTCTGATAAAAATAAAGATTGCCTTTTTTGTCAATTAATAATTGGCTTTCTCCATAGAAAAATCCTTTTGTTGATGGAGGCGGTACTGCTGATGAATCGTAATATTTTTGAAGCATTTCATTTTCATAAGAGATTATGTAAGGTTTGTTTTTAGTAACAGCTTTTTCTTCTTTTTTAGCACAATTCAAAAGAAGCAAACAAATCATTATGCCAATAAAAATTCTAGCCATAGAGAATCAGATTTAAAATAAAGATATAAAAAAACAGGAAGTAAATTATGTGTGATTTCGTTTTCTAGATTTGGAAAACCCTGCAGTAGAAACTTAAATAACCTTACATTACTTATATGGTTAAAAACAAAAAAAATCCCAAGAAACAATTTTTCTTGGGATTTTCTATTTTGAATAGTTTTAAAACTATCGAATATCATTATTTTGAATCAAATCGATATATAAGTTGATCTTATCTTTCAATTCTTTTCTAGGCGTGATAAAGTCTAAGAAACCGTGCTCTAAAAGAAACTCAGCAGTTTGGAAACCTTCTGGTAAATCTTTTCCTGTAGTATCACGTACAACACGCGGACCAGCAAAACCAATCAAAGCACCTGGCTCAGAGATGTTGATGTCTCCTAACATAGCGTAAGATGCAGTTGTTCCTCCAGTTGTTGGATCTGTACAAAGAGAGATGTAAGGCAATTTAGCTTCAGCTAATTGAGCTAGTTTTACAGAAGTTTTTGCCAATTGCATAAGCGAATAAGCAGCTTCCATCATACGAGCTCCACCAGATTTAGAAATCATTACAAAAGGCAATTTGTTTTTGATCGCGTGATCAATACCTCTTGCGATTTTTTCTCCTACTACTGCTCCCATAGATCCACCGATAAAAGCAAAATCCATACAGCAGATTACAAGTTCTCTTCCTTTAGATTTTCCTACTCCCGTACGTACAGCGTCTTTAAGGTGAGTTTTTTCCATTACATCTTTCAAACGATCTGCATATTTTTTTGTATCCACAAAATGCAGAGGATCTTTAGAAGTCATGTTTTTGTCTAACTCAACAAATTCGTTGTTGTCGAATAAAATTTCAAAATAGGTTGCGCTTCCAATTCGAACATGAAAATCATCTTCAGGGCTTACGAATAAATTTCTTGCTAATTCGTCAGCATCAATAATTTTTCCAGTAGGAGATTTGTACCACAATCCTTTCGGAACGTCCATCTTATCTTCTGTAGCGGTCGTAATCCCTTTTTCTTGTCTTTTAAACCAAGCCATTTCTTTAGTATTCAGTGTTCAGTAATAAAAATTTCAGTGTTCAGTGGTATTCAGTTTTAAGCATTCAAAACAGAACGCTTAAAACTGTAAACTGAATACTTTTATTATAACGTGTTAACGTTATTTAAGTCAGCAAAAGCTTGCTCCAATCTTGCGTTGAATGTAACTTCGCTTTCACGTACCCATCTTCTTGGGTCGTAGTATTTTTTGTTAGGAACATCAGCACCTTCTGGGTTACCGATTTGTGATTTTAAATAGTCAAGATTTTTAACCATATAATCGCGAATTCCTTCAGTGTATGCAAATTGTAAATCTGTATCAATGTTCATTTTGATAACTCCGTAGCTAATTCCTTCTCTGATTTCTTCAAGAGTAGAACCTGAACCTCCGTGGAAAACGAAATCAACTGGATTGTGTCCTGTGTTGAATTTGTTTTGTACGAAATCTTGAGAGTTCTTTAGGATTTTTGGAGTTAATTTTACGTTTCCTGGTTTGTAAACACCGTGAACGTTTCCGAAAGCAGCAGCAATTGTAAACTTAGGGCTCACTTTAGAAAGTTCTTCGTAAGCGTAAGCTACTTCTTCTGGCTGAGTATATAATTTTGAGCTGTCAACATCAGAGTTGTCAACACCATCTTCTTCACCACCTGTAATACCAAGTTCGATTTCCAATGTCATGCCCATTTTGCTCATTCTAGCTAAATATTCTTTACAGATCTCGATGTTTTCTTCGATTGGCTCCTCAGACAAATCGATCATGTGAGAACTGAATAATGGTTTTCCTGTTTCTGCGAAGTGTTTTTCAGAAGCATCTAATAAACCATCAATCCAAGGTAAAAGTTTTTTTGCACAGTGGTCAGTGTGTAAGATTACAGTTGCACCATAAGCTTCTGCCAAAGTATGAATATGTTTTGCTCCCGCGATTCCTCCTGCGATAGCTGCTTTTTCACCTGCATTTGATAATCCTTTTCCAGCGTTGAATTGTGCTCCACCGTTAGAAAATTGAATGATAACTGGCGCGTTTAGTTTTGCTGCAGTTTCAAGAACTCCGTTAATTGTGCTAGATCCAGTAACGTTTACTGCTGGAAGAGCAAAACCCTTCTCTTTCGCATAATTAAAGATCTCTTGAACTTGATCTCCTGTAGCTACTCCTGGTTTAATGTTGTGTGCCATTGTACTTTTTTTTATAGTTGTTTTTAGTTTTTAGGTTGCAAAAATAAGAATTAATTAGCATTAGAACGGATAATTTATACCAAAATTTAAAACCGAGTGCCCAAAATTGTATTCTTTAAACCATCGGTCTCCCTTCTCATGCGCCGGATTATAAGTCTTAAAGCCTAAATCTAAACGAATCACAAAAAAGCTCAAATCATATCTTAAACCGAATCCGGTACCCACAGCAATTTCTTCTAAATCGTTTAAGTTGTCAAATCTTGCCTTCGGATCTATGACATTATCGAGCACATTCCAGATATTTCCGGCATCTGCAAAGAGCGCACCTTTAACATCGCCAAAAATTTTAAATCGATATTCGATACTAGCAGCAATTTTCATATTGGCCTCATTAAAGTCATTTACGGCATTCGTACTTCCCGGCCCTAAAGCATAAGGTTGCCAAGCACGGTTGTCATTGGAACCTCCACCATAATAGCTTCGAGAAAACGGAATGTAGTTTGAATTTCCAAACGGAATCGCAATTCCGAAGAAGCTTCTTACGGCTAATACTTTTTCTTTTCCAAAGTCCCAGTGTTTGATGTAATCAAATTCAGTTTTAATATATTCTGAATATTCTAAATTGAAGATCTCATAGTTTCCTCTTGCATTCTTTGGAAGATTTCCAATCTCAGAAACTGCAGACAGCAAGGTTCCTGCTGACTCGATTTTTGTTCTAAATTGATAGAAATTATTATCAGCCAAATCCTTTTTTGTTGTTTTCGTAAAAGAATAGCTTGTCGCCAGAATGAAATCATTTTCAGTCAGACGGACTCTTCTTTCTTCGATGCTTTCCACTTCTTGGTATTGGGAATCTGCAGGAGTTAAGGCTGTTTGTCCAGTCAATACTTCTCTCGTAAATCCCGTTGTTCCTGTAGGTATAGTTAAATCTTTTCTCTCTTGTTCATCTGGTGTAGTTCCCCAGTTAGAAGGATTAGTATTGTAATCTTTTCCAATTCCATTCAAATCATCATAAGAAGAAGTATAAACTCTAAAATAATTATCTGGATTTAAGTTACGGACAAACTGTGCGTTTAACAATTCCAGTTTTGCCGTGTTATGACGTTTTGGAGTCCAGTTGTATGAAATACCTCCTGTGAAGTTTTCTTTGTCTAGACCAATATTTCGCTGTTTTGAAAAACCAGACGACACAGAAGTGTACGGAATCATACTCTTGGGAATGATTTTTTCTGTTCCAAAGGGCAGTAAAATTCTCGGGAAATTCAGTTTTAAATCTAAACCATATTCAGAAACGTTAAAGAAATTATCGTTCGGATTGGCCATATCTCTGGATGAACCCACGTTTAAACGAGCCGAAATTTCTAAAGTTTCTGCACGGTTAAACACATTTCGAATAGTCTCAGAAACACTGGCTCCAATTCCGAAATCCTGAATATTAGAATGCGTTACGTCAAGAGTGGCCCCAAAGCTGTATTTCTTTCTTGGCGTTAGATAAACATTCGCAATAAGAGATTGGGCTGTAGAATCTCTTTTGTCAACTTCATATTGAATAGAAGGATAATTGAAAATTCTTAAATTATTTAAATATCGAGAAGATAGAGTAGTTCTAAAGTCCGCAAAAGTGCTTCCTTTTGTAATGAAAATAGCATCTGTAATAGCACGCGGTCTGTACTTTAAAGTCTTGTAACTGTATAGATTAAAATTATTGTACGTTACACTGTCTGTTGGTTTTTTCTTAGCATTTGCTGCAGAATAATCGGTGTAGATATTTACATCGCTAATCTTATACAATTTAAAAGGTTCTGTACGGCTAGAATCTCTTTCTTGAATACTATTGTTATTGATAATTAAGGTAACATCTGCTTTGGCTTTTTTACCGATAGTGTCAATGTCAAAAGTTACATAAGTAGGCTGAAAATAGTAAGCCCCATGATTTCTGAAATAGGTTGTAATACGGTTTTTTTCTTCTTCAAAATCTGAAGTTTTATATTGATTTCCAGACTTTAATAAAGAAGGATCATTATTAGTTTGATATAATGAGTCTAATGCCGGAGTCATTATTTTGGTTCTGATGGTATCCAGTTTATAAGCCGGTCCAGTAGTAATATTATAATTAATTGCGGCTCTCTTTTTTCCCACCGTATCAATAGTATAATCGGTTTGAACATTAAAAAAGCCATTATTGAAATAATAGTATTTTAAGCGTAATAATGATTTTTTAGTCTTTGAAGTGTCAATTATAACAGGCGGTTCACCAGTATTTTTTAGAAATTCATGAATCCCTTTATAATAAAAAGACTGTCCCAAACGATCTACTTGCTTTGCAGAAAATATTTTAGACATACGCTCATACTTTCCAGGATTGTTTTTAAATTTTGCCTGATAAGTAGAATCTGGATTTAAATTGGCTAAATTGTATAAATTTAATCGAAGTTTGTAACCTAATAATTTACCATTTGGTTTTTGGTACATTTGGTTAGAAGCCGTTTCATCGTTTGTTGATTTTCCGTTAACCAAAATATTATTTTTTACAAGAAGGTTTTTTCCATCGGGAACTCTTTTTACGGCATTACAAGCGCAAATTAATATTGCAATTAGAAGAAATGCTATTATTTTTGTGGAATTATTTTTCAAGTGTTTTTTAATATTTAATTCAAAAGTACATTATTTTATGGTTAGTAAAAACCAAATAAAGCTTATCTCAGGTTTACATCAAAAAAAGCAGCGTTTTGCTAATCAATTATTTTTTGCTGAAGGAGTAAAAGTAATTCAAGAATTGCTGCAATCCAATTTTGAATTAGAACATTTATACACAACATTAAATGATTTTGAAGCAGTTGATGCTTCAAAACGAACGCTTATTAGTGATCAAGAACTGAAAAAAATAAGTGCTTTGTCGACTCCAAATTCTTGCCTGGCAGTTTTTAAAATTCCAGCCGAAAAGAAAATAATCGATTCGGGTTTAATTTTAGCGTTAGACGATATTAGAGATCCCGGGAATTTAGGAACTATTTTGCGTCTTTGCGATTGGTTTGGTATTAAGCAGATTGTCTGTTCTAAAGAAACAGTAGATATTTATAATCCGAAAGTGGTACAAGCTACAATGGGGTCTATCACCAGAGTAAATGTAAGTTATGTTGATTTAAAAATCTATCTTGCTCAAACTAAACTGCCTGTTTTTGGAACTTTTATGGATGGGGAAAATATTTATCAATCTCAATTACCGCAGGAAGGAATCATTATTATGGGTAATGAAGCCAACGGTATTTCAGAAGAAATCGAAAAAATAGTAACCGATCGTCTAACAATTCCTAGATTTGGAGAGCTGCAAAAAACAGAAAGTTTAAATGTAGCTACTGCAACAGCAATTATTCTTAGTGAATTTAAACGAAATAGTTGATATTTTGTTTTAGTGGAAAGTGAAATTTATTAAAATCGCTCTAGATTTCATCGAATCGATATTATCTGTCCACGGACTTGGTCCATTTATTGGCTTATCGCGAATTAATTCATCTGTAATTCCAAACATTCCTCTTACAGAAGGAGAGAAGATGAAATATTCTGTAAAGAAGTCAATTCCAAAACCTATTTCATAGGCAGCTGTCCATTGTTTTACTCTAAATTTTCCTTCAAAGTTGTCATCTGAAGATTTAGAATTACTAGACAAGTTTAAAGTGGTAGACATTCCTCCAACTAAATAAGGGCGGACATTTCCAGTTCTTAAAGCTGAAAATTTTACCAATAAAGGGAAATGAATATAAGTACTGTTTACTTCTCTTAAATAGTCGCTTTCTGAAGTTCCAACGCCAGGAAAATACAAATCTCGTTTAGTATAATACAAACCTGGCTCAAAACGAAGATTGATGTATTCTTGAAGTCTTAAATCGGCTACAACACCAACATTAAAACCAGTAGTTTTTTTAACCTGAATGTCTTCCTGTACAGGATTTTTGTAATCAAATTTAAAGTCAAAACTATTAAATCCTAAATAGTAACCAAAGTAAACACGCTGTTTCTGCCAGTTTTCTAGGTTAATAATTGGGTCTTTGCTAAACATGTTTTTAGCAAATTGAGAATGTCCTTTTGTCGTTAAGACCAGTAAAAATAAGATTACAACTTTTTTCATACTATTTTTTAGATGCAGAATAAATTGTTGCGACACCAAAAGTTTGGGGCATTGCCACAACATCTATAAACCCAGTTTTTCGCAAAATATTGTTCAAGGCTTCACCATAAGGAAAAGCAGCAGCAGATTCAGATAAATAACCATAGGCATCATTATCTTTAGAAAATAATTTTCCGATTAACGGAAGGATGTTTTTGCTGTAAAAATTGTAACCTTGTTTATAAGGAAATTTATCAGGAACAGAAGTTTCTAGTATAACAAACACTCCATTTGGTTTTAGAACTCGTAAGATTTCTGCAAAACCTTTTTCTAGGTTTTCAAAATTTCTTACCCCAAAACCTACTGTAATCGCATCAAAATGATTGTCTTCAAATGGCATGTTTTCAGAATCGCCTAAAACAAGCTCGATAACATTAGAAAGTTTTTTCTCTTCTACTTTCTTTTTTCCCACTTCCAGCATTCCAGCAGAAATGTCCAAACCAATAATTTTTTCAGCATTAGTCTGCGCCATCAAAATGGCTAAGTCGCCAGTTCCTGTTGCAATATCCAAAATAACTTTTGGTTTTTTGTCTGATACTATCTTTAATACTTTTTTACGCCATTTAACGTCAATACCAAAAGAAATTACGCGATTCAAATTATCGTAATTCCCAGAAATGGTGTCAAACATTTGGGTTACTTGCTCTTTTTTACCTAGTGAAGAGTCTTTATACGGAGTTACTTTTTCAGACATTTTTTTTATTTAGGCAAATATAAACAATCTAGATTAACTGTAATTGAGTTTTTTAATTTGTCAAATAAATGTTTTGCAGTGTTTGTTTTAAAACACAATATAAAGGTATTTCGGCCATCCCTAAATCTAGGTATTTTGCCAAAATCCCTAAATCTTGGTATTGTCTAATGATTGTATTATGAGCAACTTTGCTAAAGTAAAAATGATTAAAGTTTTAATAATTGATGTCGCTGTGACTTAAACAAATGATTACTTTTTTTGCGCTGGTAAATCATTTGTTCTTGAAGAAATTTTGTAAAGTATTGTTCTTGGGGGGAAATACTATATTTAAGTGCAAAGTACGTTCTTAGGATTAAATTTGTTTTTGGAAATTTTAATTTTCTGCCTTTAATATCTTAGTGGTATTTGTTATTAAAGGCGTTTTTGAGATTTAGGTCTCAAATAACATTAAATGTTATTCAGTTTTTACAGATGTTCTTAACATTTGTGATTTTTAACAAAAAATTTTTCTTGAGCGAGTTAGGCTTCAGTTCAGTTGTTTTAAAAACATCCTCCCTAAAAAGAGGATGTTTTTTATTTATTTTCTAATGTAAGTTTCGTAAGTGTAATCGTAAAGATGCTTTTCGTCTTTAAAATTTTCTTCAGATTCCACTAAAACCCATTCGCTTTTATTGATTTTAGGAAAAAAAGCATCAGCATCAAAAGAATGATGCACTTTTGTCAATTCGATAATATCGGTAAATGGAAGGCCAAGATTGTAAATTTCTCCGCCGCCTATAATGTAGCTGTCATCGTTTTCAGGACAAATTGCAATTGCTTTTTCAATACTGTCTACTACAATGCACCCTTCTGGTTTGTAATTTTCTTGTCGCGAAATGACAATGTGAACACGATCTGGTAATGGTTTAGGGAAACTTTCAAAAGTTTTTCTTCCCATAATAATATGATGGCCAGTAGTAAGCGATTTAAATCTTTTAAAATCATTTGGCAAATGCCATACTAATTCGTTGTTTTTTCCAAGCGCATTATTTTCGGCTGCTGCCGCTATCATTATAATCATGGTATGCTAACTAAATTTTATTTTCATTCTCTTCATTAATAGAAGATTCAAGCTGACTAATTCTTTTTTGCTGTAAAGCAACAAGTCTGTCAATTTGTTCTCTTTCCCATTTTTTATTCATAAAACGGTCGGTTATGTAAACTTTTATAAAGTGCAGAATAAAAAGGAAAAGCCAGATTGTAATACCCCAGATGCACCAATTTTGAGTTGTGCCTTCTCCGAAACCAAAAAATCTATTGGCAACAAATAAAAATAAACTTCCTAACAGGAAAAGAACAAAGTGAAAATATAAGACTTTTTTTTGTCTTAAGCGGCGTCTAGCGTATTCGTACTGTTCGTGTGCTTCTTTTTCCATAAGATAAAAATCAGATCATAAAGTTAAAATTTATTTTCGAAAGTCACTATTTTGGATGGGGAATATTTCCTTTTAAATGTTATAGGAATTTGAAAAACAAAATTTTAACAGCTTTAAATTATAGATAAAGCGAAAATGATATGCTGTTTTTGGAATTATCATAAATCGGTTCAGGTAGTAACTGGAGTTTCGCTGAATTTAATTAATTTTAGATGTATAAATCTAAAAACGAAATAGTTATGTCTTTAAAGAAACAATTTGTGAAAACGAAGCCTGTATGTAAAGTTACGTTTTCAATAGATGCTAAAGATGCAGATTCGGCTGCTGTTGTTGGAGATTTCAATAATTGGAATGCCGAAGAAGGCGCTTTGAGTAAATTGAAAAATGGAACGTTTAAAGCAACTTATGACTTGGTTAAAGATGCTATATACGAATTTAAGTATCTGGTTGACGGGAATTATGTAAATGACCCAGAAGCCGATTCTTATAAATGGAATGATTTTGCTGGAAGTGAAAACAGTGTTTTAATTGTATAAAAAAATCCGCTTTAATTTAAAGCGGATTTTTTGTTTTATACAGCGACACTTCCTTTTATAGCAGGATGCGGATCGTAGTCAATAAGTGTGAAATCACCATAATCAAAATCAAAAATGTTTTTAATCTCTGGATTTAAAATCATTTTTGGTAATGGTTTTGGTTCTCTCGTAAGCTGCAACTCTAATTGCTCAAAATGATTGTTGTAGATATGCGCATCGCCAAAAGTGTGAATAAATTCGCCTGGTTCTAAATCACATACTTGTGCAATCATCATGGTAAGCAATGCATAAGAAGCAATATTAAAAGGAACTCCCAAAAAGATATCGGCGCTTCGCTGATACAATTGACAAGAAAGTTTTCCTTTTGTTTCGCCTTTTTCTAGGTCTGGACTTGCCACATAAAATTGAAAAAAGGCATGGCATGGAGGCAATGCTGCTTTGTTGTTGGCAACATTTTCCTCAAAAGACTTTTTGGTATCTGGCAGAACGGAAGGATTCCAAGCCGAAACAAGCATTCTTCTGCTGTTTGGGTTTGTTTTCAATTCTGTAATTAATTCAGAAATCTGATCGATTTCTTCGCTGTTCCAGTTACGCCATTGATGTCCGTAAACAGGTCCTAAATCTCCATTAGAATCTGCCCATTCATCCCATATTTTTACTCCGTTTTCTTGAAGATATTTAATATTGGTATCTCCTTTTAAAAACCAAAGCAATTCGTAAATGATGGATTTTAAATGAAGTTTTTTTGTTGTAACCATTGGGAAACCTTCACTTAAATCAAAACGCATTTGGTAGCCAAAAACACTTTTTGTTCCAGTTCCTGTTCGGTCTCCTTTTTGATTGCCGTTTTCTAAAACGTGTTTTACTAAATCTAAGTATTGTTTCATTTGATAAAATCTAAATATTAATCTGAAATCTAAAATCTACAATTGAGATTTTATCGTCTAGAGATTTCGTCTCTAATTTTGGCTGCTTTTTCGTAGTCTTCCTGAGAAACAGCTTGATCCAAAAGTTCGTTTAATTCTTGCAAAGAATGTTTTGCGTATACATCTCCAGACTGATTACTTTCTTCTTCGTGTCCGAAAGTTTCAGGATTCGAAAGAACATCATCAATTTCCTGAGCTCCAGAATCTGTTTCGGCAGTGTTTGATTTTAGGTAAATACCTGCTTTATCTAAGATGTTTTTATAAGTGAAAATAGGAGCGTTAAAACGTAATGCCAAAGCAATAGCATCTGAAGTTCTAGCGTCGATAATTTCTTCGATTTTATCTCTTTCGCAGATTAAGCTTGAATAAAAAACGCCGTCGACTAATTTGTGAATGATAACTTGTTTCACCACGATATCAAATCTTTCAGCAAAATTTTTGAATAAATCGTGAGTTAAAGGACGTGGCGGTTTTATTTCTTTTTCTAAAGCAATAGCGATTGACTGGGCTTCAAAAGCGCCAATAACAATAGGTAGTTTTCTTTCGCCATCGACTTCATTCAAAATTAAGGCATAAGCGCCATTTTGAGTTTGACTGTATGAAATTCCTTTTATGGATAATTTTACTAGACTCATATATGTTTGTAAAAAAGGCACTTAGCGCCTTATTTTAATACTGTTTTTGATTAGAAAATAAAGCTGCAATTTTAATCAAAAAATATGGAACAAAAAAGCTGCCTATAAACAAAGATACAACATCTTGTTTTTAGGCAGCAATATTTTTAAAGAGAATTCTTTGTATTAAGAATGCTGAGCTTTGAAAGCTTTTAATTTCTCTGTTAGTTGAGGTACAATTTCGAAAGCATCTCCAACAACACCATAATCAGCAACTTTAAAGAAAGGAGCTTCTGGATCGTTATTGATTACCACTTTCACTTTAGAAGAGTTAATACCTGCAATATGCTGGATTGCTCCAGAAATACCTACAGCAATGTATAAGTTAGTTGCAACCGGTTTTCCAGTTTGTCCAACGTGCTCGCTGTGAGGTCTCCATCCTAAATCTGAAACCGGTTTAGAACAAGCAGTTGCAGCACCAAGAACTGCAGCTAAATCTTCAATTAATCCCCAGTTTTCAGGTCCTTTTAATCCGCGTCCGCCAGAAACTACGATATCAGCATCAGCGATAGAAACTTTTCCAGATACTTTTTCTACAGATTCTACTTTTACTCCAAAATCGTTGTCTCCAATTGTTGGGCTAAAGTCTTCTGCAGCAGCAGCTCCAGCGCTTTCAAAAAGGCCGTAAGAGTTTTTAGCTAAACCAAGAACTTTTACATCTGTACTGATTTCTGTAATGTTGAAAGCTTTGTTTGAGAAAGCATTTCTTTTTACTTGAAATGGAGAAGTGCTAACTGGCAATCCAACCACGTTTGAAGCGAAACCAGCTTGTAAAGCTACCGCAACAAGTGGCGAAAGATAAATACTGTCTGTTGTAGAAGAAAGTAAAACTACTTTTGTTCCTTCTTTTTCAGCAGCTTGTTTGATCACATCAGCGTAAGCTTTTGCATTAAAACCAGCTAATTTATCGTTGCTTACTTTTAAAACTTTATCAACTCCGTATTTTCCTAATTCGCTTACGTCGCTAATGTTTACAGTCAAAGCTGTAACAGTAGTTCCTAATGATTCTGCTACTTTTTTAGCATAAGAAGCTAATTCGAAAGCAACTTTTTTAAATTTTCCTTCTGCAGATTCTGCATATATTAATATTGACATAATAATTTTAGATTTTAGATTTTAGATTTCAGATTTTTTAAAATTGAAACCTAAAATGATTATTGATTTTAGATTTTGAAGTGAATCAAATGTTGATTTAGATTTAGCATTGCGATGAGCAATCTAAAATCTAAACTCTACAATCTTAAATCACTTTAGCCTCGTTGTGTAATAAATTGATTAACTCATCTAAATTATCTGCAGAAACTAATTTTACTGCCGATTTTGGAGCTGGTTTTTCAAATTTCACCGCTTTTGTATTTACAGCAGCATCAACTGGCTCAAGAATAGTAAGCGCTTTAGTTCTAGCTGTCATAATTCCTCTCATGTTCGGGATACGCAAGTCTTTCTCTTCAACAAGACCTTTTTGTCCACCAATAATTAATGGTAAAGTTGTACTTACAGTTTCTTTTCCACCATCAATTTCACGAACTGCTTTTACATTGTTTCCGTCAACTGTTAAAGCTGTACAAGAGTTTAAGAAGTTAGAGCCTAAAATTCCAGCAATCATTCCAGGAACCATTCCTCCGTTATAATCTAAAGATTCTTTACCAGCAATTACTAAATCGTAACCACCGTTTTTAATTACTTCTGCTAATTGTTTTGCAACAAAAAATCCGTCAGTAGGATTTGCATTAACACGAATTGCTTCGTTTGCACCAATTGCCAAAGCTTTACGCAATGTTGGTTCAGTATCAGGACCTCCAACGTTTACAACCGTTACATTTGCCCCTTGTTGTTCTTGGAACCAGATAGCACGTGTAAGACCGAATTCGTCGTTAGGATTAATTACATATTGTACGCCATTAGTGTCAAATTCTGAGTCACCGTTGGTGAAGTTAATTTTTGAAGTAGTATCAGGCACATGGCTGATGCAAACTAGTATTTTCATAAGTATATATTTTGAATTTATAATATGCTTTTACAAATTTAGAATATTATTTGGAATAATTATACTATGCATGCATAATATTTTTTAAAACTATTACGATTTCGCTGATTATGCAGTTTGAAATGAATTTCATCGGAATTTAAAAATGAAAAAACAGCTATTTTGTCTGATTGTTAGGAATTTTGCAATGATTGACGGTTTAGCGGTAAATTAATCTTGTATGATAAATACTAATTTTCGAATTTTTCCGTTCTGATGAATGAATTCTGAAGAAACAAGAATTAAACAAATGAATACAAGTTTGTCTGAAAAATAGTTTTAAGAAAAGTTAAGTGTAAAATATACGTATTATATCGATTTCGTAAATATCACAATAAACTTTAAAAAGTTAAAACCAGAGAACAGATAGAAGTTCATGCGATTTTAAATTCAATTTATGCTTTTAAGTTATTTAAAATATTTATTTTTGCTCTTCAGAAAATTCAACATACAATATAAAATATGAGAACAATACAATTTAGAGAGGCCATTTGCGAAGCGATGAGCGAAGAAATGCGTCGCGATGAATCCATATATTTAATGGGCGAAGAGGTTGCAGAATACAATGGAGCTTACAAGGCTTCAAAAGGAATGCTTGCTGAGTTTGGTGAAAAAAGAGTAATTGATACTCCAATTGCTGAGCTTGGTTTTTCAGGAATTGCTGTAGGTTCAGCAATGAATGGAAACCGCCCAATTGTAGAATATATGACATTCAACTTCTGTTTAGTTGGTATTGATCAAATTATAAACAACGCTGCTAAAATGCGTCAGATGACAGGAGGACAGTTTAATGTGCCTATCGTTTTCCGCGGACCAACAGCTTCTGCTGGTCAATTAGGAGCTACTCACTCACAAGCTTTAGAAAACTGGTTTGCTAATACTCCAGGTCTTAAAGTTGTTGTTCCTTCAACTCCTTACGATGCAAAAGGACTTTTGAAATCGGCTATTCGCGATAATGACCCAGTTATTTTCATGGAGTCTGAGCAAATGTACGGTGACAAAGGTGAAGTACCAGACGGAGAATACACAATTCCTCTAGGAGTTGCTGATATTAAACGTGAAGGAACAGATGTAACTATCGTTTCTTTCGGAAAAATCATCAAAGAAGCTTTTATTGCTGCTGATGAATTAGCTAAAGAAGGAATTTCTTGTGAGATTATCGATTTAAGAACAGTTCGTCCAATGGATAAAGATGCGATTTTAACTTCTGTTAAGAAAACAAATCGTTTAGTAATTCTTGAAGAAGCTTGGCCAGTTGCCAGTCTTTCTTCTGAAATCACTTACCTTGTTCAAGAACAGGCTTTCGATTTCTTAGATGCGCCAATTCAACGTATTACAACTGCAGATACTCCTGCACCTTATTCACCAGTTTTGCTTAAAGAATGGTTGCCAAATGCAGGTGATGTAGTAAAAGCAGTTAAAAAAGTATTATACAAATAATACAAATACATAATACTCATAAAACTTCATCAGACAAACATGGATTGGTGAAGTTTTTTTTTACTTTATAATGAACAAATTAACTCTACTTCTCTTATATATTGTATTTGCATTTGCGAATGTTGTTACTGCACAAACTAAAGTGAGTGGAGTTGTTTTGGACAAAACAAATCAGCCGATACCTTTTGCAAATGTGGTATTTAAAGGTACAAACATTGGAATTGTATCTAATGAAGATGGCCGTTTTTATTTAGAGTCTCCCAATACTTATAAAACTTTGATTGTAAGTTCTGCAGGATTTTCAGATAAAGAAGTCACTTTGGAAAAAGCAGTTAACTACGATTTTAAAATAGTTTTAGGCGAAGCCGAAGCTTTAAATGAAGTCGTAATTTATACAGGTAAAACTTCGAAGAAGAACAATCCCGCATTGGATATCTTGAGGAAAATCTGGGCAAGAAAACGTAAAAACGGATTGTACCAGTTCAATCAATATCAAATGCAGAAGTACGAAAAAGTCGAGTTTGACATGAATACTATTGATAGTGCATTCATGAAAAACAAACTTTTCAAAGGAATGGAGTTTGTCTTTAATCATGTTGATACTTCTGATGTTACGGGAAAAACCTATCTGCCGATTTTTATAAACGAATCCGTTTATGATGTTTATGGAGACAATAAATTAAAGAAAGTAAAAGAAAATTTAACAGGGAATAAAATGTCTGGTTTTAACGGAAATCAGCAGATTTTATCTTTCGTAAAAGACCTTTATTCTGACTACAACATTTACGATAACCACCTTAAATTTTTTGATAAAAGTTTTACAAGTCCGCTGTCTAAAACGGGAATTGATGTCTACAATTACGTATTGAAAGACAGTGCTTTTATTGACAAAAAATGGTGTTATAATATTGTTTTCTATCCAAGACGTAAAAATGAATTAACTTTTAAAGGAGATTTTTGGGTTAATGATACCACTTTTGCGATCAAAAAAATTAATATGGGCGTTACCAAAAGTGCCAATATTAACTGGGTAAAAGATATTTATATCGAACAGGAATTTGAAGTTGAAAACGATTCTGTTTTTCTTTTGACGCGTGATTACATGATGTCTGATTTTGCTTTAAATAAAAAAGAAAAATCAAAAGGAGTTTACGGAAAACGAACGACTTTGTATCGCGGACATAAATTCAATATTCAGAAACCAGAGAAGTTTTATAAGGAAGAAGTCAATTTTATTGATAATGCTGTTTATGAACGACCGCCGGAATTCTGGGAAGAAAATCGTTTTGAAAAATTAAATAAAGACGAAGCGGGTATTTATAAAATGCTCGATACTTTACAGACCGTTAAGCGATTTAAGCAACTGTATAATCTCGTCTCTATTTTGGGAAGCGGTTATATTGAATTTAAAAACTTCGATTATGGACCAATCTTCTCTACTTTTGGGTATAATGAAGTAGAAGGCTTGCGCTTAAGAGTTGGAGGAAGAACCTATTTTGGACCAAATGACCCTTGGCGTATTCAGGCTTACACTGCATATGGTTTTGATGATAATAAGTTCAAATATGGAGTTTCTGGAAAATGGATGGTTGATAAGAAAAACCGACTTATTATTTCTGGAGGAAATAGGCGCGATATTGAACAGATTGGTGCAAGTTTAACTACAACAAACGATGTTTTAGGGCGAAGTTTTGCTTCATCAGCGTTATTTACTACAGGAAGCAACGGAAAGCTGACGAATATTAATTTGAGCAATGTTTCTATCGAAATGGAAGCAAAAAAGAATTTTATTGTTCAGGCAGGATTCTCCTATCGAACTTTAGAATCGGCATCAAAAACGTTTAGTTTAGATTATTATACTACTTTACCAACCGCTGCAAATCCTGCAGGAACGGTACAAAGTATGGTGAGACAGGCAGAAGCCAATATTCAGTTTGAGTTTATGCCAAACCGAAAAACAATTGGTTACGGGGTAGAAAGGGATTTAGTTGATAGTCCATTTAGTCATTTCTTTGTGAATTTTAGTTACGGATTAAAAGGAGTTTTTGACAGTGATTTTGCGTACGAAAAAATTCAGGTTTTCTACAGACAGCCAATTATTATTGGGCCTTTAGGAAGAAGTAATATTACAGTTGAAACAGGAAAAACATTTGGAACAATTCCATTAGGTTTGATGAGTGTAATTCCAGGTAACCAGACTTATTTTACGATTGAGAATACATTCAGTAACTTAAATTTCTACGAATTCGTTACAGATCAATATACAACTCTGCAATGGAATCATGATTTTGGAGGAAGACTATTCGCGAGAATTCCATTTATGAGAAAACTAAATTGGAGAGAATTCATTGGTGTAAGAGCAGTACACGGAACTATTTCTGATGCCAATCGCGCAATAAATGCTTCTGGATTGCCATACAATGCACCAGAAAAAGTATATTGGGAATACAATGCAGGAATTGGAAATATTTTCAAAGTATTCCGTCTAGATTTCTCATGGAGAGGAAATTATTTAGATATGCCAGACGCACATAAATTTGCAATAAAAGGATCTTTTGGGTTTTATTTTTAGGTTGCAAAGAGACAAAGTTACAAAGTCGCAAAGGTTTTTCTTTGCGGCTTTTTTTGTGATTTGTTTCACGCAGATTTATAAGGATTTAAGCTGATGCGTGCAGATCTTATTTTTAGAATATTAAAAAAATAAATCTGCTTCATCTGCTAGATCTGCGTGAAACAAAAAAACTTCGCGACTTTGCGTCTTTGCGAGATTCTTTTTTATCTAATTTTGGAATAAACTTAAAACACAATCATGCAGGAAGCCATAGATTTTCTATCCTCTAAAAATCCTATATTTCTAGAAATTATAGAAAAATATGGATTGCCTCCAATTCCGAGACGGCCGCCTGGTTTTGAAACTTTGGTTTTGCTGATACTAGAACAGCAAGTCTCTATAGATTCGGCGAAAGCCACATTTTTAAAAATTAAGGTTTATAAAGATTGTACGCCAGAAAACATGGCGGCTTTATCTGATGAAGAATTCAGAAGTTTAGGAGTAAGCCGTCAGAAAACGAAATATATTAAAATTTTAGCGGAAGCGGTTTTAAACAAAGAATTAGATATTGAAAGTTTAGCTTCAAAATCGGCAAAGCAAGTTCGCGAAGAACTAATTAAATTAAAAGGCATAGGAAACTGGACGATTGATATTTATTTGATGTTCTGCCTGGAAGAGCCCGATTTGATTCCGCTAGGAGACATTGCCGTAATCAATACCATCAAAGAATTATTGAATATTCACGACAAACAGGAAATGGAAATTCATGCTGAACAATGGAGTCCTTACCGTTCTTATGCAACCTATTTGCTGTGGCATTATTACTTAAAGAAACGAAATAGAAAAATCACCTATTAAATGCTTGTTTTTTAAACGATAATGAAGATAATTTAACCTTGTTTTTTATTGTAAAACTAGATTCTTTAGTTATTTTTGCAACCGAAATTATAGAAACATTAAAAAACAAAAATGACCGCAGACAAATTAACGACTTTCGATGTATTGATCGAAATACCAAGAGGAAGCAGAAATAAATACGAGTACGATTTTGAAATTAAAAGAATGCGTTTTGACAGAATGTTATTCTCTTCAATGATGTACCCAGCAGATTACGGATTTATTCCAGAAACTTTAGCTTTAGACGGTGATCCTCTTGACGTATTAGTTTTAGTAAACGAGCCAACTTTCCCTGGATGTGTTATGGAAGTTAAGCCAATCGGTGTATTCCACATGGCAGATGATAA
The DNA here is from genome assembly GCF_054075165.1 of Flavobacterium erigeronis. Lineage (NCBI taxonomy): Bacteria > Pseudomonadati > Bacteroidota > Flavobacteriia > Flavobacteriales > Flavobacteriaceae > Flavobacterium > Flavobacterium erigeronis. The sequence continues at coordinate 229,645 of NZ_JBSKGP010000001.1, read as the reverse complement.
AGGGCCAGATGAAAAAATTATTTGTGTACCAGTTTCAGATCCAATCTGGAATTCATTAAACGATCTTTCTGACATGAACCCACACTTAGTAAAAGAAATCGAGCACTTCTTCCAAGTGTACAAAGATCTTGAAAACAAAAAAGTAGATGTTGAAGGATGGGGAGACGTAAAAGAAGCTTACGATATTATCGCTGAGTGTACAAAACGTTTTGATGACATTGAAAATAAACCGGAAGGATTATTTAGTATTAAATAATTTTAACCGCATTCTAATATAAAAAAAGCAATACTGCCGTCAGGAGTATTGCTTTTTTGTTTAAATTCGTTTTAGTTAGATTGTTGACTATTAACCAAAACCATTAAAATATTATGAATGCATTTATGATTTACCTGCCAATTGTTATGGCAGTTTTGGGATTACTTTTCATGGGAATAAAAAGGAGTTGGGTTTTAAAACAAGATGCCGGAGACGGTAAGATGAAAGAGATTTCAGATTACATTTACGAAGGAGCCTTAGCCTTTCTAAAAGCCGAATATAAGTTATTAACCATCTTCGTAATTATAGCCAGTTTAGCTTTGGCAGGAATTACATTTATTCCAGGAGTAAAAACACATTTATTAATCGTAATTGCCTTTATTTTTGGGGCGTTATTTTCGGCTTATGCTGGAAATATCGGAATGAAAATAGCAACCAAAACAAACGTTAGAACTACTCAAGCCGCACGTACAAGCCTTCCTCAGGCATTAAAAGTTTCTTTTGGCGGCGGAACCGTAATGGGACTTGGTGTTGCAGGTTTAGCCGTTTTAGGTTTAACATCATTTTTCATCATTTTCTTCCATCTTTTTTCTGGCGGAGTTTGGAAAGACACTGATACAATGACGGTTGTTCTGGAAACCTTAGCAGGATTTTCTCTAGGAGCTGAATCAATTGCTTTGTTTGCACGTGTAGGAGGTGGAATTTACACAAAAGCTGCCGATGTTGGGGCCGATTTAGTGGGTAAAGTAGAAGCAGGAATTCCAGAAGATGATCCTCGTAACCCGGCAACTATTGCAGATAACGTAGGAGATAACGTGGGGGACGTGGCAGGTATGGGAGCCGATTTGTTCGGATCTTATGTGGCAACTGTTTTAGCCGCTATGGTTCTTGGAAACTATGTGATAAAAGATATGGGCGGAAGCATTAACGATGCTTTCGGCGGAATTGGGCCAATTTTACTTCCAATGGCGATTGCAGGTTTCGGAATTCTATTTTCTATTATTGGAACAACATTAGTAAAAGTTACAGATGATAATGCTAAAGAAGCGCAAGTTCAGAAAGCATTAAATATAGGAAACTGGGTTTCTATTGTTTTAACAGCTGTGGCTTGTTTTTTCTTAGTTCAGTATATGCTGCCAGAAACTATGCAGATGACTTTCTTTGGAGAAGGATCTAAAGCCATTTCATCAATGCGCGTTTTCTATGCAACTTTAGTCGGATTAGTAGTTGGTGGAGCCATTTCATCTGTAACAGAATACTACACAGGATTAGGTACAAAACCAGTATTGGCAATCGTACAAAAATCTTCAACAGGTGCAGGAACAAACGTAATTGCAGGTTTGGCAACAGGAATGATTTCTACGTTTCCAACCGTTTTATTGTTTGCTGTAGCAATTTGGATTTCTTATGCTTTAGCAGGATTTTACGGAGTAGCATTAGCCGCTTCTGCAATGATGGCTACAACCGCTATGCAATTGGCAATCGACGCTTTTGGACCAATCTCTGACAACGCTGGAGGAATTGCCGAAATGAGCGAACTGCCAAAAGAAGTTCGTACAAGAACCGATATTTTAGACTCAGTAGGAAATACAACTGCAGCAACAGGAAAAGGATTTGCGATCGCTTCTGCAGCTTTAACTTCATTAGCGTTATTTGCAGCTTATGTAACCTTTACAGGAATTGATGGAATCAATATTTTTAAAGCGCCAGTTTTAGCCATGTTATTTGTCGGCGGAATGATTCCGGTGGTTTTCTCTGCTTTGGCAATGAATTCTGTTGGAAAAGCCGCCATGGATATGGTGTACGAAGTTCGCCGTCAGTTTAAAGAAATTGCTGGAATTATGGAGGGAACTGCAAAACCAGAATATGGAAAATGTGTGGAAATTTCTACAAAAGCCGCTTTACGCGAAATGATGCTTCCAGGAGTGCTGACAATTGGTTTCCCGATTTTAATTGTTCTTTTAGGAAAGTTAGTTTACACGCACAACAATCAGTTAATTGCTGAAATGCTTGGAGGCTATATGGCTGGAGTTACCGTTTCTGGAGTGCTTTGGGCAGTTTTCCAGAACAATGCTGGAGGTGCTTGGGACAATGCTAAAAAATCTTTTGAAGCAGGAGTTATGATCAACGGAGAAATGACTTATAAAGGTTCTGATGCGCATAAAGCAGCCGTAACTGGAGATACAGTTGGAGATCCGTTTAAAGATACTTCTGGACCTTCAATGAATATTTTAATTAAACTAACTTGTTTAATAGGATTGGTAATTGCTCCAATTTTGGGTGAAGGTCATGCACCTTCTGATATTGCTGCAAAAGCTTCTTGTTGTGCTAAAACAGAAATGCATGCAGATGGTTTCTCTAAATGTGGAGACATGTCTGGAATGACAAAAGAAGAATGTATTAAAATGTGTAAAGAAAAAGGTTGTTCTGAAGAAGAAACAGCAAAATGTCTAGCTCATTTTGATACAACTGGAAAATATCAAAAAACAGATTGTTTTGATACTTCAAAATACCAAAACAGGTCTTCAGTAAAAGTTGAGGTTAAAAACATCAACGGAAAAACGACAGGAACGGTTACCAAAACTGAAAACGGTAAAACAACAACAGAAGTTTTTGAAGGAACTGAAGAAGAAGTTTTAGCAAAAGTCGAAGCTGCGAAATAATTACATCGAACAGAAACCTGACAGGTTTTTAAAACCTGTCAGGTTTAGAATTCAATAGAAAAAGCCTCTAAAAATTTTAGAGGCTTTTGTTTATTGCACTAATGCATATTCTTTAATTAAAATGGAAGCAGGAATTTGAAGTTCTTTAGTTAAAACTCTAATTTGTTTTATAGTAAGCGCTCTTTTTCTTTTGAATATTTCAGATACTCTTGAACGGCTATTTAATAAATTCCCCAAATCGGCATCAGTAAGACCTCTTTGCTCCATTACAAATTTAATTGCTTCAATAGGGTCAGGTTCAGGTATTGGATAATGAATCTTTTCATATTTTTCGATAAGAGTGACCAAAATATCCAATTCATCTCCTTCATCCGTATTGGGTTTAGCATCAAATAAAGCATTTACTCTTTCTAAAGCCAAATCATAATCTTTTTCAGTTTTTATAGGTTTTATTTCCATTTTCTATAAACTTTTTATGTCTTTTAAATCGTCATATTCGTTGTGGGTTCCAACAAATAAGATATATACAATCTGAGTTTCATAATTAATTTTTACAATTAATCTATAATGATTTCCACAGATATTAAAAACTACCTTGTTGTTTCCAACAAAGTCAGCTGAACCAAATATTAATCGAATTTCATTTGAATTTTGAAAGTTGTTTTTATCAAAAATCTGATACCATGATAATAATTGCTGTTTAGCAGAAGGAAAACGTTCCCAAAAATTTTGCAAAGTTCTTTTTGCTATTATTCTCATTACAAAAGTAATTATTTTTTCCCAATACGGGAAATATTTTGTTTAAAACAAAAGTAAGAAAAATATTTCAAAATAATACCTGTTTTAAAAAAGAAAAGGCCTCTAAAATTTATTTTTAGAGGCCTTTTTTATTCGTGTAAATCTGTGAAATTCGTGTTCTAAAACAATCCGTTCAATTCAGCATCAATTCTATTAATGATGTCTCCTAAATCTTCTGGATTGTCAACAAAATTAATGTTATCAACATCAATAATTAAAAGTTTTCCTTTCGTATAAGTCTGAATCCAAGCTTCGTATCTTTCGTTCAAACGGCTTAAATAATCGATTGAAATAGAGTTTTCGTATTCGCGTCCGCGTTTATGAATTTGCCCCACTAAATTTGGGATTGAACTTCTTAAATAAATCAATAAATCAGGAGCTTTTACCAATGATTCCATTAATTCAAACAAAGACGTATAATTTTCAAAATCACGACTTGTCATTAAACCCATTGCATACAAGTTAGGAGCAAAAATATGCGCATCTTCGTAAATCGTTCTATCTTGAATGATTTTTTTTCCGCTTTCGCGAATTTGCTGCACCTGGCGAAAACGGCTGTTCAGGAAATAGATCTGAAGATTGAACGACCAGCGCTCCATCTGATGGTAAAAATCATCCAAATACGGATTATCAACTACATCTTCATAATGAGGTTCCCATTTGAAATGTTTCGCTAATAATTTGGTCAGAGTGGTTTTTCCTGCGCCTATATTTCCTGCTATTGCTATGTGCATTACGGTGTTACGATTTTATAATTTAATATATCTGTAGCTGTAAAAATAGATAAAATTTGGTCTTTGTAATCAAAATTGTCAAAGGTTTTTTCTAAAACTTTAATTTCAGAAACCTTCTCAATACCCGATTTATCAATCTCTGTAAGAAACAAGTGATTAGCTTTACTAAAAATATATTTTGAACTGCCAATAATTTGAATTTTATCAAATTCTCCGACTTTTCCAAGCGAAGTAATTTTTCCAAAAATATCACAAGAATACCAGTTGTTTTTTTTATCAATCCAATAGAAAGTATTGAAATCGGTTTGATAATATTTAATTGGTTCTGTTAACGGAATCGAAGCGGTTTTGTATTCATTTTTTAAATAATCAAAAAGACCAATCTGCTGATTTAAAGTGTTGTAAATCCATAATTGATTTTGAGTTGACATCCCGATTGCGCTAACGACAATTGGAGTTGCGTTCTGCGAAAAATTAATTTCGGTCATTTTGTTTAATTGATTGTCCAATAAAACAACGCTATTGAAGTCTTCATAAAACAATACAATTTTTAACGGATTCTGAAGATCGACTTTTGTAATTTTTCCTAAAGAAACATTCTTGTATTCGAAAATTTCTTTGCCTTTAATTTTACTAAAAACATTGTTGGTAATCTGATACGAATATCCAAAAGCATCATATCCTAAAAATATATCAGAAGTATTTTTGTACTGCGAAATTAAAATCGGATTTATGCTCAAATCCTGAGCTGAAAGTGCATTAAAAGTGCAGAAAACAAATAGAGAGAATAAAAATTTTTGCACAGTTCCAAGCATTAGAAAATTAATTTACAAGAGCACCAAATTACGAAAAACTCTTTTTAAAAAATCGATTTTAAGGCTTAAACCTTTTTTTAATCTAATAGTCTAAAAAATAAGCGGTTCTATCTATGCTTAGAAGCCATTAATATATTTAGTTTTTAAGATTTTAAAATAAATAATACATTTGAATGTAAGTTTTATCGGATTTACTCACTTTTAATGAAAATGAAATGAAGAAAATATTTTTTTATATGACGTTGCTGCTTGTTTCTACGCAAATTCAGGCGCAAAAAGACTTTCAGGGAATGGCTGTTTACGAGTCAAAAACACAAGCGCCCAAGTTTGAAGGAATGCGTGGGAACAGAGACATTACACCAGAAATGCAGAAAAATATGGAAGAGCGTATGAAAAAAATGCTCGAAAAAACATTCATATTAAACTTCGATAAATCGGCCTCTATTTATAAAGAAGAAGAAAAACTAGAAGCACCAGGCCAGCAGCAAGGAGGTTTTCGTGTTATGTTTGGTTCGCTTACAGGTGGCGGAGGAACTTTTTATAAAGATGTAAAAACAAAAAGCTATACGGTAGATAAGGAATTTATGGGTAAAGAATTTCTTGTTGTTGATTCGCTCCCAAAATTAGAGTGGAAATTGGAACAGGAAACCAAGCAAATTGGCGGTTACAACTGTTTTAAAGCAACTGCAGTAAAGCAAGCAAGCAAAACCGATTTTAGAAATTTCAGACCTAAAAAGGAAGACGATAAAAAAGACGAAGCAAAAAAGATTTCTGGAGAGACAAAAACGAATTTTGCCGATAACTTCGAAATACCTAAAGAAATTGTTGTAACAGCTTGGTATACGCCAGAAATTCCTGTAAACCAAGGCCCAGAAAACTATTGGGGACTTCCTGGGTTAATTCTAGAAATCAACGATGGAACAACTACGATTTTGTGTTCTAAAATTGTTTTGAATGCGAAGGATAAAGTAGAGATAAAACCGTCTAAAAAAGGAAAAGTAGTTTCGCAGAAAGAATACGATGAAACGGTAATTAAAAAAATGGAAGAATTTAGAGAGACAAACCGTGGACGTGGAGGTATGGCTCCGCCAATGGGAAGATAAATTTTTATAAAATCCCAAATCTCAAATCTCAAATTCCAAAGTTCGAATTTCAAAATTCCAATATTCTGATAATGAATAAAACACTTTTCATCTTTGCCTTACTTTTTACTTCTATATGTTTTTCTCAAAGTATTCGCTTTGATGGTTTTATACAGGACGAACAGAAAAATCCGTTGGAGATGGCCAATATTATGGCTATTAATAATGGTACAAAAGCAATGGATTCGTACGGGATTACCAACGACAAAGGAAAGTTTCAGCTGACTTTAAAACCAAATACGGCCTACACAATTAAAGTAAGTTATTTGGGAATGAAATCGAAAGAAATCGCGGTTTCAACAAAAGCTGAAAATATGACTCAGAATATTGTTTTGGATGGCACAGGAATCGAATTGGAAGGCGTTGAAATTGTGCGTGAAATGCCTGTTTCTATAAAAGGAGACACGATTGTGTATAATGCAGATTCTTTTAAAACCGGAACAGAAAAAAAGCTGGAAGATGTTTTGAAAAAGCTTCCTGGTGTTGAGGTAAATGCCGACGGAGAAATTGAAGTGGAAGGGAAAAAAGTATCCAAATTAATGGTGGAAGGAAAAGATTTTTTTGATGGAGACACCAAACTAGGCGTTAAAAATATTCCAGCCGATGCGATTGATAAAGTGCAGGTTTTAAGAAATTACAATGAAATTAGCCAATTGAAAGGTCTTGAAAACGATCAGGATAATGTGGCGATGAACATCAAACTGAAAGAAGGAAAAAAGAACTTTTGGTTTGGTGATGTAACCGCTGGAATTGGAGTTGCAGAACTCGACAGTCGCTATATTATTAATCCGAAACTGTTTTATTACAGTCCGAAATACAGCATTAATTTAATAACCAATTTTAATAATATTGGAGAATTGCCACTTACCGCGCAAGACTATTTTAAGTTCACGGGCGGATTTAAAAATATGATGAAAAAGGGCGGAAGTAGTTTTAATGTTTCTTCAAATGATTTAGGAATTTCATTGCTGAGAAATAATCGCGCTAAAGAAATCGAAACCAAATTTGGAGCAACAAATTTTGCTTATTCTGTTAATAAAGCTTGGAATCTAAGTGGTTTTGGAATTCTTTCGACTTCAAAAACAGATTTAGAAACCAAATCTCAAACTACGATTTTGGATTCTGGCGATCAGCAGAAACGTGATGAAATTACTCATCAGAAAAATAATTTGGGACTTTTTAAACTGAGTTCGACTTATAAACCAAGCGATAAATTTCAGTTTGATTATGATATTTTGACTAAACTGACCAAGCAAAATGAAGATACCGATTTACTTCGTGAGTCAATTGTAAGCGATGTTTCGGCGGTTGAAACCATTTTAACAGGAAAGAAACAAGACCCAACTTCTATTAATCAGAATTTGAGTTTGTATTATACGCAAAGTGCTAAAAACATTTTTGCTTTTGAAATGCAGCATTTGTATCAAGATGAAAATCCATTTTATAATGCCAATTTAAGATCGCAGCCTTTTGATTTGTCAGGATACATTTCGGGACAAAACAGAAACGATCTGAATCAGGATCGGTTTGTGAAAACTAATAAATTGGATGCCAAATTGGATTACTATTATATGGTAACGCCAAAAAGTAACATCAATATTACTTTAGGAAATACGTATTCCTATCAAAACTTCAATTCTCACATCTTTCAAATGTTAGATAATGGAGATCGAAATGATTTAAATAATTCTGAAAATAATAACGATGTTGATTACCGTTTTAATGATGCGTTTTTAGGTTTTCATTATAAAATATTGACTGGAAAGTTTACGTTTACACCTGGAGTAAGTTTGCATACGTATCAAATGACAAACGGACAATTAGGAAGCGATTATTCTCAGAATTTTGTAAAAGTGTTGCCAGATTTCTTCGCTTTATATCAAATCAAAAAATCAGAAACGCTGACGTATAATTTTTCTTTAACGAATGATTTTACCGATATCAATCAGCTGGCAGCGGGTTATGTTTTGTCAGATTACAGCAGTTTATTTCGCGGAAATCGTTTCTTAGAAAATGCCACTTCGCAAGTACATTCGCTTCGTTATTTTAAATATAACATGTTCAATTTTGAGAACATTTTTGCCAATGCAACTTATACTAGAAAAGTAGATGCGATAAAAACGCAGGCAAATTTTGATGGGATTAACCAATCTTCGGTTCCTTACAATTCGAATCTGGCAGACGAAACGGTATCGGGAATGGGAGCTTACGGACGTTCGTTTTTAAAAAACTATAAAGCTTCAGTTAATGCGAGTCTTAATTGGTCTAAATTCAATAACATACAAAATGATGAGTTAAGAACTACTGAAAGTTTTGTACAAAGTTATACGATAAGAGCTTCAACAAATTATAAAAAACTTCCGAATATTGAGTTTGGATATAATCTTTTGGTTAACAAATACAGCGGTTCAACTTTTTATACCGATAAGCCATTTGCAAGATTAGATTACTACTTTTTGGACAGTTTTTCTTTTGTATCTGAATATGAATTCTACCATTATTATAATGGAGATAAATCGGTTGATAACGAATATGATTTCCTAAGTGCGAGTTTAATTTACCAGAAAAAGAACAGCAAATGGGAATATAAAGTTTCGGCAACCAATCTGTTAAACACAACTTATCTTAATGATGACAGTTTTTCGCAGTTCTCAACCCGAGTTTCTCAGTACACCGTTCAGCCTCGATACATTATATTTTCGATGAAATATAATTTGTAGTATTTTTGTTGCTAATATAGCGCGTTTTGTGATTTGTTTAATGAAGAATCAAATATCTTTGTGATTCATACATTATCAACCAAAATCTTAATTATGCGCAACTTTATTTGGAGTTTAGTACTCTTGTTTATTGGAACATTTGTTTCTTTTTCTCAAACAACTGGCATTGAAAAAGGAACTTATTTATCGATTAATAAAGGTCAGAAAATCAAATTGAATTTATTAGATGATAATAAATACGAACTGGTTTTTTATTCTGGCGGTTACGAGGTAAAAGGCGATTCTTTACTATTTGCAAAAAATCCATCAGCACAGACCAATTTTGATCTTTCTTTCAAGGTAGATAAAAATGCTAAAAACATAAAAATAAAGTTTACGGATCCTTCCTATTATTCTTTTTATATCGGAACTCAAAAAGGTAAAGAAGAAGTGCAATACCAGAGAATTTCGGATATTAAAACTAAAGTCGATCCAGAATATGCAAAAATCGATTTGGATTTTGAAATTGAAAAAACGGATTTCTTATATCTAGTTTATGAAGAATATGGAGGTAAAAGCATTGTTTACAAATATGCGCTGCCAAAAGATGTTTCAGAAATAACAATCAATTATGAATTGGCAGTTTTGGGCGATTTACAAATTGCAGGATACTTTGATAAACAAACCAACGAACTTAGAATTTCAGAGAAATCAGGATTGAATCCGTTGGTATTTGTGAATGAAAAAGATCCTCAGCCGGTTAAGAAAATACCAAAAGTTGCTCCTCTTGAAACTCAGACCGTTTCAAATTGGACTTATCCAGGAAAAGATAATACTTTATTAAGTGATGATTTTGGGGTTGCAGTAGACACCACAGCTATTGTTGAAGCAACAATTCCGCCGCCGGCATACAACAAATATGATTTCAAATTAAAAATCGAAAGCAATCTTAAAAAAGCAATTGAGTCTACAAAATCAGCCAGCAATAAATTTTTGGTTGTTGTAGTAGACAGCAAAAACAAATCGGCTAAAGAGAGTTTTGACAATTTTGTAAAAGAACAGGAAACGCAAACAGGATATAATATGTACGATTCGTACAATGCGCTTTATGATATTTACAATTATTATTTGGCTGGAGCCGATGATAAAAAATGGCTTAAAAACAATAAAATCATCAGCGATCCAAGCATTATTATTTTAAACGGAGAAGGAAATCAGCTGGCTATTGCAAAATCTGATTTGGCAACACAACAATATCAGTTTAGTTATTATGGCGATTTCTACAGAAGATTGCAGAGAGCAAATGCTTTTCTTTCTATCAATACTATTTTAAAGAATAAAAAAGCATCTGATGCCGATTTAATAAATGCTTTTAATAAAGCTGCTTTACTAGAATCATCTTATGATTATGAGGGAGCATATACAGTAACCGATCCAAATTCAACGGAATTCGTAATAACTAAAACAGCTTTAGACCAAAAAGAAGTGGCGCAATCTTGGAAAAAACTGATTGAAGCGCATCAAAAAGATAAAGCGGTAAACATGTATTTGGTCGAAACGATTTTGAAAGAAATCAAAAACCAAGGATTTACAAAACAGCTATTTAGTACAGACAGAGTTTTGAATGATACCGATTTCTTAGCAATAGATTATGTCTTAAAACATTCAGATGAAATCGAAAGTATTCGTTCTGGTTTTAACACTAAAATAGGAGAAATTCATAGTGTTGGAAACCCGATTTCTGAAATTTCAGATGCCCTGCAGCAAAATCTTTACGCTTCTCAAGATGGAGTTTCTGGCGAAATAAACAGAGAAAAAGTCAATGCTATTTATAAAAAAATCATTGCTTCAGGAAAAGGAAATTTTGATGCCTATAGAAACTACTTCTATTATTTAAGCCAAATTACAGACAAAGACGGTTCTAATACCACTTATTTAAAAGAGTTTAATACGTATTTCGATTCTACTTTAGCAGGAACAAGTCCGATTGAGAAATTAGATGCGATTTTTTCAACATTAGATTCCAGTTCAAGCTATTCTTATGACGGATGGAATATGTTTAAAGAATATCATTCTAGTACAGCAAACACTGCGGCATGGGCTGTAGTTACAAACCCGCTGAATGCTAACTTTTTAAAAGATGCTATCAAATGGTCAGAATATAGTTTGGTTATAACAAAAAATAGTCCTTATTATTTAGACACTTTGGCTCAACTATATTACAAAGACGGACAAAAGCAAAAAGCAATTGAAACACAAACTTTGGCAGTAAAGTATTTAAATGAAGGTGTCGACGGCGAAAGTGCAAACGAAATGAAAGAAGTGCTAAATAAAATGCAGAATGGAACTTATTAAATAAAAACTCTTATGAGTAAAAAGAAAAAGCCGATTTCTCAATAGAAATCGGCTTTTTTATATTGGAAGTCTAACTATCTAAGTTAGTCTAAAGATCTAGATTACAATCCAAATGCAGCTTTTACTTGGTCAACAAAATCAAGTTTTTCCCATGTAAACAACTCAACAGTAACTGTTTTTTCGTTTCCACCTGGAGCAGAGAAAGTTTTAGTTACAGTTTCTGGTTTACGTCCCATGTGTCCGTAAGCAGCAGTTTCGCTATAGATTGGGTTTCTTAATTTTAAACGTTGCTCGATAAAGTAAGGACGCATATCAAAGATAGCTTCTACTTTTTTAGCGATTTCACCGTTTGTTAAGTTTACTTTAGAAGTTCCGTAAGTTTCAATGAAAATTCCCATTGGCTCAGCAACTCCAATTGCGTAAGAAACCTGAACTAAGATTTCGTCAGCAACACCAGCAGCAACTAAGTTTTTAGCGATATGACGTGTAGCATAAGCAGCACTTCTATCTACTTTACTTGGATCTTTTCCAGAGAATGCACCACCACCGTGAGCACCTTTTCCTCCGTAAGTATCTACAATAATTTTTCTTCCTGTTAAACCAGTATCTCCGTGAGGTCCTCCAATAACGAATTTTCCTGTTGGGTTAATGTGGTAGTTGATTTTATCGTTAAATAAATGAGCGTGCTCTGGATTTTTAGCGATAATTCTTGGAATCAAGATTTCGATAATATCTTTTTTGATTTTAGAAAGCATTGCCGCTTCTTCGTCAAAATCATCATGTTGAGTTGAGATAACAATCGCATCAATACGAGTTGGTTTGTTATCATCGCTGTATTCTAAAGTTACCTGAGATTTAGCATCTGGACGTAAATAAGTGATCTCTTTGTTTTCACGTCTTAAAATAGCTAACTCTTGTAATAATTTATGAGATAAATCTAATGCAAGAGGCATGTAGTTTTCAGTTTCGTTTGTAGCGTAACCAAACATCATTCCTTGGTCACCTGCACCTTGCTCTTCTGGCTTAGCTCTGTCAACACCTTGGTTAATGTCTGCAGACTGCTCGTGAATTGCAGAAAGAATTCCGCAAGAGTTTGCTTCAAACATATATTCACTTTTAGTATATCCAATTTTACGGATTACCTCACGTGCAATGTTTTGTACATCAAGATAAGTATTCGATTTTACTTCACCTGCTAAAATAACCTGACCAGTTGTAACCAATGTTTCACAAGCTACTTTTGAGTCAGCGTCAAATGCCAAAAAGTTGTCAATTAATGCGTCCGAAATTTGATCTGCAACTTTGTCTGGATGCCCTTCACTAACAGATTCTGACGTAAATAAATAAGCCATAATAATGTATTAAATTTGTATAAATTAAAATTTAGCGAGGAAAAAATAATTGCAAAAAAGGGCTAAAGGAGAGTTGCTGCTTTAGCATTTTTTAATGCCGAAATTTATCTCTCGGCAATCATAATGAACCATTTCATTATGAAGAGGTTGCAATCAGTTCAAATTTTTCCTCTGTATTCGCGTGCAAAGGTATGAAACCATTTTGATTTGCAAATTAAAGTTCAACTTTTTTTATTTTAATCCATTAAAATTTAACACAAGTATAGTAATTTGATAGGGTAATAGAAAATAATTCACTTTTTGTTTGGCTGTTTGAAAAAAAGTTTTCAACTTTGTCAAACAAAACAAGAAAGAAATGAATTTAGGTATTAAAAATATGTGCTGTATGATGTCGGAATTATCCGCAGAGCGCGCTATTGTTTAGTATTTAAATCTATAATAACAATAAAACCTCTGCCCAACAGCAGAGGTTTTTTTATACAAATTTTTTAAACCATATGTGTAGAGACGCACCGCAGTGCGTCTAATAAGCAGAATTCAAATGAACTTATATCACTTATATGGTGAAATAAAAAACAAAACAAAACAAAATGAAAAATTCAGCAGCAAATAAAATGATGATGATGTGTTGTAAGATGCCAATGTGTATCCTGCCTTGCTGTTGCCGAAAGTGAAAGATCGAATCTTTGTTATAGTTTCAACTATAAAGCCCTTTTGGTAAGCCATCCGAAAGGGCTTTTTTTATTTCAATACTTAAAAATTTAAAATCATGAAAACACTAGATATCAATACAATCGCATACGAATACTTATTAAGAACAAATTCTGAGGAACAGAATAATTTTTTAGAAGATCAGACAATAGAATTTAATCAGGATCAATATTTAGAAAGTCAGAATTCTTTACTCCTTCAATTATACAATCTGGAAGAAGAAGATTTATATGTTCAGGCGCAATTCAACAATTAATTACAATATATAATAGTATTAACAATACCTAAAAAACTAAGAAATCATGAGCACACAAAAATTTGCAACAAACGCACTTCACGCAGGACACGATGTAACTAAAAATTCAGGAACAAGAGCAGTGCCTATTTATCAGACATCATCATACGTCTTTAATAATGCCGATCATGCGGCCAATTTATTTGGTCTTGCCGAAGCCGGATTTATATATACGAGATTAAATAATCCAACCAATGATATCTTGGAACAAAGATTGGCAGCACTTGAAGGCGGAATCGGAGCGGTGGTGACAGCTTCTGGAGCATCGGCAATTTCTACAACTTTTTTAACACTGCTAAAAGCGGGGGATCATATTGTGGCATCAAACAGTTTGTATGGCGGAACTTATAATCTTTTAAAAGTTACTTTGCCAAGATTAGGAATCACGACAACATTTGTAGATCCGTCAAAACCAGAAAACTTTACTAAAGCAGCCAAAGAAAATACAAGAGCTTTTTTTGTAGAATCTCTAGGAAACCCAAAATTGGATGTTTTAAATCTTAAAGGAATTTCGGCAGAAGCCAAAGCATTTAAAGTGCCGTTTATAGTAGACAATACAGTTGCGACACCTTATTTATTAAACCCAATTAAATATGGTGTCGATATTGTAATTCACTCCTTAACAAAATATATTGCTGGAAACGGAACCTCATTAGGAGGCGTTATCATTGATGCTGGAAACTTTGACTGGGCAAACGGAAAATTCCCTGAGTTTACCGAACCATCTGCAGGATACCACGGATTAGTATATCACGAAGCTTTAGGAAATGCGGCTTTTATTGCAAAAGCCCGAATTGAAGGTCTGCGTGATTTTGGTTCTGCTTTGAGTCCTTTTAATGCTTTTCAGATTATTCAAGGATTAGAAACGCTGCCAATCCGAATTAAGAAACACAGCGAAAATGCTTTGGCTCTGGCTGAATGGCTAGAAAAACAAGATGAGGTGGTTTGGGTCAATTATCCAGGGCTGAAATCTAGTAAATATCACGATTTGGCAAATCAATATCTTCCAGAAGGAAAAAGCGGAATTATCACTTTCGGCTTAAAAGGCGGTTTTGATGCGGCGAAAAAAGTAGTAGACGAAACAAAATTGTTCTCTCTTTTGGCTAATATCGGAGATACAAAGTCATTGATTATTCATCCGGCAAGCACAACGCATCAGCAATTGACAGAAGCGGAGCAAATTGAAACAGGAGTTTCTAAAGATTTGATTCGTCTGTCTGTCGGAATTGAAGATATCGAAGATTTAATTGCAGATCTGCAAGCAGTTTTTGAAAGTGTGAAGCTTTCTCAATACAGCATCAATAAAAATTAGGTTTTTTTGTTTTTTGTTTGAAAGATTGCCTTTAGCGAGTGGTTTTGCTAAAGGTAATTTTTTATGAAAAACATCTTTATAAATTTAAACCATATAAGGAATATAAGTTCATTTAATTTCTTGCGCCACAATTTGTGCGCACAGAAATGCGCCAATCCTAAAATGAACTTATATGACTTATATGGTTTCAAAAAATGTTAGAAATCATGTCAAAGCTTAAAATAAATATTGTCCTTTTTGGAATTGGTAATATCGGAAGCACTTTGATTAATCAGATTATCGAAAGTCAGGAGTTTTTTCTTGAAAGCAAAAATGTCGATTTTCATTTTCCAATTATAACCAATTCGACAGTCGCTTTCTTCGAAAAAGAAGGTGTCGGTTATTCGTGGGAAACCAATTTCAGACAATTGGCAGTTCCTTTTAAAGTAGAAGATATTGTCGAATTTGCTCAAGAAAATGAATTCGAAAACTTAATTGCTGTAGACGCAACGGCCAGCGACGAATTAGTAAAACACTATAATACGCTAATCAAAAACGGATTTAATATTGTAGCTGTAAATAAAAAAGCCAATACGCTTCCGTTAGATCTTTATAAAGAACTTCGATCGAATCTGAAAAAGTACGACAAAGAGTTTCTTTACGAAACCTCTGTTGAGACTGGAATTCCGGTTTTACGGACTTTAAGAGATTTGTATTATTCTGGAGAAAAAATCACAAAGATTCGAGGTGTTTTTTCAGATAATCTGAGTTATGTTTTTAATCGATTTTCAACAGAAGATGTTTCGTTTTCTTCCATTCTAAAAGATGCGAGCCTTTTAGGTTTAATGAAATCCAACTTTAAAGAAGATTTGTCAGGAAATGATACGGCAAGAAAACTTTTGATATTGGCCAGAGAAATCGGAAAAGATTTTGAGCTTTCTGATATTAAGATCAAACCATTTATAACTGAAGAGCATTTGGAGAAAAATGGAGTGCTCAATAAAGATGCTGTCGATAAATCTTTTAAGATTGCCAAAATTACTCAGGCAGAAGATCATGTGCTTCGATATGTGGGCGAATTTGATTTGGAAAAAGGCACTTTAGAGACCAAATTGATTTCTGAATTAGCCAATTCACCAATTGGACAATTAAAAGGTTCTGACACGATTTTTGAAATTTACACAAAATCTTACGGTGATATTCCAATTGTAATTCAGAGCGCGCCTCCGTGCAAGCAGGCAATTTCAAGAGGAATTATAACCGATATTCTAAAAATTGCAGAGCGAATTAGGAGTAAAGAGGCAGTCTGGCTGTAAATTTTTGAATAAAAAAAGAAAAAGGTTCTTTGATAATTTGATTTGTCAATTGGAGTCATGAAGAAAAAAAGGCTTGTTTTGTAAGTTTTTTACCTTTATTATTTCGTTTTCGTTTTTGTAAGAGGTTTTTTATCGTTAAAAAACTGATTTTTAACGATTTTTGTAATTAAATTCTTGAATTTAATTTGTGTAATAAAAAAAATATTTGCATATTTGTTATACCCAAAAACTACTAGAAATCAAATGAACTTAAAAGTCAACAAAATGTTTTGTGCCATTTCGGTTAAGACCGAGGTTGGGGTGTCTATTGCTTAAAAAAATTGTAAGAATACAATAATAATATAGTAAGAGCCTCCTAAGAAATTTTTAGGAGGCTTTTTAATTTAACAGAAATGCAGAATTTTAAAATACAATATAAATCACAGATGAATAAATCCTTACAGATGAACAAGATGTTTACTGTCGCGCTTATTTGCGCATACGTCTGTTGATACTAAAAGCATACATGAGTGTAAAAACTTAAACCCTTTTGGTATCTAAAAATCCAAAAGGGTTTTTTTATTCCAAAAAGCGATTTAACAGAAACATAAAAGAGAAATAAAGATTATAAAACACAACTGAACTAAAACTTAATATCATGAGCAAATTGAACTACTTCGCAGAAAAAATTTCTAAATTGAAAAACAGAAGGACAAAAAATAGCAATCCGCCGCCAACAAACGAATTGGCTCACCCAAGATTCGGAATCACAGAAGAAGATAAAAGTACTGCCAAAAAAGTACCAAACTCTTTATTGTTTTTGATGTATTCAAAAGAAAATGAAACGCTTTTTATCTAAACGGAAAAGCATCATAAACTAGGTGAAAACCTGCTTAATTTTACTGGGCATTTTTGTTCGGTAAATTTTTGCGTATAATAGTTTTTGCTCATGTAAGTCGCAGAAATTTAACAAACACTTTTAGATTAAATTTGTTTGTTAAAGAAATTAGTAGTTAATTTGCACTCGATAAGTTCATAAAAGTATTGAAATGTTATAAAGAAAGGACGAGGGATTAGACCCGATGAATCCTTAGCAACCCTTCGTTAATTCGAAGAAGGTGCTGCATTCTACCACGCCCAACGTGGAAAGATAACAATCAGAATTTTTCTAGTTTAGACTAGTTTTTTCTTTCTAATATTTCCATATACAAATCATAATACAACAGATTTGAAATTGGAAAATATACCAAATCCCATTATAATTCAAGATTTCATCACAGAAAGTGGTGCAAATTATCATTCTATACCGTTAAGTTTTACACTGTCTGGCCAGCCGCTGCACAGTGCGCCTATTGTTTTGGTTAATCACGCCTTGACAGGAAACTCACAAGTTACTGGCGAAAATGGCTGGTGGAATGACTTAATTGGCGAAGGTAAGACTATCGATACTGCTGTTTATACCATTTTAGCCTTTGATATTCCTGGAAACGGAACAAATTCTTTTTTAATCGAAAATTACTTTGATTTTACAGCCAGAGACATTGCAAGAATCTTTATTGAGGGTGTAAAAGCCTTAAATGTTGAAAAGCTTTTTGCTGTTATCGGAGGTTCTGTCGGGGGTGGAATTGCTTGGGAAATTTTAGCATTAGCGCCAAATATTACAGAAAACCTTATTCCGATTGCGAGTGACTGGAAATCGACAGACTGGCTTATTGCAAATTGTTTTCTTCAGGAGCAGATCCTGAATAATTCTTCAAAACCAATAGAAGATGCGAGAATTCATGCCATGTTGTGTTATCGTTCGCCAGAATCATTCAAAGAAAAATTCCAAAGAACCATCAATCAGGATCTTTTGATTTTTAATATCGAAAGCTGGTTGGCACACCACGGAAAAAAATTGCAGAAAAGATTTCAGCTTTCTTCTTATAAATTAATGAATCAGTTGCTTAAAACAATTGATATTACTAGAAATAGTGAAAGTTTTGAAAACTTATTGGCTAAAACAACGGCTTCAATTCATATCATCGGAATCAATTCTGATCTGTTTTTTACAGCAAAAGAAAACGTAGAAACCTACGAAGAATTGAAGAAGTTTAAAGACAATGTTTTCTACAGCGAAATTGTCTCTGTTCACGGACATGACGCTTTTTTAATCGAGTACAAACAATTAGATCATTTACTTGCCGACATTTTTAAGGCAGAAACAATAAAGAAATAAAATGAAAGTATTAAAATTTGGAGGTAAATCGTTAGCAAACGGAGAAGGACTTAACAAAGTTGTTTCTATCATTTCTGATAAAGTTAGTCAAGGTGAAAAAATTGCTGTTGTAGTTTCTGCACGCGGAAATGCGACAGACGAGCTAGAATTTATCTTAAGCATTGCGGCTAAAAATGGCAGCTACAAAGAATTATTAGAAAACTTTAAAAAATATCAAATATCAGATTACCCACAAGTTGATTTATCTGAAGAGTTCAATATTTTAGATAAACTTTTTGAAGGAGTAAGCTTAATTGGCGATTATAGCAAAAAAATTAAAGATCAGATTTTGTCAAAAGGAGAATTGCTTTCGGCTAAATTATTGACAGCTATTTTATTGGAAAAAGGAATTCCAGCCAATTTCGTAGATACAAGGGATTTACTGAAAACAGATTCTAAATTTGGCGATGCACAGCCTTTAGAGCAGCTTTCGAAGAAAAACGTAATCAATTATTTTAAAGAACATAACGGAGAAACGGTTAATATAGTTACAGGTTTCATTGGATCTAACAACAACAACGACACAACTACTTTAGGTAGAAATGGCAGTAACTATACCGCTTCGTTAATCGCCAATTATTTAAATGCTGAAGAATTACAAAACTTCACGCACGTAGACGGAATCTACACCGCAAATCCTGATTTGGTTGCCGATGCAAAGAAAATTGAATATTTATCATTCAATGAAGCAAATGAGCTTGCAAATTTTGGAGCTACGATTCTTCATGCCAAAACGATTATTCCTTTGTTAGAAAAGAATATTCCTTTGCGTATTTTAAATACATTCAACCACGAGAACCGCGGAACTTTAATTACATCAGATTCTTCAAAAGAGGGAATTAAAACGCTTTCTGTTTTAGAAAATGTTTCTCTTGTAAATCTTGAAGGACGCGGATTGCTTGGAAAAGCTGGAGTTGATGCCCGAATTTTTAAAGTAATGGGAGATCACAATATCAGTGTAAGTATCATTTCGCAAGGTTCATCAGAAAGAGGAATCGGATTAGTGGTTGCAACTGATAAAGCAACAACTGCGGTTGTCGAATTAGAAAAAGAATTTGAAAATGACTTTTATTCGAAAGACGTCAATCAGATTACGGTAACAGACAATGTATCTGTAATTTCGATTATTGGTCAGGATTTAAGTACGTTCCATAAACCGTATACGGCTTTAATTAAAAATAAAATTGTTCCGATTTTATTCAACAACACCGTTACAGGAAAAAACGTGAGTTTGGTTGTTAAGAAAGAAGAATTAAATAAAGCGCTAAATGTAATTCACGGAGAGATTTTTGGAGTTTCTAAAAAGATCAACATCGCGATTTTCGGTCACGGATTAGTTGGAGGAACTTTGATTAATCAGATTTTAGAATCGGCTTCTGCAATTGAAAAACGTAAAGATATTAAGTTGAATGTTTTCGCTATAGCGAATTCTAGAAAGCTGCTTTTGAATAAATACGGTGTTAATGGCAACTGGAAAAACGAGATAGAAACCAAAGGAGAAGCTTACACAATTAATGATATTATCGCCTACGCGAATGAGCATCATTTAGAAAACTTAATTGCAATTGATAACACGGCAAGTGCAGCTTTTGTAGAAAATTATATTCCGCTTGTAGAAAGCAGTTTCGATTTGATTTCTTCTAATAAAGTGGCCAATACGTTAAGTTATGGTTTTTACAAAGAACTAAGAAAAGCTTTAGCAGAAAACCAAAAGAATTATTTATACGAAACCAATGTTGGTGCCGGTTTACCATTAATTGATACCATTAAATTACTACATCTTTCAGGAGAAAATATCACTAAGATCAAAGGTGTTTTCTCTGGAACATTAAGTTATTTATTTAATAATTTCTCTGCTAAAGATGCGCCTTTCAGCGAAATCTTGCAGGAAGCAATTGATAACGGATATACAGAACCAGATCCGCGTGAAGATTTATGCGGAAACGATGTTGGTAGAAAATTATTAATTTTAGCTAGAGAATTAGACTTGCAAAATGAGTTCGAAGAAATCTCAATTCAGAACCTAATTCCGGAACATTTGCGTGAAGGAAGCGCAGCCGATTTCTTGACGAAACTGAAAGAATTCGATCCAATTTATGCTAAAATAAAAGCAGACCAACAGCCAAATCATGTCTTAAGATACATTGGTGAATTGTCTGGAGATTTGCAAAATGATAAAGGAAATTTAGAAGTAAAATTAGTTTCAGTTCCGTCAGACACAGCACTGGGCGGATTAAAAGGTTCTGATTCTTTCTTCGAAATTTATACAGAATCTTACGGAGATCGTCCAATCGTTATTCAAGGAGCCGGTGCGGGTTCTGCGGTAACCGCAAGAGGAGTTTTCGGAGATATTTTGAGATTGTCTGATAAGGGATAAAAAGTCTAGTTTGTCATTGCGAGGAACGAAGCAATCACATTTGCAAAATTAAGCTTTGTGTAATTGTTAGTGAGGTTGCTTCGTTCCTCGCAAAGACAAAACATAAAAATAAACAACAAAACAAAAAAATAACAACACAATGAAAGTAACCTTAAACAGAGTAAACGACGCTTTTCATTTTAAAGTAAAAAATGAACGCGGACATATAGTTGACGTTGACAGTAGAGCCGAATTTGGCGGAAGCGATTTAGGCGCAAGTCCAATGGAATTAGTGTTAATGGGAGTTGCGGGATGCAGTGCTATTGATATGATTTCTATTTTAAAGAAACAGCGTCAAGAAATCACTTCTTTTAACGCTGAGGTTGAAGGTACACGTGTACAAATCGAAGAAGCAAAACCTTTTAAAGAAATCGATGTGGTTTTCTATTTAGAAGGAGAAATCAACCCAGAAAAAGCAAAAAAAGCGGCGCAGCTTTCTTTCGAGAAATATTGCTCAGTTGCTAAAACGGTTGAGCCAACGGCAACAATAAAGTATAAAGTTGTCTTGAACGACGAAGAATTAAGATAATTAGTCAATTTGAGAATTAGATAATTCTTTTGTGGCTTATTAAAAATCAGACTAATTGCTTTGTGAAACTCTGTGTTTCACTTTGCGAATCTCTGTGAAATTTTACAAGAAAACGAATTTGCGCTAATTAGTGCAATTCGTGTTAAAAATAAAATAACAACACAATGAATATAGAAGATCTTGGTTTTGAAACACAAGCCATTAGAACAAATTTAGAAAAAACACAATTTCAGGAACATTCAAGCCCTTTGTACTTATCATCAAGCTTTATATTTGAAGATGCAGAGGATATGAGAGCTTCTTTTACAGAAGAAAAAGTCCGCAATATTTACTCTCGTTTTAGCAATCCAAACACAACAGAATTTGTTGATAAAGTTTGTGCGATGGAAGGTGCCGAAGCTGGTTACGCTTTTGCAACCGGAATGGCAGCGATCTATTCTACGTTTGCAGCATTGCTAGAATCTGGAGATCATATTGTTTCTGCGGGAAGTGTTTTTGGTTCGACTCACGCTTTGTTTATGACTTATTTTCCAAAATGGAAAATCGAAACTTCGTATTTTGATATCAATAAACCAGAAACAATTGAGAGTTTTATTAAGCCAAATACTAAAATCTTATATGCTGAAACGCCTACAAATCCAGGTGTAGATGTAATTGATTTGGAGCTTCTAGGTCAAATTGCAAAAAAGCACAATTTGATTTTAATAATTGACAACTGTTTTGCAACGCCTTACATTCAGCAGCCAATTAAATATGGTGCACATATCGTAGTGCATTCTGCAACAAAATTAATGGATGGTCAAGGTCGTGTTTTAGGCGGAGTTGCAGTAGGAGACGCAGAGCTGATTCGTCAAATCTATTTGTTTTCAAGAAATACAGGACCGGCAATGTCACCGTTTAATGCGTGGGTTTTATCAAAAAGTTTAGAAACTTTGGCTGTTCGTGTGGACAGACATTGCGAAAATGCTTTGAAAGTAGCTGAGTTTTTAGAAAGTCATCCAAATGTAAATAGTGTGAAATATCCTTTTTTAAAATCGCATCCAAAATATGAAATTGCCAAAAAGCAAATGCGTTCAGGTGGTAACATTATTGCGATTGAAATTAAAGGCGGATTAGAAGCAGGAAGAAAATTTTTGAACAAGATTAAATTATGTTCTCTTTCTGCAAATATTGGCGATGTAAAAACAATTGTTACGCATCCAGCATCTACAACACACAGCAAATTATCTGAAGAAGATCAACTAGCAGTTGGAATCACGCAAGGTTTGGTTCGTGTTTCTGTTGGATTAGAAACGGTAGAAGACGTAATTGCAGATTTGAAGCAAGCATTGGAATAACTATAATATTATATAAAATTTTGAAAGGGCTATTTAATAGCCCTTTTTTAGTATATTAACTTTTCAATAAAATGTAAATTATGTCAAAGCCAAGATTGCTTTTACTGTCAGATTTATTTGGAGGCAATCCGGAATGGATTCAATACTATATTAAAATTTTAGAATCTAAATATGACATCCGATATTACAATGTTTTAAAATTAGCTCAGATTGATTCATCAAATAATGAAGAGGAAATTCATAATCAATTTGTAAATGGAGGAATTGAAAAAGCAGTAAATAGTTTATTAAGTTTTGAAAAAGAAGAAGTAATTGTTTTAGGTTTTAGTATTGGTGGGACAATTGGGTGGAAAGCTTCTTTAAAAGGATTAAAAACTAAACAATTAGTTGCTGTTTCTTCGACAAGATTGCGTTTTGAAACTGAAGTTCCAAATTGTGAAATAAGATTATATTTTGGAGATAGAGATTTAAATGTTCCAAATAAAATTTGGTTTTGGGATTTGAAAATTTCAAATCAGATTATTGAAAATCAGGATCATCTTTTGTATCAAGAAAAAGAAAATGCTTTTCAAATTTG
This sequence comes from Flavobacterium erigeronis, assembly GCF_054075165.1. NCBI lineage: Bacteria > Pseudomonadati > Bacteroidota > Flavobacteriia > Flavobacteriales > Flavobacteriaceae > Flavobacterium > Flavobacterium erigeronis. The sequence continues at coordinate 206,123 of NZ_JBSKGP010000001.1, read as the reverse complement.
CAGTAATTTTTTGTAATTAATTCTGCAAAAGATATACTTTTGTTTCAGACAGAAAAATTTTAATATAAACAAATTTATGAGTGGTCGAACTTACATTCTTGATAAAAAGTTGCTTGCTTCAGACAGAAAGCGTTTTGAAAGTGGTATTGTTGATTTTATCTTTGTTTTTATTTCAATTTTTGTTTCTAGTCTTATTATTGTAATAATTGGGAATATTTTTAATTGGGATATATACTCTGTTTGGGAAAGATTTGTTACCAATTCCCCTTACTTGGCATTATTTACTTTTTTAATGCTTAATTATTTGTTTATGGAATCTTTTTTTGGAGCAACCATGGGCAAATTTGCTACAGGTATTGTAGTTGTTACAGAAAGTGGTGCGAAACCAAATTTAGGTAAGATCATTATTAGAACGTTATGCCGTTTGATTCCTTTTGATATAGTGTCATTTTTAGGTAAATCTGGTAAATTTTGGCATGACTCTTTTTCTAAAACTTATGTTGTCAACAGAAAAGGTTTAGAATCAGATATGGAAATTTTTTATTCCGTAGATTTGATTGGAGAAAAAGAATTAATCTGATAGGTTTAGTAGAATTTAACTTTCTTCTTATGTGAAAGTTCAAACAAAAAGCATACTTTTGTTTTCTAATAAAATTTAGAGTTATGATAATAGTGAAATCTAAAATCTACATTCTAAAATCTAAAATCTAGTACGTGCTTTCAAAGAAAACAAAATACGGAATTAAAGCTTTAACTTATTTAGCGAGACGTGAGAATAACGAACCGGTACAAATTGCAGAGATTGCAAAAAGCGAACATATTTCGATTAAATTTTTAGAAAGTATTTTGCTTCTTCTAAGAAATTCTGGATTTCTTGGAGCAAAAAAAGGAAAAGGCGGCGGTTACTATTTAATAAAAGATCCGAAAGACATTAGCATGGCAAAAGTCTATAGAATTTTGGAAGGTCCAATTGCACTTTTGCCTTGCGCCAGCCATAATTTCTACGAAAGATGCGACGACTGCGACGACGAAACTACTTGTGCAGCAAGACGTTTAATGACTGAAGTTCGTGACAATACTCTTAAAATATTAGAAAGCAATTCTTTGGCAGATATCGCTTTTTAATTTTTTAAACCATATAAGTTATATAAGTTTATTTTTGTAGAGACGCAGAGCAGTGCGTCTAATTATATACGGAATGTATATAAAATGAACTTATATAACTTATATGGTTTATTTTTTTAAAATATCAGTTTGTAGCCTGCAAGGAAAAGCATTACTGCGATGGCATTTCTAAGAAACTGATCAGGCACTTTTCCGCTTAACATACTTCCCATATAGATTCCTGGAAGGGATCCCATTAATAATTGACCTAATAATCCTAAGTCTAAATTTCCCATTGAAGCGTGGCCAATTCCTGCAACTAAAGTTAACGGAACCGCGTGTGCGATTTCAGTTCCTACTAATTTAGGAGTTGGCAGCAAAGGATAAAGGAAAAATAATGTAACGGTTCCTAATGCTCCCGCGCCAATTGAAGTTAAAGTTACTGTTGCTCCAAGCAAAACTCCAATTCCAATAGTTAGCATATTTTGAGTTGTACTTTCGGTATGAAATTTATCTCCAGCGTGCTTCTGCGAAAACTTCATTAATTTTTGCTTGAAAATAATCGCAACAGAAGTAAATAATAATGCCCAGCCTAAACTTTGTTTGATAACACGGTTTATGGTTTCGATATCTGTTTTAATGCTGTGCAATATCCATAAAGTAAGTAAAGCAGCGGGCACACTTCCTAAAGTAAGCCATCCTGTGATTTTCCAGTTGATATTGCCTTTTTTATTGTGAACAAAAATTCCTCCGGCTTTAGTAAAAGCGGCATAAAGTAAATCGGTTCCTACTGCTGTTGTGGGAGGTATATTAAAGTATAATAAAATAGGAGTCATTAAAGAACCACCTCCAACACCTGTTAACCCTACAATAAAACCAACCACTAAACCTGCAATGACAAGACCAATCTGAAAATCCATGAAAAAATATTTGCCGCTAAAATAATAACATTTTTATAATTATCCTATAGATTTGGTAGAGATTAAATGTGTATTTTTGTAAATCACAAAAATAGGGTGTGCTGTTAAAATAAGACGAAGCAGTACAATATTTGTTAAATTAATTACTAATTCCTTTTTAAATGTCTGTTATCTTGGTTTATAGGGTAATAGCTTGTGCAAAAAAGTAAATATATTATTTTGATATTTCGAAATATGTAGTACATTTGCAAAGTAATCTACTAAGCCGATAGGGTAATGGATTTTTAAGAACAAAACAAATTCTTAAAATATGGAAAATGAACTTAAGTTAGACAACACAACGGTAAAGTCATATGCTTTATCAAAAGAAAAATTATGGATTGCGATTCCCGTAATTTTGTTGTTAGGTTTGGTAGCTACATTAATTTATAATCATCACGCTGAATTTTCATGGGATGGTTTTGTTCAGGGATTTGATGAAAGTCTTTTAGCGTTCTTTTTAATTGGTGTTTTTGCGCAATTGGTAGACGGAGCTTTAGGAATGGGATATGGAGCAACTGCAACATCATTTCTTTTGGCTTATGGAGTTCCGCCAGTTGTAAGCAGTACGGCGGTTCACGTTTCAGAAATGTTTACTACTGGAGCGTCGGCACTTTCGCATCACCGTTTTGGAAACATCAACAAAAAACTGGTAAAACATTTATTGATTCCAGGAGTTTTAGGTTCGATTACAGGAGCTTATTTATTGTCAGATGTGATTGATGGCGATATTATTAAGCCTTTCATAGCAGTTTATATGATTGTTTTGGCTGTAATTATCATCAAAAAAGCGTTGAAGAAAAATGTTGAAAAAAAGAAAACCAAAAAACTAGGCGTTTTAGCTGTTTTTGGAGGTTTTATGGATTCAGTTGGCGGCGGAGGTTGGGGACCAATTGTAACTTCAACTTTATTAGGAAGAGGAAGAAATCCGAAATATACCATTGGTTCTGTTAATGCAGCTGAGTTCGCGATTTCGTTTGCAAGTGGAATCACTTTCATGCTTTTTGGAGGAATTCACGGCTGGCAGGTAATTATTGGACTGATTTTAGGAGGTGTAATTGCGGCACCAATTGCAGCATTTTTAGTAAATAAAATTAAAAGAAAACCAATGATGGTTGCGGTTGGGATTCTAATTATATTATTGAGTTTAAAAACATTATCTAAATTATTTTAAAGAATAATTTTAGAAAGGAGAGATTATGAGTGCGAGTATTGTACAAGAATTATTAGAAAAAACTGCAGCTCTTTCGCTTGACGAAACCTTAGTTTTTTTAGCAAATGAGTTTCCGGGAAAAGTGATTTTTTCGACTTCTTTTGGTCAAGAAGATCAGGTAATTACCGATTTCATTGCAAAAAGTAACACTGATATTACCGTGTTTACTTTAGATACCGGAAGATTATTTCAGGAAACGTATGATGTTTTTCATAAAACATTAAAAAAATACAAAAGACCAATCGAAGTCTTTTTCCCAGAAGCAGCTTCAGTAGAAAATCTGCTTCAGACAAAAGGACCGAATAGTTTTTACGATTCGGTTGAAAATAGAAAAGAATGCTGTTTCATTCGAAAAGTGGTTCCGTTAAGAAAAGCTTTGGCAGGGAATTCAGTTTGGATTACAGGTTTAAGAGCCGAACAATCAGAAAACAGAAGCGATTTGCATTTATTTGAATACGACGGAGGTTTCGAAATTATCAAATTTAATCCTCTGTTAAAATGGACTTTAGAAGAAGTTGAGACGTATCTTTCAGAAAATAATGTTCCGCAAAATGCTTTACACAAACAAGGTTTCGTAAGTATCGGATGTGCGCCTTGTACAAGGGCAATTTTTCCAGGAGAAGATATCAGAGCCGGAAGATGGTGGTGGGAGTCAAGCCATAAAGAATGTGGGCTTCACAGTGCGAAAAAAGACTAAGTAGAAGAAAGAAGCTAGAGGCAAGACTTTCTTTTAGAAAATAGAATAAAGAGAATAGAATGAATGTGGAGAATTTTAGATCAAGTGAAAACTTGAAACCTGAAACTTGAAACAAAAAATATCAAACAAAAAACAAAATGAGTTCAGTATTAAAAACAAACGCTTTAGAGAGTGAAGCGATATACATTTTCAGAGAAGTAATTTCACAGTTTGACAAACCGGTTTTACTTTTCTCAGGAGGGAAAGATTCTATTACATTGGTGCGTTTGGCGCAAAAAGCATTTTTCCCTGCTAAAATTCCGTTTCCTCTATTACACGTTGATACGGGACACAATTTCCCTGAAACAATCGCTTTCAGAGATAAATTGGTAGAAGAATTAGGTTTAGAGTTGATCGTTCGTAATGTTCAGGATGCTATTGATGAAGGAAAAGTAGTTGAAGAAACTGGAAAATATTCTAGTAGAAACAGCTTGCAGACTACAACACTTTTAGATGCAATTGAAGAATTCAAATTTGATGCTTGTATTGGTGGTGCGCGTCGTGATGAAGAAAAAGCAAGAGCTAAAGAACGTATTTTCTCTGTTCGTGACGATTTCGGACAATGGGACGAAAAAAATCAGAGACCTGAGTTGTTTGATATTTTGAATGGAAAAATCGAAAATGGTCAAAACGTTCGTGTTTTTCCAATTTCGAACTGGACAGAATTAGATGTTTGGAGTTATATCGAAAAAGAAAAAATCGAGATTCCTTCAATCTATTTTTCACATAAAAGAAAAGTTTTTTTGAGAGACGGTTTAATCTGGTCACATTCTCCTTTTGTGTACCAAGAAGAAGACGAACAAATCGAAGAAAGAATTGTTCGCTTCAGAACCGTTGGAGATATGAGCTGTACAGCAGCTGTTGAATCTTACGCAGCAACAATTGAAGAAGTAGTTGGAGAAATCAGATCATCAACGATTTCTGAAAGAGGAGCCAGAATTGATGACAAACGTTCTGAGGCTGCAATGGAGAAAAGAAAACAACAAGGATACTTTTAATAATTATGAGTTATGAATTGTGAATTATGAATGCAATTCGGAACGAAATTTTAAAAGTAAAAATCAAGAAAACAAAAACATACAGATTATTAGTTTCAACAGAAAACTTGAAACTTTAAACCTGAAACAAAATATTACAGAATGGACGTTTTAAAAATAGCAACAGCAGGAAGTGTAGATGACGGAAAAAGTACTTTGATCGGAAGATTATTGTACGATACAAAATCATTGACAACAGATAAAATTGAAGCAATCGAGAAAAGCAGTAAACAAAAAGGATACGATTACCTTGACTTTTCGCTTGCAACAGACGGATTGGTGGCAGAAAGAGAGCAAGGAATTACGATTGACGTTGCACACATTTATTTTTCAACAGTAAAGAAAAGTTACATCATTGCCGATACTCCAGGCCACGTAGAATATACAAGAAACATGGTTACAGGAGCTTCAACTTCTCAGGTTTCTATCATTTTGATTGATGCTAGAAAAGGGGTTATTGAGCAAACTTACCGTCACTTTTTTATCAATAATTTATTGAGAGTAAAAGAAGTAATCGTTGCGATCAACAAAATGGACTTAGTAGATTATTCTGAAGAAGTTTTCAATAAAATTAAAGCCGATTTCGAAGCATTAAACGCAAAAAGTACTTATAAAGAACAAAACGTAAGCTACATTCCGTTAAGTGCAATCAACGGAGGAAATGTTGTGGACAAATCAGAAAATATGCCTTGGTACGATGGACAAACTGTTTTAGAACATTTAGAAGGGCTACATTCTCATGATGTTTATGAAGCAGGAAAAGCACGTTTCCCAGTTCAGACTGTTATTCGTCCAAAAACAGAAGAATACCACGACTTTAGAGGATACGCAGGAAAATTATACGGAAACTCTATTAAAGTTGGAGATGCAGTAACGGTTCTTCCTTCTTTAACAGAATCTAAAGTTTCTAAAATTCATTTCTTCGATAAATCATTTGACGAAGCTACAGCAGGATCTTCAGTTACAATCGAATTAGAAAATGATATCAATGTTACAAGAGGCGATATGATTGTGAAATCAGACGAACTTCCAAAAATTGAAAAAGATATTACAACCACAATTTGCTGGATGGACAGTAAAAAACTGGTTGCAGGAACAAAATACTTGGTTCAGCATAATACAAACAGAGTTTTAGCAAAAGTAGAAAGCGTTAAAAATACTATTGCAACAGATTATTCTGGAACAACAGAAGCTTCACAATTAGCGATAAACGAGATTGGAGAAGTAACAATCAAATTAAGCAAACCATTGTATTTTGATTCTTATAACGAAAATAAATCAAACGGCGCTTTTATCTTAATTGATACCGCTACCAATACCACAGCAGGAGTTGGATTTATTAAATAGTTGATGGTTTATGGTTTTTTAGAAACCAATAATAAACGACCAACAATAAACCAAAAACAAGAAAGAAATGGAAAGTTTTAGAACAGAAATAGAAAATCCGGTAGTTCAGAAGGAGATTATCGAATTAGAAAAAAAGATTCACTTATTCCGCGGAGGAAAAATTGATGATGAGCGTTTTCGCAGTCTTCGTTTAGCGCGTGGTATCTACGGTCAGCGTCAAGAAGGCGTTCAGATGATTCGTATCAAATTGCCTTATGGTAAAGTAACCAGCGAGCAATTGAGAAGAATTACCGAAGTGTCAGATAAATATTCTACAGGACGTTTGCACATTACAACTCGTCAGGATATTCAGATTCACTATGTGAGCTTGGACAGAACACCTGAACTTTGGTCAGAATTGGCTAAAGATGATATCACTTTGCGTGAAGCTTGTGGTAATACTGTTAGAAATATTACAGGAAGCGAATTAGCTGGTGTAGACGTAAACGAACCATTTGATGTTTCGCCTTATGCACACGGACTTTTCCAATATTTGTTAAGAAACCCAATCTGTCAGGAAATGGGACGTAAATTTAAAATTTCGTTCTCTTCTTCAGACGAAGATACAGCCTTGAGCTATTTGCACGATTTAGGATTTATTCCAAAAATCAAAGACGGACAAAAAGGATTTAAAGTAGTTTTTGGTGGAGGTTTAGGATCTCAGCCAGCACATGCAGAATTGCTTTCTGAGTTTATTCCAGTAAACGAAATCATTCCGACAGCAGAAGGAATCATCCGTATTTTTGATAGATACGGTGAGCGCGCCAAAAGAATGAAAGCGCGTATGAAATTCTTAATCAAAGAAATGGGGAAAGATGCTTTTCTTGATTTGGTTGAAAAAGAGAAAAAAGCAATCGCTTTTGAAACATACGAAATCGACACAACCGCTTTTGACGGACCAATTCCAGAACCTGTTTTAGAAGTGCCGCAAGTTACAATCGAAGATACAGCAGCTTATGAAGCTTGGAAAAAATCAAATGTAATTGCACAAAAACAAGAAGGCTATTATGCTATCGGAATTAAAGTTTTATTAGGGGATTTTTATACTGATAAAGCCAGATTATTGGCAGATTTAATTAAAAATTACGCAGCAAATGAATTACGTTTTTCATTGCGTCAAAATATTGTAATACGTCACGTAAAAGAAGAGAATTTACCATTCTTTTATCAAGAATTAGCCAAATTGGACTTTGTTCATTTAGGATATAATTCAGTTGGAGATATTACGGCATGTCCTGGTACAGATACTTGCAACTTGGGGATTGCGAGCAGTACAGGTATTGCCGAAGAATTAGAACGAGTTTTAAGTGCAGAATATCCTCAGTATTTAAACAACCGCGAAATTGAAATTAAAATTTCAGGCTGTATGAATGCGTGCGGACAGCATAATATGTCTGCAATCGGATTCCAAGGAATGTCTATCAACTCAGGAAAACTAGTGGCTCCGGCATTACAGGTTTTATTGGGTGGTGGAAGATTAGGAAACGGAGAAGGACGTTTTGCTGATAAAGTAATCAAAATTCCAAGCCGTAGAGGACCAGAAGCTTTGCGTACGATCTTAAATGATTTTGACGCTAACGCGAATGGAGAAAAATTCCTGAACTATTACGATGCAAAAGGAGAGAAATACTTCTACGAAATCTTAAAACCATTATCTGATGTAACCAATTTAACAGAAGCTGATTTTGTAGATTGGGGTAACGCAGATAACTATGTAAAAGCAGTTGGAGTTGGAGAATGTGCAGGTGTGGTGATCGATTTAGTGGCGACTTTATTATTAGAAGCCAAAGAAAAAATCACTTTCGCACAAGAAGCTTTCGATAACCAAAAATGGTCAGATGCCATTTATCACGCTTATGCAGGATTTGTAAACGGTGCAAAAGCATTGTTATTGGCAGAAAACCAAAAAACAAATCATCACGCAGGAATCGTAGATTTATTTGACACTGTTTTTATTGACACTAATAAAATAGAGTTGAATTCAACTTTTAAAGACTTGGTTTACCAAATCAATAAAAACGAACCATCTGAAGCTTTCGCTAAAGATTACATTGCTCAGGCAGTAGTTTTCTTTGATAAAATCGAAACTTTCAGAGCACAAGAATTAGCAAATGCATAATATAAAACCGAAAATAACTTTAGTCGGTGCAGGTCCGGGCGATCCCGATTTACTGACGCTGAAAGCTGTAAAGGCACTGGCTGAAGCTAATGTGGTTTTATACGATGCCTTAGCCAACGAAGAAATTCTGGATTACGTGCCTAAAAATGCCATCAGAATTTTTGTTGGAAAAAGAATCGGAAATCATGCTTACACGCAAGATCAAATCAATCAATTGATTGTAGATAATGCACTTACGTATGGAAATGTAGTTCGATTAAAAGGCGGAGATCCGTTTATTTTTGGAAGAGGAAGCGAAGAAGTGGAATTTGCAGAAAGTTTCGGAATTGAAACAATTGTTATTCCAGGAATTTCATCTGTAATCGCAGTTCCAGCAAGTCAAGGAATTTCGATTACAAAAAGAGGTGTTTCAGAAAGTTTTTGGGCCATTACAGGAACAACATCAGACAGAAAATTATCTTCAGATGTAGCTCTCGCAGCAAAATCTTCTGCAACCATTGTAATCCTGATGGGAATGCACAAACTGCCTCAGATTATCGATTTGTTTCAAAAAGAAAACAAAGGAAATCTGCCAGTTGCCATCATCCAAAACGGAACAACAGCAGAAGAAAAAGTTGGCGTAGGAACAGTCGATTCGATTTTGGAGATCGTAAAAGAAAAAGAATTAAGTTCTCCAGCAATTATCGTTTTAGGCGAGGTTGTTCGCGAAAGCACTAAATTAAAAGGATTTTACGAAGAATTTTGTCAAAAGAAAGAGTTAGATAAAATGTTCCGTCAGAACCAATTCGTTGGTAAAAAATGATTGATTGAATAAAATCATCTAATTTTGATTGGATGAAAATAAATTAAAATGGAACAAAACGAATTATATCCAATATTTCTAAAGCTTCACAATTTAAATGTATTAATTGTAGGCGGAGGAAATGTAGGTCTGGAAAAGCTTTCATTCTTGCTTAAGTCAAGTCCGAATGCCAATGTTGAGGTAGTAGCAAAAGAATTTCATTTAGAAATAAAAATTCTAGCAGAACAGCATCCTTCGATAAAATTAACAAAATCGAAGTTTAAAAAGAAAATGCTCAAAAAGCGCCACATGGTAATAGCCTGTACAGATAATCTTGAAGTTAATAAAAGAGTGTACGACTTGGCCAGAAAGCGTTATTTGATTTGTAATATCGCCGACACACCAGATTTATGCGATTATTATTTGGGCGGAATCGTAACAAAAGGAAATGTGAAAATTGCCATTTCGACCAACGGAAAATCACCTACAACAGCCAAAAGGCTTCGTGAGTTTTTTGAAGAAGTAATTCCAGAAGACATCAATCAAATGGTTGAGAATCTGAATGAATACCGTAAAACGCTAAAAGGTAATTTTGAAGAGAAGGTTAAACGAATGAATGAGATCACTTCTTCATTAAAAAATAGAGAGTAAAAAGTTTCGGAAAGAAATAAATGATAAAAATCATTGAAAGTACAAGGATTTATTCGTTTCTTTGCGTTATTAAGAATGATTATAAACAACACCATAATGATTAAAACAGATATACTTATAATTGGAGCAGGACCAACAGGTTTATTTGCCGTTTTCGAGGCAGGATTATTAAAATTAAAATGTCATATCCTAGATGCTTTACCGCAAGCAGGAGGACAGCTTTCAGAATTATATCCTAAGAAGCCAATTTATGATATTCCTGGATTCCCAGAAGTTTTAGCTGGAGACCTAATCGACGGACTAATGGAGCAGATTAAGCAATTTGAGCCAGGTTTTACTTTAGGAGAGCGTGCAGAAACAATCGACAAACAAGAAGACGGAACTTTTATTGTAACGTCTAATAAAGGAACTAAATTCCACGCGCCAGTTATTGCTATCGCGGGAGGTTTGGGAAGTTTTGAGCCTCGCAAGCCACTTATTGAAGATATCGAGTTTTATGAAGATAAAGGAGTAAAATACTTCATCAAAAATCCTGAGAAATTCAGAGATAAAAGAGTTGTTATTGCAGGAGGAGGAGATTCAGCATTAGACTGGTCAATTTTCTTGGCAAACGTAGCATCAGAAGTAACTTTAATTCACAGAAGAAACGAATTTAGAGGAGCTTTAGACTCTGTAGAAAAAGTACAGGAATTAAAATCAGCTGGAAAAATCAAATTAATTACGCCGGCAGAAGTAATCGGAATCAATGGCGCTGAGCACGTAGAATCTTTGGATATCGAAGAAAACGGAGCACACCGTAAAATCGATTGCGACTATTTTATCCCACTTTTCGGATTAACTCCAAAATTAGGTCCAATTGGAGACTGGGGATTAGAAATTGAGAAAAATGCAATCAAAGTAAACAATGCTTTAGATTACCAAACTAATATTCCAGGAATCTTCGCAATTGGAGATATCAACACGTATCCAGGAAAATTAAAATTAATCCTTTGCGGATTCCACGAAGCAACATTAATGTGTCAAGCGGCGTATGGAATCATCAATCCAGGTAAAAAATACGTATTGAAATATACAACAGTTTCTGGAGTAGACGGTTTCGATGGAACTCGTAAAGAAGCGCCAAAAGCGGTTGTGAAAGCGATAGTCTAAGCTTCTGAGGTGCTGAGATACTAAGGCGCTAAGGTTTTTATATAGCAAGCCCAAACTTTTTAAAAGTTTGGGCTTTTTATTTTAAAATCCCAGAGGGATGACATATTTATAGAACAGAAATGGATACCCATTAAGATAGCTCCAGCAGAGCGATATTATCTAAATATGTGTCGCTCTGCTGAAGCTTTTTATCGGATGGTTAAAATATTTTCTATAAATATTATTCTCTTCAAGAGCATATATTAAACAATCAAATTCAAACATTGCCCACGGTTTCAACCGTGGGTACGCAATGCAAATCACGCCGTATAAAATTACAAAACGCATCCCACGGTTGAAACCGTGGGCAATGTTCTACAATCTTGTGTTTATAATGCAAATCAAATATAGACTTTTAAGCTTTCTTAGAACCTTAGCGCCTCAGAAGCTTAAAAAAACATCACATTAACTTAATCTTATTTCCTTTGACCCGACATAATGAGATACTAGCTTTGCATTGTAAAATAATATTTTGAAGAATCAATATAAAGTACTAACTTTAAGAATGTATTAAAAATTATCTACTATGAGCAAATGGGATGAAGAAACACTACTCGAAGAAAAGTCAAAAAATGACAATGAAATGAAAATGACAGATAATGAATTTACAGATCATCAAGAAGTCATGGACACATTTCTTAATTGGGACAGAAGTTTTTAAAAAGCTTTCTGATAAAAGAACAATACACTCAAATTTATTGAGTCGACAGCAAAAAAATAGACAAAAGCTCAAACTTTATTTATAAGTTTGAGCTTTTCGTTTTTAACCTTTGAACCTTTGTAGCTTAGCAACTTAGTCGCTTTACAAAAAAACTTAGAACCTCAGAACCTTAGCAGCTCAGAATCTTAAAAAAAACTTGCAATTACCGCCTTTATGTCGTTACTTTGCAGCGTTCATAATTTTATTGAAAGTTATCACGAAAGGCGGAGGGATAGACCCAATGAAACCTTAGCAACCCTTTACCATAAAGAAGGTGCTAAATTCTACTTTATACTGTAAATACAGTAACTAAGATAGATAACACAAATACAAGCAGTATTTCTCAAAACTTTTCCTGACAACATTACAACATAATTTCACTGAAATAATTTTTAGTGAAAGGAGCGAATCATTGGCGCATTTTTGCCGTCATTAGTTCCCGCTGTCCGCAATATCTTTTATTCTGAACCCCAGAATAAAAGGATATTTGCTCCCATCGGGGCTAAAAAGCCATCAATTGTGAACTTTTAGAAACAAAAAATCAACATAACTAATAAACCCGACAGGTTTTTAGAACCTGCCGGGTTTAAAATCGGAAGTAGAATTAAAAAAAGCTTAGCAACTTAGCGCCTTAGTGTCTTAGCAGCTAACAAATAAGAAATATGTCAACAATACAACAAGCAATAAAAGAAAGAATCCTGATCCTTGATGGAGCAATGGGAACGATGTTACAACGTTACAATTTCTCAGAAGAAGATTTCCGTGGCGAACGTTTCAAAGACTTTCCACATCCGTTAAAAGGAAATAACGATTTATTATCACTTACACAGCCACATGCAATACGTGCTGTACACGCTGCATATTACGAAGCAGGAGCAGATATTGTAGAAACCAATACATTCTCAGGAACTACAATCGGTATGGCCGATTATTTCATGGAAGATTTGGTTTACGAATTAAACTACGAATCGGCAAGAATCGCCCGTGAAGTAGCCGACGAATTCACAGCTAAAAATCCTGCAAAACCACGTTTCGTAGCTGGTTCAATCGGGCCGACAAACCGTACAGCAAGTATGTCACCAGACGTAAACGATCCAGGTTACAGAGCCGTAACATTTGACGATTTAAGAATTGCTTACAAACAACAAGTTGAAGCTTTACTAGACGGAGGTTGCGATTTACTTTTAGTAGAAACGATTTTCGATACCTTAAATGCAAAAGCAGCACTTTTCGCCATTGAAGAAGTAAAAGACGAACGCAATATCGATGTGCCAATTATGGTTTCAGGAACGATTACAGATGCTTCAGGAAGAACACTTTCTGGGCAGACAGTTGAAGCGTTTTTGATTTCAGTTTCACATATTCCGTTATTGAGCGTTGGTTTCAATTGCGCTTTAGGAGCCGATTTATTGAAACCGTATTTAAAAACATTGTCACAACATACACAGTTTAACGTTTCGGCACATCCCAACGCAGGATTACCAAATGCGTTCGGACAATACGATGAAACGCCAGAACAAACTCAGGTTTTCATTAAAGAATATCTAGATGATAATTTAATCAATATCATTGGAGGTTGTTGCGGAACAACTCCAGATCATATCCGATTAATGGCTGAAGTTGCGAAGGATTATAAGCCGAGAGTGGCACCGGTTTTTGCGTAATCTATATTTGATTAAGAATAAACAAAACAGTAATGAAATTGATGATGTTAAAGTATTTATGGAAAAAATTAAACAAAAAGTAATATTAAATGCTAATGGCGCTGAAATAGCTGTTTTACATTTTGGAGATGATAATGATTATTTGTCATTAACTGATATTGCAAAATTTAAAAATCCAGATGATGCTTTTATTGTCATAAATAATTGGCTTAGAAGTAAGGATACCATACTTTTTATAGGCTTATGGGAGCAATTAAATAATTCTAATTTTAAACCTATCGAATTCGATAGGTTTAAAAACGAAGCAGGAACAAATGCCTTTACATTATCTCCTCAAAAATGGATAACTACAACAAATGCAATCGGTCTTGTTTCAAAATCAGGTAGATATGGAGGGACTTTTGCACATAAAGATATTGCTTTTGAATTTGCATCTTGGGTCTCAGCAGAGTTTAAATTATATATTATTAAGGATTATCAACGATTAAAAGGAGATGAAAATAGTCGTTTGTCATTAAATTGGAATTTAAGTAGAGAATTATCTAAAATCAATTATCGGATTCATACAGATGCCATAAAAGAAAATTTGATTCCTAAAGATATTACGCAAAAGTTAAAAGGGATTGTATATGCAAATGAAGCTGATGTATTAAATGTGGCATTGTTTGGTGTAACTGCAAAGGAATGGAGAAAACAAAATCCTGATATTAAAGGTAATATTAGAGATGAAGCGACTTATTACCAACTTATAATTTTAGTAAATATTGAAAGCATGAATGCTGAACTAATAAAATTAGGTTTAACACAAGATGAAAGAGTAATTCGTTTAAATAAGATGGCAATCGAGCAAATGACATCGTTATTAAAATCAGATAAAAAGAAATTACTTTAAAGATTATAGAAAACGTAAATACCTACAAGGTTTCAAAAACCTTGCAGGAAAGAAATAAAGAATAAGAATAAAAACTCAGAACCTAAGAATCTTAGGAACTTAGTACCTTAAAGAAAATGACTGAAAAAAGAAGAGACCTTGTATTATCAGGATTAGAACCGTTGATTATTACGCCCGAAAGTGTTTTTGTAAACGTTGGGGAGCGTACGAATGTAACGGGTTCGCGAAAATTCCTTCGATTAATCAAGGAAGAGAAGTATGATGAGGCACTTGATATCGCAAGACAGCAAGTAGAAGGAGGAGCGCAGATTATCGATATTAATATGGACGAAGGAATGTTGGATGGTGTAACGGCCATGACCAAATTCCTAAACTTAATTGCAGCAGAACCAGATATTTCGAGAGTGCCGATTATGATCGACAGCTCGAAATGGGAAATTATCGAGGCTGGATTAAAAGTAGTTCAAGGAAAAAGTGTTGTAAACTCCATTTCGTTAAAAGAAGGAGAAGAAGCTTTTATTCATCATGCAAAATTAATCAAACGTTACGGAGCGGCAGCGATTGTGATGGCTTTTGACGAAGTTGGTCAGGCAGATAATTATGATCGAAGAGTGGAGATTTGCCAGCGTTCATATGATATTTTAGTAAACAAAGTTGATTTTCCGCCTCAGGATATCATTTTCGATTTGAATATTTTCCCTGTTGCAACCGGAATGGAAGAACACCGTTTGAATGCGTTGGACTTCTTTAGAGGGACAAAATGGGTTCGCGAAAATTTACCGCACGCGCATATCAGCGGAGGTGTAAGTAACGTTTCGTTTTCATTTAGAGGAAATGATGTGGTTCGTGAAGCGATGCACTCGGTTTTCTTATACCACGCGATCAAAAACGGAATGACAATGGGAATCGTAAACCCAGAAATGTTGACGATTTACGATGATATTCCGAAAGATTTATTAGAACACGTAGAAGACGTAATTTTAGATAGACGCGACGATGCGACAGAACGACTTTTAGATTTTGCAGAAAATGTAAAAGGCGAAGTAAAAAGTGACGAAAAAGCGGTTCAGGAATGGCGTTTAGGATCGGTTCAGGATCGTATTACGCATTCTTTGGTAAAAGGAATCGATGCTTTTATTGAAGAAGATGTAGAAGAAGCACGTCTGGCAGCGACAAAACCAATTGAAGTTATCGAAATCAATTTGATGGCTGGAATGAATGTCGTTGGAGATTTATTCGGAAGCGGAAAAATGTTCTTACCTCAGGTTGTAAAATCGGCTCGTGTAATGAAGAAAGCGGTTGCTTATTTATTGCCTTTTATTGAAGAAAGCAAACAAGCTGGAGATAAACAAGGAAATGGAAAAATCCTGATGGCGACTGTAAAAGGGGACGTTCACGATATTGGAAAAAACATCGTTTCGGTAGTTTTGGCTTGTAATAATTACGAGATTGTTGACTTAGGTGTAATGGTTCCTCCAGAAAAAATTATTGCAGCGGCGATTGAACATGAAGTAGACATTATCGGTCTAAGCGGACTAATCACACCTTCGCTTGACGAAATGGTTTATTTGGCCAAAGAATTAGACAAACAAGGAATTAAAATCCCGATTATGATTGGTGGGGCGACGACTTCGCGTGCACATACAGCCGTGAAAATTGCGCCTCAATATAGAGAAACGGTAATTCACGTAAACGATGCTTCGAGAGCCGTTACTGTTGCAGGAAACCTGTTAGATCATAACCGAAAAATATATGCAGCTGATATTCGTGCAGAATATGACAATTTTAGAGAAACATTTTTAAATCGTTCGAGAGATAAAAATTTCTTGACAATTGAAGATGCCCGTAAAAACAAATTGCAATTGGACTGGAGTGAATATACTCCGACGAAACCGAAGAAAATTGGTGCACAAGTCGTTGAAGTGGAACTAGATGTTTTGGTTCCGTATATCGACTGGACGCCATTTTTCCAGACTTGGGAATTGTACGGAAAATATCCTGCGATTTTAACCGATGAGGTTGTGGGTGAACAAGCAACTTCTGTTTTCAACGATGCTCAAGCAATGCTGAAAGTGATTTTGGAAGAGAAAAAACTAAAAGCAAAAGGTATTTACGGAATTTTCCCTTGCAATCAAGTTGACGACGATGATATCGAATTGCGCGATGAAAACGGAAAAGTTTTAGAGAAGTTTTTGACTTTAAGAGTACAATCTCAAAAAACAAAAGGCGCACCAAATCCAGCTTTAGCCGATTTTATTCTGCCAAAAGAAAGCGGCATTGACGATTATATGGGAGCTTTCTGTGTAACAACCGGTTTTGGAGTAGACGAATGGGCTGCGGAATACGAGAAAAATCTTGACGATTATAACTCTATTATGGTTAAAGCGCTTGCCGATCGTTTTGCTGAGGCTTTCGCCGAATATCTTCACGAGAGAGTTCGTAAAGATTTCTGGGGTTACGATTCAGAGGAATCTTTAACCAACGAAGAATTGATTAAAGAATCTTATAAAGGGATTCGTCCTGCTCCGGGTTACCCAGCTTGTCCAGATCACTTGGAGAAACCAACGATTTGGAAGCTTTTGGATGTTGAAAAACAAACGGGAGTGAAATTGACAGAAAGTATGGCGATGTGGCCAGCTTCTTCGGTTTCGGGATATTATTTCGGAAATCCGAAAAGCCGATATTTCGGACTCGGAAAAATAAAAGAAGATCAGGTGACAGATTACGCTAAACGCCGAAATGTACCTTTAGAATACGCTCAAAAATGGTTAAACCCTAATATAGCAGACTAGAATGGTTGATGGTTTTTGGTTGATAGTTGATGGATTGACTCACAGAACCAACAATTATCAACCGATAACTAACAACTAAAAAAAATGGAATACAGTAAATTGGAGGTTTGGCTGGAGGCTCGAAAGTTGGTGAATTTATTATATGATTCGTCTAAATTGTTTCCAAAAGAAGAATTGTTTGGATTGACTAATCAAATGAGAAGAGCAGCAATTTCAATTCCTTCAAATATAGCAGAGGGTTGCGGAAGACAGACATCAAAAGATACGATACATTTCCTTCATATTTCAAGAGGATCACTTTATGAATTAGAAACGCAATATTATTTGGCATTTGATCAAAAATATATTGATGATAATAATTTTAATGTTGCTCTTAAACAAATTGAAACTTGTAAAAAGCTCTTAAACGGATTTATTAACTATTATAAAAAAATAATTTAGTTATTGATTGTTAATTTATTTGATGGTTAGTTGTGACAAGAAAGAAACTAAAGCCATCAACCATCAACCAAAAACTATCAACTAATAAAGAATGAAAGTAACAGAACATATAGAAAACGCCAAAGGAAAAACATTATTCTCATTTGAAATTATTCCGCCTCAAAAGGGGAAGAACATTCAGGAATTATACGATAATATCGATCCGTTGATGGAGTTTAATCCACCGTTTATTGATGTAACGACTTCTCGCGAAGAATACATTTACATTGATAAGGGAAACGGACTTTTAGACAAAAAACTGACTCGTATGCGTCCGGGAACGCTTGGAATTTGCGCTTCTATAAAACATAAATATAATGTCGATACAGTTCCGCATTTGCTTTGCGGAGGTTTTACAAAAGAAGAAACCGAATATGTGCTGGTTGATTGTCATTATTTAGGAATCAATAACGTAATGGCACTTCGCGGCGATGCTATGAAAGATGAACAGTCTTTTACGCCAAAAGCAGGGGGAAATCATTATGCAATTGATTTAGTAAAACAAATTAAAAATTTAAACTGCGGACAATATCTGCACGAAGTAATCGATACCGATAATAGAGCCGATTTCTGTATTGGAGTTGCAGGTTATCCAGAAAAACATTTAGAATCTCCTTCTTTACAATCGGATTTAAAAAGATTAAAAGAAAAGGTTGATGCAGGAGCTGATTATGTGGTAACGCAGATGTTTTTTGATAATGCTAAATATTTTGCTTTCGTAGAAAAAGCAAGAGAAATGGGTATCACAATTCCAATTATTCCTGGAATTAAGCCAATTGCTGTTCAAAGACATTTACAAGTTTTGCCACAAATTTTTAGAATCGATTTGCCAGAAGATTTAATCGATGCGGTAGACAAATGCAAAAACAACGCTGATATCAAACAAGTCGGAATCGAATGGGCGATTCAGCAGTCATTAGAATTAAAAGCAGCTGGAGTTCCGTTTTTACATTATTATTCTATGGGTAAATCGGAGAATATCAGACAGATTGCAAGTCAGGTTTTTTAACGGCATTGCGAGGAACGAAGCAATCTCACGAGGTATTTTCTTTGCTGATTTTGTAAATGTGGTTGCTTCGTTCCTCGCAATGACAAACATAACGTGGAATTGTTTAATTTAGAAGTTTAAAATTTTCATATCATGAAAGACGAAGAATTACAAGCCATAGCTTCTCAATTGAAACATCCTTCTGGAGAAAAAGGAATTGAAATGGGTAATATGATGAACGAAACAAACATCACTATGACCAAACATTCCATCCAAAATTTAAATATTTTAAAGGAAAATAAAATTCTTGAATTAGGTCACGGAAACGCTGGCCATGTAGAATTTCTTTTCGAACAAGCCAAAGACTTAAAATATTACGGACTCGAAATGTCGGACTTGATGTTTCAGGAAGCACGTAAAATAAACAGAAATTTTGTTTCTCAAAAACAAGCTTTCTTTTCGCTTTATGATGGAAATAAAATTCCATTCGAAGATGAAACTTTCGATAAAGTATTCACAGTAAACACCATTTATTTTTGGCAGAAACCAGAAGATTTACTTTCAGAAATTTACAGAGTTTTAAAACCAAATGGTAATTTCTGCCTGACTTTTGCTGAAGAAGATTTCATGAAAAAACTGCCGTTTACGCAATTTGAGTTCGAACTTTATAGCACTCAAAAAGCGCAGGATTTAATTGCAAAATCAGATTTTAAAATTGTTTACAAAGAAACTCAGACTGAAAAAATAAAAAGCAAAACTGGCGAACTGGTTGACAGGGCTTTTACGACGATTGTCTTAGAAAAGTCTTTTAAATCATTTTAATCTGCGGCATTAAATTTAGTTGCTTTTAAGTACTTTCATTGTTCCATTTTGGTTTCTAAATTGTAATACTTTTAAATTATGGAAGTAAAAAAAATCAATTTTCTACAAAGTTACAGCAGTATTCTTTTACTTCTTGGCGGTATCATTATCGGCAGTATTTTCGGATTGGTGTTCGGAGAAAAAGTGTTGGTAATAAAACCAATTGGAGATATTTTTCTGAACTTACTTTTTACAGCGATTATTCCATTGATTTTTTTTACGATCGGTTCATCAATCGCAAATTTGGAACAGAAAGAAAAGCTCGGGAAACTATTTTTAATCATGATTTTGGTTTTCCTTTCGACACTTTTAATTTCAGCAATCGTAATGATTTTTGCCGTTTATCTTTTTCCAATTCATGAAGATATTGCTATTGCGAAAATTCCATTTGAAAATGTTCAAACAGGTTCGGTAGGCGATCAGATTGCAAAGTTGCTTACAACAAACGATTTCTTCGAATTATTGTCCAGAAAAAGTATGCTGGCGCTCATTATATTTTCGTTTTTAATTGGTTTTGCGACTCTGCAGTCGGGAGAAAGAGGAAACGCATTTAAAAGTTTTCTGGATTCTGGAAATGAAGTCATGAAACAATTATTAAACATTATCATGAAATTTGCTCCAATTGGTCTTGGAGCTTATTTTGCGTATCAAGTTGGCATTTTCGGACCTCAATTGTTTGGCGTTTACGCAAAACCTATGGCAGTTTATTATGCAGCCTGTATTTTTTATTTCTTTACATTTTTCAGTTTATATGCGATTATTGCGGGCGGAAAAAGAGCTTTCAAAGTTTTTTGGAGCAATAATATTACGCCGTCTTTAACCGCAATCGGAACTTGCAGCAGTATTGCAACCATTCCAGCTAATTTGGATGCTGCACAAAAAATGGGAATTCCAGCGCATGTTCGAAATTTGGTGATTCCGCTTGGAGCGCCTTTACACAAAGATGGCTCGAGTATGTCATCTATCCTAAAAATTACTTTTCTGTTTGCCATGTTTGGAAAAGATTTCACCGAGCCTTTAACCATTCTCTTGGCATTAGGAATTACCATAATTGTTTCTATTGTCGAAGGCGGAATTCCGAATGGCGGTTACATAGGGGAAGTTTTAGCTATTACTGTTTATGGATTTCCAATGGAGCAAGCTTTGCCAGTAGCCATGATTTTGGGAACTTTGGTTGATCCAATTGCAACATTATTAAATGCAAACGGCGATGTAATTTCATCGATGCTAGTGTCCAGATTCTCAGAAAAAACGAAGTGGTAGCTTCACTTTAAAACACCTCAAATAATTAATTTAAAATATTTTCCTCTTATGTTAAGGCTTCGACTTTGTTCAGTCTGACAAAGAGATTTAATACTATATAATATGAATTCAATACTACAGCAAGATCTCAATGATTTTGATAACATTTTAGAAAAAACAAAACAGCAGGGAATTGATTTTTTAAATGCTATCGAAAATATTCCCACTTCTAATACGTACACAATTGATCCAAAAAGCGTTTTAAAAGAATTGGGTCTAGGCTCGATCGAAGCCTTAAAAGAGTTTAATGAAAGACTAGCGCCATTGATGGTTTCTTCTTCGGGGCCAAGATATTGGGGATTTGTTACAGGCGGTTCTACTCCGGCATCTATCGTAGGTGACTGGCTGGCGGCTGTTTACGATCAGAATACGCAGGCAGTAAAAGCACAAGGTGGGGCGTCGGCTTTTATTGAGTTTGAAACGATTCATTTATTATTACAGCTGTTAAATCTTCCAGATGACTTTTTAGGCGGATTTGTTACAGGCGCGACGATGTCAAACTTTACGTCTCTAGGCGTTGCAAGGCAATGGTTTGGAGCACAGTTTGGAAAAGATTTTGCTAAAAACGGAATTTCAGAAACTATCAATATTCTCACAGCAACTCCACATTCTTCTTCTGTAAAATGTTTGTCACTTTTAGGAATTGGAAGTCAGAATTATACGACTGTAAAAACCATTGAAGGAAATCGTGAAGCTCTTGATATTGCCGATTTAGAAGAAAATATCAAGAAATTAAACGGAAAACCTTTTATACTTATTTCAAGTGCAGGAACAGTAAATACTGCCGATTTTGATGATTTTGAAGCGATTGCTGCTCTAAAAGAAAAATACAATTTCTGGTGGCACATCGATGGCGCTTTTGGCGGATTTGCAGCAGTTTCAGATAAATATAAGCATTTGGTAAAAGGCTGGGAAGGAGCCGACAGTATCACAATTGATTGTCATAAATGGCTGAATGTGCCTTATGAAAGTGCTTTCTTTTTAATTAAAAAAGAACATATAAACCTGCAGATTGAAACATTTCAGAATTCAAATGCGCCTTATTTAGGAAATGCTTTGGAGAATTTTAATTATCTAAATGTACTTCCTGAAAATTCTCGCCGTCTGCGTGCGCTTCCAGCGTGGTTTTCGCTTAAAGCGTATGGAAAAGAAGGTTTTAGAGATATAATTGAATGCAGTACAGCATTAGCTTTGCACTTTGGAAATGCTTTAATAGAAAATGATTTTGAGCTTTTAGCACCAATTCGTTTAAATAATGTTTGCTTCACGCTAAAAGGAGAACACAATCAGGAAAAAGTAAGCCGATTTTTGTCTGATTTGAACGATACCGGAAAAGTATTTATGACGCCGACAGTTTATCAAAACAAAAAAGGAATTAGAGCTTCTTTTGTAAACTGGCGTACAACAGAAAATGATATTAAACTTGTAATTCAGGAAATGAGAGAAGTGCTTTCGAGAATATAAACTTATTTAAATGTAGAAGAGCCTGTTTGAAGGAACAGGCTCTTGACTAACACAAAAAAAAAACAAAAAACAAGGTATTTAAAGAACGAAATTTTATATGCGGTATGTAAATGCAATCGTCGCAATGCGATTGTCTAGATCGTATTTTTTATCAATAGCAGTTTGTGCAACTGCAGATTTAATGTAGAAATTATTGGTATTGAAAACATCGGTAAAATTGAGTTTGATGCTTCCTTTTTTAGCTAAAACCTGTTTTGAAACTCCGATGCTGAAATCAAAGAATCCATCTCTTTGATAAATGCCAAGATTCGATTTTGATTGATATTGAGCATTTCCTTCTGCTTTCAGGGTTTCTGTTATGGTAAAAGAATTTTGAACGCTTACATTTAATGTCATTATAGGATCAATAGTATTGCTGTTTAAGATGTCAGCCATAAATTTATTTTCAAAAACATTAAATAAAGTATTTACAGACCACCATTTGTTTAATTCAGCTGTGTTGGTGATATTGATTCCGTAATTGTATGATTTGTCAACGTTTATTTGAGTTGTAACTGTCGTATTGGTATCTGGATTATAGTTATACACTTCTGTGAAAACGTCTTTGGTGCTATTAAAATAAACAGAGGCCATAAAATTACTTTTCCAGGCGTAACCAATTTCCATGGCGTGCGTAATCTCAGGAATCAAGTTTGGATTTCCCTGCGAATAGTTGAATGAATCATCGTAAAAACGGAACGGATTCAAATCAAACTGGCTTGGTCTATTGATTCTTTTACTGTAAGAAGCGTGTGCAGAATGGTTGCTGGTGAATTCATATTTTAAAGAAAGACTCGGAAACCATTTTAAATAATCATCTTTGTGCTCTTCGTTTAAAGTTTTCTGATCGATATTAATTGCAGTGTATTCGCTTCTTAAACCCGCCTGAATATTTAATTTTTCTAACTGATATTTATAATTGGCGTAAGCCGCATAAATCTGTTCGTTGTATTCAAAATGATTGGTCGAATTAAAATCGATTAACCATTCGTTGTTTTCGTAATATTCGTAAACCGATGGATTATCATTGTTTTTAACGCTGGCCTTAAAACCCCACTCAATAGATTGCTTTTCCTTAAACGGATTTACAAAGTCAATTTTTCCAGTAAAAACTTTTAACTGAGAAGGAATATAACCGCGACGATCGTTTACAACCGTAGTGTTTGCTGTATTATCGGCACTTTGAAATTGGTTAGATCTAAACTTAGACGTTTCATATTCAAAATCAAAATTCATGTTTTTTCCTTCGTCATTAAATTTATGTGTACCAGAAAAAGCATACGTATAATCGTTCCATTTTTCTTTACTGTCATTGTAAGTTAAAGCATCAAAAATGGGCTGATTTGAAGTATTAAGAACTGTATTAGTTCCGTCGGCCATATTTTCATAGCGTCCGATTTTAGCATCTACATAAAACTCTAAATTAGTTTTAGGAGAAACTTCATATTGCGTTCCAATTTTGAAATTATTAGAAGTCAGAGGCTCATCTGTAATAGAGGTCTGATGATTTGTAGACAAAATTTGCTGATGCGTAAGATCTGTATATTGAGTCTGATTGAATTTTTTACGCTCTTCTTCGCCACGGAAAGTATAACTGTAATTTCCGAAAACGCCCCATTTATCTTTATTGTAATTTAAATTAAAACCAGAATTGGTTCTGTTTTTTCGACCTCTTCCATAACTGGCAAATGCAGTACCTTTTAAACCAGAAGAGTTTGGTTTTTTTAGAATAATATTGATAATACCAGCTTTTCCAGCTGCATCATATTTAGAAGAAGGATTAGTAATGACTTCAATTTGTTTGATGTTTGATGAAGTTGTAGCTTTTAAATAGTTAGCTAATTCTTTCTGAGAAAGCTGTGTCAATTTACCATTGATCATTACCGCAACACCTTGCTGACCGCGAATAGATAAATCGCCATCTTGAGATACCACAACGCCAGGCGCACGCGATAAAACATCAAGAGCTGTTCCGCCTTCAGAAACGATGCTGTTTTCTACATTAAAAACAAGACGATCTGATTTTTGAGTGTAAAGTACTTTCTTCTTACTAATCACAATTTCATCTAAAGCATTTATAGTTGTTTCAACAATACTGTCAGTTTCTTTTTCTGTTTGAGAATATCCATATACCGAAAAAGCAAGCATTATGGAGGTTATAATATTTTTCATGTTGTTTTAAATTTGGCGATTCTAACCGAGGCTAGAACATAATCTTGTAATTTTTAAATCAGAATTTATTGCAGTACAATTTGTTCTAATTTGTCTGAAAACCTTTTTTGAAGATTTATCGCTTGATTTGAAACAGTTGAAATAAGTTTTTTTAGGATAAGGAGTGTACGTAACATACCGTGGCATTTAAAATTTGATTTGCCAAATATAACACTATTTATAACAAGTCTAAATAAAAATAATGATTATTTTTTAAATAAAAATGATAATTGACTGATTTATAGAGAAAAGAATGAAAAGAAAATGAAAAAGCGGTTTGTTTTACGTTCAAAACAAACCGCTTTTTTATAAAAAAACTTGAAATCTAAGTAGCTTAGAATCTTAGCAACTTAGAACCTTATTTTGTAATTTCTCTAAATACAGCTTCCAGATTTTTATTTTTCTGATTCAATTGTAGTGTTTTTAATCCATTTGCATTGGCAAAGTCAAAAATAGCTGGTCGCATATCTTTTTCGGTAATAAAAGTCAGCTCCCATGTCATGTCATGAGTATTTACGTACGAAGAAATATTTTCCAGTTTAGCCAAAAGTTGTTCTTCGACTTTGTAATCGAACTCAACTTCAATAACTTGCTCTTTATCGGCAGTAACTAAATGGTCTAATTTGTTGTCGGCAACTATTTGTCCTTTGTCAATAATTATGACACGATCGCAAATTGCTTCAACTTCTTGCATAATGTGTGTCGATAAAAAAACTGTTTTATTTTTTCCAGCATTTTTAATCACATTACGAATTTCCATTAACTGGTTAGGATCCAGTCCGGTAGTTGGTTCGTCCAAAATTAAAACTTCTGGATCATGAAGCAAAGCATTCGCTAGTCCCACACGCTGGCGGTATCCTTTAGAGAGTTGGCCAATTTTTTTATGGCTCTCTGGTGTCAGTCCTGTCAGTTGAATTACTTCTTCAATTCTTGATTTTGGCACGTTATAAACGTCGGCATTAAATGCCAAATACTCACGAACATACAAATCTAAATACAATGGATTATGTTCTGGCAAGTAACCGATAGAGCGCTGAACTTCCTTTTGATTTGTCATGACATCGTGACTATTTACAAGGGCTGAGCCTTCATCTGCCAATAAATAGGTAGTCAAAATTTTCATTAAAGTAGATTTTCCTGCTCCATTTGGACCTAAAAATCCAACAATTTCTCCTTTCTTAATCGAAAATGAAATTGAATTTAATGCTTTTTGTGTTCCGTAAC
Organism: Flavobacterium erigeronis; assembly: GCF_054075165.1. Lineage (NCBI taxonomy): Bacteria > Pseudomonadati > Bacteroidota > Flavobacteriia > Flavobacteriales > Flavobacteriaceae > Flavobacterium > Flavobacterium erigeronis. The sequence goes on along the minus strand of NZ_JBSKGP010000001.1, from coordinate 180,332 downwards.
TTTTTGATATGTTGTTTACTTCTATCGACATGGACTTTTTATTTGCTACAAAAGTAACGAGAAATCCTTTCGATTGCTACATTTTGGCTTTTAAAGTATTTCTTAAAAAAAATATAAAGTTCCCAATTCACGGCACTGTTGTTGTTAAAGGAAACTTAAATTTTAAATTAAAAGCCCACATGAAAAAAATGTTAGTGATAGCTGCTTTAGCTATCTGCAGTTTTGCAAACGCACAAAAAGGAACAATCTTAGTTGGTGGAAACATCGGTTACACTTCTGAAAAATCAGAATTCAGATTTAGTGAAGATAAGGCAAGTACATTTACTTTTTCTCCTAAAGTAGGTTACCAATTTCACGAAAATTGGACAGTTGGAGGTGAACTTTCTTTAAGCACATCTGATATAGATAATGCAGATTTAAAACGTAAAGACAACAAATTTAGAACAGGAGGTTTTGTACGTTATACAAAATCATTAAGCCAGACTTTTTCTGTTTTTGCAGATATGGGAGTTGGTTTCCAAACAGAAAAGAACAAGATTTACACTACTGCAAACAATTATGTAAGATATAAAGGAGACGGTGCTTATGTAGATGTAACTCCAGCACTTTTCATCAACATGAAAAAAGGTTTCGGTCTTAACTTCAGTATTGGTGGTTTAGGATATGAAACTTTAAGCTTTGATGACAACGGAGAAGATTACAGTAATTTCTACTTTAATTTCGGTAAAACATTCAATATCGGAATTTCTAAAAACTTTTAATCTTAAGTTTATATTCAATTTCAGAAAGCACTCCAATTTGGGGTGCTTTTTTTTATGATGATTTTTAAGATAATGTTATCTAGATCGCAGTTTTTAATTGATTTGTTAAGCTGTTGTTTGGCTATTATTAATCAATAGTAAATATCAATTTTTGCGTATTATTTGGATTACAGGTGGCATCGTTGTTGGTTAATACTTACAAATTTTAAATTATAAACCATAATGAAAAAAATGCTACTTATTCTTGCATTGTCAGTTTTTGGCTTTGCAAATGCCCAAAAGGGAACAGTTTTGGTTGGTGGAGACATTAGCTATAACTCTAATAAAATCGATCGTGAAGATGCGCCAGCAAAAACAGATGCTTTCGCTTTTTCTCCAAAAGTTGGTTATCAATTTCATGAAAATTGGACCGCTGGAGTTGAGTTTGCTTTGGTATCTTCAAAAAGTACACTTGGAGAGGGGGAAGGAAAATCTAACGAATATAAAATTGGCGCATTTGTGCGATATACATATCCGTTAAGTGAAACTTTTTCAGTTTTTGCCGATCTAGGCGCTGGATTCAAAAGTCAAAAAGACAAAGGTTATGATGATGGATTACTTCAATATGAAAATAAAGGCAATGGTTTTTATACCGGTTTAACTCCCGCTCTTTTTATTAATATGAAAAAAGGTTTTGGTTTAAACTTTAGTATTGGTGGTTTAGGATATGAAACTTTGAGCTATGATAACGATGGAAATGATGTTGATTCTAGTCAATTTTACTTCAACTTTGGAAAAACGATAAACATCGGAGTTTCTAAAAACTTCTAATTTCAGATTTTTACATATCAGAAAGCGTTCCAATTGGAGCGCTTTTTTTATGTATAAGGAAAATTATTTTATTGAGTTATTTTATTACTTTTTAAAGTCTATTTTCTTTTTCTGTTCGCTATAATTTTGCGTATCAAAAATATTAAATCAAAAAGCCATGAAAGTTAGAAATATTGAAAAAGAAGAAATAAACAGAGAGGCTCTAATTACCAGAGTAATATGGTTTGTTTTAGGATTTATAGTTTCTTTTATTCTTTGCAAACTTTAAAAATAATGCCAACTAAAGTGAAACCGAAAACAAATTAAATTCGGTCTCACTTGTTGGCATAAAAAACAAAAAAATATCTTAGATACCACAATTTTATAATGATTTTTCCATAACAGACGTTTAGATTTTTTGCCACGAATTCACGAATTATTTTAAGCGCAATGATTTGTAAAAATTCGTGAATTCGTGGCGAATAAAACGTATTTTTGACCTTTAGATCCTCAATCTAAAATCTAATATCAGAAATATAAAATATAAAAATGAACTGGGAACAACTTTTATCTTTAAAACGTCAGGGCGATACAAGCAAAAGATTACGTGTAGAACAAGATGACACACGTTTAGGATTTGAAGTCGATTATGACCGAATTATATTCTCTGCTGCTTTTAGAAGTTTACAAGATAAAACACAAGTTATTCCACTTTCTAAAACAGACTTCGTGCACACGCGTTTAACGCATAGTTTGGAAGTTTCTGTTGTCGGGCGCTCGCTTGGACGTTTGGTTGGAAAAAAGATTATCGAGAAATATCCGTACTTGAAAGAAGTCCACGGTTATCATATGAATGATTTCGGAGCTATTGTGGCGGCAGCTTCATTAGCGCACGACATCGGAAATCCGCCTTTTGGACATTCTGGTGAAAAAGCGATTGGAGAATATTTTTCTATTGGAAACGGTCAGAAATATAGAAATCAGCTGACGGATAAACAGTGGCAGGATTTAATTGATTTTGAAGGAAATGCTAACGGATTTTCAGTTCTAACGGCAAGCCGTCCAGGAATTGAAGGCGGACTTCGTATTTCGTACGCAACTTTAGGTGCTTTTATGAAATATCCGAAAGAAAGTCTTCCGAAAAAGCCAACCAATAATATCGCAGATAAAAAATACGGTTTCTTTCAAACAGATAAATTATTCTTTGAAGAAGTGGCCAAAGACATGGGAATGATTGCCAATAAATCTGGAGATGATATTGGTTTTGAAAGACATCCTTTAGCGTATTTAGTAGAAGCTGCAGATGATATTTGCTACACGATTATTGATTTTGAAGACGGAATAAATCTAGGTTTAGTTTCTGAAGATTTTGCTTTAGAATATTTGATTAATCTGGTCAAAGACAATATCGGAGTTTCCAAATACAAATCATTGACGACAAAAGAAGACCGAATCTCTTATTTAAGAGCTTTGGCAATCGGAACTTTAATTAATGATGCTGTAAATGTCTTTGTTGAAAATGAAGAAGCAATTTTGGCTGGAAACTTTCCGTATGCTTTAACAGATAAAAGCAAATACAAAGCGCAGATGAATGATATTATCAAACTAAGTGTTGAAAAAATCTATCAGAGCCGAGAAGTAATCGAAAAAGAAATTGTGGGTTACCAGATTATTCAAACGCTGTTGGATAAATTTATAACAGCATACAATAATAAATACGACGGAACTGCTTCAAACTATGATAAATTGATTTTGAAAATGCTGCCAGAAAAGCATCATTTAGACAAAACCAATTTGTATGAGCGTCTATTGCATATTTGTCATTACGTTTCGCTCTTAACAGACGGAAATGCGCTTGAACTGTATGAAATGATTCAGGGACAAAAAAAGCGTTAAAAAGAAAAAGCTTCTTTCAGAAATATTCTAAAAGAAGCTTTTTTTATAGTTGTATTTTTCTCTTTTATTTGAAAGCATAAACAAGACCAACACCCAAAACTTGTCTTAATTGCATTTTTGGTCCTTCGGTAACCTGGCTTTTTGTTCCTGTAGTTGGATCAATAACGTCCTTTTTATTTTTAATGTCATCATCATAAATAATATGAACGCCGATATTAGCTTTAACATAAGCATTTACAACCAAGTCCAACCGTGTATCATAATCAACATCCACATTTCCAAAGCGGTTTAAATAGTCGGTATATAAAGTGAGCCTGTTTTCATAAAAAACATTTTTATAAATTTCGCTTTTCATGTATCCAGTTAAAAGTATACCAAATTCGGCTTTTACTTTTTGCCCCTCTTCAATTAAAATTTGCTGTGTCGGGTCTAAAGGATCTGGTGCATAAACTGCTTTTTTAACACCAAAAGAACCTTGATTTGCCAAATTTTGATCTAATACTAAAGTGGTTTTTAACGTAATAGGTGAGAAATAAAAAGTTCTATTTTTCTCTTTATTCGAATTCTCAGCTCCGGCTCCTAGAAAGACATACGCTGGTGCGAAAGGTCTAGAGATTGGCACATCTCGGTTAGGATAATTATAACCGTTTGTAAATTGCGTGTTGAAATTAAACTTAGCTGAATAATACCAATTGGAAGCGGTATCTTTTCTAAAACCATAAGTAGAGTTGAATTGAACCGCATCATCTGTTTTTCTCATTTCAATATCATCCTGCTTATTTAGACCATATTTCATAATAAGTTCGTTAAACCATTTATGATTTCCTTTTAGATATGTTCTAGAAAATTCACCTTTAAATAAACCTGAGATAGAACTCGTTCCCCCGGCACTCCAATTGACAAAAGCAATTTGTGAAAGGTCAAAACCAAGTTGGTTTTTAGGTGTCCAGTTAGAAGGCGGTTTAGGTGCTTGATTTGGGCTTAAAGTGGTTTGTATAATCTGGGCAAAGTTATTAGAAGTACACAAAAGCAATAACAGCAAAAGGGTAGAACGCAATAAATTCATTTTGGTAATTTTTTTTTGGTGTCGCAAAATAATTATTTTGAACCGTTAGAAAAAAGATTTATTAAACTTTTAACGTCAATTTTACACAATTGTTGCAGTTGATTTACTGTTCCGTGCTCTATAAACTCGTCTGGAACACCCAAAATTTCAATAGAATTTTTAAAATTATTTGATGCTGCAAACTCTAAAATAGCACTTCCAAAACCACCATTTTTAACTCCATCTTCGATTGTAATTATGCTTTGGAAAGTTTTAAAAATGGTGTTTAATGTATTGATGTCTAGTGGTTTAATGAAGCTAAAGTTATAGTGCGCAATCTCCTCCGAATTGGTTGATTCTTTTAGAGCCTCTATAACATTATTTCCAATTGTTCCGGTCGATAGCACAGCAACTTTCGTACCATCTTTAAGGCATTTTGCTTGGTTCCAATTTATTTTTTCGTAATGTCCGAAATTTTCTACTTCCCAATTTGGGATGACTCCGCGGCCTCTTGGATATCGAATGGCAATAGGATGATCTATTCCCAACTGAACCGTATACAAAATGTTTTGAAGTTCAATTTCGTTTAACGGAGCATAGATAACCATATTCGGAATTGAACGCAGATACGCAATATCAAAAACACCATGATGCGTTGCGCCGTCTTCGCCTACCATGCCCGCACGATCAAGACAAAAAATAACTGGCAGGTTTTGCAAAGCCACATCATGAATGACCTGATCGTAGGCACGCTGTAAAAAAGTCGAATAAATATTGCAATACACAACCATTCCCTGAGTAGCCATTCCTGCCGCCAAAGTAACGGCATGCTGTTCGGCAATTCCCACATCAAAAGCGCGATCTGGCAATTCGTCCATCATAAATTTTAAAGAACTGCCTGATGGCATTGCCGGAGTGATTCCGATTATTTTTTCGTTCTTTTTGGCTAAGTCTAAAATGGTCAAGCCAAAAACGTCCTGATATTTTGGAGGCAGATTTTCTTCCGATTTTAAATGAATTTCTCCCGTTGAAGCGTCAAATTTTCCAGGAGCATGATATTTGACCTGATTTTCTTCCGCCTGCTGCAATCCTTTTCCTTTTGTAGTTACAATGTGAAGAAATTTTGGACCTTTTATCTTTTTTAAACGATTTAATTCTTTAATCAATTTTGGAAGATCATGACCGTCAATAGGGCCAGAATAATCAAAATTCAGCGATTTTATAATGTTATTCTGCCTCGGGTTTTTTCCGTTTTTAACCGAAGTAAGGTATTTTTTTAAAGCGCCCACACTCGGATCAATCCCGATGGCGTTATCGTTAAGAATTACCAGAATATTAGCATCTGTAACTCCAGCGTGATTAAGACCTTCAAACGCCATTCCGCTTGCGATAGACGCATCGCCAATAATTGCAATATGCTCTTTTTCAAAATCGCCTTTTAGTTTAGAAGCAATCGCCATTCCGAGGGCTGCCGAAATTGAAGTAGAAGAGTGGCCAACGCCAAAAGTGTCATAAACGCTTTCACTTCTTTTCGGGAAACCAGAAACTCCATCAATTTGCCTGTTGGTGTGGAAAATTTCTTTTCTTTCCGTCAGGATTTTGTGTCCGTAAGCCTGATGTCCCACATCCCAAACCAATAAATCATCTGGCGTATTAAAAACATAATGCAGTGCAATTGTAAGTTCGACAACGCCGAGACTCGCTCCTAAATGACCTTCTTTTACAGAAACAATGTCAATAATAAACTGACGAAGTTCCTGAGCAACCTGAGTAAGCTGTTCTTCTTTTAAAAGACGTAAATCAGCAGGATTATATATGTTGGAAAGTAAATCGCTTTTCATTGTAAAGGTAAAAAGCAAATTTACGGTTTTAAATTTAATTTCTTTTACAGCGTCTTATTTCAATAAAATAGGCACAGAATATTGCATTCTAGTTTTTTTTCCGTTCGATTCGCCAGGCTGCCATTTCGGGCATAAACTTAAAACTCTGATAATTTCTTTTTCCAAAGGTTCTTCAACGGCTGGAGAACATTCAAGAAACGATACAGAACCATTTTTTTCTACCGCAAAGGCTAGAGTGAAATTGAGTTTCCAGTAATTAACATCTTGTGGTTTTTTATATTCTTTCATAAAAAAAGTATGAAACTGGTCGATACCACCGGGAAATTCTGCATTTATATTTGAAAGAGGTTTTGGGTTTGATGAGGAATCATCTTTTTTTGGTTTATCAGTTTTTGAAGTTTTGTTTGCATCAATTTCTTTAGATGCGATTGTTGTTGTTTGTTTTAATTCAGTTTTCACCGCTTTTGGTAAATCTCTTTGAGTTTGCTCTAATTTTTTCTTGCTTATTGCAGTTGTATCTAAAGCAACTGATTGTGTTGTTGAAGTATCTTTAACAACTTTAATATTTTTAACTTCTTGTTGCTTGTCTTCTTTATTTTGACAACTGAAAAAAACTACAGTTATAACCGCAAACAGTGTTGACAAAAACAATTTGCAATTTATTTTAGCAGTTATTTTATGTTTTATTTTCATACTCGAATTTCAAGGTTTAAATGTAATAAAAATTAAAGTGTAAAGTTTTACTTTTGCAATTATGGAAAATCCTTTTACAGACGAATATTTTATGAAGAAAGCTTTGCAGGAAGCTGAAGAAGCCTACTTAAAAGGCGAAATTCCTGTAGGAGCTGTTATTGTTGTAGCCGATAAAGTTATCGCAAGAAGCCATAATCTGACCGAATTGCTAAATGATGTTACGGCTCATGCAGAAATGCAGTCTATTACCGCTGCAGCCAATTTTCTTGGTGGAAAGTATTTAAAAGACTGTACATTGTACGTTACTTTAGAACCTTGCCAAATGTGTGCAGGTGCTTTGTATTGGAGTCAGATTTCTAAAATTGTATTTGGCGCCCGCGACGAACAGCGCGGATTTCTGAATATGGGAACAAAATTGCATCCTAAAACCACAGTAGTTTCTGGTGTAATGGCAAATGAAGCAGCCGATTTAATGAAACGTTTTTTTCTGGAAAGACGTAAATAAATTTCAATAGATACCTTTCTGATGCACTATAAGGAGTTTTAAGTATTTGAGAAACTTCAACAAAAGTTAAATAATCATTATTAGAGAATTTTCTTCTTAAGAAATTCAGAAAATAATTTACTTTTATCATAATTTAATTTTGGGTTTTGCTGTTAATTTTAATTGCATGACACATTTAAATTGCTAGTTTATTAACCGATTAACTGTAGATAGAAGTGAAAGCAAAAGGACTATTTCTCGCATTTTTTGTGTTTTTTATTTTTCAATCCTGCGGGCGTAAATCAGCTGCAGATTTCAATTCCGATTTTTCGTTATTTAAAGATTACATTACCAGTTTTACGGGGGGTATCGTTTCGGCAGATTCTGATATCCGTGTGGTTTTGGCATTCGATAAAAATGATTGGAAACCGAATCAGGAATTAGATGACGATCTGTTTGATATTTCGCCAAGCGTAAGGGGGAAAGTTGTAGCGCTTTCTACCAATACATTAGCTTTTATTCCGGAGAAAAAACTGAAAATGGGTACAGAATATCAAGTTACTTTAAACTTAGATAAGCTGACTGCGATTCCGAAAGAGAAGGAAAAGGAATTGTCTAAATTCAATTTTACAGTAAAAACGGTTAAACAGGATTTTACCATTAATACAGGTGATATTCAGTCTTACAGTAAAGAGTATCAGTATTTAAACTGTACTTTAAAAGTAGCAGATAATATTGATTTGGAAACTGCAATTAAGCTGGTTAAAGCCAAACATAACGGAAACGATCTTAAGATTAAGTTTGATAAAAATGTGTCTTCAGGAAAAGAATTTCATTTTATAATTGACAGTATTCAGCGTCAGTCTGAAGCTTCAAATTTAGAAATTATCTATGACGGAAATGATTTTGATATTGATCAAAAAGGCCAGATTGATTTTCCAATCACAAGCATCAACGAATTTAAAGTCATAAAAGTTGAAGTTCCAGACGGAAACAATCAGCAGGTTTTAATTAATTTTTCTGAACCTTTAGAAAAGGGGCAGGATTTTGCTGGATTGGTTTCGATTCAAAATACTAATAATCTGAAATTTTCAACACAAGGAAATTTACTGAAAGTATATTTTACAAACCAAAATGCGCCAAAAAAAGAAGAGCCAGTAGCTGTTGCTGTAGAAGAACCAGCTGCAGTCGCAGTAGATTCAGCTGCAGTAGTAGTTGACTCAGCCACGGTTGCAGTAGATTCAGCTGCCGCAGTCGTAGAGGAAGCAGTTGAATATGTGCCAGATGAAGAACCAGAGCAAGTGGTGACAGGCGAATTATTATTAGAAGTTTTTCAGGGAATTGAAAGCCAATACGGTAAAAAGCTGGAAAATAATTACAGCGAAAAAATCTCTTTCGATCAGATCAAACCAAACATTCGCTTTGTTAAAAACGGAACGATTCTACCAAGTTCAAATAATTTAAAATTAAATTTTGAAGCTGTAAATCTGAGCGCTGTTGATGTAAAAGTGTATAAGATTTATAAAAATAATATTCTTCAGTTTTTGCAGTATAATGAATTAAATGGCGGGCAAAACCTCAAAAAAGTCGCGCAGCCAATTGCCAAAACCACTTTAAATTTAAGAGAAAGCACGCTCGTAAATCTCACAAAATGGAATACGTATGCTTTAGATTTATCTAAAATTATTAAACCAGAACCAGGAGCAATTTACAGAGTTGAATTTGTTTATAAAAAGAAATATTCGCTGTATAAATGTGAAACTTCCGAAGGAAATGATGACGAAACTGAGGAAGAAGAAGTGGATGAAAACGACGTAAACTACAGCGGAAACTCTTACGACGATTACTATTATTATGACGATTACGATTGGAGAGAAAGTCAGGATCCTTGTACAGGTTCTTATTTCTACAATGCTCGAATTGCAACCAATATTTTAGCTTCAGATTTGGGAGTTATTGCCAAAAGAGGAGAAAATAAATCGTATTTGTTTGCTGTAAACAATATTGTTACAACGGAGCCAGTTTCAAATGCGAGAGTAGATTTGTACAATTTCCAACAGCAGAAAATAGCGACAGAAGCCACAAGCAGCGAAGGTATTGCATCTTTCCAATTAGACAAATTCGCTTATTTCGCGATCGTAACTTTAGGCGATCAGTCGACTTATGTGAAGTTGGATGACGGACTTTCTTTATCGGTAAGTAATTTTGATGTTGCGGGAGAGACTTTACAGAAAGGCTTAAAAGGATTTATTTACGGAGAAAGAGGCGTTTGGCGTCCTGGAGATAATTTGTATTTGTCTTTTATTTTGAATGACGCTGCGAATAAACTTCCGAAATCACATCCAATTAAGTTCAGATTAAATGATCCGAACGGAAAAACGGTTTATCAGACCATTCAAAAAACAAATGAATTAAATCACTATTCTTTTACAGTTCCGACCAACCAAGATGCGCCAACAGGAAACTGGGAAGCAATGGTAAGCGTTGGAGGTGCGAAATTCTATAAGAGCATTAAGATTGAAACGATTAAACCAAATCGTTTAAAAATCAAAAATACCTTTAGTAGAAAAACACTTTCTGCATCGTATCCTAACACAGATAATCTGGAAGTAACTTGGCTTCATGGGGCAATTGCAAAGAATTTGAATGTAGAAATGCAGGCGAAATTCTCTCAGCAAACCACGACTTTTAAAGGTTTTGAAAAATATACTTTTGATGATATTGTACGCCAATTTAGTACAGAAGAAATAAATGTTTTCTCTGGAAAATTAAACGAAAGCGGAAAAGCTTCGATAAACATTCAGCCAAGATTGCAAGGTCAGGCACCAGGAATGTTACGTGCTTCATTCATTACAAAAGTATATGAAGAAGGTGGTGATTTTAGTACAGACGTAATGTCAACGACTTATTCGCCATACAAAACGTATGTCGGACTTAAAACGCCTGAACTGAATAAGTACAGCATGCTTGAAACCAGAACAAACAATCGTTTTGAAGTGGTGACGGTTGATGAAAACGGCAGGCCAAAATCAGTCCGCAATCTTGAAGTAAGAGTTTACAAAGTAGACTGGAGATGGTGGTGGGATTCTTCGAGCGATAATTTATCGAATTATAACTCGTCAAACTCAACGACTTCTTATAAAACCTTCGTGATCAATACGGATTCTAGCGGAAAAGGAAGTTTCCAATTTGCCTTAACAGACGAAGAATGGGGGCGTTATTTAATTCGTGTTGAAGATCAGCAGGATGGTCACGCAACCTCTTTAACAGTAAATATCGACTGGCCAATCTGGTCTGGAAAAACACGTAATAGAGATGCTTCTACGGCTAATATGTTGGTATTTTCTACCGATAAGAAAAACTATGCTGTTGGTGAAAAAGCACAAATTTCTTTCCCGTCAAGCGAAGGCGGACGTGCGTTGATTTCGGTAGAAAACGGATCGAAAGTAGTGCAAACTATTTGGGCAGAAACCAAAAAAGGAGAAACAAAAGTAGAAGTTCCGATCACGGGAGCAATGGCGCCAAATGTATATTTTAATATCACGTTATTACAGCCTCACGCCTCAACCAAAAACGATTCGCCTATTCGTATGTACGGAATTGTGCCGATTGAAGTGGTAGACAAAAATACGATTCTGGCACCAACGCTTTCGATGCCTGATGTTTTACGACCAGAACAAAACTTTACCGTAAAAGTGGGTGAAAAATCAGGTAAAGAAATGACTTATACAATTGCAGTTGTTGATGAAGGGCTTTTAGATTTAACTCGTTTTAAAACGCCAAATGCTTGGGACAGTTTCTATGTTCGTGAAGCTTTAGGGGTAAAAACTTGGGACGTTTACGATGATGTGATAGGAGCTTACGGCGGAAAAATAAATCAGATTTTCAGTATTGGTGGAGATCAGGATTTGGGCGGTGGAAAAGCCAAAAAAGCAAACCGTTTTAAACCTGTGGTACTGTATTACGGTCCATTCAAATTAGGAAAAGGCGAAACAAAATCGCATCAGTTAAAATTGCCAAAATACATTGGTTCTGTTCGAACAATGGTTGTGGCGGGAGATGCGAATACAAGCGCGTACGGAAGTGTAGAAAAAGCAACTCAGGTTAAGAGTCCGTTGATGGTTTTGGCTTCGTTGCCAAGAAAGATTTCGCCATCAGAAAAAGTAACATTGCCAGTAACAGTTTTTGCAACTGAAAACAAAATCAAAAATGTTTCGATTCAAGTAAAAACCAGCAACGGATTGAAAGTTATGGGAAGTGCTGTTCAACGATTGAATTTTGCTCAGCCAGATGAAAAAATGGCTTATTTTAATTTGGTTGTCGGCTCGGCTACAGGAATTGCAAAAGTTCAGGTAATCGCAACTTCAGGAAGTGAGAAATCAGTTTATGACGTAGAAATCGATATGACAAATCCGAATCCAGTTACGAGTACGTTTACCGATGTTGTTTTAACGCCAAATAGCACCAAAACAATTTCATGGAAAACATTTGGAATTGCAGGAAGTAACAAAGCAAGATTAGAAGTTTCGTCAATGCCGTCTATGAATTTGAATGGAAGATTACAATTCTTGATTCAATATCCGCACGGTTGTGTAGAACAGACAACTTCATCGGTTTTTCCTCAATTATATTTAGCTGATGTGGCTGATATTGATGCGAAACGAAAAGATCTGATTCAGAAAAATATTGTTGCGGGAATTGCAAGATTAGGTAATTTCCAATTGTCTAATGGTGGAATGCCATACTGGCAAGGAAATGCAATTGCAGACGATTGGGGAACTTCTTATGCTGGACATTTCTTAATTGAAGCAGAGAAAAAAGGGTATGTATTGCCAATTAATTTCAAATCTAAATGGCTTTCATATCAGCAGAAAGAAGCCAAACAATGGCGTTTTGAACCGAAATACGGAAATGATTTAGCGCAGGCGTATCGTTTGTACACTTTAGCTTTAGCTGGAAATGCCGATTTATCAGCAATGAACAGATTGAGAGAAACAAAAGGCATTTCGAACGAAAGTATGCTTCGTTTGGCTGCGGCTTATGTTTTAGCAGGTCAGAAATCGGCTGGACAAAGTTTATTCTTGAAAACGAGTATCGACGGAAGTTCAGACGGTTACAGTTATTACTATTATGGTTCAAGCGAAAGAAATAGGGCAATGGCTCTAGAAACTATGCTGCTTTTAGATCAAAAACAAAAAGCTTTTGTTACAGCAACAAAATTAGCCAAAGAAATGTCGGCAAATCAATGGATGAGTACGCAGACAACGGCTTACAGCTTGTACGCGATGTCGAAATTTGCGGTGAGCAACGGTCCAAAAGGAATCAATATCCAGTTTAGTAAAAACGGAAAAGGAGAAGTGATAAATACAGGTAAATCTGTCGCAGATCGCAGTCTTTCTGTTGCATCTGGTTCAAATAGTATCACGCTGAAAAACAATAAAGCCAATACGGTTTATGTTCGCGTCTTGAATACTGGAATATTGCCAATCGGACAAGAAAATGCGGTTCAAAGTGATGTTACGGCTTCTATTGTTTTCAAAAACAGAAAGGGTAGTATAATTAATGTTTCGAAAATCAGTCAGGGAACTGAATTTGTAGCGGAAGTAACGATTAAAAACCAAAGAGGAGAAAGTGTTCAAAACGTAGCTTTATCGCAAATTCTTCCTTCAGGATTCGAAATTGTAAATACCCGTTTCACAGATTACGGAGACGCTGTAAACAATATTGCAGATTATATTGATATCCGCGACGACAGAACGAATTTCTATTTCGGAATGAAGGCCAGAGAAACCAAAGTTTTCAGAATTCTGTTGAACGCATCTTATTTAGGGAACTATTATCTGCCAGGATTGCAATGCGAAGCGATGTATGATAATACATTCTTAGCCAGAACAAAAGGATTCTGGGTCGAGGTAGTGAAGTAAAATTATTAGCCACGAATTCACGAATTATTATAATTTAAATTCGTGAATTCGTGGCGAAAAAAAACTTTGCGAACTTTGCGTAAATCTTTGCTCCCGATAGCTATCGGGATTGCGGTTAAAATAACAAGTATTGAAAAATAAAATAAAAGCGTTCTTTCAGCGCATTATCAATTGGATAAAAAAGAATAAGATAAAATCAGCAATTGCATTTCTGCTCTTGCTGATTTACTATTTTTCGATACCTCGAACTTTATTCAAAGAACCTTATTCAACCGTTATAGAAAGCAAAGAGGGAGAGCTGCTTGGAGCTAAAATTGCCCGTGATGGCCAATGGCGTTTTCCGGCGCAAGACAGCGTTCCCGATAAGTTCAAAAAATGCATTGTTTATTTCGAAGACGAATATTTTTATAAACATCCCGGATTTAATCCCGGCGCGATGACAAATGCTTTCAAACAAAATAGAAAAGCAGGAAAGGTCGTTAGGGGAGGAAGTACACTTACGCAGCAGGTTATTAGGCTTTCGCGAAAAGGAAAAAACAGAACCTATTTTGAAAAATTTATCGAAATTATTCTCGCGACAAGATTAGAATTGGGTTATTCTAAAAATGAAATCCTCGAAATGTACGCAGCACACGCACCATTTGGAGGAAATGTTGTCGGGCTCGAAATGGCTTCTTGGCGTTATTTTGGCGTTCAGTCCAATCAATTGTCATGGGCAGAAAATGCGGTTTTAGCGGTTTTACCGAATGCACCAAGTTTGATTTATCCAGGAAAAAATCAGATTAAACTTTTAAATAAAAGAAATCGACTTTTACTAAAACTGCATCAGGAAGGCATAATTGACAAGCAGACATACGAACTTTCCATAGAAGAACCATTGCCTCAGAAACCGTATGATTTGCCTCAAATTGCTCCACATTTGCTTCAAAGAGTGGCTAAAAACGAAGAAGGAACAAGAGTAAAAACCACAATTGATTATGCTTTACAAAATAGAGTCAATCAAATTGCGAGATATTATTACAATCAATACAAACAGAATGAAGTTCATAATCTGGCGATTTTAGTTATCGATGTTCAGAGCAGAAATGTTATGAGTTATGTTGGAAATGCTCCAGCCGATGCAGATCACCAGAAAGATGTGGATATTATTGATGCGCCAAGAAGTACAGGAAGTATCTTAAAACCGCTTTTATATGGCGCTATGCTTGATGATGGAGAGTTATTGCCGAATACTTTAATTGCCGATATTCCAACACAGATTTCTGGTTACACGCCTCAGAATTTTAATTTGACTTTTGACGGAGCTGTTCCCGCACATCGTGCACTATCACGTTCATTAAACATTCCCGCAGTTTTAATGTTGCAGGATTTTGGAGTGAATAAATTTTATGAAGAATTGCAGAAATTCAAGTTAAAGAATATTAATAAAACACCCGATCATTACGGTTTATCGCTGATTTTAGGAGGGGCTGAAAGTAATTTATGGGATTTATGCCGTACGTATGCGAATCTTTCTTCTACGGTCAATTATTTCAATAAAAATAAAGGACAATACCGAACTAACGAATTTACCGAACTCAATTATAAAAATGATTTTAAACCTGATTTTGGTTCAGAAACCAATCAAAAGAATATTTTGGGAGCAGGTTCAATTTGGCTGACTTACAACGCAATGGAAGAAGTCAACAGACCCGAAGGAGACGAAGCGTGGAAGTTTTATGACAGTTCGCTTAAAATAGCTTGGAAAACAGGAACCAGTTTCGGAAATCGTGATGCTTGGGCAATTGGAACAAATTCAAGATATGTAGTCGGAATTTGGGTTGGAAATGCAACTGGAGAAGGACGTCCAACATTAACAGGAGTTACAAGTGCAGCGCCTATTTTATTTGATGTTTTTAATTTATTGCCACGACAAAGATGGTTTGATACGCCATGCAATGATTTGGCTGAAGTTGAGGTTTGCCGATTAAGCGGTTATCTAGCAAAAGATAATTGTCCGAAAATCAAACAATGGGTTACTAAAAAAGGAAAATCTACTAAAGTTTGTCCCTATCATAAAACGATTCATTTAGATAAAACAGAACAATTTCAGGTCAATAGCAGTTGTGAAAACATTGATAATATAGTGACTAAAAACTGGTTTGTACTGCCTCCAGTTATGGCGTGGTATTACAAAAGCCAACATATAGAATATTTGCCTTTACCGCCATTTAAAGAAGCCTGTGAAGGAACGCAGACCACTACAATGGATTTTATTTATCCTAAAGCAAATAGCAAAATCTATTTAACGAAAGACTTCAGCAGTAACGTGCAGCCGGTAATTTTAAAAGTCGCTTATTCTGAAAGAGATAAAGAACTATTCTGGTACGTTGATGATGTTTATAAAGCTACAACCAAAACATTTCATGAATTGGCCATTACGCCAACAACAGGAACGCATTATATTACGGTTGTAGATGCTTCTGGAAATGAAATTAGAAGGAAGATTGAAATTGTGAGGGAATAGTTTATTGCATAACATTGAATTTTTTATACACTTTCTGATTGTTTGAAAATCGGAAACTGAGAGAAGATGTAAAACCTTTAAAATGAGGTATGCTTTCTTTTTGGTAAGGGAAAGAATAGCCAAATCCCAAATCAAATACATTAAAAAAGGTGAATCCGCCTAAGGCATAAGCATTTTTATGAGAACTTCCTGTTTTGAAGAATAATAACTCTCTGTTATAAAACAGATGGAGATCGGGTAGGCCATAATAATTTCCGTTGTAACTGTTTGTAATTCCATAGCCGATTCCTAAAAGCAGTTTATTTTCATTTTTGCAATTAAGACAAAATTCTAAGCCGCCTGTAAGCAAGCTTTTATCGGCTATTTTGTAGTCTATATAAAAAATAAGAAATTCAGGAATTTTAAACTTCGTAGTATTGTTATTTTCTTTGTAATTGAAATTTCTTGAATCAGAATTTCCAATTTCAGTAAACCATTCTGCTTTACCAACCAGATATTTTGCTTCATAATCTATTGAATAACCTTCAAATTGTAATTTATTATTGTTTATATAGTAATCCTTAATTACGAAAAGTGAATCGGTGTTTTTTATTTTATAACCTATAGCATCTTTTGTTTTTACTTTAAAAGGTTTGATTCTGTAAAATACAGCAGAATCCTTACTTGTATTTTTCCATTTCTGATTAAAATACAGCGTGTCATTTTGAGCAGTAATTTTAAATGAACATAAAAATGCAGTTAAAATGTAGAAAGAAGTTATTTTGTAATGAAAATTAAGAGGATAAATAAATGGCATTGCAGATAAAAAATAGGATAATGTAATTTGATAAAAGTAAGAAAAATATTTAATTTAAGAATGGAAAAGGCACAAAAAAACCGCCAATCTTTCGAAAAGCGGTTTTGATTTTATTCTGAAATAACATTTCCTTTATTATCGTAGAAATGATATTCTAAGTACGTGTAAGCGTCACGAGGTATGATTTTCACCCATTTCTTATGTTCAAAAAACCATTTTGAACGTAATGATGGAAAACCTTTGCTGAGGTATGCAGCCACAAACGGATGTGTGTTAAGCACAACTTTATTGTGGGTTTTTAAAAGTCTTTCTAAATCAGAGGTGATCTTGTCAATTATTAGTATTGGTGCTTCAATTTCACCATTCACTTTATTTGGATCTTCTTCTCTAGTTTTAATGTTAACTTCTGGTCTTACTCGCTGTCTAGTAATCTGGACAAGTCCAAATTTACTTGGCGGTAATATTTTATGTTTTGCTTTATCGTCGCTCATTTCTTCTCGCAAGAAGTCGAACAAAACTTTCCTATTTTCAGGATTAGACATATCGATAAAATCAACTACGATTATTCCGCCCATATCACGCAGACGTAGTTGTCTTGCGATTTCTGCAGCGGCAATCATATTTACTTCCATGGCAGTATCTTCTTGGTTGGTCGCTTTGTTAGAACGGTTTCCGCTGTTTACGTCTATAACGTGAAGAGCTTCAGTGTGTTCTATAATAAGATAAGCACCTTTACTCATGGAAACAGTTCGGCCAAAAGAAGTTTTGATTTGTCTCTCTATATTGTATTTCTCAAAAATCGGAGTGTCATTTGATTGATAAAACTTAACAATCGATTGTTTTGAAGGGGCAATTTCTTGCAGATATTCCTTCGTTTGATGGTACAACTCTTCATCATCTATTTGGATACCGCTAAAGGTATCATTGAATACATCTCTTAATATTGAAGAAGCTCTGTTAAGCTCTCCTAATACTTTTGACGGATGATGAGCAGTTGGTAATTTTTTACACATTGCAGACCATCTGCTAAGCAGGTTCTGCAAATCTTTTTCTAATTCGGCTACGTTTTTGCCTTCTGCTACTGTACGAACAATAACACCAAATCCTTTAGGTTTGATCGATAGAACAAGTTTTTTTAGACGATCCTTTTCTTTTTTGTCTTCTATTTTTTGAGAAATAGAAACGCGATCAGAAAAAGGAACTAGAACAATAAATCTTCCGGCAAGAGAAAGCTCAGCACTTATTCTTGGTCCTTTGGTTGATATAGGTTCTTTAACTACTTGAACTAAAACAGATTGATTGGCACTTAAAATATCAGTAATGATGCCATCTTTGTCAATCTCTTTTTCAAACTGAAAGGTTTTTAGGGAGAAATCTTTTAATTTACCTGCGCTTACAAGTTTTATGAATTTCAGTTGGGAAGCTAAGTTTGGACCCAAATCGTGATAATGTAAAAAGGCATCTTTTTCGAAACCCACATTTACAAAAGCAGCATTAAGTCCAGCAACTGGTTTTCTGATTTTGGCAATAAAAATATCACCAACCTGAAAATTGCTTTTCTCTTCTTCTTTGTGTAATTCAATTAGTTTTCCATCTTTTAATAAGGCAAAATCTACGGCTTCAGAACTAGATCTAATGATTAATTCTTTATTCACACTGTAAATTTTTATCTGTTTTTTCAGAAAATAGAACTAAAGAGAAAAGAATATAGACTTAGAAAAAAATCTAAAATCTGAAATCTAAAATCTAAAATCTTATCTACAGATGGATTAAACAATATTTTAAACAGGTATTATACCCGGCGAAAACTAGCTGGCAGTTTGCAGTGGTAAGTAATCAGTGGACTGAACACTAAATACTGATGACTGAATACTAATTTTCAATTTCAATGAACTTTTAAAAAGAAAAAAGTAGTTTAAAACTACTTTTTCTTTTTGTGGCGGTTAGCTCTCGCTCTTTTTTTACGTTTGTGAGTCGCTACCTTATGTCTCTTTCTTTTTTTACCACTTGGCATATCGTGTCAGATTTTATGTTAATTAATATTATTTTGCTTCGTTGTTAGTTTTAACTCCTTCTACAAAAACTTTTGCAGGTTTAAACGCAGGAATGTTGTGTGCTGGAATTTTAATAGTAGTGTTTTTAGAAATGTTTCTTCCAGTTTTTTCAGCTCTAGTTTTAACGATAAAACTACCGAAACCTCTTAGGTATACATTGTCTCCAGTCTCTAAAGAAGTTTTAACTTCTTCCATAAAAGTTTCTACTGTTGCTTGAACGTCTCCTTTTTCAAGACCTAGCTTCTCTGAAATCTTCGCTACGATATCTGCTTTCGTCATTTTCTTTCCTATTTTATTTTATAAATGGTGTACTATTTTTTTGAGTTTGCAAATATAGGAATTAAAAAAATAATTAATCAAGCTAAATCGTTAAATTTTAATTACATAAACATTTACTTTTGCAATCTAAGTATTTTCGAATGGATTTTTCTAACATATTGATAAAATGGTATTTACAAAACAAGCGTGATTTACCGTGGCGAAAAACGGTCGATCCGTACCAAATTTGGCTCTCAGAAATTATGCTTCAGCAAACGCGAGTTGCTCAAGGAATGCCATATTTTTTTTTATTTACGAAGGAATTTCCTACTGTAAAAGATTTGGCAGATGCCTCAGAAGAGAAAGTTTTGAAACTTTGGCAAGGTTTAGGGTATTATTCTCGAGCTAGAAATCTTCATAAAACGGCTCAATATATAAGTAATGACTTAAATGGCATTTTTCCTGATTCTTATAAAGAACTTTTAAAACTAAAAGGAGTAGGAGAATATACAGCCGCCGCAATTGCTTCTTTTTCTTATAATGAATCAGTTCCTGTTGTAGACGGAAACGTGTTTCGGGTTCTGGCTCGTTATTTTGATATTGAATCGGATATTGCACTTCCAGCAACCAAAAAAGAGTTTGCGGCTTTGGCAAACGAGTTAATGCCTATAGATAGTCCGGCTATTTTTAATCAGGCCATAATGGAGTTTGGTGCGCTGCAGTGTGTGCCTAAAAGTCCAAACTGTTCGGTTTGTGTTTTTAACGAAAGCTGTGCTGCATTACAAAAAGGAAAAGTTAATGCGCTTCCTGTTAAGTCGAAAAAAGTAAAAGTCACCAATCGCTTCTTTAATTATCTCATTTTAGAAGATGCTTTAGGAAATACATTAATCCAGAAAAGAACTCAAAAAGGAATCTGGCATAATCTATATGAGTTTCCGCTTTTGGAAACTCCGTCAATAATTGATTTTGACGTGGTTTCTAAAACGATCAAGAATAAAATTTTTCCAGAGTATACTATTATAAGTATAGAAGATTATAGCGAATCGACTCTTATACATAAACTTTCGCATCAGCATTTGCATATACAATTTTGGAAAATTAAGATAAAAGAAGAAATTGAAAACGGAGTGGATTCTCAAAAATTAAAAACTTTTCCTTTTCCAATTGTCATATATAATTTTATAGAAAAGCAAGAAATAAATTGCTAAAAAAATGTATCTTTGGGAGAAATACCACCAAAACTATGAACGGAACATTAAATAAAGTGATGCTTATTGGCCATTTAGGCGATGATGTAAAGATGCATTATTTTGATGGAGGAAACTGCATCGGACGTTTTCAGCTGGCTACAAATGAAGTGTATATCAATAAAACGACCAATGAAAAGATAACTTCTACAGAATGGCATAATTTGGTTGTGCGTAATAAAGCGGCAGAGATTTGCGAAAAATATCTTTCTAAAGGAGATAAAATTTATGTGGAAGGAAGAATAAAATCTCGTCAGTGGCAGACAGAAGACGGAACGACAAAATATACAACAGAAATTCAGGTTACGGAGTTTACTTTCCTGACAACAAAAAAAGAAACTGCTTACACGAAACAAAACCAGGATACAGAGTCGGCAAAAAATGCTAACTTTGATGCTCCTGAAGGACTGCCAATAAATGATTTGCCCTTCTAAGTGACGTTTAACTAATTTTATACAGTTTGGACCCAGAGCCCAGTTTACTTTTTTCTACAAATTTTGACGCTAATTTAATTATTGGTTTCGTCGGAATTTTTATTTTGTTATTTCTTTCAGCCATTGTTTCTGGTGCTGAAGTTGCTCTTTTTTCTTTATCTCAGCAAGATATTGATGATTCTTTAAACGATAATCCTGCAAGAGGAAAAATTATTTCAAATTTACTGGACAAGCCTAAAAAGCTTTTGGCAACATTACTGGTTGCAAACAATTTTTTTAATATTGGCGTAGTAATCCTATTTGCTTATATGGGACAAAATATTTTTGTCAATGTAAGTTCGCCAGCATTTAAATTCACACTTGAAGTAATCGTAGTTACTTTTCTAATTTTATTATTTAGCGAAGTGCTTCCAAAAGTTTATGCAAGCAGAAATAGTATTCGTTTTGCTAAGCGAGTTGCTTATCCGCTGGCTTTTCTAGATAAAGTGCTTTCTCCTATAAGTTTGCCAATGCGCGCTGTTACTTTATATTTGCAGCATAAATTGGGCAAACAAAAAAATAATTTTTCCATCAATCAGCTTTCTCAGGCTTTGGAATTAACCGATTCTGAAGGAACTTCAACAGAAGAACAGAAGATTCTGGAAGGAATTGTTTCTTTTGGAAATACGGATACAAAGCAGGTAATGAGTCCGAGAATTGATATTTTTGCATTGGAAATATCCGAAACATTTGCAGAGATTTATCCTAAAATAATTGAAACAGGTTTTTCTAGAATTCCAGTTTATCGCGATAATATCGATCAGATTGAAGGCGTGCTTTTCGTAAAAGATTTGCTGCCTCATATTGATAAAGAAGAATTTGATTGGGCATCTTTAATTAGAGAAGCTTTCTTTGTTCCTGAGAATAAAAAATTGGATAATCTTTTAAAAGATTTTCAGAGTTTGAAAAGCCATTTGGCGATTGTGGTTGATGAATATGGAGGAACATCTGGTTTGGTTTCTCTAGAAGATGTTATCGAAGAAATAGTTGGGGATATTAGCGACGAGTTTGACGATGAAAATCTAAACTTCTCGCAGATTGATGAAAACAATTTTCTTTTTGAAGGAAAAATAAACCTGAAAGATTTCTACAGAATAGTCGATGTTGACGAAGATGTTTTTGAGTCTCACAAAGGAGAAGCAGAAACTTTGGCGGGATTTATTCTAGAGATTTTAGGAAATTTTCCGAAAAAAGATCAAAAAGTGCCTTTTGAAAACTGTATTTTCACCGTAGAAACAGTAGATAAAAAGCGTGTAAAACAAATAAAAGTTACAATAAATTAAAATGTTAAATAAAATACTTTCAATAACGGCAATTTTGCTTGCGCTAACTGTTATAAGCTGTAAAAATGATGTTTTGCCTAAACCAGCGAGTTACCTGCGATTGGATTATCCAGAAGCAAAATATGTGAACTTTGAAAACAATTGTCCGTTTGCTTTTCAGATGAATGAAGATGCAATTATAAAAGGCGAGAAAGAATGCGGTTTTGCAATTACGTATCCAAAGATGAAAGCGACCATTTATTTGACGTATAAGCCCGTAAATGGCAATATTGACAAATTACTACGCGACGCTCAAAAACTGACTTACGAGCACGTTATTAAAGCCGATGATATTTTAGAACAGCCATATCTAAATCCGCAGAAAAAGGTTTACGGAATGTTTTATCAAGTAGACGGAAACGCAGCGACAAATTCTCAGTTTTACGTTACCGACAGTACAAAACATTTTTTAATTGGTTCAATGTATTTTTACGCAAAGCCTAACTTTGACTCGATTATGCCTGCCGCGAGTTATGTTAAAAATGATATGCAGAGGTTGATGGAAACGTTGAAGTGGAAGTAATTTTTTAGAAGTTTCAAAGTGACAAATTTGTGGATTATTTTTTTAATAATATGAAATCCAGACTAATTGAGCTACGGCTAATAAAATACCTATAAAAACGGAGAATAGATAACTGTTCTTGATTTGACTTTTCCAATCAAAGTTGTTCGTTTTTGACATATAAATAGTAGAGAAATACATGCCTAAACAAATGAATATTTTATTTACGAAATCTAAAGAAATATTAATTTGAAAATTCAGTATTGAAAATAGCACGAAATAAAAAAGAAAATAAGATGGTATTATTGTGTTTAGATTAATTAGTGTTTTTAATAATACTGGAATACTAAATATTAGAATAGTACCAACTAAAAAGATATATAATCCGGGGAATAAGTAATTACTCGGATTTTCGGCTCCTACAAAGGTGCAGATGTATGGATGCTTTTTGCTTTCATTTATCTGCATAAATAGTTGAAAAGATTGATTAATAAGAATGATTCCTTGGGCTGTAATGCAGAATCCTGCTATTTTTTTTAATTTTTTATTCGTAAATGAAAGTTCAACTGAGCTATTTCCTTCGTCATCGATGATTGAAAGAGTGTCAGAAAAAGAGTCTTTTTTGTTAGCCTTAAATTTGCTTAAAAATTTATCTTTATCCATATCTATATCTACTCCCAAATTAAATGTTACAAAGTTTTTATCAGAAACATTCAAACTATCCAACATTATTTTTTCGTCAGTTTTATAAAATCTTACTAAAGGGTTTTTATTTTGAAAAGCAATCAGCGTATCAATCTTTCCTGTAAATTTATTTGTTATAGTAGCCTTATTTTCCGTTATCCGTTAGCGCAAATTTGTAATCTGTGCCACAAAGTTGAGTAAGCGCAACAGTTAAGCATTTAAAAAATAAGTATAAGGCGAAAGATTTTTGGATTTAATAATTTGTATTGTGTCTTATTGTTACGGGCAGGGATTAGAAATCCGCGCTATTGGAAGTATTGATTGTTTTGCTGTATCTTAATGAATAAATATGTTTTTGTCGTTTGCATTATCTTATATGGAGGAATATGTCAAAATAAACTTCACGATATAGATATTTATCATTAATAGGTCTTTCTTCTTTATATAAATACTCTTGAATATAACCTCTCAAATTTTTATTTCCTTTCGTGCTAAAAATTAATTTTATCGTTATTTCTCTATTATCAGAATGCCAGTAATCAAGTTTTACATCTTTAATATTACAAAAATCATCACTAATTTTTGTACTTGTGCAAATTAAATTTTTTGATTTCGTTCCCAATAAGGGGGTGTATATAATTTTAATGTCTATTTTTTCACCAACCGAATATTCTTTTTTTTCTAAAATTACTTTATAATAATTCCCCTTGTTTTTTATTATACTATTGTTTTTATCATACTCCCAGCTTTGATTAACATAATGCTTACCGCAAAGATTTATAAATTGCTGTTTCTTAATAATTCGCCCATCTTCATTGTAGTAATTCCAATAACCAATTTTTCTAGTTTTGAATGCTTCTCCAGAACTCTCTAAAGTATTATTTTTAAATGTTTTACAAAAAACAGTATCTTTTTTATTATAAAATCTAATGTCTAAAAGGCTTGAATCCGTATTATAACTTGTTGAAGAATCAATTAAGACACCATTTTGAAAATTATGAATTACTTTAACATTTCCGTTATTGTAAAATTCCTTATATACACCATTATATTCATCATTATCGTCAAGGGTGTATAATTTGTAAAGAACTCCATTTTTATATTCCTTAATTACATTTTCTTTACATGATATAATTAGAATAGGTAGTAGTAAGAAGATTATTATTATTTTTTTCATTTATTATAATTTTGTTGTTATTCAATTTTGTATCCCTCATTTGTTAAACCTTGACGAATACTTTTAGCTGCACTTGGTCCACTAGCGTTTATATACCAATGAGTATTACCAGAGATGCCGTGAACTTGGACTGAACTATCCATAACGTTTATTGCGTCATAAGAATCTATTGCAATTTTACCAACTTTTATTAAATTTTTTGCACCTGAGTTATAATCTTTGATTTCTTTTGTTATTTTGATCCAATTTTTTACCGTGGATTTTTGTGGAAATCCACCAAATCTTTTTTGCCATAATTTTAATTTTGGCCCAACTCCAGCACTACTTGGTACGGCCCAATTATTGTCAATAGTGCCATATATTTCGCCATACCCGCCTTTAGAGTCTCCATACTCTTGGCCCCTAGCGTCGTCACCTCCAAAGAAGAGATAACCACTTTGCCTATTTTTAAACCAATCCCATTTAGAATTTGGATATGGATCATAAAAAGTGTTTGAAAAAAAACCAAAAGCGCTTGAAAAAGAACTAAAAGCATCATTATGGTTAACACTCATCGGCATACAAGATATTGGGTTTTGTGAAAAACCTACATTTTTAGCTTCAAATTCATAAGCGCTTGTAACGTCATTCCAATAATAATCTCCTTCGGGTTGAGCACTATGTCTTATACCTGGAGTTGTTGGTTCTATGTCAAAACCTCCATCAGGATCAATTCTGCTAACAGGATTATTCCCCATCCCTAGGTAGGGACTTGTGTATTGGCCCATAGGATCAGGCGAAAGCCATCTCCCAATTCTGCCATCCCAAAGACGCAGCTGAAAAGCTTCCATCCCTGTTTCCTGATCAAGTTCTTGTCCTTGAAAAGCATAACGATAATTGCTTAATGCATTACGAGATGGTAATTGTTCTCCGAAAGGATAATAGTCAGCAAAAGATTTAATAGCAGGACTGCCGTTTTCTTTTTCTATAATCGCTCTTACGTTACCAAGATGGTCTTTAATCTCATAGCTGGCAATTCCACTTGATTTTTTATAAATACCTAAACGGTCTAAGCCATATATAGATAATTCTATTTGTGTTATGCTTCCGCCGCTAGGTAAATTATATACGGCCAAAGTATTTCCAGATAAATCTAACTGATAGAAAGTGGTACTTTGTAAAGAGGAGTTACTGCTATTATAACTTTCTTTTTTTACACGTTGACCTCTTTCATTATAAAAGAACTTCACTAAGGTATTAGCCCCTTTTTTTACTTCGGTTACTAGTCCTTGAGTGTTGTAAAAGTAATACAAATTTTCGGAAACATTTTGTATTAACTGACCAGCAGCATCATAAACATAATTTCCGGGAGATTGATTTTCTATATCATTAATATCCGTTGTTACGGCTGCACTTTCGTTGATACTGTTTAGTTGGTTTTTTCCTGTATTAGTATAGTTGTAGGTCAGCTTGTCTACAATAGTTCCTAATTCATTGGTTCTTTGCAAACTTTGAATGTTTCCGTTAGGATCGTAAGTAAGGTTTCCTTCTGCTAAACTAGCAATAGGACTAATAACAGCATTGCTTGAATTTGTATTTCCAAAGGTAGCCCCCGTTAACCAATTGTTGCGATTATAGTTATATAAATAGCCCTTTTGGTTAGCACTGCTTCCATTGTAATCTCCAGAAATGCCTTTATTGGCCCAACGAGCAGCTTTGATGTTTCCATTGTAATCAGATCCTGCGGTTGGAGAAGAAGTTATATTTCGTCCAGTTCTTAAGTAATCCCCATTGTAATAATCAAGTGTTAAACCAAATACATCATTGCCATCTCCTCCAGGATCTTTTGAAGCTTCTAAACTTGGATGATTAATGCTTTTTAATTGTCCTCCCAGTGTGTATACATAATCTAAGCCTTGTGCTCCCTGCGCAATATTCACTCTTTTTAATTCACCAGTTTTATAATAGCTGTAGTCTGCATGAGTTGTAAAGGTCGCATTATTTGTTGAAGTTTCTACTTTAGTTAATACACTATTTGCGTCATGGGTATATCTGTGTACAAATAATTCAGCAGCATTGTCTTTTTGAAATAAAACTTTTTTTGCATTGCCTTTATGGTCATATTCGTAGTGAATAGTTTTGGCTCCAATTCCTTCATTGTACTGTACGATCCATTCTGCTCTTCCATACAAATCATAACTATACCAGGTAATAGCCGAAATGGTTGTTCCAGGTTTAGTATAAGTAACAGCAACATTTCCAGATAAATTATTTTGAGTATAATTGGTACTGCTAATTCCTGCGGTTGCTAAAACTCCAGATAAAGTTAAATTAGCAGGCATAGATACAGATGTTGCATTGTTTTCAGGATAATCATAAATGGTAAAAACTTGTTCAGAACGAGATCCAGTTAGATCAGCATCTGGATTTGCTGAGGCGTTAGCCCAAATTCCATTGTTACCTGTAACAACACCACTTTCTTTTGGTCTCCCTAATTCATCATAATCGGTATAAGAAACTTTAGTGTCAGCTTGAAGCGCACTTTGTGAATAACGAATCTGTCCATCTTTCCTGTATGCAAATTTACTAATCCCTTCATCTGGACTTGAGACTTTTATTAATTGTCCTAATGAATTATACTCATAAGTTGATACAAAATTTGTAGAAGTCATGTGGCTTGGGCTAGCGACTACAGTTGTGTTGGCTGTATAGCCATTAGGTTGTATCGATTTTACTAGCTGTCCCGTTTTATTATAAACATTTACAGCATAATCATAATAATTTACATTATAAGTTATTCCCAATGCTCCAGAGTCATATGTAGGCTGTCCGCCAGAAATGTATGTTTTAGGATCTAATGCTGGAGGCGTAATTGCTTCAATTCTATAGGCGTTTCCGCCCGTTACGCCAGATGTAAGTAATCCTGTTTTTAAATCGTATATTTTATATAAACCAGCACCTCCGATCAATGAAATTCCAGATGTGATCCCTGCAGGAATGTGCACATCTACAAAACCTTGCGTGCCAATAAGTGAAACTACTGGATAAGTTGTTGAACCGCCAGATCGGGCAGAAGCTAATAATTTTCCTTCTCCATCTGTAAAAGCTACATTTTCATTTCCATTTGCATCTACGCTTACTGATTTATAAAACTTTGTAATTACTTCTTCCCTTCCGCCAGAAATGGGTCCGTCATAATAATCAGAGCCATATACATAATACATTTCTTGAGCGGCAGGAACAGTGTAAGCATATCCTGTCTTCCATTCTCCATTGATTTTATTTCCACCTACAACATTTATTACGTTGCCAGGGTTTAAGGAATCGTAATTCGTTTGAGCGAAAGGATGTGTTGCTGTAGCCTGATACAGCTCATCTGTATTATTGTCACTGTAATAATTTGCCAAACTTGCATTTGCAGAATTGTCAGGCAGATTTGCTGCAGTAACGACAAAACTACTTCCTGCAGTGGCAGTAATAATAAAATTGTTGGTTAATGTTATAGTGGGTGCTGTCAAACTTGCATTTAAGCCGGAACTTACTGTTCCTGTAACAATGATTGACTGTGAAGCTTTATAAGTACCACCTGATGTAATATTGTTTAATGACAGAGTAGGTGGAGAAGAAGATGAAGCTGCTTCACTACTGCTTTTCAAAAAATTAGTTTTTCCAAAAGTATTCAATGGGGAAGGAGCAATAAAAGAAGTTTTGTCTGCTCTTCCAAAATCATCATACGTTGTTTCTGTACCCCATATTTTATTTGTTACATAATCTTTGGATAAGCTTACATCAGATTTTCCTAAATCATCAAAGAAAGTTCTGGAAGTTCCCGTTGTATTTCCTTTTACATCATAAGTAATCTGATGAATCCAATGAGCAGTGTTGTCGCTTCCTTGATTAAGATAATTTTCTCCAGGTTTGATACAGCTCATAATTGGCGAACCGTCTAGATCTGATCCAATTCCATCTCCGTTATTATCTACATACCACTTTGTATAAGGGTGAATGTCCTTATTATTGTCGTTGCAATCTAGGTTATTGTCAACAAAGCCCTCCGGCTGTGTACAATCTGATCTTGTTACGTTGTTTACCCCATAGCCATCGCGATCTCCATCATAATACCAAGTGTAGTATGTTATCTCTGAATTATTATCATTGCAATCGTAGCTATTGCTGACCCATTTTCCAGAAGGTTTTGTACATGCCATTTGTGAATAATTTGGATCTCCAGCTCCATCACCATCATTGTCATAAAACCATTGATATTTTTGATATTCTTCACAATTTCCTGGTTCTGGTTCTATGATTCTTTGTGTGGCAGCTGATTTGCTATTCGATTCTTGAGAATAGGCAATAGTAAAATTTAAATAAAAACCTATTATGTACAGTATTATGCATATGTATCTTTTCATAACTTGATTAATTTAAATATCTATTATTATATGTGTTTGTTTTTAATAGTTTAAAACCTCCTGTTACTTGATTTGCTGTATCATCCAGTACTTCAGAGTAAGTTTTTATTAGTCTTCCTCCAGCATCATACTCAAATCTTGTTGCTAAACCATTGTTCCCAATAATATAACTTAATTCATCCCATTCATTATAGACATATCCATTTATTGAAGATGAAATTGGACGAATCATTAGGTCATCAAAATATACTATAGAAGTGTCAGAGGATGTTAAATAAATGCTATATACTCCTGAAGTTGCAGTAACATAGCCAACTTTTAGCACCCAATTCCCTGCGGAATATGATTCTGAAAAATCTATTACGGTTCCATTATTATTTATCCTGGCTTTTGAAGCGTTTGCTTTTTCAGCCCATACGGACACTCTATATCTGCCAGCCCTGTGCTGACCGCTTTTCATTGCTACTCCAAATTGAGAACTTGATGTGACAGCTATCGATTTTTTGCCTGTATGGGAATAAGTAGCGTTTAAAGAAGCATTATTCATTATTACCTCGGGTTCTATAAAATTGGCAAATCCTGCCATTAATGAGCTCTCACCGCCTGCAAAGAACATTTCATTATACCCAGCATTTCCAACAGCAGTTATTTTGGTGTTATTATCTCCCATTTTAGTTGAAGCATAATTACCATTAATATCTTTTGTTTCAAGTGGAGCCGAAAAATGATCATATAAGGTTATTTCTGAAATTTGCTTCCATCTAGTAGATTGTGTTTCCCCTGCGGAAGGATTCCATTTAAAATCATCATCAGTGTCATAATTGTTGCCACTTATATAACCTATAAAGATGCCATTGCTATCTTTGTTGCCGTTCCAGATATAGGATTTATGCTTTCTCCAAATTTTTTCATTTAATAAAGTAGGAGATTCTGTTGCGCCTGCCATATTTTTATATGACCATATATTATTCCATGTTGTAATGCCAACACCAGTTTCTTTCCAAGGCTTACTTGCACCACCGTTTTTATCATACATGTAAGAATAATTTACAGCTACTTGAGATAACATATTTTTGTTTATACTAGGATTATCAACTTTTGACCCCATGCCTCCATATTTTAAATATGCAGGTACAATTTTAGTTTTAGTTATTTCACCATCGCTATTTATGTTTCGTACTTCGTTAGCCTGACCAGTTAAAAAATCGTAATTCTCATAATAGTTTGTATTAGACCATCCGTTTTTAGTTGTGGTAGTACTTTCTAATCTGGAAGGGAAGGTAACTTTTCCTATAGAATTGAAAGTATATCTATAATCTTTTACATTTATTACATTTCTATTAGTGTACTCTTGTATAGCATATTTATAGCTTTCTTGAGAAATACCATTTTCTCTATCATCATATTGGAACTTTTTATATTTATTGATGGTCTGACTTATTAATTGTTGCTTAGAATTAAAATGTTTTACACTTAAAAGCTGTCCCAATGATGAAAAGTTGTCGTACAGTGTAATTTTAGAAGTAGATACTTGACGATGATTGGAATTTAATTGTCTTCTGCTGCCTCCATAAAATTTCATATAAAATTGATCTCCGAACTTGTAATCATATTCTCCCTGTTTTGGATCGCTCATTATAATATCATCCATTACTCTGAAATTAAAAAGAGAGCTGGCTAAGGCTTCAGAATTATTTTTAATGGTCGCAGTTACATATTCATATTGTACGTTCGGTGATGGAATTTCTTCAACAGCCTGAATTTTATCAGCTACCTGAGGATTGTCTGAGGGTTCAAAAGAAGTAACCCCTGAGATATTGGTTGTGTAAGGATTTCTATAATCATAATCAGTAAATAATGTATTGCCATTATTAAAATCGGATGTAGTAATTCTTTTAACTCTAAGCCCTCCACCATTTTTACCATTTCTTCCATATTGGCCTATAAGTGCATTATAGTTGGCAATAACCCTGAAGCTGTATGCGTATTCTAGGGCATTTGCCTGAGAATAACTATATACATAAGATGTAAATCCTCCATCTCCACTTACAATAGAGCAGTAAGGTCCTTCAAAAAATCTTTTTTGAAGATCAATATCAGTTCTATCGTTTGGTTTTAGAGTTAATGTTTTATTAGTATTATTAATACCAATTATTGTGTAACTATTTAAAAATTCTTTATTGTCAGGAGAGTTAGAACTCGGAGAACTTGGGTTTTTAAACTGGAAGCTTAAATTAATTTCCTGATTTATACTGAATATATCATTTAGATTATCAGATGGATATTTAAAATCTGAATTTATTGTTAGAATGTTATTTTGTATCGAATATTTTATAGGTATATTATAGCGCGGCTCAGGAACCCTATAAAAAGATTCAGCTGATCTTGTAATTGCATTTGAATTAAAAGCGGCTTCTCTTGAGAAGGAATCTGGCTCATAATCAATTTTTATTTTTCCTCCATTAGGTGTTATAATTTCATTCAAACTCCAGGCATCTGGATTATCTTTAATATATCCCCAGTTATCTGAATTAGTAAAATTATATGGTACAGAGCTTTTGGAATAATTAAATTTATATGGAGGCATAGTTTTAGTATTACTTTTACCGTTAAATTCAAGACTTCTTAAAGCAAGTCTGCCATTACTGGCATTTGGTAAATTACTTCCAAGACTATAATCGTAATTAAAGTTGATTACTTTAACGGCTTTTGTTTGAATGTCATAACCTTGAGACTGGTTAAAAACACGTATGTCTTCCGCGTCAAGAACGGTTTGATCAGTATTTATGTCAGCAATTTTCACATCATATGGGTTTTTGCGACATACATCGTATGCGCCAAAAAAGCCAAAATCAAAATAGACGTAACCTTTTTTTCTATTTGTACCGATTCCTAGATTTTTATTTACATTTATAGCATCGCTATTTTTTAAAAGTATTATTTTGTCAAGTTTTAAACTTAAATTTTCGGGCAGATCCACATATTTATAGGTTCTGTGTTTGTAATCATAATCATAATTAAAGTTTAAATACTGGTATGTGTTAGATCCACTTGATACCGGTACATAATAATATCCTTGTTCTATAGGTCTTGCTATCCGATCTTGAAAATTTTGTGTTAGATTTATTGGCATTGCACCAGATTGGTATTGCCCATTTCTGTATTGTATAGATGTACTTTTGTCATCATTTCTGATTGATTTAACAAATAAAGCTGTATGGGTACGTGTTTTAATTTTGTCTAAATAATAAATTTGTTTTCGTCCCCAGAAATAGAGATTCTTCTCGTTGTATGTTTTTCCTCCTACTTTCGGAGACCTCCATCCGTATCCGTCAGACCATTTTCCGTATTCAAATTGAACATAATACCCATAGTCATCCTTGTCAATAATATTATTATTATTGATATCTACATAATCAGGGCCTGTAATGGCAGTTAATAGCCAATGCGTTGCATATGGTTTTGTTTTGATTGTTTCTAAAAATTTGTCATTTTCATTATTGATATTGGAGTAATTTTTATAAACTTCCTCAAAACTGTATACAGGCAGTGAATAATGATATACTTTACCATCTAAAGCGGTAATTCTGTAAGCTCCAATTCCATTTTCGGCAATATTCTTGTAATATTGTCTATCAAAATCTGCGGATTCTAAAAAAGGGGTCTGTCCTGTATTTCCATCTACAATTTGCTTATTAGTAAAAGCTTCAATATATTGACCATCTCTTTTTCTGTTACCAACCTTAGTTAATTGTCCATCTTTATTAAAATTAGAGCTAAAAGTATTGTCAGTGTCTGTAACGATATTATTTACAAACCTCCCCATATAATTTGACCCATTAGAATCGACTGTATTGTTGTCTAAATTAAATGTAGTGTCTAATGATTTGAAATCTCCAGTTTGCGTTCTTAAAAAAGAAGAATTTACATTGTCAAAATAGAAGAATAATTTATTGTTTAGCTTATAATTACTATCATTAGTGTTTGTTGGATATGTGAGATATGTTGTAAGATCATTTGATTCATCTCCTCTTCCATATAACATAACTTCATCATAAATTCGAGGCGAAAATGTGCCTGACATTCCTTGAGCTGTTGCAGAATAATTATCATAGTTAGGTAATATTATTTCTGCTTGAGTAAACAAACCAGTGCTAGATGGGCGATTTTTATCTATGATATTATGGCTTCTAACATCCATAGAAGAATTTTTGTCCTGTTTGTATTGGGATTCTTTTTTTGAATCGAAGAGGTTTAGAATTCCAGAACTGTAACTGTTGGTTAGTTTAAAAAGAGAATAAGAGACTTGTGTTTTTTGGTATTGAACCCAGAAGAAACCTAGTGCGTTAATATTAAATCCATTTGTTGATACATTTTGATAGTAGTCACCAATGGTATTTGTTTTGCTTGAAGAACTAATACTTGAATTGTAAAGTGTTATGGTATTGTTTCCATTAGAGCTTAATGAGATACCTAAAGCACTAGATAATTTTAATGATGCTTGCCAGCTTAAAGCTTTTGTTTCAGAGTCATAATTTAAATCTACATTTTTCAAACTTAATCCAACGCTTTGACCTGTATTTTGCCCCATTCTATATCTTGCTCCAGCAAGCGACGCAGTTATTCCTGCATCTTCAGAACCAAGATCTAATTTCAGTCCAAATCCTCCTCCGTATCCAATTATCCCTCCCCAAGCTTTATGTGCTCCCCAAGCTGTACTCATTCCTATGGTTAAACCGTTAGGTAACATTCCGCCAATTGATAAATTGTAATAATTTAAAGTTTGTCCCTGATCATATAATAATTCGGTTGTTCTTGTTTGATCCCAATCGTCCGGAACACCTTTTACAGATCTATTTATTGCTCCAGGATTAAGGCTCCATCCAAGGCCAACCCAAGATGCTTCTTGATCCATAGCTATACCTGCATGGTTTGATAATGAAAGCGGGTAGCCTCCTTCAGGGCTTGGTACATTTAGTAAAGGTAATACATAGGACATGTCTCCTGTATTTAGGTTGACCATATCTGTTGCATCTATGGGCTCAAAACTAGTTGCTTCTGGCGCAACTGGCCCATTATTAGAAGCAAACAGATTATTAGGTAATATTGTTGGAAAGAAGATCAACAAGAAAAAAGTAGCAATAATACGATGGCGTTTTTGGAATTTGGTCATGGTAGTGGTATTAAAATACTAATTGAGGTTCGTTTATTAAGGCTTTGGTGTTTATTTTGAATTTAACATCTCCTGTTTCAAGACCTAAATCTTCGATTACAAAATTTAGGTATTCTTGTTTCAGGTATTTTTCATCACGAGGATAAACAATCATAATTGAAGTGGAATTGCTCATTCCGTACATTCTCGGATAAATGAAGTCGGCTAGGGCAAGAGTGTCTTTTGTTGGAGTATAAACATGCAGTTTTTCTTCCATTCCAAAAGCTAATTCATTTACCATTTGTCCGAATTTGGCTTTATCTTGAGCGACCCCATTTAATAGCTCCTGATCGTTTTTTGACATAGAGAGGTTGAAATACATGTATTTGTTGTATTGTTCTCTGAATTTCTCTATTTGAGCAGGATTAGGTTTGTCACCTAATTCTTGTTTTACTAATAAATCAGTTGGTCTGTACTGTAAAACATAGTCAACATCGGCTATAGTTTTTTTATAGATATAGCCGTTATCTTCATCTTGTATATAACTATTCATTTCCTCTTGCGTATCAAATTTTTTGCAGCAAGAGGAAATTATTAGTAATAAAAAAAATAGTAAAAGTTTATTTTTTGTCATACTCAGCATTAAGACCTTTTAATACTTCTTCAGTTAAGTCCGTTGAGTCGTCGGCATACATGATGTTTCCACCACCGCTTGCGCCGAATATGATTTTGTAGTTGTGATCTTTTCCGTATTCTTTAATATAATCGTTTATATCATTGATTACGGTTTGGGTTACTTTTTTATCTTCTTCTTGAATTTTTTTCTGGATAGCTTCTTGGTAACCATTAATTTGCTGCTGTTTATTAGATAACAGCTCTTGTTTTAGTTTTAATTCTTTCGGAGATAAAGATGCTCTTTCTTTTTCGTAAGTTTTTAATTCGTTTTGCCAATTACTGATAAGAGAGTCCACATTAGATTTCATCAAAGAAGCTTTTTTATCAAACTCAGCTTTGGCTATTTTTGTTTTGCTATAGCCAGTAATCAATTTGTTGACATCTACATAGACTAATTCTGAACTTGATTTTGCAAAATAAATTGCTAGAATACTAAAAAAAACTGCAAAACCTGCAGCATACAATGGTAATTTTTTCATTTTTGGATCTTGGGATAATTTTAACAAAACTAATTAAATAAATGTTAATTTAATAAGTGGTATATTGTTATTTTTTTTTAATCTATAATTTGTTGATTTATTGGTTATTAGTATTGTAACTTGGTTTTTTAACGCATCAAACATTAAATCGACGCAAATATTAATTATAAAATCGGCATTTCATTACGGTAAACCACATTTTGGGTATTTTTTGGAATAACTCATCTATGCGTATTAAATAAATTAAGAATAACAAAAAAAGGATCCAATTTGGATCCTTTTTTGTGAAATAAGTATTTTTAGTTAAGACTTAAAATTCGAAACCTTGTATGTTTTTCCATCTCCAGTTTCTTGAACCACTTTTGTTAAAGATTCTGAATTCTGAATCGTTTTATCAAAACTTACTGTTGCTGTTTTCTTGTCAAAATCAACTGTTGCTTTGTCAACACCGTCAAGATTTGCTAATTCTTCTTCGATTGTTTTAGCACATCCAACAGCACAAGTCATTCCGTCTATTGTAAAGCTTGCTGTTTGTAAATTTTCGGCTGCAATTGGTTTGTGTTCTTTTGGAGCAGTTTTTTCTGCATTTACAACTTGAAGACTTTTATCTTCTTCTTTTTTACAGCCAACAAATACTAAACCAGCGATTGTTGCAGCGATTAAGATTTTTGAAATTTTCATTATATATAAATTTTAAATTGCGAATTAGGTTGTTTGCAAAATTAATAAAAAGAGAATGCTCAGTTCGTAAAATAATTACAAATTTGCACTAAATAACAATTTATGGACACAAAACAGTTAAAGTGGATTTACTTAGCGATTCTTTCTCTTATCTGGGGAAGTTCTTTTATCTTAATAAAAAAGGGACTAATTGGACTGACTGCTATTCAGGTGGGTTCATTCCGAATTATTTTTGCCGCGCTGTTTTTGTTGATTTTTGGTTTTAATAGTTTGAAAAAAATCTCTCGCCGCCAGTGGAAGTATGTTGCTATAACTTCACTTTTCGGAACTTTTATGCCGGCTTATCTTTTTGCGATTGCAGAAACTCAGGTGAGCAGTTCGATTGTAGCGATCTTAAATTCATTGACGCCTTTAAATACTTTGGTTTTAGGAATTATGGCTTTTGGAATTCAGTTTCAAAAGCGACAGGTTCTAGGCGTTTTTGTTGGGCTTGTAGGCTGTCTGCTTTTAGTTTTAAGCGGAGATTCTTCAAGCGGAACTCAGAATTATCTATATGTCGTCTTAGTTGTAATTGCAACGCTTAGTTATGCAATCAACGTAAATCTGATTAAGAGATATCTTCACGACTTAAATTCGGTTAGCATTACAACAGGAAATTTTGCGGTTTTATTTTTGCCAGCCTTAATTATTCTGAGTACAACAGATATTGGTCAGAAAATACATTTTGCAGAAACGCAGCATTCTATACTTTTTGTAATGATTCTAGGGGTTTTAGGAACCGGAATAGCCAATATCCTTTTCTTTAAACTGATTCAGATATCGTCGCCAGTTTTCGCAACATCAGTAACTTATCTGATTCCAATTGTAGCATTCTTCTGGGGATTGTTAAATAATGAATTTTTGACTCCGATTCAGTCAGTTGGTGCTTTTGTTATTTTAATCGGAGTTTATTTGTCTGCGAAGAAGTAAGGCTTGGGCTTCGACTCCGCTCAGCCTGACAATCGGTATGGTTAATTGTTGTTGCAGTGTCACCCTGAGCGAAGTCGAAGGGCTTCCCAATTGGAACGGGGCTTCGACTCCGCTCAGCCTGACAAAACTTAGCGTAAAAGAAAAGCTTTGTCAAAGTTTAAAACCTTGACAAAGCTGATAAAAAACTTTGTGCCTTTGAGCCTTTGTGGCTATGTACCTTGTATTATAAAAAATCTTTCTCAGAAACTCCTTCGTTTATCTTGATATCAGACATTTTGATGTCTAATTCGAAACCAACATTCTGAACTAAATTAAAAGGAACTTTCACGCCTTTTACTTCTTTATAATCGTTGAAATTTGTGATTTGTTCTACCGATTTTCCGCCTTGTTCGCGAACTTTAGATTCAGCCGTTTTTAAACCTGATTTCACATCATAATAGTACTTTGTCTTGCCGTCTTTAATTACGTAAGCATCATTTCCGTTGATTGGTTCAATTCCTTCAACTTTTAAGTCAGTTCTTTTTACAAGCTGTAATTCTTCAAAAGGAGCTGCGTTTGCTTTCATTTCAGCCAAATCTTCACCTTCAAGGTTTTTACGTTGTCCTTGCTGTTCAACGTATGCGCCTTTTTCATTAACCACTTGTTTCATTAAATTCATAGTTCCCATTGAAAGCGAAACCATCATTTTTCCTTTTGAATCTAATTTAGAAGTAAAAGTCAACGGAGTAGGAGCTTGCGGAACAGTTGTCGAGCCATTCATGTACAATGTTTTTACTGCAGTAACGGCTTTTTCGCCACCGATAGCATTAATGTAGTTTTCGAAAACTGTTTTTGCTGAAATATCTTTTGGGGCTTCTTTTTTAGCTGCCGGTTTTTCAACTGGATTTCCGTATTTGTCAAAATAATTGATCGGAATTTGTAATTTTTCTAAACCAGAAATTACATCAGAACCTTTTCCAACAATTACAATACGCATGTTGTCTAATAAGAAATATTTGTTGGCAACGCGGTAAATATCGTCTGCTGTAACATTATTAATAGTCTGAATATATTTTTCGTAGAAGTCAGCAGGAAGTTTTTCTGTTTCGATGTTCAGAGCGTAACGTGCAACAGCTTGCGGTTTTTCAACCTGCATTACAAATCTTCCAATGTAGCCTGCTTTTACGTTTCTTAAAACTTCTGGATCAACTCTTTCTGTTCTAATTCTTTTGATTTCTTTTACGAATTGAACAACGGCACTGTCTGTTACAGTGTTTCTAACTGCCGATGAAGCTTTGAATTTAGTAACATATTTTCCGCTTCCAATGCTAGAATTTGCACCGTAAGTCCAAGCATGCTGTTCACGTAAGTTCATGTTTAAATAACTGTTGAAATCGCCTCCCAAAATTTGATTGGCAATAACAGCAGGGAAAAAGTCTGGATCGCTCATTCTTAAATTTACAGTATTTATCAATGAAATTTCAGATTGAACTGCGTTTGGAACATCAACAAAATCAATTTGCAGATTAGAAACATTTACTGGGCTTGGATAAGTGTTTTTAGGCGCTGCTTGTTTTTTCCATCCGCCAAATAATTTCTCAACAGCCGTTTTTATTTCTTTAAATTTAATATCGCCAATAACAACAAGATAAGCATTTTCTGGAACGAAATAAGTGTTGTAATTGTTTTGGACGTCTGCTAGAGTAACATTTTTTACAGTTTCTTCAGAAAGATATTCCCCATTTGGATGGTTTTTTCCAAAAGCTAAAACATCTACCACTCGGTTAGAAATTGCTGGAACGCTTTTTTCGTCCGCTTTAAGACCTTCTAAAAGTTTTGCTTTTTCTTTGTCAAATTCGGTTTGAGTAAAATTTGGCTGTAAAGCACCTTCTGCCAAAAGTTCTAAAACGCGTCCTGAATATTTAGACAATGAACTTGCATAAGCACCTTGCGAAGTAAAATTGATATTGGCTCCGTAAAAGTCAATTTCTTCATTAAAAGCTTCTTTGGTTGTTTTTTTAGTTCCGTTTCCGATTAAACTGCTAGTCAATTCGTCAACTCCTTTTTTATTGCCTTCAGTAAATGGAGCATTGTCTAGCGTAAGCGTAAAACTAACTCTAGGCAATTTATGGTTTTCAACAACTAAAACCTTCATTCCGTTTGATAAAACAAACGTCTGCGGTTTTTTGATGTTGACTACTGGGGCATTTCCTGGTTTGGGTTGTGGACGATCTTGTGCTTGCATAATTCCAGTTAGGAAAAAAAGGATTAAAAAAGTATATATTTTTTTCATGATTCGATATTCTTAGTTTTGAGATTTAGGAGTAGGAATATAATCTAAAATCAATCGCTGATTTGGATTTAAATATTTCTTGGCAACTTCTCTAATTTCTTCTCTTGTTATAGAATGATAAATGTCAATTTCAGTATTGATTAAATTGATGTCACCATACAATAAATAATACGAAGCTAGATTTTCTGCAATTCCTTCTACGCTCGAGTTGGCATTTACATAATTGTTATCGAATTTGTTTTGTAATTTCTGGTAATCTTTTTCAGAAATAAGATCGGTTTGTATTTTTACAATTTCCTCATCCATTTCTTTTAAAATATCGGCCGTAGTGTTCGGAGCCATTGGAAGTCCGTAAAGAATGTACATTCCGTAATCTTCCTGGCTAAATCCTACAGCGCCAATTTGCAACGCCATTTTTTTGTCGTCCACTATTTTTTTGTAAAGTTTAGAGCTTTTTCCGTCACTTAAATAAGACGAAATCAAATCTAAAACCCTTGCGTCTCTAGTTTTCATCGAAGGTGTTCTGTACGAAGCGACAATCATCGGAATCTGAATGTTCGGATCTTCGTAAGTCGCTTTAATCGTCTGAGTAATTGGATCTTCTGTATAGGTTTGTTTTTTAATTTCTTCACCTCTAGGAATCGGTCCAAAATATTTCTGAATCCATTCTTTCGTTCTTGTTTTTTCAAAATCTCCAGCAACTACCAAAACAGCGTTGTTTGGAGTATAGAATTTTTTATTAAAAGCTTGAAATTCTTCTAACGTTGCAGCATCCAAATCTTTCATAGAACCAATTGTAGTCCATCTGTAAGGATGATTTTTGAACATATTCTTTTTAACCTCAGGAAGAATATTTCCGTAAGGCTGATTGTCGTAACGCATTCTTTTTTCTTCTTTTACGACTTCGTTCTGGGTATCAACTCCAATTTTATTAATAATAGGATGCATCAGTCTTTCAGATTCCATCCATAAACCAAGTTCTAAGCTGTTAGAAGGAAAAACTTCATAATAATAAGTACGGTCGTCAGACGTGTTGGCGTTGTTTACCCCTCCATTTGCGGTAACGATTTTCATCCATTCACCGCGTTTTATATTTTGAGTTCCTTCAAATAATAAATGTTCAAAAAAGTGTGCAAATCCAGTTCGGTCTGGACGTTCATCTTTTGATCCAACATGATACATTACCGAAGTAATCACAACTGGAGCAGAAGGATCATTGTGTAAAATGACATGCAATCCATTGTCTAAATCGTATTCTTCAAAAGCTACTTTTTGGGCATGAGCCACTCCGCCAAGCATTAATGCAGCACTTAACATCATTATTGATTTTTTCATAAAGATTAATAATTTTAAAATATCAACAAGAGTAGGTCGACAAGAGTTGATTTTGGTTACATCAAAAATAGTTTTTTTAATTATGAATTGCAGATTTGTTTTTAAATAAATGAAATTTTAACAATCTTTTACTTTAAAATAGTTTCATTTATCGTGCGAAACTGCTTGAAAAACAAGGTTTTTTTGATTGAAAATATTTTTGCTTTTATAGATTGCACAGTAAATTATTAATTGTATATTTGCAACCTTAAAAATCAATAAATCAATTTGGTATGTATGCAATCGTAGAGATAGCAGGGCAACAATTTAAAGTAAGCAAAGACTTAAAGGTTTATGTTCACCGTTTAGCTAACGAAGAAGGTTCAAAAGTTTCTTTTGACAAAGTTCTTTTATTAGATGACAACGGAAATGTAACTTTAGGCGCCCCAGCTATAGAAGGTGCTTCAGTAGAGGCTAAAGTGTTACAACACTTAAAAGGTGATAAAGTTATCGTTTTCAAAAAGAAAAGAAGAAAAGGATACAAAAAGAGAAATGGTCACAGACAATATCTTACACAGATTGTAATTGAAGGTATTACTGCAGCAGGAGGAACTAAAAAAGCAGCAGCTAAAAAAGCGGTTGTAGCAGAAGAAGCAGCTACTGAAGAAGTAGAAGCTCCTAAAGCAAAAAAAGCAGCTCCAAAAGCTAAAAAAGAAGCTACTAAAGAATAATAACAATATTTAAACTCATACGTCATGGCTCACAAGAAAGGTGTCGGTAGTTCGAAGAATGGTAGAGAATCAGAATCAAAACGTCTAGGCGTTAAGATTTATGGTGGACAAGCTGCTATTGCTGGGAACATCATCGTTAGACAAAGAGGTTCAAAACACAATCCAGGTGAAAATGTTTACATCAGTAAAGATCACACACTACACGCAAGAGTAGCTGGAGTTGTTAAGTTCCAAAAGAAAAGAGATAACAAATCTTATGTATCTATTATCCCATTCGAGGCATAATAATCCATAGATTACTTTTTATAAAAAACCCGTTCATTTCTGAACGGGTTTTTTGTTTTTTGGTCATTGCGAGGAACGAAGCAATCTCACGTGCTAAATTTAATTAGTGATTATTGTAGTGTGGTTGCTTCGTTCCTCGCAATGACAAAGAGTGTGAATATAATGGTCTAAAAAAAAACCTTTGTCAAAGTTTTAAACTTTGAAAAGGTTGGAGTATATTGTTATTTATTTAGAATTTAGAATTTGGAATTTGGAATTTGGAATTTTCCAATTTTATTCTTCAGTATCCTTAGTTTCTTCCAAATCTTCCGTTTTTCTTCCCACTTTAACTTTAGGATTATCCTGCGTTCCTGTAACAGTTAATGGAATTCCGAAAATACCGAAAGGAGGTAATCCGAGACGCATTTTTAAGTTCAGTCTGCCGTCTAGACTTGATGTTCCTTCAATTCTTGGTCTGAAGCCTGCAAACTTAAATTTAAAGCGCTCTACAGTTATAATATTGTTTTTAACGGTGGTTTTAATGTCTACTTTCGAAAGATCCGGATTTTTCATCGACTCCGAATTCGTCTGTTTGCTTACCGCATTAAACATTTTTAAACCACGAACTTTTACATCTTTTACAGAAAGCGTTCCACCGCCTGAAAGCGAAGGATAAACAGGATCCATGTTTTTGTTTAATCGGCCTTTTAATTGATAATCTAGAGAAACAATTCCTTGTGCTTTTTCTGCAGCGCTTGCCATTTTTCTGAAAACTTCGATCTCATTGTACGCTTTTTTGATGTCAAAATCGGTGGCTTTTATAGCATAATCAAAGTTGGCTTTTTGTGGCGTTACGGCTTGATAATTGGCATTCATAGACACTTGGCATCCAATTAAATTGAAACCAGTATTCTGCATCGTCAATTTACCATTTTTCATTGTTAAATGCCCGGTTGCATTTTGAAGGTTTAATTTATCAAAATTTACTTTTTGAGCATTTGCAATTAATTGTAAATTTAGATTGCTTGGAATAATAATTACTCCAGTTTGTGCATTTTCAGATTGTTTTGTTTCTTTAGCAGAAGTCTGTTTTACAGATGCATTTGGATCT
Source organism: Flavobacterium erigeronis (assembly GCF_054075165.1). Classification (NCBI taxonomy): domain Bacteria; kingdom Pseudomonadati; phylum Bacteroidota; class Flavobacteriia; order Flavobacteriales; family Flavobacteriaceae; genus Flavobacterium; species Flavobacterium erigeronis. Next base: position 137,841 of record NZ_JBSKGP010000001.1, on the reverse strand, counting down.
ACCTTTGACATGAATTCATCAACATTGATATATCGCGAAGTCACTTTAAAAGAACCTTTTAAAACGCCTGTATTGGTGCTCACATAATTAAAAACATTTTGTAAATAACCATTCATTTTAAAATCGGACTGGCCATAAGCCGCCAAGAAATTATTGAACGACATTTTATCCTGATTGATTTTGAATATTCCTTCTTTAATAATGAATTTCTTTGGGAGGTATTCAGAAGCAATTCCGATGTTTCTTAGTTCAAGCGTTCCTTTATTGTTTAATCTGCTGTAATTTCCTTTTTCAGCATCGCTTTGTTTGCCTTTTAAAGATAAATCAGCTTTTACAAAACCATCCAGATCAAGACCTTTTTGAGAGAAAACTTTATAAATTCTGCTCACATCCAATTCTCCTTTGGCTTTTACATCATAATTTAAATCATCAAAATTGCTTAAATCGGCTTGAACAAATACTGGTTTTCCTTCAAAAGTAAATTGCGTCGGATGTAAGTTTACTTTCAAATCTTCGAAAGTTCCTTTTTGGTTTTCGATTTTCGATTTAATCGTAATGTTTGTAATTGGATTTGGGTAATAAGGTGTTTTTAAATATCCATTATCCAAATTAATAGTTCCGTTTGTCACAGGAAAACGTTTGTTTTTCTGGTCAAATACTCCGTTTGCTTTTACATCGCCAACTAAATTTCCTTTTAATTCAATATCAGGAATTCCAAGCGCTTTAGTTAATTTTTCAAGATCAATTTTAGCTTTAAAATCGGCATTAATATCGGGTGTATTGATTCCTTTAACCAAAAACTTAGATTTTAAATAATCCTGATTAATGTTTAAAGACAGATTTTTAGCATCAACAATAACTAAATCCGGATTTAATGACGGAACAGTTGATTTAATGTCTAAATTTAAGTTAGAAACAGGAAATGCGCTTTTGTTATAATTGACAAACCCATCATTTATTTTAACATCCAGATCCAAATCTGGAGCGATATTTTCTGAGGTAATATATTTTCCTTTTAAAATCAGTAGAAAACTTGTATTTCCTTGCAATTCTGTTTTAGAAAGCCAGGTAATGTATTTTGGAGGAAAAGCGGTGAATACATCGTAGAGTTTGCTATTGTCAGATTTAATGACAAAATCCATATTGTAGCCGTCTTTTAAAATGTCAAATTTTCCTTTGAAATCTACTAATAGCTGATTGATTTTCAGGTTGTTTTGCTGGAAAAAGAAAGAAAGCGAGTTGATGTTGACTTTTGTAATCAAATCCGCGTCAATCTTTTTGTTCATTAAATACGGTTCGTCTTCGTAAACGATATTTAATTTTTCGATTTTAGCTTTAGAATACAAATCAAAAACAGCTTTGTTTAAATCTCCTTTTCCTAAATAGTTAAATCCGTAAGCGTCGAAATGGACTTTTGTAGATTTGTCGTCGTAAATAATCTTACTGTTCAAAATCTCAATTCGCTCCAATTTTAAAGCCGTGTCAGAACTGTCTTTAGCTTTAGAAGCTTGTTCCTGAGATTTATAGATGTTATAATTGGCTTCACCATTCGGATTCACTTTTACATTTATAAAAGAATCCGATAAATAAATCTGATCGATTTTTACCGACTTGCTAAAAATAAGACTCGCTACATTTATCCCAAAAGAAACCTCTTTTGCAGTAATGAATTTTTCGTTTGTGTACGGAGCCGATCCATTGAGGCTTAAGTCATCTAAAGTTAAAGTCAGAGAAGGAAAATGGCGAAAGAATGAAACCGAAACATCAGAATAGTTCAATTCTGCGCTCAACCTTTCGTTGGCTGTTTTCTTTATTTGTTCTTTAATTTGATCCTCAAATACGATAGGCGTTAAAAATAATAATCCTAAAATAACCGCGAAAGTTATTCCGAAATACTTCGCAATTTTAAAAACGATTGATCTGGATTTACTCTTCTGCATAGCGAATTGTGGTATTTAAATGTAAGATAAAGTCAAAAAAAGAGCTCAAATTATCCGTGAACAGTTTCATTTTTACCATAATTGGTAATAATAGAACCTTCATATTCGATCCATTCCTTCCAGCGTTTGTCGATGTCAATGTTGTCTTGGTATTTTCTGGCAAATCCTAAAAAAGTGGTGTAATGACCCGCTTCAGAAATCATTAAATCACGATAGAATTTGGCCAATTCTTCATCTTTAATATTTTCAGAAAGCACTTTAAAACGCTCGCAGCTTCGAGCTTCGATCATGGCAGAAAACAATAATCTATCGCAAAGCGCGTCTCTGCGGCTTCCGTCTTTTTTCATGAATTTAAAAAGTTCATTTACATAATGATCTTTTCTTTCGCGTCCTAGAGTAAGTCCGCGCTGTTTGATTATGTTGTGAACCATCTGAAAATGTTCCAGTTCTTCTCTGGCAATTTCCAGCATTTCAGTTACTAATTCCTCTATTTCAGAATTATACGTCACGATGCTAATGGCGTTTGAAGCTGCTTTTTGTTCGCACCATGCGTGATCAGTTAAAATTTCCTCGATATTCGACTCGACGATATTTACCCAGCGAGGGTCTGTAGCTAATTTTAATCCCAACATAATTTCTAAGAATTTAGTTTTGCAAAATTAGTGTTTTTTTACAACCGAAAGTCAGGAAAAATGGTGCAAAAACGTTCAAAAATGTATTATTTTGTAAAATGAAACCAATTAAAATGGAACAGTCCAAAAAACTTTTAATTATTGGCTTTGTCTGGCCAGAGCCAAAGTCTTCTGCAGCAGGCGGTAGAATGATGCAATTGATTTCGATTTTCGCAGCAAACGGATTCGAAATTACTTTTGCCAGCGCCGCGCAGGACAGTGATTTTATGGTGGATTTGTCTGAATTTGGAGTTTCGAAAAAAAATATCGAACTCAATTCTTCTTCTTTTGATGATTTTGTTTCAGAATTGAATCCAGATGTTGTCTTGTTTGATCGTTTTATGATTGAAGAACAATTTGGATGGCGTGTGATTGAAAAATGTCCAAAAGCAATCCGAATTTTAGATACCGAAGATTTGCATTGTTTAAGAACCGCAAGGCAAAAAGCCTTCAAAGAAAATAGAGCTTTTGAATTAATCGACTTGCTATCTGAAGAAGTGGCAAAACGAGAAATTGCCAGTATTTTAAGATGCGATTTGTCTCTGATTATTTCTGATTTTGAAATGAATATTTTAAAAGATGTTTTCAAAATTAACGAAGACTTACTTTTCTATCTTCCGTTTTTGGTTGACGAAATGAAGGAAGAGAACCTTCTGCAGCTACCTTCTTTAGAAAATCGCAAGAATTTTGTTTTCATTGGGAATTTTCTTCATGAACCGAATTGGAATACGGTTCAATATTTAAAAGAAGCGATTTGGCCTTTCATAAAAAAAGATTTTCCTGAAGCCATTTTGGAAGTTTACGGAGCTTATCCTTCGCAAAAAGTACTGCAATTGCATCAGCCTAAAAATGGTTTTTATATTATGGGAAGGGCAGAAGATGCTGATGAAATTGTGAAGAAATCTAGAATTGTTTTGGCGCCAATTCGCTTTGGAGCGGGCTTAAAAGGCAAATTATTAGAAGCTATGCAATGCGGAACGCCAAGTGTCACAACTTCTATTGGTTCAGAAGCGATGCATGCCGAGTTGTCTTGGAATGGTTTTATTGAAGATAATCCGGCAGAATTTGCTAAAAAAGCGATTCAGCTTTATCAAGATGAAAATCTTTGGAAGCAGTCTCAAAAAAACGGAATCGAAATCATTAATAAATGCTATCAAAAAAGCAGTTATTCTGAGCAATTGGTTTCATTAGTAAATTCACTTTCAATAGATTCAGAAAACCATCGTCTTCATAATTTTATGGGAAATCTGTTGCAACATCATGCCTACAAAAGCACCATGTACATGTCTAAATGGATAGAAGCTAAGAATAAAAGTTAAGCGTCCATTTTTCCAAAACCAACCGTTTCACGATAGATTTGCGGAGAAACATCGGCATTGGTTTTAAAGAAACGACTGAAGTAATGCTCGTCATCATAGCCCAATTCGTAAGCAATCTCTTTTACAGTTTTATTGGTTAGATACAATTCTCTTTTGGCTTCAATAATAATTCTTTCCGAAATTAAATCAGTTAGCGTTTTATTGAAATAATTCTTGGCCAATTTCGCCAATGCTTTTGGAGAAATATTTAATAAATCGGCATAATTTGCGGCAGAATGTTTGGTTTTGAAATTCAGTTCGATCGCGTCCTTTAGATTTTGAAGTATAAAAGGCTCTTTCGTATCCGGAATCGATTTCATTTCTTCCAATTGCTCAGTTTTTAATCGAGAAGCTGTAATTAAAAAAATCTTTAAATACGAAATAAGCAATTCATATTGCGCTAATTCTGCATTTTGAATCTCAGATTTCATCTGCTCAATAACTATATTAAAAGTTAAAGCAGCTTGCTCTGTCACTTTTACATAAGGTGGCTGATAAATGTTGTTGAATAAAACTCCATTGCACGAAACTTCTTTTTGATGCATGTGAATACAGTAAAAATCAGGATGAAAATGAATTGCAATTCCCTCAATTGGTTCATTCACGCAAAGCATAAACGGCTGGTATGGAGAAAAGGCGAGAAGTGAGTTTTCTTCAAAATGATGTTCTGCAAAATCGGCTTTTACTTTGCCTTTTCCTTTCGTAACCCAAATTAGAGAATAATAATTATTTCGCTGTAAATAATCAAAATGGCTGTTGTCGTCAAAAGGAAGAATCTTGAAAGCCAAATTCCCATTTTGCGGATTTATTAAAGTGAAAACATTCTGTGAACTCATAATCTATTCATTTTTGGAAATATAAAGATAGCTATGAAATAAACTCATAGCTATCTTTATACATTGTTTTTTGTTATTGAAAGATTGCCTTATACTGTTGGAAAGTCAATTTCAGTATTTGCAAGATTGTTGAAGTAGTTGGTCAAAACATTCAAAGCTGTATGTGCCACAGTTTCGGCAATTTCAGCATCAGATACGCCTGCATTTTTAGCTTTGTTTACATCTTCGTCATTTACCAAACCGTTTTTGCTGATTAAGGTTTTAGCCAATTGCAAAATCGCCTCTGTTTTAGCATCTGTAGAATTTCCTGTTCTTGCAGCGTGTAGAACTGCTGGATCAGCTTTTACCAATTTTTCACCGATAAAAGTGTGAGCTGCTAAACAGTAATCACAAGAGTTGCTTTCTGAAACTGCCAAAGCAATTAATTCACCTGTTTTAGCGCTTAATTTTCCGTGGCTCAAAGCGCCGCTTAATCCTAAATAGCCTTCCAAAACTGCTGGAGAATTCCCCATTGTTCTCATCATATTTGGAACAACACCTAATTTAGCTTGTACAGCGTTGAATAAATCTTTAGTTTTTCCTGTTACTTCTTCTGGGTTTAATGCTGTTAATCGTGTCATTTTATTTAAATTTTAATTGTTATAATTTGTTATTGTCTTTTGACATTACAAAGGTGCGACGATTACAGATTTTAGAGCATGGAGGATTTACGCTATGTGATGGACAATTTTCCCTTGCTTTATTTTCAGGAGCTAATCCAGCTTTCCGTTTCAAGTCCTCACTCAAAAGCCTGATTTTTCTAAACCATAAAACGAGCTTCCGTTGGTCGCTGTTTTCTGGCAAGAAAAATCAGGCTTTCGAGCTCCGGGCTTTCCACTTCAATCTGGGCTAGAGGATTCATTTTCATAAGAACTTATTTCGTTTGTTTTGTCATCTTTAGTCAAGTTTTTTTTGTCTAGTTTGTCATCCCGAGGAACGAGGGATCTTCGCAAGTAGCTCTACAAAGATTGTCGATTCTGATTGTGGAGTTTCTCGCGGAGATCCCTCGTTCCTCGGGATGACAAATATTAGGCATAAAAAAAGAGGCAAAAAGCCTCTTTTAAAATTATATTTAAGAAAAATTATTTCAAAACCCCTTCAACAGCCTGAATAGTCGTAGCATGATAACCAGATTTTGCTTTTTCAAAAACCTGTTTCGCCCAAACCTTTCCTTCAGGAGTTTTAACCATTTCTTTGTAAAGCATCATTACAGAGCCAGTTCTGCTGATTCCGATCAAAAATTGTTCGATTGCAGGATAAGCAGCTTTGTATTGATGACGCAATGCCTGAACAAACCATTGTCGTTTGATAATGAAATTTCCGCCTTTTGTAAAGTTGAATTCTTTGTTAATAGCTTCCATTTCTTTTGCTGTAATGTCAGCTGGCAAATGGTCTATAAAATGTTGTTTTTCTGCGGTTGTAGTGATTTTTTTGCTCAAACCTGCTACTCCAGTTTCTCTCCAGCTTTTTTGAATGGCATCAATAGCATCAAAATCGGCAGAACTAACAGGAAGTATGTTTGACGGAATTCCTGGTTTGTAAATCCAGTCTTCCAATTTAATTTTATCTTCCAATGCTTTATCGCCTTTAATAAGATTTTCATTCAAATACTTCACAAAATCTTCAGTTGTGATCGACTGGAATGCATGCGAATCAAAATAATTCTTAATAAACGGATCAAATTTCTCGCGTCCCACAGCATTTTCAATAACTCTTAAAAACGCATAACCTTTCACATAAGGAATCTGGCTGATTCCGTCATCTGGATTTCTGTTCGTAAGACTAACTTTTAATCTTGTATCTGGATTGGTTTCGCCATATTCTGCAACATTATCTGTTAATTCTTTATTTGTGATAACGTTTTGCATTTCAAATTCTTTCTTGCCGAAAATTGCTTCTCCAATTCGATGTTCAACGTAAGTGGTAAAACCTTCGTTTAGCCAAATATCATCCCAAGTTGCATTGGTAACTAGGTTTCCGCTCCAGCTGTGGCCTAATTCGTGTGCCAATAAGCTTGTTAGCGAACGATCTCCAGCAATTACGCCAGGAGTTAAGAAAGTCAAGTTTGGATTTTCCATTCCGCCATAAGGAAAACTTGGCGGTAGAACCAAAACATCGTAACGTCCCCAACGGTATGGGCCGTAAAGTTTTTCAGCAGCATCGACCATTTTTCCAAGCTCGGCAAATTCGTAAGCTGATTTTTTTAGCATTGAAGGTTCTGCATAAACTCCAGTTCTTTTGTCAATCGCTTGAAACTCGATATCTCCAACTGCAATTGCCATTAAGTAAGACGGAATCGCTTTGTCTTGTTTGAAAGTATAAACTCCAGTATCATTTTTCGTCTGAGGATTTACAGCACTCATCACAGCCAATAAATCTTTAGGAACTGTAACTTTTGCGTTGTAAGTAAAACGAATTCCTGGTGAATCCTGACACGGAATCCAAGTTCTAGACCAAACGCTTTCTCCTTGAGAGAATAAAAATGGTTTCTTTTTGTCTGCCGTTTGCTCTGGTTTTAGCCACTGCAATGCTACAGCATCTTTAGTAGTGTTGTAGTAAATGTTTACTTTGGTTGTATTGGGTTCAATCGTAATATGAAGTGGTTTTCCGTGAAATTCAGTGTCTTTTCCAAGCTCAAATTTTGTTTCTTTTTCGTCATCGCCTAAAGTTACTTTAGTAATTTCTAAAGTATTTTCGTCAAAGATAATTTCGTTTCCTTTGCTTTTGTTGTCAATCGTCCAAGATGCTTTTCCTGAAATCGTCTGTGTGTCAAAATCCACTTTGATGTCCAAATCAAGATGTTTTACAACAGCAAGTTCTGGTTTAGAATAGCTGTGTTCATCTACAACAGCTGCTGTATTTTCTGTTTTGTCTTTTTTCTGGCAGGCGATTGCTGTCAGAAATAAAGCGAAAAGAATTAGTTTCTTCATTTTATGAGGTTTTGAATTTGAGGATGAAAATTAAACAAAAAATCCCGTCCCGAAAAACTTCGGGACGGGATTTAAATATAAAATTAACAACGATTACGCCAACATTGTAACTGGGCTTTCGATGTATTGTTTTAATGTTTGTAAGAACTGAGCTCCAGTTGCACCGTCGATAGTTCTGTGGTCACAAGCTAATGATAACATCATTGTGTTTCCAACTACGATCTGACCGTTTTTAACAACAGGTTTCTCAACAATTGCACCTACAGAAAGAATTGCAGAGTTTGGCTGATTAATGATTGAATTAAATTCAGTAATACCAAACATACCAAGGTTAGAAACTGTAAATGTGCTTCCTTCCATTTCTTGTGGTCCTAATTTTTTGTTTTTCGCTCTTCCAGCAAGATCTCTTACGCTTCCGCCAATTTGAGATAAACTCATAGCATCTGTAAATTTCAATACAGGAACTACTAATCCGTCTTCAACAGCAACAGCAACACCAATGTTTACGTGGTGGTTGATGATGATAGCATCTTCTTTCCAAGTAGAGTTAATTTTTGGGTGTTTTTTTAATGCTAAAGCACAAGCTTTGATTACCATATCGTTGAAAGATACTTTTGTATCAGGAATGCTGTTGATAGCAGCTCTAGCTTGCATTGCATCGTCCATGCTTACCTCGATTACTAAGTTGTAGTGAGGAGCAGTGAATAATGACTCAGAAAGACGTTTTGCAATAATTTTACGCATCTGAGAGTTTTTGATCTCTTCTGTGTAAACTTCTCCAGCAGGAACAAATACTTTTGGAGCAGCAGCTTTTTCTTCCGCTTTTGCAGCAGGTGCAGAAGCGTTAGATGCAGGTGCAGCTTGCGTAGATGGAGTAAAGTTTTCGATATCGCTTTTTACGATACGTCCGTTTTCTCCAGAACCTTTAACTTGAGATAATTGAATTCCTTTGTCAGAAGCAATTTTTTTAGCTAATGGAGAAGCTAAAATTCTTCCGTTTGAAGTTTCAGCAGCTTCTGGCGCTTTTTCAGCAGCAGGAGCAGCTTTTGTTTCTTCAGAAGCAGGAGCACTTGCAGGTGCAGCACCTCCGGCAGAGAAATTGTCAGCAATTCCAGAAATGTCAGTTCCTGCAGGTCCGATGATAGCTAATAAGCTGTCAACAGGAGCAGTGTTTCCTTCTTGAATACCGATGTATAATAATGTACCAGCATTGAAAGACTCAAACTCCATAGTAGCTTTGTCTGTTTCAATTTCTGCTAAGATATCGCCTTCAGCAACAGTATCGCCAACTTTTTTCAACCAAGTTGCTACGGTTCCTTCTGTCATTGTATCACTCAAACGAGGCATAGTTACTACTATAACTCCTTTTGGTAATTCAGTTGCCGCTTTTGCAGGAGCAGCAGTTTCTGTTTTAGCTTCAGCAGCAGGAGCATCCGCTTTTGGAGCTTCGGCAGCAGGAGCATCACCACCAGCTAAAAGAGCAGAAATATCTTCTCCTTCGTTACCAATGATGGCTAATAATGAATCAACTGGAGCAGTTTCTCCAGCCTGAATTCCGATATGTAAAAGAGTTCCTTCGTTAAAAGATTCGAACTCCATTGTTGCTTTGTCTGTTTCAATTTCTGCTAAGATATCGCCTTCGCTTACTTTATCGCCTACTTTTTTAAGCCAAGTCGCTACCGTTCCTTCCGTCATTGTATCGCTCAAACGAGGCATTGTTACTTTAATTGCCATAATTCTTATAATTTATGAGGTGTAAATGGATAGTCTTCTTGTGCGTATACTACGTCGTATAATTGTTGTAAATCTGGGTATGGAGATTCTTCAGCGAATTTTTGACATTCTTCTACTAAATCTTTAACTCTTTGGTCAATTACTTCAATTTCTGCTTCAGTAGCATATTTTTGATCTAAGATTACGTCTAAAACTTGAGTAATTGGGTCAATTTTTTTGTATTCTTCAACCTCTTCTTTAGAACGGTATAATTGTGCATCAGACATAGAGTGTCCTCTGTAACGGTACGTTTTCATTTCAAGGAAAGTTGGTCCGTCTCCGCGACGTGCTCTTTCGATAGCTTCGTGCATTGCTTCAGCAACTTTTACAGGATTCATTCCGTCTACAGGTCCGCAAGGCATTTCGTAACCTAAACCTAATTTCCAGATGTCAGTGTGGTTTGCAGTTCTTTCTACAGAAGTTCCCATTGCATAACCGTTGTTCTCAACGATAAATACAACTGGAAGTTTCCATAACATAGCCATGTTGAAAGCTTCGTGTAAAGAACCTTGTCTAGCAGCTCCATCACCAAAGTAAGTCATGGTAACACCGCCAGTGTTGAAATATTTATCTGCGAAAGCAATACCAGCTCCTACAGGAATTTGAGCACCTACGATACCGTGTCCTCCGTAAAAACCGTGTTCTTTAGAGAAAATGTGCATAGAACCTCCCATACCTTTAGAAGTTCCTGTTGCTTTTCCTAAAAGTTCTGCCATTACGTTTCTAGGATCAACTCCCATACCAATTGGCTGAACGTGGTTTCTGTAAGCAGTAATCATTTTATCTTTGGTCAAATCCATAGCGTGCAGAGCACCTGCTAATACAGCTTCCTGACCATTATATAAGTGTAGAAAACCTCTAACTTTTTGTTGGATGTATAACGCTGCAAGTTTGTCTTCAAACTTTCTCCAAAGTAGCATGTCTTCATACCACTTTAAATATACCTCTTTTGTAACTTCTTTCATCTGAATTCTTTCTTTTGCTAAAGTTGTTTGTGTTATCGATTATTGTGCCTGTAACGCAAAATAGTTTCCTCCCACAAATTTGCGCCCGAAAGGTCGGGATGCAAAAATAAGACATTACATTTAAGAACTAAAATTTAAACGCTACTTTTTGGCTTTTTTTTACAAGAACTTTTTATCAAACATTAATGGGAGTAAATTTTTTAGGGATGCTGATTTATAAACTTCACCTATTTCGCCCATAAAATAGATTTCTATAGGGGTATCTTGTTTTATCTCGTATTCTGCTATTGATTGTCGGCAAGATCCACACGGTGGAATAGGAGCAGTAGTTTGGTTGGTGTCTGAAGCTGCTGTAATGGCCATTTTTAAGATTTTTGCTTCAGGATAGCTGCTTCCGGCATAAAAAATGGCTGTTCTTTCGGCACAAAGTCCTGACGGATAAGCGGCATTTTCTTGATTAGAACCTACGATAACTTTTCCGTTGTCTAAAAGCAAAGCGGCGCCCACTTTAAACTTAGAATAGGGTGCGTAAGCTTTTTTTCTAATTTCGACAGCCTGATTCATTAAATCTTGAATATTGGCTGGAAGTTCATTTAAATTATCAAATATTGTAAATGAAGAGGTTATATTGATTTCTTTCATCTGTTTTTAAGGGAAAAAAAATCCAAATTCCTAAAATGCAGGAATTTGGATTGAATTATTTTATTTTGATTTTTTCTCTTTAATAAGTTTCGTATTTGTCTCCAAAGTTAAACGTTAAAGAGAAACGAAGTGTATTTTCTAAAGGATTTTTTATTTTAGATGCTGAGAATAAGTACGAAACATCAATTTTCATGATGTTGTACTTAAATCCTGCTCCTAAAGAGAAAAATTGTTTAGCGCCTTTTTCTGGACTTTCGTGGTAATAACCCAAACGCATTGTAAAAGCATCTTGATACATATATTCTGCCGCAACGCTATAGGTAACCTCCTTAATTTCTTCACTGAAACCTCCTGGAGCATCTCCAAAAGATTTGAAAACGCCTTCGAACCATCCAATGTCATTGTAGTTTCTGTAGCCAATCTCAGTAGCTTCTTGCTGAGAAATATCTTCTGGATCATCAAAATCTCCATCGCCATTTGCATCAACAGGTGTTCCGATTCCTGGAGGGGTTGGAACTAAAAGTTTAGTAAGCTCTGCGCTTAAAGTAAGTTTGTTATAATCGTCAAAGATAAAATCAAATCCTCCCCCTAATCTTAAATTAGCAGGCAAGAAGTTTGAACTTACATCGTCATTATCATAACTGATTTTTGGTCCAAGGTTCTGAAGGTTGACACCAGCTCTCCATCTACCATTGAAATCTTGGTAAGCGATTTCTTCAGATTGGTAAAAAGCGGCCACATCAACAGCAAAAGAACTTGCAGAAGTAGCATCAACTTCTTCTGAAGCAACCTTTAGATTTGAATTGATAAAACGTCCAGCAACGGCCATCGAGAATTTCTCGCTTAATTTTAGAGAATAAGATCCGTCTAAGGCAAACTCATTCGGATTTACTTCTCTTACAGCTTCATTCGGATCTCCTGTGTATCTTAATTCAATTCCTCCAAAACCAAAATAACGAAAACTTCCTGCAAAAGCACTTTTTTCGTTGATTTTGTTGTAATACGTAATCTGGCCTAATGAAATATCATTGGCAAGATCTGTTAAATAAGGAGTGTAACTGATAGAAAGACCTTGCGCATCTTCAGAAAATGCATATTTCGCAGGGTTCCATTGTTGTGAGAAAACGTCTGCAGAAGTGGCGACACCTTGGTCTGCCAAACCTGCTGCTCTAGCATCAGCAGCGACTAATAAAAAAGGTACTCCAGTAACAATAGGTCTTGATTCCTGTGCCTTTGAATTGTAAATGCTAAAAATACAAATTAATAAAAGTGATAGTTTTTTCATTTATGGGACTTGTGTTTTGGTGGTGCAAATATATATAATATTATAGGATGACAAGCTTTTCGTATTTTTCTGCTTTTTTATTTGTTAAATTCGATTTTACAGTCAGTTTGTAAATATACACTCCTTTTCCAATTCTATCACCAAAATCGTCTCTTCCGTCCCATGTTATTTCTCGTGATAAAAATCCTTCTGTTGTAACGGTTTGGTTTTTTGTCCAGACAACTTTACCTGTAATGGTCATTACCTGTACCTGAACATCTAATGGCTCGTACGGTCTGTTGTGCGAAAACCAAAATTGTGTATAAGTAGAAAAAGGATTTGGATAATTAAGAACGTGCGATAATGTCAAGGAATCGTCTCCTACAACTGTAAATTGAATTTCGCTCGTAACGGGATTGTTGTAAACATCCCAAGCGGTAAAACTTATGGTATGTAGTCCAGGAGCTAAATTTCTGAATGGAAAACGTAAATTTCCGTTGGTGTAATCGTCCAATTTTGTCTGATAATAATCATTCAAAATATAAGGATTGCTTACGTCTCCGTCCAAAATAGCGACAATATCATGTCCGATTCCGCTTGCTGTATTAATTCCGTTTTCATCTTCTAAAAAAGCCAAAAGAAAAGGCGATTCATTTGTGATTCCTCCCGATACAAAAGTTTCATCGTTCATATATAACTTCACTTTTGGACTTATATTGTCCTGAGGTGCATTTTCGTTAATTCCTCCAATTTTAATGACGTTATTGTAGCCTGTTTGATTTTCTAAAGATTCATTTTTCTTCGAATAAAAACTAATTCGACCATTGTCAACAGGAATTCTAATATCTCTTGGTACGACAAAACTAAATTCAAATTGACCGTTAGTAACGGAGGCGTTTCCTCTAAAAATGGTTTCTCCAAGAGTTTTAAATTGCATTGGAGGGCTAAAACCATCGTTGTTTAAAGTCGTATTTGTAATTAATTTATCGAAAATAGCGGTGGCTAATTCTCCATTATAATTGCTTAAAAGCGTATTGTTTTCGTCTGTGATTTCTCCAGAAATTTTAATTTTAGATAACGATTTTAAGTCAGGAATTGCTTGCGAAATCACAATATCGTTTACTTTCGTTAAATTAATTCGCGGTTTTGCAATGGCAAGCATTAAAGCAGGATCTCCTATATAAAAAACCACATTGCTGGCAGAACTTGGATTTTCGTTTTTGGATATTCTTAAAGATTCTGCAATCGTATTGTATTGATTGGAACCATAAGAAAGAAGGTTTTTGCTGAGCGTTTTATTGAAGTCTTCAGCATTAGTCTGCCCAATTTCACGAACGGTAGTCAGCATCGAAATAGCGCCTCCTTTCGGATTCCAGAAAACATATTCGCCCGCAGTTGGTCTTGTAGGATCATCAAAACGGGAGAATTCACAAGTAATCGTAATAAATAAAGGATATTTGTATTGGTTGGTAAGGTTTTGTCCGTCTGATTTCTCCCAAATTCTTTCGCTTGCTAATCCGTCTTCACCGCCATGTCCTAAATAATTGAATATTAAAGCACCTTTTTCAAAAGCATTAAAAAAGTCTGTTCTTGCTTTCGGGTAGCGTGATCCGCCCGCTGAAGCTTCTTGTGTGTAAGCGTCTAAAAATATTTTATCAATATTAAAAAAAGGTTTTTCAGTTGCAATTTGATCTGCAAGCGCATTTTGATTGGCCTGTAAAGTCTGATCGCCCGCTTTGTCTGAATCATCACTAATTAAGACCATATTGTTTCTCCAATTTCCATAAGATTTGGTATCGTAATATTCTAAAACTTTGCTGACCATTTCCTGCGCTTGCGCGTTGTCTGAAACGAGCATTCTTCCTATCGCGATATCAATTCCGGCAAGAGACGGAATAATTACGCCTTCGTTAGCGTCCATTAATCCATAAAAGTCATCAGAAGGAAATGAAGCTTCGCCAACCGTATTACTTATTAGAGATTGATATATAGGTACAATGTTCGTGTTATTTGAAATTCGGTCTTTATAATCAAACGAAGCGTCTCCAAATAAGTTGACATAACGGACTCTTCTTTCTGAAGAAGAAGCATTGTCATAAATATATTTAATGCAATTTCTAATAGCTGCAATATCTTGTTTGCCAGAAGAAAATTCCTGATAGATATTTTCTAAAGCAATAACTTTTGTGTTTAAATTGGAGTTTGTTCTATGGAAACTCGCTAATCTTTCAGCTTGTGATACTAAAGATTTTGGAGTTACGATGATATAATCTATATCTTGAAAAGCATTTTGATTATTTCTAAAAAGCGTTCCTTTTAAATTCTGATTCGCAATTTTCGACTGATTTTCTTTTAAAGGAACATAATAGTCAGAAGGATCAATGGCTATATATTTTCTGATTTCTCCTAAATTGGCTTTAAAGCTAAAAGAAGCCTGATTTGCATTTTTTATTTTAGATACATTATATAGGTCTGTAACGTCCCAAATTTGAGATATTGCCGAAGCATTTCCAAATGTGTAATTGACGATTCCTGCTGTAGAACCGGCAGCGTTGTATTGAAAATGAAATTGTTTGCCTGTTCCTAAAAGCTTTCGTTTGGCAGTCAGATTAATGTAATCTAAATAGCCTTTTGATCCAGGAACACCATTATTATTATAAGTAAGTTTTATTTTGATATTGTCTGTTCCGGTAAATTGTGCATTTGATGGTAATTTACCTGTAGTATATTTAGTGTCGGAATTGGCTATTAAAGGCGAAAAATTTATAGACCCCGTATTTTGCCCGTTTGCTGCTATTGCAAAAGAAGTAGTGGTTAAAGATGCCGATGCGGCGCTTACTTCTATTTTTACTGGAACCGTGGCGTCAAGATTTGGGAAACTAAATGAGAATTCCTGTTCCTGATTAATATCAAATGCTTCGCCGACCCATTGGCGGCCAAGGTGCGCAATGTTGGTTTGGTCAATTTCATGATATTGATAGTCATCAAACGTGTTTAGCTCCAAAGTGCTAATTCCTGTAGGCTGGTTTAAGTTTTGAATTCTCTTTCCGTCACCGCCAGAAGCAGTTATATAATAATAGGACTTGGTGTCGTATAAGTTTATGTTGGTCTGGCTTTCTGAATTCCAAGTATCGGTTCCTTCAGCATAAAAAAGAATGTAATCTTCATTATTGAAAACACCATCATTTTCGCCTGAGATTTGTATCGCATTTTCAGTTAAATCATCAGGATAATAAGTGTTATTGGCCAAAGGAAGCATTCTTCCGCCATTTCCGTATATCTTTATTCTTCTCGGATCAGTTTTAGAAGGATCGAATCCTAAACTTTGTAAAAAAGATCGATCTATTCTGTAAACACCTGATTTCTGGATGTAAAATCGATACCATTCTCCTGACGCTAAAACAGAATTTGAAATGGCTGCTGATTTTTGAAAGGAAGAAGTGCTTGCAGATCGCGCAGTTGCATTACTGATAAAGTAAGA
This sequence comes from Flavobacterium erigeronis, assembly GCF_054075165.1. Taxonomy (NCBI): domain Bacteria; kingdom Pseudomonadati; phylum Bacteroidota; class Flavobacteriia; order Flavobacteriales; family Flavobacteriaceae; genus Flavobacterium; species Flavobacterium erigeronis. The sequence continues at coordinate 121,942 of NZ_JBSKGP010000001.1, read as the reverse complement.
AAAAGATTTTATGCGTTTGTAGCTGTTTCCTTCTTTAATTATTGGAGACAACGAAAGAAAAGTATACTTTATATCTCTTGCGTTGGTGATAATTACAGCCTCATTTGGTTTTTCTGAGATGTTTTCAAGTGTTAAATCTCCTAAATCTGCTCTAGTGATTGACTCGTAAATGATATTGCTGATTTGCACAGAGCTGCCACTTGAGACGTTCTGTTGGTTCAAATTTTGGAGGAATGTTATGCTTTTTTTTGTAGTGTCGAAGCGAAAACTGCTTCCTGAGAAGTATGGAATTGTGATTTTATTTTCGCCAAAATTTACCTCTTTTTTATTCTGCCAATCTATCGTTATAGCCCCATTTATCTGGGAAAACGAAAGAATTGGAATTAGAAAAAGAGAGATAATTATTACTTGTTTCATAGGTTTAAAAAGCGAAATTTACTTAAAAAATAATTAGTAAGTAAAAATATAGTATTTCATGTTACAGTAAATAATAAAAAGTATATTTTTGCGTTCGTAACTAAAGGTTATTTTCTGGAAAAAACAGCTAAATAAAATTATTAGAACAGATGTTGCCAATTAAATGTTAATTATTATATTGCAGCACCTAAATTTATCACCTAAGAATGAGTATGAAAGTAAACAAAATTGTAGTCTTGCAGTTAATGATGTCAATGGTATTGATGTTGGGCACGGCTAGTTGTAGCAAAAAATCGAGTTCCTCTCACGCTTCTAGAGCTACTGGCTGGGATGTAGATAGTCAGAATGGAACTGCTGCCAGAAATGCAGGAAAAAAACAACAGGCTGGTCCTGGTTTGGTTTTTGTTGAAGGAGGTACGTTTACTATGGGTAAAGTACAGGATGATGTTATGCACGATTGGAATAACACACCAACTCAACAACACGTTCAATCATTCTATATGGATGAAACCGAAGTTACGAACGGTATGTACTTAGAATACCTAGAGTGGTTAAAGAAAGTTTTTCCACCGACAGAAGAAAATTACAAGAATATTTACGAAGGAGCATCTCCTGATACCTTAGTATGGAGAAATCGTTTAGGTTACAACGAAACGATGACTAATAACTATTTAAGACACCCATCTTATGCTAACTATCCTGTAGTTGGTGTTAACTGGATTCAAGCAGTTGAATTTAGCAAATGGAGAACAGACCGTGTAAACGAGGCTGTTTTAGAAAAAAATGGATATCTTAAAAAAGGTGCTAAAACTAATGATGTAAGCGCTGAAAGTTTATTTAATACTGAAGCTTATGTTGCTTCTCCATCTACTACTTATGGTGGAAACGAAGAATTGGTATTAAAGAAAAACCCTAACGGAAGAAAACCTAGAGCTGGTAAAGACGGTGTAGTTCCTGAAGAGAAAAACGTTTATGCTCAACGTTCTTCTGGTGTTATTTTACCAGAATACAGACTTCCTACTGAAGCTGAATGGGAATATGCAGCTGCAGCTGATGTTGGACAAAGAGAATACAATATCTACAAAGGACAAAAGAAATACCCTTGGTCTGGAGATTATACACGTTCTAACAAACGTAAAAATAAAGGTGACCAATTGGCTAACTTTAAACAAGGAAACGGTGATTACGGTGGAATTGCAGGTTGGTCAGATGACGGAGCTGATATTACGAATGAAGTAAAAAGTTATGCACCAAACGATTTCGGTCTTTATGATATGGCAGGAAACGTTGCAGAATGGGTAGCTGACGTTTACAGACCTATTATCGATAACGAAGCAAATGATTTCAACTACTACAGAGGTAACCAATATGCTAAAAACAAAATTGGTAAAGATGGTAAATTAGAAATTGTAACGGCTGCTAATATTAAATATGATACTTTAAGTAACGGTAAAGTTATTGCAAGAAACCTTCCAGGAGAAATTGCTCAAGTGCCAGTTGACGAACAAGAAACATATTTAAGAACAAATTTCAGTACAAGCGACAATATCAACTACAGAGATGGTGATAAACAATCTTCAAGATATTTTGACTTCGGAGATTCTGAATCAGGATCAAAAGCAGATCAAGCTATGTACAATTCTCCTAAGCACAACATCACTACTGATAGTTTAGGAAAAATGATCAGAAAGTATGATAACTCTAGTAAACGTACAACTTTAATCGACGATAAAGTAAGAGTTTACAAAGGAGGTTCTTGGAGAGATAGAGCTTATTGGTTAGATCCAGCTCAAAGAAGATACTTCCCTCAAGATATGGCAACTGATTACATTGGTTTCAGATGTGCAATGTCTAGAGTAGGTTCTAAAGCAGAAAAAAGAAAATCTCCTAGAAACTAAATTCTAGAAATTCAATAAAAAAAATTCCAAATTCCAACTGAATTACTCAGCTTTTGGAATTTGGAATTTTTTTATTGCTTATTTTTAATGTAAATAATTTTTATAAATGAATATTCAAGACATTCATAACTTGTTTTTACAGTGTAGTTCTCTTTCTATAGATACAAGAAAAATCGAAAAGAATTCGATGTTTTTTGCTATTAAAGGAGAGAATTTTGATGCTAATACATTTGCTAAAGAAGCGCTGGATTTAGGGGCTTTATTTGTCGTTATTGACAATGAATCTTATTTTATTGATGAAAGGACTATTCTGGTAGAAAACAGTCTGCAAACGCTTCAGAAATTGGCAAAGTTTCATCGCAGTTATTTGGCTCTTCCAATCGTTGCTTTGACGGGCAGTAACGGAAAAACGACAACAAAAGAATTAATCAACGTTGTGCTGTCAAAAAAGTTTAAAACAAAAGCTACAATTGGCAATTTAAATAACCATATTGGCGTGCCTTTGACATTGCTTTCTTTTACAAAAGAAACAGAAATCGGAATTGTTGAAATGGGAGCGAATCACCAGAAAGAAATCGAATTTTTGTGTGAAATTGCACAGCCAGATTTTGGGTATATAACCAATTTTGGAAAAGCACATTTAGAAGGTTTCGGTGGCGTTGAAGGTGTCATTGCTGGTAAGAGTGAGATGTACAAATATCTTGCTGCAAACCAGAAAACTGTTTTCGTAAATTTGGAAGATCCTATCCAGATTGAGAAATCAAAAGGAATTAAATCATTTACTTTCGGAGTGAAAAAAGAAAGTGCAGATTTAAATATCCAGAATATTACAGCCAACCCTTTTGTTGCTATTAATTATAATGATTTTGCAATTGAATCGCATTTAATTGGACTTTACAACGCTAATAACATAAATGCGGCTGTGGCAATTGGAAAATATTTTGAGGTAAAAGAAAGCGATATAAAGAGCGGTATTGAGAATTATATTCCGGCAAACAATAGATCTCAAATGATGCAAAAAGGTTCTAATGAAATCATTTTAGATGCTTACAATGCCAATCCGAGCAGTATGGCGGTAGCGATTACCAATTTTCTGCAATTGGAAAAGAAAAATAAAATTATGATTCTTGGAGATATGTTCGAACTAGGAGACGAAAGTGTACATGAACACAAAGTTATTGTCAATTCTTTGGTAGCTCAAGATCAGGCATTGTGTTTCTTAATTGGAAAATCATTTTATGCAAATCTTGTGTCAAATGAAAATGTAAAGTTTTTCGAAACCTTTGATGAATTTGCATCGTTCTTAAAAACGTTCCAATTTGATTCTAATATGATATTGATAAAAGGTTCGCGAGGCATGGCCTTAGAGCGAACTTTAGATTATATTTTTTAAAAAGAACAAAAGCCATTCGACGCGTCGAATGGCTTTTGTTTTTAAATGCTCATTAGAAAACCTATTAGGTTTTCTTTTTTGTTTAGCCCTAGTTTCTTTCTCAAACGGTAACGGGCCAATTCCACTCCACCTGTTGAGATATTCATGATTTCGGCGATTTCCTTTGTCGACATATTCATTAATAGATAAGTCGATAAATCTAATTCTCGAGGAGATATTGTCGGATATTGCCCTTTTAAGCGCTTTAAAAACTCAAAATGCACGTTTTTAATGTGTTTTTCTAAGTCTTTCCAACTTTTATCGGTATTTACTTCTTTTACAATACTTTTATGCAATTTGCTAAACTCAGATTTAGTGGTTTCATCCAATATTGCGGTATCAATATCTTTCAATTTATGAATAATTCCATTTAAGACTTTATTCTTTTTAACAACCTGCAATGAGTTGTTTACTAGCTCTTTATCTTTTGCTAAGATTTTAATCTGAAGTTTGTCGTTTTTCAGTTTTTCAATTTCTTTTTCCAAATCATGCTGTTCATGTCTGATTTTAGATTCTTTCTCCAGATATAATCTTCTTTGTTCGATGGTTTCATAATACCTGTTTTTTCTGATCTTCAGCTTAATTCTAACTGAAATTAAATAAGCGCCAAGTAATATGAGCATCAAATAAAACAAATAAGCCAAAAAGTGTCTGTACCATGGCGGCGATACGGTGAATTCAACTTCAGTAATATTCGATTCGATGCCATAGCTGTTTCGGGCCTTTAATTTCATTACATAATTGCCTTCCCTCAAATTGGTGTATTCTTTTATGGCTGTAGACGACCATCCGCGCCAATTTTCTTCAAAAGGCTCCAATTTATAGGAATACATTACATTATCCTGATTTTCGTAAGTTGGCGATGCAAAAGTAAATTTTACACGATTGTATTTGTATGGTATGCTGTATGAATCTAATTTATTGGCCAGATTTCCCGTTAAAATAGTGTCTCCAGGATTTGTAAAGCTTTCAATAAAAGCTTTTGGCTTTGTCATAAAAGTATTTGGAATGGTCGAGTTGTAATGCGCCAAACGATCTGTTAATCCTATAAAAATGTTTTGAGGATCTATCGCGTTAACTGAGATATAATTGTTCACCAAATTTCCGGTCAAGTTCGAGAATATTGCCTGTTTTTTGGTAAAAGTCCCGTTTTTGTTTTTTACTAATACGCCAAGAGATTCGTTAAAAGCATACCATAAATTTCCTGTCGGATCTTCGATTAAGGTGTTTATGGTTGGGATTCCGTTAAATAAGTTTGTTATTTTTTTATCTTCAAAAAAAGCTTCCTGTTCTACAGAATATCTGTAAAAATGATTTTTTACTTGAAAATAAACTTTCCCATTAATGTTTTGAAGACTGTTTATCCCTTTGTATTTTTCAGATATGTTGACGTGTTTTTTGATAAAATCAAATCTTTGCAAATCTTCAGATAATTTTACCTGATATAAGAAAGGATTTTTCTTTAGCCATAAGTAATTAGCGTCTATTTCTACAGAAAAATTATTAGTCGTTTCATCAAAACCTTTTACCTGATGCAGATAATCATATCCTGAAGATGATCGTTTAAAAACTGAAAATCCGTTATAGCTTTCACCAATTATGTAATTTTCGTGGTCGGGTATTTTTTTAAATCCGAAATATCCTTTATTGTCCAGTATTTTTGATACTCTGTTGTTTTCAATAATTAATGCCCCACTGTTACTGGCGCATATTAATACATTATTTAAGACTTGAATGTTCCAAACTTGAGAAATCGTTCCTTCAACTCTCGTAAATGGACTGTCTTTAAAAGAGCTTCCCCAAGGGTGATAAAATAGCCCTTGATTTGTTGCAACATAAAGATTTCCGTTGTAAGTGGTAGAGGCGTATACTGTCCCTATATTGTAACTGTAATCAAAATATGAAAAAGGCGAATTTTCATTTATAAAAGTGATTCCGTTATCTAAACCAAGCCAGATATTGCTTTTATTGTCGACAAAGGAAGCTAAAATGGTGTTGTTTTGAATACCTTTTTGACGGTTTAAATGCTGGATTATTTTTCCGTTTAAATCACAGATAATGGCTCCGTCTAATACCGAATTGAGTATTATAAACTTATTTTTGATAATTGATCCCCCCAGCGAAGTGTTTTTCTTAATGAATTCATTAGCCTCTGTTGCCCAAGGTTTGATAACTCCGTTTTCTGAAACAAAAAGACCTTTTTCTAAAGTTGCATACAATAATTTATTGTTGGACAATGGAAAAAGTGACCATATTTCTTTATCATTAAAAACAGTAGTGCCTTTTATAGCTGTAAGTTTTCTGTTTTTGTATTCTAATACTCCTAATGTTTTATCCTGAAAATAAAGGCGATTGTTAACCAAAAATGAAAATTGAAATTTGTGAGGAGCGGTTAGCGTTGTAACTTTTTCATTTTTTAGAAAAAAGACCTTGCTGAATGATTGAAAGATAACCTCTCCATTAAAAATGTGAATTCTCCAGATTAAATTAATGTTTTCTTTGTCTATTGGGCTTAAAAGATTGTAAAGGGAATAGTATTTTAAAATTCCCTTTTCGTCATACTTAAAATATCCAAATTCGTTATTTCCGCCAACAAATATTCTTCCTAAAGCATCAATTTTTAAGCTTCTAATCTCCGATTTGTTGGGTAAGGAGTATTTATGCCAGTTTGAACCGTCAAATTGAATCAAACCGCTGTTGTTAGCAAAGTAGATATTGCCATTTTTATCCTGATCAATACTCCAGTTTTGAGTTCCACCTTTGTATTCAGATCTCTTATAATTTTTTATATCTGGAATTCCAATATTTTTTACCTGTGAAAAACCTTCTATTTGTAAGAATAACAATAAAATTAATGGTATAGATCTAACTATGGATTTCATAAAATTTTAAATATATTTTTATTATAAATGCGTTATTTTGACTTTATATTGTTGATTTTTTAATCGTTATAAAACTTATTTTTTGAATTTTTTTAAAATTATAACGTAATAGTTCTTGTTATGCGAATGTAATATACGTTTTTTTTAATTAACATTTTTATAACAAAATTTTCTAAAAGTTAAATGTCATTAAATCAATTAATTAAAAAATAAATGTTGTGGTTTTGTAGTGTGTTAAGATTTAGTTTGAAGTGTTTTTGTAAAGAATTTTAATCTCATATTATTGAAATTTAACATTATCATTGCATTAAATTACTAATTAATTAACCAAAATTTTTAGAAAAATGAAATTGACAAAATTATTTATTTTTTGTGTTTCGTCTTTACTGTTTTCTGTAGTCGCATTTGCTCAGGATGTGACCATAAACGGAATCATTAATGACGACAGTGGATTACCCGTCCCAGGCGCGACGGTTTTAGTAAAGGGGACCAATAAAGCAACTGCATCTGACTTTGATGGGAAATTTCAGATTAGTGCTCCTTCTAATGGAACTTTAGTAATCAGTTTCGTTGGTTTTGAAACTGTAAATGAGGTAATAGGCGGAAGAACCAAGCTTACTATTGCTCTTAAAGCAGTATCTCAAAGTTTGAATGAGGTTGTGGTTATCGGTTACGGTACACAAAAGAAAGCTTTGATTACTGGTGCTTCTACAAACTTAAAAGGAGAGACGCTACAAGAATTGAATACAGGTTCTGCAATGGAGGCGCTTCAAGGAATTGCACCAGGGATTAGTATTACAAGAAACAGCGGTGCACCAGGTGCGGGTACAAAAGTTGTTATCCGTGGAATCGGTACCATCGGATCTTCAAATCCATTGTATATCGTTGATGGAGTTGCTGTTGGAGATATAGATTATTTGAGCCCTTCAGATATCGAATCTATTGATGTTCTTAAAGATGCGGCTTCGGCAGCAATTTATGGTTCTAGAGCTGCAAACGGAGTTGTTTTAGTAACTACCGTTAAAGGTCGTAAAGGTAAACCGGCAAGAATTTCGTATGATTCGTATTTTGGAATTCAGAATATTTATAAAAACCTTGATCCTCTTAACGCTCAAGAGTACATGTATATCATGGATGAAGGAAGAGTTAATGATGGACTTGCCCCAAACGACTGGAAAACAATGTTAACTAGTAATGACTGGTTAGAGAGAAATTATCCAGGAGCAGGAACACAGCTTGGTAACGAAATCTGGGACAAACTGCAAAAAGGATGGACAGGAACGAATTGGATAAATGAAATGTCTAAAAAAGATGCTCCTATTGTAAATCATTCGATTAATATTACCGGAGGAAGCGAAGATATTACGTATTCATTTGGGGTTTCTTATTTTGATCAAGATGGTATAATTGGTGGTAATATCGTAGATGCCGGATTTAAAAGATTGACTACAAGACTGAATACGCAGATGGTTTTAAAGAAAAATGAAAGCCACAACATTATAACAATTGGAGAAAATTTAACGTATACCAATATTCAAAAAAGAGATGTTTCTTCGGGCAATATTTATGGGAATGACTTGCATAACGCTCTTACGCAAAACCCATTACAGCCTGCGTATTGGCAAACAGCAATTGATAGAAATATTAATGAATATGGATTTACTCCAACTTTAGATGGTTTAAATACAAACCAAACAAATCCTTTGGCGGTAATGTATTACAGAAGTAATTACAATTATCCGAAAGATCATAAAATTATTGGGAATGTATTTTTAGAGGTAGAGCCAATTTCTAACTTAAGATTTAAAACGGTTTACGGAATTGATTCATGGTTTGGTTATAACAGAACTATGAACCCAACATACCATTTAGGAGTACTTTACAATGATGCTATTGATGGTGCAACACAATCTCAGTATTTTGGAGCGAACTCAACTTGGACTAACACTCTTGCTTATCAAAAGCAAATCGGTAATCACAATATTAACGCTGTAATTGGTACAGAGTTATGGGAAAAAATCGTTGAAAATGACGTTTATGGTTCTAGAAACGGTCTGTTGTTTCCAAATGATCCAAAGTATGCGTATTTAAATAATACAAAAAGCCCGGGAACTGTTGCAGATATAAACACAACAGGATTTGATAAAGCAGCTGGTGGTGGCGCAATTATGTCCTATTTTGCACGTGCACAGTATGATTATAAAGAGAAATATCTTCTTTCTGCGGTTATTCGTCGTGACGGATCTTCAAACTTTGGAGATGGTTACAAATATGGGAATTTCCCTTCTGTGGCTGCAGGTTGGGTTATTACTAAAGAAGATTTTATGGCAAGCACTTCAAAATACATTAATTTCTTGAAGTTAAGAGCAAGCTGGGGGCAAAATGGTAATCAATATACTGATTATGCTTTCTATTATACATCTAGTATAAAATATGCTTTTCCTGGTTACTTTTTTGGAGATACCAAACCAGTTTCTGGTCAGACAGCGTATCCTTCTACAGTACCAAATCCAGAGGTTAGTTGGGAAACATCTGAACAGTTGGATTTAGGATTAGATGCAAGTTTTTTTGATTCAAGATTAGGACTAACATTCGACTGGTATAAGAAAACAACTAGAGATTGGTTGGTTAAAGCAGAATTGCCAGGAACTGCCGGTGCTGATAGTCCTTACAAGAATGGAGGAGATATTGAAAATAAAGGTTTTGAAGTTTCTTTATCTTGGAAAGACAAAGTAGGTGACTTTAAATATGGAGTAACCGTAAGTGGTGCTTTTAACAAAAATGAAATTACTAGAATTGACAATGGTAACGGTATAATCAATGGACCTGCTCATGTGCTGTCACAAGGAACGTCTGAAATTTCTAGAGCGCAAGTAGGTTATCCAATTGGAGCTTTCTATGGTTTTAAAACTGCTGGAATTTTGCAGAATCAGCAAGAAGTTGATGCTTATGTAGGTCCAAATGGTCAGCCCTATTTTAACGATCAGCGTCCTGGAGATGTTCGTTTTGTAGATCAAAATAACGATGGTGTTATTGATGAAAAAGACAAGGTTATTTTAGGAGACCCGAATGCAAATTTCCAATTAGGGATTCAGTTAAACTTCGAATACAAAAATGTATATCTAAATTCTACATTGGCAGGTAAATATGGAATGCAGGTAATGCAGTCATACAGATCATTTGCAGATAGCCCAAAACAAAACTATACTTCAGATGTTTTTGATCGCTGGCATGGAGAAGGCACTTCAAACAAAATGCCTCGTTTAAGTTCTGTATCAAACAGAAACACAAATTATGTCTCGGATATCTATATGCAAAATGCTGATTATTTAAGAATTAACAATTTAACTCTAGGATATAATTTTAATGAATTATTAAAAGATATTAAGTTTATCTCGAATCTTAAATTCTATGTAGCTGTAAATAACTTATACACATTTACAAAATATGATGGTATGGATCCGGAGGTACGTTGGTCAGGAGATAATAATACAGCTCCATGGGCTTCGGGAATAGATTTAGGTTTATACCCGCAATCTAGAACAGTTATGTTTGGATTAAGTGCAGATTTTTAATATTAAAATAGAGACAATGAAAAAATTAAGATATATAATAGCAATTTCAGCAATTTTTGCAGTGTATAGCTGTGATGACGAACTGGATACGGAGAATCTATCAGAAAAGAGTTTGGATAATTTTTACAAAAGTCCTACTGATATAAACGAAGCAATGGCGGGTATTTATAATGCGATCTATACACCGAATGTTCATAGTGAAGAGCAAGTTGCGGCCAACTTGATGGATAATATGATGTTAGGCGGCGGAGGTCCTGATGATAAGTCAGCTAAGTGGGTAGATAATTTTGAAGACCCTGCTGAAGATACCTATCGCGACATGTGGAGACAATCGTATAACGGAATTTCGAGAGCAAATGCCATTATCGAAAAAGTTCCAACTGCGGATTTTTCTAAGGATTTTAATACGCCGCAAGAAGCAGAAGAGTTTAAAAAGCAAGCACTTGGTGAAGCTTTGTTCATGAGAGCTTTCTTTTACTTTAGATTAGCTAAGTTTTTTGGAGGAGTGCCATTGATCACAACTTATGGCGGTGACAGATTAGTAGCAAGATCAACTTATACAGAAACATTTGCACAAATAGGTGCTGACTTAAAATTGGCTATTGAAACGATGCCTTCTACACCATTTACAAGTATTCCGACTTCTAGATATGGTCATGCTAATAAATGGGTTGCAGAAGCTTATCTAGGCCGTGTATTTTTGTTTTACACTGGATACATGAGCAATATGGAAAAGCAGGCAACTACAGATTTGCCTCTTGCAGGAGGCGGTTCTTTGACAGGAGCTCAAGTTGCGACTTATTTAGATGATTGCATCAACAATAGTGGATACAAATTAGCATCTGATTTTAGAAATCTTTGGCCATATTCTTACGTAAATAAAAGTGCAAAAAATAATGTACTTCCTTGGGCTGCAGCAGAAGGTTTATCATGGGTAGGTCAAGATGGTATTACCCCAACATTTGGAACAGGAAACTTTGAAACCATGTTTATGCAAAGATATTCTTTTGGTAATTGGGACTGGACAAATGGACAAAGTTACACCAACAGACTTGCTTTGTTTAATTCATTGCGAGGTAATTCATTAGTTCCTTTTGGAGAGGGATGGGGATGGTGTACTGTAAATCCAAAATTATTTAGTGGTTGGGATGATGCTGATCCAAGAAAGAGAGGTTCTATACTTGAGGTGGGTAAAGCAGAACAAGGCACAGGTAGTTACGCCGCAGATAAAGGAGATCATGAAACAGGATATTTTAATAAAAAATATGTTTCATTGCAGCACGATAATGGCAAAGGATCAAATGTTGGTATGTTTGTTCAAATGTATGCTTGGTCAATTACAGATATGCAGTTAATGCATGCTCAAGATTTTATTTTCATGCGTTTTGCAGATGTATTATTAATGCATTCTGAAATTACTAAAACTGCAGACGGGATGAATGCAGTAAGAAGAAGAGCTGGGAATTTGCCACCTGTAGCCTATTCACTTGAAAATATTAAAGCAGAGCGTCTGCACGAATTAGCCTTCGAAGGGTTACACTGGTTCGATTTAGTACGTTGGGGGGATGTTGATACAGCGTTTAATGATGTAATTCAAGTTAGAAACTCAGGTGTTGACGCTAATTATAGTGTGAAATACAGAACTGAAACTAAAGGTTTAGTTCCGATTCCTGAAACTGAAATTAGACTTTTAAATGGAGTTTACAATCAAAATCCAGGTTGGTAATATTTAATAACCATTAATAATTAGAAAGATGAAAATTCATAATATAAAATATTTACTAATTGCTGCCTTCATGCTGGTCGTTTCAGCATGTGATCCAATTGTAGACGAACAGCATTTAGAAAATTCTACAGATGTTGCGGGAGTTGAATTAAAATCGTCGCAAAGCCCAGCGGGAGGAAATAAAATTACTTTAAGTATGAATACTCCTGGCGTTACAGGTTATTGGGACTATAATTTAGGAAAAGCACTGACTAATGAAGTAACGGTAGTTTATCCAATTCCGGGTAAGTCGACTTTTACATTCGTAGGGACTTTAGGCGGTGAATTTTTTACCAAAACAATTGATGTCCAAGTGGACAGATTGGATACTCCTCTAGAACAGGATTGGTATGATTTAGTTAGCAGTAACACCGTAGCAGGAAAAACGTGGGTATTTGATGGTGTCGGAGGCGATGGTGGATTCTGGTGGTTTATGTCTCCTCCAGATAATCCAGACAGTGCAATGTCAGCATGGTGGAATGCAGGAGGTTCTGGAGATAGTGTACCTGCAGATGTTGCCGGTAAAATGCATTTTGATCTAGATGGTGCTGCAAATTATAATCATTATCAAACTGCTTCTTCTGCAGCTGAAAAAGGAAGTTTTGTATTGGATATCGCTAATAAAAAGCTAATCATTAAAAATTCAAAAATTTTAGGATACGAAGCAGGAAATGAAGCGAATGAATATAATGTTATTACGCTTACAGAAGACAAATTAGTGTTATATGTGCCAAGAAGTTTAAAAGATAAAGGAACTGGATGGACATTTGTGTACAAACCTCAATAATATTTTGTGTTAGTTATTTCGAAAAAGGAAGACTAAAAAATTCCTTTTTCGAATTCAAACATTTTGATGCTTCATTCTTGTGAAGTATATTTTAAGAGTTAAACTATGGTTAGTTTAAGTTAAGTTTATTGCCTGGGTAGCCCATAATTTCGATTATGGGCTATTTTTTTTGCTTTATGTTTTATACTAGCTTGAGCTAGAATTATAAAAGAGAAAATGAATTAAATAACTAATAAACGCTTCTTTTTATTTGATTTGCTGGCCATATTTTGAAAGATTACCCGAATGTATTCATTTAGACTAGTATTGTTAGGTTTAAAGCCAGTTTTTAAACGATTATTGAGCTCTTTATGAGTCTTTTAAGCCTTTCTTTTTCCATTTATCTCCATCAGTAAGAATTTTCAAAAACATTTCTTTAATCATGGCTAAGTTTTGAGCTAAAAATTAGGCTTCAAAAGAACGATTTCGTGATTATGTCTTATAAATGGCGATTTTTTGATTTTTCATGATGTCATTTTCTCTAAAAAAGCCTCCTTAACAAAGTTGAAAAGAAAGTAAAATCGTACTATATTTTTAAAAATAAGTTTTTTCTTTCAATAAAAATTATTGTCAATAATGTAAAAAAAGTTGGGTAAAAATATCATATTCTTTATTTTTTTGACTTTATAAAAAAAGATGGTTTTTCATTTGTAATTCTTTATATAGTAGCTATTTACGGTTGCCGATAGGTACTATCACGTTGTAGTTTTAACAACTTTTAGCAATTATTTATTCAAAAAATAATGTGTAGTGTTATTTTTTAAAATTAACTTTTCTTTAGTACTATTTTTTTATTTCGTAAAACGTTAAATATTAAGTTATTACGTTTTTTTTGATGTGTTTTTATAATATTATTTTTTTGTTTTTGATGTGTTTTTGTAATGACTTTTAGATATGAAAAGTAAAATTTTAGTTTTAGTATTGCATCAAATTACTAATTAATTAACCAAAATTTTTAGAAAAATGAAATTAACAAAATTACTTGTTTTTTGTATTTCATCTTTGTTATTCTCGGTTATAGCTGTGGCTCAAGATGTCACAGTAAATGGAATGATTAAAGATGAAACTGGTATGCCTGTTCCAGGTGCGACAATTTTATTAAAAGGTACTACAAAATCTACTGCCTCAGACTTTGACGGTAAATTCCAGATGCAGGTACCTTCAAACGGATCATTAATAATTACTTTTATTGGTTACTCTACAGTAACAGAAGCGGTAAACGGAAGAACAAAGATTAATATTCAATTAAAGCCAGAATCACAATCTTTAAATGAGGTTGTAGTGGTTGGATACGGTACTCAAAAGAAATCTGTTGTAACAGGTGCAATTTCTAGTGTAAAAGCAGCCGATCTTGAAAAAGTGCCAAACGGACGTGTTGAACAGACTTTACAAGGTAGAGTAGCAGGGGTTTCTGTTGCAGCTACTTCTGGACAGCCTGGTGCAGCTTCAAAAGTTCGTGTTAGAGGTATCACTACTTTTAGAGAAGGTGGAAATGATCCTTTATGGGTTGTTGATGGTATTGCTGTAGATGCAAATGCTATTGGTTTTATTAATCAATCTGATATCGAATCTATCGAGGTGCTTAAAGATGCTGCTTCTGCTGCAATCTACGGTACTCGTGCGGCTACAGGGGTAATTTTAGTAACTACTAAAAAAGGAAAATCTGGTAAAATTTCTGTAAACTATAACGGTTTTGCAGGTATTTCGGCTCCAGCTAAAAGATTAGATATGTTGAATGCTACTCAGTATGCAACTTTAATGAATGAAAAATCTTTAAACGACGGTGGTGCTATTAAATATGCAAATCCTTCATCATTTGGAAAAGGTACAGATTGGCAGGATGCAATCTTCAATGATTCTGCTTTCAGATACACACATGAATTAAGTATTAGCGGTGGTGGTGAAAAATCTACTTTCTATGCTTCTTTCGGAATTCAAGATCAGGAAGGTATCGTTGTAACAGATATTTCTAACTACACAAAGAAAAACTTCCGATTAAACTCAACACACAAAATTTCTGATTACTTTACTTTCGGACAAACTTTTGGATACACACACCAAAAATCAAAAGGAATTGGAAACGTAAACAGTGAGTTCGGTGGACCTTTAAGCTCTGCAATCAATTTAGATCCGCTTACTCCACTTGTGGTGACTGATCCAGCTGTAGCTAATACAGGTTTTTATACAAACCCAAACGTTGTTAGAGACGCAAACGGTAATCCTTACGGAATTTCTTCTTTAGTACAACAAGAGATGACAAACCCACTAGGATATATCCAAACAAGATTAGGAGGTTACAACTGGTCAGATGATTTTGTTGGAAACGCTTATTTAGAGGCTAACATTACAAGCCATTTAAAATTAAGAACTACACTTGGTGGTAAATTAGCATATTGGGGAGATGAAATGTTTACTCCAACTTTCTACTTAAACCCAAACATGAAAGCTGATAGAAATAACTACAGCCAGAACAATAACAAATCATTAGCTTGGACATTGGAGAACACTTTAAGCTATGCTAATAAATTTGGAGATCATAACGTAAGTGTTTTAGCAGGACAAGGTGCTTATGTTGAAAACATTGGTGGTACTATCGGAGTAACAATGTACGGATTGCCAATTACAAGTTACAAAGATGCTTCTTTCAACTTTGACATTCCACAATCAGACAGAGTTAACAGAGCAAGTGATTTTACAGAGCACAAATTATCTTCATTGTTCTTACGTGCTAACTACGATTACATGGAGAAATACCTTTTCACAGGAATTGTTCGTCGTGATGGATCAACTCGTTTTGGTGAAAACAAAAAATGGGGAGTTTTCCCGTCATTCTCTTTAGGATGGGTACTTTCTAAAGAAGGTTTCTGGAAAGACAACAATGTAGTGAATACTTTAAAACTACGTGGAGGTTATGGAGTTGTAGGTAATGATAACATCGATGATTTCAAATATAGAGCTTTGGTTGTTGGAGGTTATAATTATGCAGTTGGAACTTCAGGAGATATTACAACAGGATACGGAAACTCTACGCTTCCAAATGCTAACTTAGGATGGGAAGAAACATCTCAAACTACTGTTGGTCTTGATGCAAAATTATTCAATGATTTTTCTCTTACTCTTGATTACTACAAAAAAACAACGAAAGGAATCTTAAGAAACATTGTAATTCCTGGATATGTTGGAGTAGTTGATGCGCCTTCTGCAAACATTGCAGATATGGACAACAGCGGTTTTGAGGTTGAATTAGGTTATAAGAAAAGACTTGGAGAATTTAACTTAGGTGTTAATGCAAACATGGCTTACTTGAAAAACGAAATTACTTATGTAGGATCATCTACAAACTTCATCGTTGGAGATGCTACTTTCCAATCTATGGGACCTGTAACAAGAACACAAGTTGGACATTCATTTAATGAATTCTACGGATTTAAAACAGCTGGAATTTTCCAAAACGAAGCTGAAGTTGCTGCATACAAAAACACAAACGGAGGTTTAATTCAGCCAAATGCTAGACCTGGGGATTTCCGTTGGGTAGATTCAAATGGTGACGGATCTATTACAGATGACGATAAACAATTCTTAGGAACAAACGTGCCTAAATATACTTTTGGTTTTACAGTAAACTTAGATTACAAAAACTTTGACTTTATGGCATTTACTCAAGGAGCTGCGGGAAGCAAAATTTTCCAAGGTTTAAGAAGACTAGATGTATTGAATGCAAACTACCAGACTAAAGCTTTAGAGCGTTGGGTTGGAGAAGGAACTTCAAACGATTACCCAAGATTGACAAATAACGATCCAAATAAAAACTACACTAATATGTCTGATTTTTATCTTGAAGATGGAAATTACCTACGTTTAAAAGTAGTAACTCTTGGATACACAATGCCAACTAATTTATCTTCTAAAATTGGTGCAGATAAAGTTCGTTTTTACCTAACAGGAGAAAACTTAATCACTTTTACAAAATATACTGGATTTGATCCAGAAATTGGAGGCCAAGTTTATGGTGTAGACAAAGGAGTTTATCCACAAGCAAGATCTATTTTGTTTGGAGCTAACGTTCAATTTTAATAAAATTAAAGAATCATGAAAACGATAAAATTTAAATATATATATGTAGCTGTAGCAATGGCACTTTTAGGATCTTGTTCTGAAGATTTCGTGACCATTGATCCAGAAGGAAAATTTGATACAAGTACCTACTTTTCTAATGAACAGCAATGTTATGCGGCTTTAGTTGGAGTTTACGATCCGATGAGAAAAAACACTGGAGGTTTTGAAAACTGGGTAGCCATGATGAATGCTGGTTCAGACGATTTTTATGCTGGTGGAGGTAGTTCTACAGACGGAACTGGAATTCAAAATTTCTCTACACACTCGCTTTCTTCAATTACAATTCCAGGAAGCTATTGGAACGATCACTATCAAGGTATTTCTAGAGCAAATATTTTATTGTCTAAGTTGCCAGCAGCTTCTATGAATGATGCAGTTAGAAACAGATTTGCTGCAGAAGCTAAAACATTACGTGCGCTTTACTATTTTAACTTAGTAAGAATGTTCAAAAACATTGCATTAGTTTTAGAACCGTTAACAACAGAAACAATCTATACTCCTGAGCAAGTTGCGCCAGAAGTGATTTATGCTCAAATCGAAAAAGATTTAACTGAAGCTATTGCAGTTTTACCAAATACGGTTGTTGCAAAAACTGAAGCTGGAAGATTTAACAAAGGAGCGGCTCAAGCACTTTTAGGAAAAGTATATTTGTTTGAAGGTAAAAAACCTGAGGCAGCAGCTGTTTTAGCAGAAGTAAACGGAACTCCAGGAGCGACAAACCAATACGGTAATAAATTGCTGGATAACTTTAGCGATTTATGGGTTACATCAAACAAATTCAACGCAGAATCATTAATTGAAGTATCTCACAGTAGTGCAGGTAACTCAGATTGGACATTTTGGGGTAATGGTAGAGACGAAGGAAACTCATTAAACATTATGGTTGGACCTAGAGGATATTCTAGACCAGAGGGTTCTGATGCACCAAACCTTCCTGCAGGATGGGCTTTCAACGTTGCTACTCAAAAATTATACGATGCAATGCAAGGTGATCCACGTAAAGATGCTACAATTTTGGACTTAAAAGCATTAAAAGCAGCAGGTAAAGCAGATTATATTCCAGCTTACCAAGATACTGGGTATTTCTTAAACAAATATCTTCCAAGACAGTCAGATGTTAGTACAGGTGGAGGTAACTCAGAGTTGAATTACAAACAAAACTCTTATGTAATCAGACTTGCAGATACTTACTTAATGGAAGCAGAAGCTTTAGGATCTGGCGCAAGAGCACAAGCATTACTTGATGCAGTTAGAAAAAGAGCTGGATTAGGTTCAGTTCCTGTAACATTAGCTGCTATTAAGCATGAAAGAAGAATGGAATTAGCGGGTGAAGGACACAGATTCTTCGATTTAGTAAGATGGGGAGATGCATCAGCTGCATTATCTGATAGAGGTTTTGATGCTGGAACAGATGAGATTTTACCAATTCCGTACACAGAACTTAACGGTACTAAATTGAAACAAAATCCTAATTACCAATAGTATTTTACTAATTAACCAAAACAAAAAGAAATGAACCTAAATATATATTTTAGAAAAAGTGTATACCTAATGCTAGCTTTAGCATTAGGAACACTAAATAGCTGTAGCGAAGAAGTTAATGAAAACCCGCTTGTAGCTGAAAATGTTGATGCTTCGTTTACAATAACTCCTGTTGCGGGAGCTATGAATACGTATCTTCTAACAGCACAGCCTGTTGGAGTTATCTCTTCAAAATGGGATACAGGAGACGGTGCTAGTCCGGGAAAAATGAATCAAGTGATTTCTTTACCTGATGCTGGAACGTATACTGTTACGCATACCGCTATTGGAGCTGGTGCAGCAATGGGAACTTCTTCTCAGCAGATCATTGTGGCACAAACAGATCCTGCAAAAGGAAACTTAGTTCAAGGAGGAAAATTTGAAACACCTGCCGATATAGCAAAATGGACTAGTGCAAAATTAAGCCCATCAGGAGCAGCATTTTGGTCTTTTGCTAATAACAGCGCGACAATTTATTCGCCAGGTGGATGGGCTCAAGAAGGAATTTATCAGGCAATTGAGGTTGTAAAAGATAGAGAATATACTATCGATATGACGATTTCTTGCCCTAGCGGTTTAAAGGAAACTTTCTTTGAAGTATACGCAGGTAAATCTGTACCACAGCCAGGTGTTGAGTATAAAGACAACAAAGTGATGGGATTAAGCACTTGGGACGGTTGCGGAACCTCTAAATTTGCTGGAAAATTATCTGGAGTTGGATGCGTGAAAAATGCTGCTACAGGTAATGTTTCTAACGTAGTTAAATTCCCAGAAAGCGGTACAATATATCTTTTAATAAGATCAGGAAGCAATGCAACTGGTAATGAACCAATTAGTATTACAAAAGTTGAATTCAGAGGAAAATAAAAAGTTAAGTTAAGTTTAAGTTTAAGTTTGGTTGTAAATAGCCCATAATCATTATGAGTATGGGCTATTTTTTAAATCCTCAAAAGGGTAGAACTCGATTTTTTGATTTCTTCTAAACTTCAATTTGAAACCATAATAATTGAAAGCGAATGAAAAAAAATAGCCTAAAAATTATATGCCTTTTGTTTTCTGCTGCAGCTTTTGCACAACAGCCAAAAACAAAAAAAGAGTTTACAACCAACGGAAAAAAAATAACCGTTTATACTACAGCAGAGAACTCTAAGTTACGATTAACCACTACAGATAATCTGACATTTTCTGCAGCAAAACAGCCTCTAGAAATTGAAAGTTCTATTTTTGTAGAACCAGCTAAAAAGTTCCAGACTTTTATGGGAATCGGAGGCGCGATTACAGATGCGAGTGCCGAAATATTTGCTACGCTTTCAAAAGAAAAACAAGCAGAATTTTTAAATGCTTACTACGATCAGCAAAAAGGTATAGGCTATTCTTTGCTAAGAACAACGATTCAAAGTTCTGATTTTAGCAGTGGAACCTATTCTTATATCGAAGAAGGAGATAAAGATTTGAAGACTTTTTCTATTGATCACGACAGAAAATATCGTATTCCTTTAATCAAACAAGCCATTCAGAAAGCGGGAGGAAAGCTTACAACTTATGTAGCACCTTGGTCGCCTAACGCTTTTATGAAAAGCAATAAAAATGTCTTAAAAGGAGGAACTCTTCTTCCTGAATACTACCAGACTTGGGCAAACTTTTACGTAAAATTCATTAAAGCTTACGAAAAAGAAGGCATTCCGATTTGGGGAACTTCTACTCAAAATGAGCCAATGGCGGTGCAGACTTGGGAATCTTGTATTTATACAGCTGAAGCAGAAAGAGATTTTATCAAAAATTATCTTGGGCCAACCTTAAAAAAAGAAAATCTTGGCGATAAAAAAATTGTCGTTTGGGATCATAACCGTGATTTAATGAATTATCGTGCCAACGTAATTTACTCAGATCCTGAAGCATCAAAATATGTTTGGGGAATGGGATTTCACTGGTACGAAACTTGGTCTGGCGGAGCGCCGATGTTTGATAATGTTGGTAAAGTAAATGAAGCTTATCCAGATAAAAAACTGATGTTTACAGAAGGCTGCATCGAAAAATTTGATGCGTCAAAATATCAATTTTGGGGTAATGCAGAACGTTACGGAATGAATATGATTAACGATTTTAATAACGGAACGGTTGCCTGGACAGACTGGAATATTCTTTTAGACCAAAACGGAGGCCCTAATCATGTTGGAAATTTCTGTTTTGCGCCAATCCATGCTGATACTACAACAGGAGAATTAATTTACACTCCGTCGTATTATTATATTGGACACTTTTCAAAATTCATTCGTTTAAATGCGGTTCGTGTAAGTACGGCAGCAAGCAAAAGCGCTTTATTAAGTACCTCTTTTTTAAATGCTGATGGTACAATGGTAACTATTGTAATGAACCAATCGGCAAATGATCTTACATACAATTTAATTATTGGTGATAAAAAGGCAGAAGTAAAAATTCCGCCACATGCTATACAAACGCTTGTTTATTAATATTTTGTAGTAAAGTAAAAGACGAGGACTAATTTGAATCATCCACATTAGTCTTCTCTTTTCTTTTAATTCAAAAACTATTTTTTAAAGAGATGAATGTTCAAACTAAAATATTTATATCAGCCTTTATAATCTTCACACAGTTGAGTGCTTTCTCTCAGCAAAAAACTAAAATAAAGGTATTTACTACTGCCGAAAACACAAACAGAAAATTGTCATTATCAAATGATTTAATTTCTAACAACACACAAAAAATAGCAACGGTTTCTATTACTGTAGATACTGAAAAAACAGACCAGACCTTTCTTGGAATTGGAGGTGCCATTACAGATGCAAGTGCAGAAGTTTTTGCAAAATTATCTCCAAAAAAGCAGAAGGAATTTCTAAATGCTTATTACGACAAAAGAAATGGCATTGGTTATTCTTTAGCTAGAACAAACATTCACAGTTGCGATTTCAGCAGTGACAGCTATACTTACATTGCTGAAGGAGACAAGGAGCTGAAAACTTTTAATATAGATCACGATCGAAAATATAGAATTCCTTTAATCAAAAAAGCAATTGAAACAGCCGGCGGGAAACTAACTTTATTTGTCAGCCCATGGAGTCCCCCAGCTTTTATGAAAGACAATAATGACATTTTGCACGGCGGCGTTTTATTGCCTGAATATGCTCCAGCTTGGGCATTGTACTATGCTAAATTTATAAAAGAATACGAAAAAGAAGGAATTCCAATCTGGGGATTATCGGTTCAGAACGAGCCAATGGCCAGACAAAGTTGGGAATCTTGTATTTATACTCCAGAAGCAGAAAGAGATTTTCTTAAAAATCATTTGGGGCCAACTTTAGAAAAAGAAGGATTAGGTTCTAAAAACGTTATTATTTGGGATCATAATCGAGGAGATATGCTAACTAAAAGAGCCAATCTCGTTTTCTCAGATCCTGAAGTTTCGAAATATGCTTGGGGAATTGGATTTCACTGGTATGAAACTTGGAACGGAGGCCCACCGCAATTTGAATCTGTAGCAGAAGTTCACAAAGCTTTTCCAAATAAAAACCTGATTTTTACAGAAGGCTGCATCGAAAAATTTGACGCGTCTAAATATCAGTTTTGGGGAAATGCAGAACGTTACGGAATCAATATGATTAATGATTTTAATAACGGAACTGTAGCCTGGACAGACTGGAATATTCTTCTAGATCAAAAAGGGGGGCCTAATCATGTTGGAAATTTCTGTTTTGCGCCCATTCATGCAGACACCACAAAAGATGAATTAATTTATACGCCAATGTACTATTACATTGGACATTTCTCAAAATTTATTAGACCAAATGCAAAAAGAGTGCTTGAAACGACAGGTGACAAATCATTAGTAAGTACTTCTTTCAAAAATACTGACGGACAATTGATTACAGTCGTAATGAATCAATCTGAAAAAGAAATTGTGTATTCTTTAGAAAATAAAAAAGAGAAATCGACAATCACAATTCCAGCGCATGCGATACAGACAATTGTATACTAATTGTCAACTAACTAAATAACCACAGAAAATGAAATTTAATTTGAAAAATACCATAAAAGCATTTTTCTTCATGGCCGCAGTTTTGGCTCAAGTAAAATGCTCCTCTTCAAGTGATCCAGTAGAGAATCCGCCTGTAGATCCGCCAGTGGTAAATCCGCCGGTTGTGGTCACCAACGATGTAGATTTCTGGCTGACAAAAGGTAATCAAAGCGTTTTATTGGCAAAACAATCAGGAGTATTAGGATTTGGCACAACAGCAAATGCTTATGCCAATATCGAAGTAAACGCAACCCAAAAATACCAGACTATTGATGGTTTTGGATATACTTTGACAGGCGGAAGTGTAGACGTTATAAACCAGTTAAATCCAGCAAAAAGAACGGCTCTTTTACAGGAATTATTTGGTTCTGGCGAAAATTCAATCGGAGTAAGTTATATCAGAATCAGTATTGGAGCATCAGATTTAAATGCGGCACCTTTTACATATAATGATCTTGCGGCAGGAGAAACAGATTTAAATCTTGATAAATTTAGTTTAGAAAAAGACAAAAATCTTATTGCTATGCTAAAAGAAATTCTGGCAATTAATCCGAAAATTTTAATCTTGGGAACACCTTGGTCTGCACCGATTTGGATGAAAGATGGTGCTAGTTTTAAAGGAGGCAAACTGAAAACAGAATATTATGATGTTTACGCTAAATATTTTGTAAAATACATTCAGCAGATGAAAGCAGAAGGAATTACAATAGACGCAGTAACTCCTCAAAACGAACCTTTGCATGATGGAAATAATCCAAGTATGTATATGTCTGCAGCAGATCAGGCAAACTTCATTAAAAAAAGTTTAGGGCCTGCATTTAAAGCAGCAAATCTAAATGTAAAAATTATTGCTTATGATCACAATTGTGATAACCCAAATTATCCAAAAGCAATTTTGGCAGATGCAGAAGCTTTTCCATTTGTAGACGGATCGGCTTTTCATTTATACGCAGGAGATATCAGTGCATTGACAAACGTTTATAATTCGTATCCGACTAAAAATGTATATTTTACAGAACAATGGACTTCTTCAGACGGTAGTTTTGATGGCGATTTGAAATGGCATCTTCGAAATGTAATTATCGGATCGATGAGAAACTACAGTAAAAATGCATTAGAATGGAATGTAGCCAACAATCAAAATTTTGGTCCAAATACAGATGGCGGCTGCACCATGTGCAAAGGTGCTATAACCATAATGTCAAGCGATAGTTTTCAGCGTAATGTAGCTTATTATATTATTGCCCACGCTTCAAAATTTGTTCCGATGGGATCAACTCGAATTGAAAGTAATTCGGGCGGAAGCTTGCAAAATGTTGCTTTTATTACGCCTTCAGACACGAAAGTATTGATTGTTGAAAATGATGGTGCTGCAACAGAAACTTTCAATATTAAATTTAACGGAAAATGGGTAACAACTTCGTTAGAAGCGGGATCAGTTGGAACTTATACTTGGAAATAAAATAGATTCTAAAAATAGTAATTTTCTTCAATTTTAGACTTTGTTATTAACAAAACAAAAAAGTAGAAGAAATAATATTTATATTGAAAGTCAATTTATTAACTAAACCATTAAATAATAAAAAGATGAAAATAATCAATTTCATAAATAAGGCAGGGGTATTTACTTTAATCCTGCTGTTTGTATTTCAATCGTGCAGCAGCAATAATGATTCGACTGAAGATCCTGTGGTGGTAGCACCCGATAAAATTTCTCTGCAAGTTGATGTAGTGGGCAAAACGGCCGAAATGCCAAATGGTGATGGAAGCGGAAAAATTAGTTTAAAAATAGAAGCTGCCAATGCAAAGTCGTATAAAATTGTGGTCAACAATGAAACAAAAGAAATTACAGCCAACACTTTTGCTTATGAATTTACTGAGCCAGGAACCAAAACCTATACTATTGATGTTACAGCATTTAACGGCATAAAATACACTCATACTACAGCAACAGTAAACATTTTTGTTGCTAGAAAATTAATCTGGTCAGATGAGTTTAATACAGACGGAGCTCCAGACTCTTCAAAATGGGGGTATGATTTAGGAACTGGCAATGGCTTTGGAAATAACGAATTGCAATACTATACTAACAGGACAGAAAACGTTAGAATTGATAACGGAATTTTAAAAATCACAGCAATTAGAGAAGATTATCAAGGAAGTAAATACACTTCAACAAGAATGCTGACAAAAGGTAAATTTTCGTTCAAATACGGAAGAGCCGAAGTTCGCGCAAAACTGCCTGTTGGTGGTGGAACATGGCCAGCTTTCTGGCTTTTAGGAGATAATATCGATACGGTGCCTTGGCCTGCTTGCGGAGAAATTGATATTTTAGAATCGGTTGGGAATAATCCAGATGTAATTCATTCTTCTCTTCATTCTCCGGGACGTTCTGGAAATACGCCTGATACTAAAACCATAAAAATTGCAAACACAGCAACAGAATTTCATATTTATGCGGCAGAATGGAGCGCAGAAAGTATCAAATTCTATGTAGACGATACTTTATTCTATACGTTCAAAAATTCAAGTTCAACTCCTTTTAACGAAAAATTCTTTGTTATTCTGAATTTTGCGATGGGAGGAAATTTTGGAGGCGCAGTAGATCCAAACTTTAAAAGTGCAACTTATGAAGTTGACTACGTAAGAGTTTATAATTAAAACCTGTTTTATCAGCGTTCTAATTTTTATGCACTTTTAAAATGTTATTATACAAATAAGACATAATTAACATATTTTTTAAGTTAATATTTTTCTCCAAAGCCTCGGAAAACCTAGCTTTACGGGATTAAAATTTTTTAACATGAAAAAGATAAAAAACCTTGTTTTTGCAGTAATGCTGCTTTTAACCGTGAACTCATTTTATGGTCAGAATTTAAAAATTATGACTTACAATGTTCGTCTCGATGTTGCATCAGATGGAGAAAATGCCTGGCCAAACCGAAAAGATTATTTTAATGCTCAAATCGGTTTTTACAGTCCAGACATTTTTGGAGTTCAGGAAGCGACACCAAAACAGGTAATAGATATTGCAAATGCGCAGACCAATTATAACAAGTTTGGAGTAGGAAGAGAAGAAGGAGGCTTGGGAGAAGCTTGTACGATTTACTATAAAAAAGATCGTTTCAAGGTAGAACAATCCAATACTTTCTGGCTATCAGAAACTCCAAATGTAGTTTCAAGAGGTTGGGATGCGGCCTGCAACAGAGTTTGTACTTATGGACTTTTTAAAGATTTAAAAACTAAAAAAACATTCTGGGTTTTCAATTTGCATTTGGATCACATGGGTGAAGAAGCAAGAGTGAAAGGCGTACAGCTTGTTCTTTCAAAAATGAAAGAACTGAACACTAAAAATTATCCTGCTTTTTTAATGGGAGATTTTAATTCGGAACCAAGTACACCACAAATTGGCGAAATCAAAAAAGTGATGAACGATACTAGAGACGTTTCAAAAGAAAAGCCTTTCGGACCTTCAGGAACTTTCAACGATTTCAAACATAATGAACCCGTAACCTTATTATTAGACTACATTTTTATTTCAAAAAATAGTGGTTTAACCGTTAAAAAACACGCAGTGCTAAGTGATTCTAAAGATTTAAAATATCCGTCAGATCATTTGCCTGTCTTAATAGAAATAGATTAAAATGAAAAACATCAACAAAAAACTTCAAATTCTAGTTTTGCTGCCCTTAATTGCAATGCAGTTCAACTGTGGATCTTCAACAAATGCTGTAAAAAATACTGGAAAAGTTTCTTCTTGGATTACGACCACAGATGAAACGTCAAAACTTAAAAAACAAACCGATTTGACTTTTGCTTCAGAAACAAATTCAAATCCAACAATTGAAGTAAATCCAGCAGAGAAATTTCAAACCATAGAAGGTTTCGGATTTTCGTTAACAGGAGGAAGCGCTCAGGCTATCAAAAAATTGGATAAACCAAAAAGAGAAGCTTTACTTCAGGAATTATTTTCTAGAAAAGACGACGCAATTGGTTTAAGTTATTTAAGACTAAGTATTGGAGCATCAGATTTGAATGAAAAAGTTTTTTCGTATGATGATATGCCAGAAGGGCAAACCGATTTAGAACTAAAACATTTTAATTTAGGACCAGATTTAGAAGATGTAATTCCGGTTTTAAAAGAGATTTTAGCTATAAATCCTAAAATAAAAATAATGGGTTCTCCGTGGTCGCCTCCAGTTTGGATGAAAGATAACGGAAGTTCAAAAGGTGGAAGTTTACAGCCAAAATATTATGAAGTATACGCGCAGTATTTTGTGAAATACATTCAGGCAATGAAATCTCACGGAATTGTGATTGATGCGATTACACCACAAAATGAACCTTTGCATCCAGGAAACAATCCGAGTTTATTGATGTTGGCAGAGCAGCAGGCAGATTTTATTGGAAATCATTTAGGTCCCGCTTTCGCGAAAGCAGGAATCAAAACAAAAATCATTGTTTACGATCACAACTGCAATAAACCGGAATATCCTTTAACGATTTTAAAAGATCCAAAAGCAAATCCGTTTGTAACAGGATCAGCTTTTCATTTGTATGAAGGAGATATTAGTGCTTTAACAACGGTTCATAATGCATTTCCGAATAAAGATTTGTATTTTACCGAACAATATACAGGATCTGGAAGCAATTTTGAAAACGATCTAAAATGGAGTGTAAAAAATGTAGTAATCGGTTCGATGAGAAACTGGAGTAAAAATGCACTTTCTTGGGGATTAGCAAATGATGAATTCTACAAACCTTTTACACCAGGAGGATGTTCAACTTGTAAAGGAGCTTTGATGATTGATCAAAATCAAAATATCAAAAGAGAAGTAGGATATTATATTATAGGACACGCTTCTAAATTTGTTCCAGAGGGTTCAGTAAGAATTGGAAGTAATATTGCAGGAAACTTATATAATGTGGCTTTCAAAACTCCATCAGGACAAACTGTTTTAATTGTAGAAAATGACGGAGCTTCGGCAGAAACATTTAATATTAAATACAACCAAAAACAAACCTCAACCACGCTAAACGCTGGCGCAGTAGCGACTTACGTTTGGTAAAAACTTAAACTATGAAAAAAGTAACAACAATTACGCTGTTTATGCTTTCGCTTATGGCGTCGGCACAGCAGCAGTCAATAGATCAGAAAGTCAATGATCTGTTGAAAAAAATGACAATTGAAGAAAAAGTCGGCCAGCTGAATCAGTACACTGGCGATAATCAGGCAACTGGGCCAATTACAATCAACCCGAACAAACAAGCCGAAATCAAACAAGGTTTAATCGGTTCGATGCTGAATGTTATCGGATCAAAATATACGAGACAATATCAGGAATTGGCAATGCAGTCAAGACTTAAAATTCCGTTGCTGTTTGGACAAGACGTTATTCATGGCTACAAAACCACTTTCCCTCTTCCGTTAGCAGAAGCAGCAAGTTGGGATTTAGAAGCTATAGAATTAGGAGCAAGAGTTGCGGCAATTGAAGCAGCAGCAAGCGGAATCCACTGGACATTTGCTCCAATGGTAGATATCGGACGTGATCCGCGTTGGGGACGTGTAATGGAAGGTGCAGGAGAAGATACTTATTTAGGTTCTAAAATCGCTTATGCAAGAGTAAAAGGTTTTCAAGGAAATAAACTAGGAGAATTAAACTCTGTAATGGCTTGCGTAAAACACTTTGCTGCATATGGTGCCGGAGTTGGAGGAAGAGATTATAACTCGGTTGATATGAGTGAAAGAATGCTTTTAGAAACGTATTTGCCTCCATTTAAAGCCGCTTTAGACGCTGGAGCAGCAACTTTCATGAATTCATTTAATGATATTAACGGAATTCCGGCAACTGGAAATGCGCATTTGCAGAGAGATATCTTAAAAGGAAAATGGAACTTCCAAGGTTTCGTAGTTTCAGATTGGGGATCAATTGGAGAAATGGTTGCTCACGGTTATTCTAAAGATCTTAAAGAAGCCGCTTATGCTGCGATTACTGCAGGAAGCGACATGGATATGGAAAGTAATGCATACCGTAAGAATTTAGCAGAGTTAGTAAAAGAAGGAAGAGTTTCTATTGATTTGGTTGACGATGCGGTAAGACGTATTCTTCGCAAGAAATTCGAGATGGGATTATTTGATGATCCTTACAGATATTCTGATGCAAAACGCGAAGAGAAAGCGTTAAACAATCCAGAGCACAGAAAGGCAGCACGTGAAATGGCAGAGAAAAGTATCGTTTTGTTAAAGAATGAAAACCAGACTTTACCAATTTCTAAAAATGCAAAAACAATCGCCTTTATTGGGCCGATGGTAAAAGAGTACAAAGAAAATATGGGATTCTGGGCTGTTGAACTTCCAGAAGTTGACTATAACAAATGGATCGTTTCGCAATGGGATGGTTTGCAGAATAAAGTAGGGAAAAACACCAAATTGCTTTATGCAAAAGGATGCGAAATAGAAGGAAATAATAAAGACGGCTTTGCAGAAGCGGTAGCAACGGCAAAACAAGCCGATGTTGTCATTTTAAGTATTGGCGAAAGACGCGATATGAGCGGTGAGGCAAAAAGCCGCAGCGATTTGCATTTGCCAGGTGTTCAGGAAGATTTAGTAAAAGCAGTTATGGCAACAGGAAAACCGGTTATAGTTTTAATAAACGCTGGAAGACCTTTAGTTTTTAACTGGACTGCAGATAATGTTCCAGCAATTGTTTACACTTGGTGGTTAGGAACAGAAGCAGGAAATGCAATCGCAAATGTATTGTTTGGAGATTACAATCCGTCTGGGAAACTGCCTATGACTTTCCCGAGAGAAGTAGGACAGGTGCCAATTTATTACAACCACTTTAGTACAGGAAGACCTGCTAAAGATGAGAATTCAACCAACTATGTTTCGGCATATATTGACTTGAAAAACTCTCCAAAATTTCCTTTTGGATACGGTTTAAGCTACACAACATTTGATTATTCTGGCTTGAAATTATCTTCAACTAAAATCAAAAGCAACGAAACAATCAAAGTTTCTTTCCAATTGAAAAATACTGGAAAAGTAGCTGGAGAAGAAGTAGTTCAATTATATTTAAAAGATAAATTCGGATCTGTAGTTCGTCCAGTTTTAGAATTAAAAGATTTCCAAAAAGTGAAATTAAACGCTGGGGAAACTAAAACAATCGAATTTACAATTGACAAAGAAAAGCTTTCTTTCTATAATAATAAATTAGAATGGGGTACTGAACTTGGAGATTTTGAAGTAATGATCGGAGCTTCATCAGCAGATATAAAACTAAAAGCTGATTTTGAATTAGCAGAATAAAAAAATGGGGTCTTTAAGACCCCATTTTTTTTGGAATAAATAAACTCACCGAAGTGAGGCAATCAATATAAATTATTATAAATGTGTAAAGGACTTACTTTAAAACGGTATTAATAAAATCCATTGCGCCAATTCCTTTATAAGATGCATACAAAGCTTTCTCATAAGCTTCTCTCTTCGCTTTCTTATCTTTTACATCAGTTTCAACAATCATTTCGTTGAAAATTCTTTCCTGTTCTTCACTATATTTTAGAGATGCTTCCAAAAGATAGGTTTTCGAAACAAAACCAAAAGACGACCATATCGAAGTCCTGATTTTTTTATTGATGTTTTTTAAAGGATTGGCATTCATAGCTTCTGTATTTAAATTTCTACACTCACTTTGAGAAAAATGGAAACAGCTTGTATTATTTTTCTTTGTTTTCTAACAATTAAAATCATTAATGTGTTATTATGACGCAATGTACTTATTTTTTTTAAATTTGATTTTAAATTTTCGTTAAAATTGTGATTTCAACACTTCTATTTTTAATGAAAATCATCCCTTTGTTTTACGAAAAGATTTTAGTTCTATAAAAATGAAGTAAATTGCAGGGTTATTAAAAGAAAGTTTATACAAAACAGATGTTAAAAGACATTTTAGATAATAACGAAAACTACCAGCCAGGACTGTCAATAGATTGTGTCATTTTTGGTTTTCATGATAATCAGTTAAAAGTTTTATTGATTAAAGTGGAACGCGCCAATAAATGGTCCCTGCCCGGCGGATTTATTCCTGTAGATCAGGATATTGATACCGCCGCGATTACAATATTAAATGGCAGAACAGGTGTTGATGGCGTATTTTTAAGACAATTTGCAACCTTTGGAAAAGTAAATCGTAACCATCAGCATTTTGATAAAAAAACACTCGAATACCTGCAGATTGAAGAAGAAAAGGGAAAATGGCTCACGCGACGTTTTGTAACAATTGGCTATTATGCTTTGGTCGATTTTTCTCAAATTCTTCCAAATCCAGAAGGCAGATTTGAAGTTGTAGAATGGATTGATCATAAAGAAGTTCCTGAGCTTATCTTAGATCATAGAGAAATTTTGGATAAAGCGTTGGACACTTTAAGAACAGAATTGAATTTAATGCCTATTGGTTACAATTTATTGCCCGAGAAATTTACGATTCCGGAACTGCAAAAGTTATATGAAACCATTTTGGATAAAACACTGGACAGACGAAACTTTCTTAGAAAAATTACCAATATCGGAATCCTTAACAAACTCGACGAAAAGAAAAGCAACGTCGCACACAAAGCTCCAAACTTATATTCTTTTGATAAAGAAAAATACGATGAGGTTCTTAAAAATGGACTGAATCAAGGCTGGTAAAGTAAACTTTTAATCTTAAAAATGATGATTATGGTTTCAATTGAAGAATTTAGAAAATTAGCGCTATCATTTCCAGATGCAACTGAAGAGCCTCATTTTGAGAAAACTTCTTTTCGAATCAAAAAGAAAATTTTTGCCACTTTTGATGAGAAAAACAATCACGCTGTTTTAAAATTAAACGAAATTGATCAGTCGGTTTTTTGTGCGTCGAGCGAAAAGATTTTTTATGAAGTTCCAAACAAATGGGGAAAACAAGGCTGGACAATTGTTGAGCTTGCCAGAGTAAGACTCGAAATGTTTGAAGACGCTTTGATACGTTCGTATGAAAATGTCGCCACAAAAAAGAAATGATTATAGAATTAAGAATTAAGAATTAAGAATTAAGAATTAAGAATTAAGAATTAAGAATTAAGAATTAAGAATTACACTTAATTTTCTTAATCTCTTAATGGTGAAAATATTTTTTTACGTTATCTCACAATAGTCCTGAAGGTCAAATTAACTCTAGGCTTTTGAGTTGTTTTTGTTGGCGGCAATCGATGCAGCCAATGTGTTTGAGTTTCATCTTTCATAACCAACAAACTTCCATGTTCCAAAATCAAAGAAACGGTTTCTTTTGATTCTTTATGTTTGAAAGCAAATTTGCGTTCGGCACCAAAACTTACCGATCCGATAGCTCCATTTTTCTTCAAATCTTTTTCGGCATCACTGTGCCACGCCATTCCTTCTTCGCCTGTGTGATATAAATTCAAAAGACAAGAATTGAACGTTTCTCCTGTTTTTTCTTCAATGATTTTTTTTAATTGTAAAAGTTCAGGAGTCCAAGGAAGCGCTTTTTTTGTGGTATTCGAATACGTATATTCAAATTCCTGATCGCCGTACCAAGCTACTTTTCGTTTGGTTAGAATTAATTTTCCGAAAATAACGGCTTCATCATTTTTCCATTCAATAGAATTGAGTAAAATATCTCGGTAGAAATCTGCATCTTGTCTGGAGAATAATTTTCCATAATAATTTACCGTTCCATCTTTCGGAAGCAGATTCGTAGTTTCGTCTATTTGAGGATTAAATAAGTCCATTTTTCCATTTTTGATATTCGGTTTTCATGCAATGTCCGCAAGGTCTAAAGCCGTTTTGTTTGGCTTCATTTTCAGAAGAAAAGAAAACCCGATTCTCGCGTTTCATTCTTTTTCCAGAAGAACATTTCAGCGTTCCGTAAATTTTGAGTTTTTGGTTGCCGCCAAAACAAATTTCGCCATTTTTAATTTTATTTCGAAGATAAGAATCTGAAATTTTATTGTGTTGAATCATATTGTTTCGTTTTTTTTTCGCCACGAATTCACGAATTTTTTTTAAATATCTTATCTGATATTATTCGAATTAATTCGAAAAAATAATCGCAAAGATTTTAGAAAGAAAATTCGTGAATTCGTGGCGGAAAAATATTTAAGATAGCGCATCGTGAAAAATAATCCCGAGCGTATATCTTTCACCAGAATGAACTTCGCTTACACCATGTTTCATATTTACTCTATAATAACCTTTTGTTCCTTTTACAGGTCTGAAATTGGTTGTAAAAACAAGAACATCTCCTTTCTTAGGTTTTAGAACTACGGCTTTAGATTGCGCTCTAGGCGTCTGTTGCGTCAAAACGAATTCACCTCCAGTAAAATCTTTGTCAGGTTCGTTTAAAAATAAAACAATCTGAATCGGAAAATAAACATCGCCATATAAATCCTGATGCAAAGTATTGAATCCGCTTTTTCCGTATTTTAGAATTAAAACAGTCGCTTTTAATTGATCGTTTTCATGACATTGCTGCAATAATTCAGAATGAATTTCAGGGAAAATTGTATTGATATTTAAGGCTTTCATCCAAGCATTAGCAATTGGTGCAAGTTTTGGATAAATCGAAGTTCGAAGATTCTGAATTAAATCTGGCAGCGGATAATTGAAATATTTGTATTCGCCCAAACCAAATCGATAACGTTCCATCACAACTGTTTTCCGATATAAATTAGGATTGTCGTAATCAAATTTTAAATCTTCACATTGTTCGTTGTTAAGAATATTTGGAATAATGGCAAAACCATTTTCGTGCATAGATTCGGTGATGCTTTCCCAGTTTAGAGATTCTATTTTTGTTTTCATGATTTTGTTTTTGATAAACCTCCGTCAACTCTTAATTCGATTCCGTGAATATAAGAAGCATCATCTGAGGCTAAGAATAAAGCCGTTTTTGCAATTTCGCTAGGTTCCCCAAAACGCTTAAATGGGAGAGTGGGTGTAACGGCATTGATTGTATTTTTAATGTTTTCTTCGCTTAAACCAGTATTGTTGAAAATATTAGTTGCGATATAACCCGGACTTATTCCGTTTACCCTGATTTTCTTTGGATTACATTCGGCAGCAAAAGTTTTGATAAAGGATTGAACCGCTGCTTTTGAAGCAGTGTAAATTGACATATTAGATTGCCCGATGTCAGTTAAGAAAGTAGTGTTTAAAATAATCGAACTTCCTTCTTGCATTAACGGTAAAATTTGCTGTACAGTAAAAAATGTTCCTTTTACCAGCATATTAAAAACCTCATCAAACTCTTGGATTGTTACATTTTCAATAGGATTAAATTTGCCATATCCTGCGTTTACAAACAAAACATCAATTTTATCGGTATGTTTCTTAATTTGATTTTGCAGTTCGAAAATATCAGATAATTGTCCTGCATTAGAAACAATTCCGATGGCATTTTTGCCTAATTCTTCAACGGCTTTATGTACGGTTTTTTCACTACGTCCGGTTATAATTACTTTTGCGCCGTTGTTAATGAATTCTTGCGCTGTTGCAAATCCCATTCCGTTGGTTCCGCCTGTAATAAAAGCAATTTTGTTTTTTAATTTTTCCATTTTCTATGATTTTAGAATGCAAAGTTTCTAAAATCGGAAAAGCTAAAAAATCCGAAACTTGCGGTGTTTTGGGTTAAGTTTTTCCGCCACGAATTCACGAATTATTTTTAAAATCTTTGAGATTATTTTTTCGAATTAATTCGAATAATATCAGGTAACGTATTTAAAAAGAAAAATTCGTGAATTGCTTCGCCTGTTCGCTATCGCTCGAGTCGTGGCAGAAAAATTTATAGATTAATTTGCGCGCCTTCCCAGCCGATAATGGCTGTTTTTCGCGTATTCCCCCACATATAACCCCCGAATATTCCAGAAGACTGAATTACGCGGTGGCAGGGAATGAGAAACGCAACAGGATTACTGCCAATAGCTGTTCCAACTGCGCGTGATGCATTTGGTTTCTGAATTTGATGTGCAATAGAACCGTAAGTAGAAAGCTGTCCCATTGGGATTTTCAGCAAAGCTTCCCAGACTTTCAATTGAAAATCGGTTCCTTTTAAATGGAGTTTAATTTCAGATAATTTGCTCCAGTCGTTTTGAAAAATAAATAGCGCATTTTGCTGTGCTAAATCCAGTTTTTTAGAAAATTGAGCATTCGGAAATTTATCTTTCAGAACTATAAAGCCTTTTGTTTCGTCTTCGGCGAAAGCCATAAAACAAACGCCTTTTTGGGTAGAAGCCACAATGATGTTTCCAAACGGACTTTCGGCAAAACTGTAATTAATGAATAGATTTTTTCCGCCATTTTTGTATTCGGCAGGAGTCATTCCTTCGATATTTACAAACAAATCATGGAGACGGCTTGTTCCTGAAAGGCCTGTTTCAAAAGCCGTTTCAGAAATAGTTGCCTGATTTTCTTTCAGTAATTTTTTGGCGTGTTCGATGCTGGTATATTGCAAAAACTTCTTCGGACTCGTGCCTGCCCATTCGCTAAAAAGTCTCTGAAAGTGAAACGGACTCAAATGTACTTTTTCTGCCACTTCATCAAGATTGGGCTGGTCTTTAAAATTTGCTTTGATATAATCTATAGCTTCGGCGATACGATTATAATTGATGTTTTCCTGTGTGTTCATCTTCATTCAATTTTATAATACAAATATCGATTGGTTTTTAAAGGTATAAAATCCGAAACTTGCTGTTCTTTTTGCCGCAAAGGCGCAAAGGCGCTATTTTTTTAAGTATTACAAAGATTAATAATTAAACTTTGTGCCTTCGCGCCTTTGTGGCATAAAAAAAATCACGATAATTTCTTCTCCATTTTATAATTAATCAATTCAACGTTTTCGCGAATATTTTTTTGTTCGGCTTTAGCAACGAATCCTTTCTTTTCGAAGAATGGTTTTGCAGTGATGCTGATATCAGACGTTATAATTTTTGAGTTATGTTTTCTAGCTTCGAGTTCTAATTCGTTTAGGATTTTATCTGCAATTCCTTGTCGTTGAAAATCTTTATGAATGTAAAAGAAATCAATATAATTACCATCTTTTAAAGTTCCGAAACCTGCAATTTGATTTTCTATTATTGCTAATAAAACAAATTGTGTTTTAATGACTTCAAGCCAGCGTTCTGTATTGTTTGCACCTGAACACCAAACTTTTCTTTGCTCTTCATTATAATCGTTTTTACAAACCACTTGGATAGTTTGGACATACAATTGTTGCATTTCTTCAAGATCTGAAATTGTAGCTTTTTTTAAAATCATAGAAAATATATTATTTTAAAAAAATCACTCTGCATTTAAAGTATATTTACTCGTATTGTGATTTCCTGTTATATTGAAAAGTTTTAGCGCTACTCCTTTCTTTAAATCTCTACTGGCTGTTGCGGCTGAAATATCTTTAAATACATGCATATAATCTTTGCGAGTAAACTCTTTAATACCTAACGAATAAAAATACTCTAATCGATCAATATCTTTGATTATTCTATTGTCATAGTCCAATAGACTCTCTAAAGATTTATGAATTACATCAAGCATATATTCAATAAAGGGAGTAGATTTTCCGATATTATCGCTAATGGCTAATGCTTTATAATAATTGTCTTGTGTTTTACTTATCAAGGTTTCAAAAGGTAAAAATTCAAATACAGGATACTTCTCCATTAAAATAACGGTTTGCCATAATCGTCCCATTCTTCCATTTCCGTCTAGAAATGGATGAATAAATTCCATTTCATAATGAAAGACGCAGCTTTTAATTAAAGTTAATTCCTCTTTATTTTTTAAGTAATCAAATAAATCATTCATCAAAAAAGGTACATTTTCATGTGGAGGAGCTATATGCGCGACCTTTGTACCTTTAACTATACCAACGCCTTGTTTTCTATAATTTCCGGCATCTAATACAAGATCTTTCATTAATTGTTGGTGGGCTAATAAAAAACTTTTTGATGAAGAAGCTTTGTATTTTGATAAACCGTCATACACTCTAATAGCATTTAAAACTTCTAAAACATCTTTTTGTGGTCCTATAACCCTTTTGTTTTCTATTAAAGCAGTTATCTGATCTTCAGTTAGAGTATTTCCTTCAATTTTTAGAGAAGAGTGAATGGTTTTAATTCTGTTTTGTTTTCTTAACTGTGGAGAATGTTTGTCAAGATAAGTGGCATTTAAAGCACCAATCTGTTCAGAAATTAAACTAATTAGCTTTAATATAGTAGGAGTAATGTCATAAGGCGGCTTCATGATAGTATCATTTGATACTATCAAAGATAGAGCATAAGTTTTGAATTGAGCGGTTAAAACTTAAAAAACTTCACGTCTTTGTGGCTTCGTGGCATTTTTCTAATGCGCCACAGTCTTAGAAAAAACATTAATTACAATCACGCCAATTACGATTAATGCTAAGCCAATAATAGCAGGCAAATCTGGAATTTCTTTGAAGAAAACAGCACCAATAATAGTGATTAAAACAATACCAACTCCCGACCAAATGGCATACGCAAAACCAACTGGAATTGTTCTGATTGCAAAACTCAAACAATAAAAAGCACCGCAATACCCAATTATAGTAATGATACTGGGAATCGATTTTGTAAATTCTTCTGATTTTTTTAATGCTGAGGTTGCGATGATTTCGAATACTATCGCCAAGAATAAAAATAGAAAATTCTTCATAGTTCACTTTTTTACAAAGTTAAACTTTAATCTAGAATCTTATTTAAGAGCTTCTTTTTTAAGCGAAACACTAATTAATCTATAGCCATTTTGTGTTCTCAAAAATTCAAAGTGATCTTGTCCGAAATCCGTTTTGTTTTTTGAATTAATTATAATATCCATAGTAGGATATTGCCAGTCTTTAGATTCGTTGCAATTGTTGAAATAAATGTCGTACTCCTCAGATTCGTAAATGAATTGATTTAATCCATCAGAAGAGATAAAGTAGTCTGTGTTTTTAGAATTTAACTGCTGTAATTTTAGTTTTAAAAGCGTATAATTCTGTTCAATAAATTTAGTTTTAGATTTGCTAATCCAGCCGTCGGGCTCTTTCCAATACGTGATTTTATCGAAAGAATATTTTTCTAAATTGGCTTTGGTTAAATTGGGAAGAAAAGTATTTTTCAACCAATGTGTGAATTCTTTTTCATAATTAATAAAAGAATAATATTGGCCGTCGACTCCAAGAAAGCTTTCCTTAGTTTCATCTTTGCTTGGTTCTTTTGTTTTTTCTAAGGAATAGTAATTCAAATTATCGTTGTAAGGAAAATTTTCTATTAGGATTTTGTTATGAATGTCAATTAGAAATTCAGTTCCGCCTTTCCAGAAAAAATGTTCTCCATCTTGCTGTTTCTCTGCGTCTTTTAAGACAACGATTAGGCCATTTCTAACTTTGGTTAAAGCGCTGTATTGCGCTGGGATTACAATTTTTCCTTCACTGTTAAAGATTCCCATTTTATCTGTTTTATGATTTGTGAATCTAATAAAGCCTTCATTTTCACAATCAGGGCCATTGTCAAAAACATACAAACTGTCACGACCAACTATTTTTCCTTGTTTGGTTAGATAGTAGCTTTTCCATTTTCCGTTTTCTTCTTCAGAAACCGCTATAATATTTTCGAATTTTTGAGCAGTTGTGAAACCTGTAAATTTTGGTTCTATTTTAATGATTCCGTTTTTATCTTTAAAACCAATAAGGGTGGTGTCTTTATTTGGGAATGAAGTCCAGATGTCATTGCTTTGCGCGAAAACAGAGCAATTTAGGATAACGAATGCAAAAAACGTAATAATCTTTCTCATATAATCGTATTTATCTGAGATGGCTCTCTAATTCATTACTTTTTGCTTCATCAAAACAATCGGAGCAAAGCATTTTAAAATCGGCTAGAGTTTGAAATTTTTCGGTCCATTCTTCACCATTATCGAGAAGATATTGCTCGCAGGAATTGCACCACGCAATTTGCGGAAGATCTCCTTCGGCTTCTGAATAGAAAAATCCAACTTGGTTTTTTGAATCTATTGCTGTTGTGATATGAATACAAGCGAAAGACATTTCTTTTGAGCCGTGCAAATCACATATAATTTTCTCGATCATTTTATGCTATTTTGAATTTTAAAAAGTAATCCTACATTACTTCAATTAACTTAAATCTTAAGCTATTATTGTAGAATTCGGTATGTAAAGTTAATTCAGTTTCCTTATTATCTTCTGTAAAAAGTTTTGCTTCGATGCCAAGTTTTTCACCAGAATTGTATTTAAAGACAATGAAATCGGTTATGAGAATTTTTAGTTTGGGTAAATTATCAGTTCCAAAGTAGTCGAATAATTCTTCTTTTATTTCTTCAAAAACAGCTTGATTGATTTCGAACTTACTATTTAGATTTTCGAAATTCATTGTATTTATATTGGCAACGAATTGAACGTTAAGGTCGAATGCGGTTTGAATTATGTTTTCGTTGGTCATTTAAATGATTTTAAGTAATCAGTTTGTTTTTAAATTTTGCAAAAGAGCTTTGTTTATATCTTCTTGACTTTGTTTTCTGGCTTTTTCTTCTTGTTCCTTTTTTTCAAGTTCAGATTTCTTAGTTAATAAGATTGTATTTTCATTTTTCAAATCATCAATTTTCTTAGAGCTTGTCTCCAATTCACCTTTTGACTTGGTTAGTTTTTCTTCAGATTTTGCTATTTTTTGTTTGGCTTTTTCAATGCTTTTTTGCGTGTCTTCATTTAAATTTTTATCTGAATTCTCAAGTGTTTCTAATTGTTTTTTCTGTTGCTCCAATTCAGAATTTAGCTTTGCATTTTTTTCTTCGAGTTTCTTTTTGTTTTTCTCTTCTTTGGCAATCTTTTTTTCTGTTAGCTGAATTTTAGACATTGACTGACGATTCATCATAGTTTGCATGAACCATTGCTGGTCGGCTCTGCTGCGTTCACTTGCCCATTGTTGATTTTGCCTCTGCATTTGCATATTCATGTTTCGCGCTTGCTGTATATGAGAGTTAAAGTTGCTACTTTGGGCAGAAGCAAAAAAAGGAAAGAGAATTAATAAGATTAAAAGTAAATGTTTTTTCATAGTTGGATTTCGGTTAGTTATTCCATCCAAATGTAAATTTATATTTTAATAAAATAATAATAATCTGATTAATTTGATCGTTTCTTGATGTCCCGTATGCGTGAGGGATAGGAGTTGGCTACCGAAGTAGCGCGGATAGCCCGACAGCAACCCGATAAAAAGGGGCATGTGCGCAAAGTGAATTACCCTTTTTATCGGGATGGTGGCACGCCCTTATTATTTTAGATTTTAGATTTTAGATTTTAGATTTTAGATTTTGGAATTTGGGTTTTGAAATTTGGGTTTTTTAAAAATGATCTTTATGGATTAAACGATAATCCGACGCTAAAAAACAGTCTTACTTTTTCGATATTATTTATCCATGAGGTATCAAAAATGATTGGCCCTAAAATGGATTGGTAGGAGATTGCGGCTCCCCCTGATAATACAAGACTAGTATCCATGTTGTCATCCCATTTTCCTTTTGGATTAAAGGCGTGATCTAGATATTCGTTAAAAGTGTCAAAGCCAACAGTTGCAACTTTAAAATGAGGTGTCAGATAAATTTTTCCTGTAATATTAATTTGAGATGCCAATTTAACACCCATGTATTGTGTGACATTGAGTTCGTCTTCGTGAAGGCCAGGAAATGAAAAACGATTACTGCCAGAACTTGGTATAATGCCACCTACGAAATATTTTGCAGCATAGCCAAATCCTGAAAATGGAATATCATCTTCTTTGAGTTTATCTTGAAAAATAAAATAAGAATCAAATCCTACGATTCCTGTAATTTTCTTTTTTATAGGTAATCTCTTTTCAAAAGTAAAACCAAACTTAGTGTAACCATTTGTTGAACCAGAAATGCTGGTTAAATCTGGATCGGAAAATGAGGTTTCGATATCGGTAAGGAATGATCGCGCTACATTTGATTTTATAATGGTTCCTTCTGTAGCAAAGAAAACCTTATCCATATCATTGTAGGAATAGTGCAAATTAAATTCGATGTTGTTAAAACTGTAGTTGTTTATTGAGAGGGAGTTGGGATTATATTCTCGGTCATATTTTGGCTTTAGAGTAGTGTAGCTATAGTTTAGCCCAAAACCTACATAGCTTTTCAGGGAGTTTAAATTTCGGTTTACTTCATTATTGAATTCAAGAGCATTGTACAATATATTGTCTGAAGCCTTGCCATTGATGTAGATTTCTTGTCTCAGAAAAGCTCCGTAACCTTCTGTTGCCCACCACCATTCTCTGCGTCCTCCAAAGTTTTTCTGATAATTGATTCTCACTTTTGGCTGTTCTGCAATATCGGCAGTTATAAGAAGGCGGGAAGCATCTGCCAGAATGTTTCTTCCGGTGTAATTAAAAATGATACCGACTCCTCTGTAAGTGTCGTAATGTACAGAAGTGCTAAGCTGATTTTTGGCACGCTCAAACCCAAATAAGTTGATGCCGAGTTTGTCTTTGTCTTCTATGAAATAGCTGTACGTAATCTCTTCAAATAGATTAGTTCCCATAGCTCGGTTAATTCCTGCTATTAAATCTTTGGTAGTATATTTTACATGTGTTTTAAGATTTGCTCTCCCTACAACCAAAGGCATGTTTTCAGGACTTATTCTTCTATAAACTATGGTGTCAAACACAAATTCTTTTGGCATCTCAGGCAATGCGTGAGTTCGTTGCGGAAATGCTTTTAGCTTTTCAGATAAAGAAATTAATGCCGGAAGATTTTGATTTGTGGCTATTTTACCGTCTTTGTAGATTTCATTACTTTTTGCAAAATCAGCAGTTGAGAATCGCAAATTAGGAAAATGATCTACTAATATATTACAAAGATCACGGTTTGCAGGATTCTTAATATTACTCGGAAACATACTGGTTTGCATTAACACCGTCATAATGTTATTCAGTTTGTCCAATGGTTCCATTCCGCCTCCAACATCACTCCCAATGATAATGTCGGCACCCATTTGTTTGGCAACATCAGTCGGGAAATTATTTAAAACTCCTCCATCTACCAATATTGATTTCCCATAAGGCATTGGCTTGAAAATAGCAGGCAATGACATACTTGCTCTCATAGCATAAGCTAAACTGCCTTTGCTTAAAATAACCTCTTTTCCTTCAACCAAGTCCGTAGCCATCGCTCGAAAAGGTATTGGAAGGCTGTCAAAATCTTTTACATTGTATACAGGAAAGGTTAATTCAGAAAGATACTCTCTTAGATTTTGGTCATTTAAAAGGGAGCCAATACTGTTCAGTTTTCCGTCTTTAACCCCAATTCCGACTAAATATCTTTGAAATTCTCTTTTTTCTTCTACACTTACAGATCGTAACGATTGACCTCCGCCTAGAAGTTTATCCCAATAAATATTTTTGGTAATTTTTTCGATACTGTCTCCAGAATATCCCATTGCGTACAATCCGCCTATAATGCTTCCCATACTATTTCCAACAATAAGGTCGGGAACAATATGCAGTGAATCCAGTTTTTGTAAAAGCGGAATATGGGCAATTCCTTTTGCTCCGCCGCCACTTAATACGAGTACGACTTTCGGTTTCTTTTCCTGAGAAAAAATGATATGCGGAAGACTTAGTAAAAAGATGAAGACGAATAAATAAGATATTTTTTTCAAAGTATATTGTTTATGTCGTTGAGAATTAGAAACTTATTTTTGGTAATTAAAAGTAAGGAGATATTTATAAACGTGCAATTTTTTGAGAAATGTTTTCTCAAAAAACAATTGGTTTAATAAAATTGTTAGGTCTTTTTTTGCTTGAGGGGCAGGAATAAGCCACCGAAGTAGCCCGGATGTTGTCACGCCCTAATTATTATTGATTTTGAAATTTTGAAGGGAGTTATTTTTTTGGAAGTAAACCTGACAGGTTTTTAAAACCTGTCAGGTTTCAGATCGCAACAGAGCTTAAAACAAAAACAAAACCCGACAAGTTTTTTAAAACTTGTCGGGTTTAAGATATATTTCTAAAAATCAGAAATCTACAATCTTAAATCTAAAATAGATTAATATCTGTAGTATTCTGGTTTAAATGGACCTTGAACTTCAACACCAATATAAGCAGCTTGATCTTCACGTAAAGTTTCCAATTCAACTCCTAATTTAGCTAAGTGTAAAGCAGCAACTTTTTCATCTAAATGTTTTGGTAACATATAAACTTCGTTTTTGTAAGCTGCAGCGTTGTTCCATAATTCGATTTGAGCCAAAGTCTGGTTTGTAAATGAGTTACTCATTACGAAACTTGGGTGACCTGTAGCGCAACCTAAGTTTACTAAACGACCTTCTGCTAAGATAATGATATCTTTTCCAGCGATAGTATATTTGTCAACCTGAGGTTTGATTTCGATTTTAGACGCTCCGTGGTTTTTGTTTAACCAAGCCATGTCGATTTCGTTATCAAAGTGTCCGATGTTACAAACAACAGTTTTGTCTTTCATTTTTTCGAAGTGACTTCCCACAACGATATCTTTATTTCCTGTAGTTGTAATGATGATATCAGCATTAGCAATTACAGTATCTAATTTTTTAACTTCGTAACCGTCCATTGCAGCTTGTAAAGCACAAATTGGATCGATTTCAGTAACTGTTACGATAGAACCAGCACCTCTAAAAGAAGCTGCAGTTCCTTTTCCTACGTCACCGTATCCGCAAACAATAACTCTTTTTCCAGCCAACATTAAGTCAGTTGCACGACGAATAGCGTCTACTGCAGATTCTTTACATCCGTATTTGTTATCAAATTTAGATTTAGTAACAGAATCGTTAATGTTGATTGCAGGCATTGGAAGAGTTCCCGCTTTTACTCTTTCGTAAAGTCTGTGAACACCAGTTGTAGTTTCTTCAGAAAGACCTTTAATTCCAGGAACCAATTCTGGGAAACGATCGATAACCATGTTAGTTAAATCTCCACCGTCATCCAAAATCATGTTCAATGGTTTTCTGTCTTCACCAAAGAATAAAGTTTGCTCAATACACCAGTCAAATTCTTCTTCGTTTAAACCTTTCCAAGCGTAAACTGAAATTCCAGCAGCAGCAATAGCAGCAGCAGCTTGATCCTGAGTAGAGAAAATGTTACAAGAAGACCAAGTAACCTCAGCGCCAAGAGCGATTAAAGTTTCAATTAAAACAGCAGTTTGAATAGTCATGTGAAGACATCCAGCGATACGAGCACCTTTAAGAGGCTGCTCATCTTTATATTCAGCACGAAGCGCCATTAAACCTGGCATTTCAGCCTCAGCCAATTCAATTTCTTTTCTTCCCCAAGCCGCTAGAGAAATATCTTTTACTTTGAAAGCCACATAAGGCGTAGTTGTAGTACTCATTTATATTATATTTGTATAATTGTAAATTTTTTGCAAATTTAAGGAATAGCTTTTGAATTTTACTATTTTCTGTAAGATTTGTGAAATCTTTAATTTCTTAATCTCTAGAATGTTAGTTTGAGAATCGTTTTGAACCATATAAGAGATATAAGTTCATTTAAAAAAGATTCTGGACAGTGCGTTTTAAACCATATAAGTTATATAAGTTCATTTAAAAAAAGATTCTTAACTATGCAGATTTATTAAGAATGCTTAAATTTACTTAACACATATTTTTAAACCCAAAGTAATATTTCCTTACATAACTTATATGGTTTAAAAGCAAAACAACAAACAATTTCAAAAATGCCTCTATTTCAAACCATTCAATTCAACGAAAACACTAAAATTTTAATTTGGAAGATTACGGAATCTTTTGATGAATTGTACAGTCAGGTTACTTTAAAAGAAAAGACGCAACGAAGATTGGACGGAATGAAATCTGAACTTCACCAACGTACTTTTTTAAGTGTGCGTATGCTGATTCAGGAAATGGGTTTTACCGATAAGGATTTACATTATGATGAGTTTGGAAAACCTTATTTTGATTGCCATAATTATATTTCGATAACCCATTCGTACAATTATGCAGCTATCATTATAAGCGAAGAAACCGTTGGGATT
The DNA here is from genome assembly GCF_054075165.1 of Flavobacterium erigeronis. Classification (NCBI taxonomy): domain Bacteria; kingdom Pseudomonadati; phylum Bacteroidota; class Flavobacteriia; order Flavobacteriales; family Flavobacteriaceae; genus Flavobacterium; species Flavobacterium erigeronis. The sequence continues at coordinate 77,393 of NZ_JBSKGP010000001.1, read as the reverse complement.
GATATGGAATTGCAACGTGAAAAAATCATCAGAATTGCAGATAAATTTACTGATTACGAATGCAATTATCTAGAACCAGATTTTACCGAAGAATACATTAAAAAACTAACTGTTATCTGGGGAGCGAAAGAAGCGATTTTTAAAATTAGAAATGAAAAAGGAATCAGTTTTAAAGATCATATTCGCGTTGAAGATTTTTCTTTAAACGAAAAACAGACTTCAGCGAGTCTGTATTTTGATGATTTAATTAAAGATTTTGATGTTCATTATCTTGAAATCGAGAATTTCACTTTGGTATATGCTTTTGAGAAATAACCACAAAGCCTAGTCATAGCGAGGAACGAAGCAATCCCTTTTGCTAAATCAATATAGTGTGATTGCTTCGTTCCTCGCAATGACACTTAAACTTCGCTTTCTTTTTGTCTGTGTTTAAACATGCTCATATACAAAAAAGTACTCATTTTTCTAGCACGTCTTTTTAAAGTATCGGCATTTTCGCCTTCAAAATATTCGTCAATAGTTTGAAACCAGTGATTCAGCCAAATCCCGAATTCGTTTGCCGTGATTTTTTCGTCAAAATGCGCATCGACTTCATTATGAACGGCATGCGGATTTCCTTTGTATTTGCGAACACCGAACAGATTGGTTTCCCAAAAATCTGTCAGTTTTTCGAGATGCGCCTCCCAATCAGAAATCATTTCATTAAAATAAAAGCCGATTTCTTGATCGGCTCTTATTTTATCGTAGAAATGGTTGACGAGAAAATTTACGTCAGCTCTATTTTCTATTTGTTTTTTCACAGAAATAATGTGTTTATAAGAATAAATGCCACACTTAAAATTGAACTTAGAATTAAAAGATTAAAAACCACTTTATGTTTCATTTGTGCCAAAATTGAAGTGTTTACAAATATACAAGCTAAAACGATAATAGCCAGCTGAATCATTTGTGTAATAGAAGTTCCGTTTGCTAAAACGTACATTGCAGCAGCGCCTCCTAAACAGCTTTGTCCAATAACTGCCATTGCAGCAGAACCCATATAATTTCTATTGAAAATGTCGAATGTTGTTTGATATAGTGTCATGATATTCAGATTTTTATATGACAAAGATACGCTCGCATTCGATGTTCATTTTATGATTAAAATCATAAAACGGGAACTTTTTTATCTGTATACTTTTCGATTAATAATTTTCAATTCGCCTTTTTTTTCTAAAGCTTTAATGGCTCTAATAACGGTTTCAACACGCAAACCGGTTAAATCGCCAATTTGTTGCCTAGTAAAATTAATGAGATAGCCATTTTCATCTTTCTGAAAATTGAAATAAGCAATTCCGTGATCGATTAATTTTAAAACACGATGCTCGGGTTCGTGTGTCGAAATTTCTGCCGCCATTACCGATTTGTAGTACAATCTTTGAGCAAGATTTTCGATTATTTTAATGCTCACTTTCGGATTTTCTTCCAAAAGCTTCATGAAGTTTTCTTTCGGAAGAATAAAAATCTCCGAATCTTCTACCGCAATCGCATTTGCTGGATATTTTTGGCTTAGAAATAAAGGAGGTTCTCCAAAAGATTGTCCGTTATAGAATATTCCCTGAATAAATTCACGTCCGTCATCATTATAATTACTCATTTTGACTTCTCCAGAAATGATCTGATAATAGTGTAATGGCAGATTTCCTTCTTCGAAAATTATATCGTTTTTGTCAAAAGATTTCTTCACGACGCCATATTTCTCTAATAATTGAACTGTAATCATAATGTATCATTTACGTTATCAAAAACGTTAGACAAATATAATTCATTCAAAATAGTTCTTCGACATTAAAAAACTTTTACTTTTACACCCGCAATGCAAGAACAAATACTCACTATAAGACAACAGATTGTAGAGGCTAAAAGTAATGGTCAGAAACTATTGGCTGTGCTTTTGGATCCTGACAAAATTGTACTGGAAAATGTAGCTCATTTAATTGAGAAAATTAATCAGTCTCCTGCTACTCATATTTTTGTGGGCGGAAGTATTGTTCAGAACAATATTTTGGAAGAATTGATTTCGCAGTTAAAGCAGAAAACCAGTTTGCCTGTTATATTGTTTCCTGGAGATCCTTCGCAGATTTCGCCAAAAGCAGATGGTATTTTGTTTTTGTCTTTATTGTCTGGCCGAAATCCTGATTATCTGATAGAATATCAAGTTCAAGCAGCGCCGATTCTGAAAAAAACAAATCTTGAAGTAATTTCTACAGGATATATTTTAATTGAAAGTGGCAATGAAACGGCCGTTGCGCGTGTAAGCAAAACGAAACCTTTAAGTCGAGAAAATCTTGATCTGGTTTTGGCGACAGCTCAGGCAGGAGAAATGTTAGGCAATCAATTGATTTATTTAGAAGCGGGAAGCGGTGCCAAACAGCCAGTGCCAACGGAAATGATCGAGCTGATTTCTCAAAATATAGAAATTCCTGTTATTGTTGGTGGAGGAATCGTAGATTTGCACGGAATTCAAAAAGCGTATAATGCTGGGGCAGATTTGGTTGTTATTGGAACAGCTTTTGAAAACAACAGTCATTTTTTTGATCAATAAACGCCAAATATCACATTTTCATGATAGACTTTTTTTTAGACAGTTATAAAAATGCTCCACTATGGCATATAGCTTTAGAGTTTTTGGTTTTCGTATGTGGAATTTTAAGCGTTTGGTTTGCGAAAAAAGAAAATATTTGGGTGTATCCAACAGGGTTAATTGCTACAGTTATATCGGTTTATCTGCTTTATGTGGCTGGCTATATAGGTGATATGATTATTAATGCTTATTTTTCAATAATGAGTATTTACGGTTGGTATGTTTGGGCAAAAGGAGGAACTGTTGAAGATAATCTGCCGATTACCCGTACAAGTTTTAATGAAAAAATAATCGGAATCTTACTGTTTATTGTGACGGTTTTTGTAGTTTTCGGCATTTATAAATATTTTGATTACGAAATTCATCCTGACAACTATGTTGATATGATTTCGTCAGGAATATTTTTTGCTGGGATGTGGTATATGGCCAGAAAAAAAATAGAAAACTGGACACTTTGGATTATTGGTGATATTATTGTTGTACCTCTTTATGCTTATCGCGGCTTAGGGATGCTGTCACTTCAGTATATAATTTTTACAATTTTGGCTATTTCAGCTTATTTAGAATGGAGAAAGATCTTAGACAGCAAAAAACAACTATCATAAAAATTGCTTTGTTTGGACCTGAAAGTACAGGGAAAACAACCTTAGCAAAACAGCTTGCAGAGTACTACGAAACCGAATGGGTTCCTGAGTTTGCACGCGACTACTTACAAGAAAAATGGGAAGAAAATAAGCATATTTGTGTAGCTGATGATATGATGCCAATTGCTTACGGGCAGACTGCATTAGAAAATGAAAAATTAGCTAGCGCAAATAAATATTTATTCTGCGATACCAATTTAATGGTGACCAAAGTGTTTTCTGAAATGTACTATGGCTTTTGCGATCCGCTTTTAAATGAAGCAGCGTTGAAACACGAGTATGATTTATTTTTCTTGACAGATATTGATGTTCCTTGGGAAAAAGACGATATTCGAGATACTCCTGAAGGTAGAGAAACCGTGTTTTCTGTCTTTAAACAAACTTTAATTGATACTAAAAAACCTTTTATAATTTTGTCTGGAAATAAAGAAACGCGATTGGCGAAGGCAACAGAAATTATTGATAATTTGACGATTGCCAAAGAACATGATTTCTCATCTACAGATTTTGTGCAGATATATAATAGAGGAATTTCTTTTGAAACCGTTTTAAAACAGTTAGAGTTTTTTAATAACGGAATTGCAAAGAGTAATTTAATAAACCCTGCCACAATTGGGAATGGGATTTTAAATTTGTCAGAAACTGATTTCCAGGAGAAAGCTTCTTTTTTTGATAATAAGAAAGAAAAATTAAAGATTAAAAAGTTTGTTCCGGCTTCTGGTGCAGCAACAAGAATGTTTAAATTTTTAACTGCTTTCTTAAATGATTTCGATATTCAGAAAGAAACGATCAATGCCTATATTAATAGAAAAAAAGATAAGGAGCTAGCTATTTTTATTATCGGAATGGATAAGTTTCCTTTCTTTAAGTCGGTAGATCAAAAATTAAGAGAAATCTATCCTGATTTTGAAACTCTTGAAAGAGATTATAAGAATTATTATTTTATAAAATTATTGTTGTCCCCTGATCATTACGATTTTGCAAATAAACCAAAAGCAGTATTGCCATTTCATTGGTACGAAACACATATTGCAACTCCAATTGAAGAGCATTTAAACGAATGCATACATTATGCTACTTCAGATAAAGTTTCTAATTTGCATTTTACAGTTTCAGAAATTCACCAAAACTTATTTTACAGCGGAGTCGACGAGGTTATACGAAAAATTGAAGACCCATCTGGTGTAAAAATCAATATTGGCTATTCTTATCAAAATAAAAGTACCGATTCTATTACTATTGATGATAAAAACAAATTGGTCAAAGATAAAAATGGAAGTTTAATTTTCAGACCAGGTGGACATGGCGCTCTTATTGAAAATCTGAATAATCTGGATGCTGATGTGATTTTTATTAAAAATATAGATAATGTAATTCAGAATCATATTGATAAAATTACATTATACAAAAAAGCATTAGCAGGAGTTTTAATAGAAGTACAGCAAAAAGTGTTTTCTTATTTATATGCTATTGATCAAAATGAAATCAAAGAAAATCATTTAATAGATATTATTTTATTTTTAAAAGAAAAGCTAAATGTTGAGATAAGTAATGACTTCAATAAGTTTACTTTTGAGAATAAAATAGACAAGATTAAAGAACTTCTAGACAGACCAATTCGTGTTTGCGGAATGGTTAAAAATGAGGGAGAACCAGGCGGCGGACCGTTTTGGGTAATGAATGATAAAGGAGTGACTTCGCTTCAAATTGTGGAAACTTCACAAGTTGATTTATCAAATAAAAAACAACAGGAAATCTTAGCTGAATCGACGCATTTTAATCCCGTAGATTTGGTTTGCGGTATTAAAAATTACAAAGGAGAAAGATTTGATCTTCATCAATTCGTAGATGAAAAAGCTGGTTTTATTGTAGAGAAAAGTGTAGATGGTAAAATAGTAAAAAGCTATGAACTGCCAGGATTATGGAATGGTTCAATGGCCAATTGGCTGACTATTTTTGTAGCGGTTCCGCTGATTACTTTTAATCCTGTTAAGACAGTAAACGATTTATTGAAAGCGGCACATCAGCCACAATAATATGGATACAGAAAAAATTATATCAGAATTAAGCTTTAAGGCCGTACGCAGCAGTGGATCGGGCGGGCAAAACGTGAATAAAGTTTCGTCAAAAGTAGTTTTGAATTTTGATTTAAATGCTTCTCAAGCTTTATCTGATGAAGAAAAATTGCTTTTACAAGAAAACATGTCAGCAAGATTAACTTCAGAAAATATTCTGATTTTAAATTGTGACGAAGACCGAAGCCAGCTTAAAAACAAAGAAATTGTAACGAAACGATTTCTCGAAATCATCAAAAAAGGACTTTATGTTCCGAAAGTTAGAAAGGCTACAAAAGTTCCGAAAGCGGTGATCAAAAAGAGAATTAAGGACAAAAAGAACGTTTCTGATTTGAAGCAATCTCGTAGAAAACCAAATATTGATTGAATTCAAAGAAGAAATTCCAATTTTTAAATTCCAAATTCCAAAACTGATTCAAGATTCGTTTTTGGAATTTGGAATTTATTTTTTGGAGATTTTGCCTATAAACGTTTTTGGAATTTGGAATTTGATTTTTGGAATTTTTAACATTACATTTGCACTGTCTCAAAGGGGTGCTCTAAATAACGAGCTGAGATCATACCCAAAGAACCTGAGCGAGTAATGTTGCTAAGGGAAAAAACGACACTATTGAGCGTGCACACTTTATTTTGTCGTGAAACACATTTATTAATTTAACAAAAGAATAATTCCCCCTTTTATTCGTAATTTTTTACGAATGAAAAATTTATTTAAAGGTACTAAGGTGCTAAGTTGCAAAGGTTCTAAGGTTCATAAATTTAGAGCCAAATCTATTTTCTTTACTCTATTCTCTATTTTCTTTACTCTATTCTCTTTTGCGCAACAGCAAGATTCTACAAAAGTCAATCAGCTTGACGATGTTCTGGTTTCTGCAGTTCGTGTTACCTCAAAAACTCCAGTGAGTTTTAGTAATATGAATAAAAAAGAAATTAAATACAGAAATTTAGGTCAGGACATTCCGATTCTGATGAATTATCTTCCTTCAGTTGTAACGACTTCTGATGCTGGAAACGGTTTTGGATATACCGGAATTCGTGTCCGCGGAAGCGATGCAACACGTGTAAACGTAACCATAAACGGAATTCCGTACAACGATGCTGAAAGCCAAGGTACATTTTGGGTAAACATGCCCGATTTTGCTTCTTCTGTAGAAAGTCTTCAGTTACAGCGCGGAGTTGGGACATCAACAAATGGTGCAGGTGCTTTCGGAGCGAGTTTAAACATGCTTACAGACAGTTATGCTAGCAAAGCAACAGGTGAAATTTCAAGTTCAGCTGGATCATTCAACAGTTTAAAAAATACGGTAAAATTCAGCACTGGATTATTAAATGATCATTTTGAAATTGCGGGTCGTTTATCTGCTATGAAATCTGATGGTTATGTAGACCGTGCAAGCTCAGATTTAAAATCGTATTTTCTTCAAGGAACTTATGTGGGTAAAACCACTTTGATTAAAGCCTTGATTTTTGGAGGCGCTCAAACAACGTATCAATCTTGGAACGGAATTGATGGAGAAACCCTCAATAAGAACCGTACGTTTAATTCGGCAGGTATGTATACTGATGAAGCTGGAAATGTTCGTTTTTATGATAATGAAACCGATAATTACAATCAAGATCATTACCAGTTGCATTGGAGCGAATCTATTTCTGATAAATGGAGTACAAACTTTGCATTGCATTATACAAAAGGAAAAGGTTATTTCGAAAATTATAAAGAAGATGCCGATATGGCTGATTATAATCTAAATCCTGTTGGGGCTATTACAACAACAGATTTAATTCGCCAAAAATGGTTGGATAATGATTTTTACGGAACTACTTTTTCTGCCAAATATAAAACAGAGAAATTAGACGTTATTTTAGGCGGTGGCTGGAACAAATATGAAGGAGATCATTTCGGAAAAGTAATCTGGGCTAGATATGCTTCTCAATCTGAAAAAGACGATCATTATTATGATGATTACTCTGCAAAAACAGATGGCAATATTTTCGCGAAAGCGAATTATCAGTTTACAGAAAAGTTGAGTTTTTATGGGGATTTGCAATATAGAAGAGTTACTTACAAAGCCAATAGCATAGAAACCGGTTTGGTTGATGATGATTTTAATTTCTTCAACCCAAAAGCAGGTTTAAATTATGCTTTTACTCAGAACAGCACTTTGTATTTTTCTTATGCAAGAGCGAATCGTGAGCCAAACAGAACCGATTATGAAGGCGGAAATGTAAAACCTGAAAAGTTAAATGATTTTGAATTAGGGTGGAGATTCAATACAGAGAAATTTCAATTGAACTCAAACCTATATTATATGGGATACAAAGATCAGTTGATTTTAACGGGAAGATTAGACGATGTTGGTGCGCCAATTCGTGCTAATACCGAAAAAAGCTATCGTTTAGGTTTCGAATTTGATGCAACAATTGCACTTTCTGATAAATTTACTTTAAGACCAAACTTTACTTTAAGCAGCAACAAAAATGTTGATTTGGCTGTTGATGGCGAATATTACGGAACAACAAAAATCGCCTATTCTCCAGAAGTTATTGCAGGAAACATTATAGTCTATAAACCTATTTCAGGATTGTATCTTTCGTTATTGCAAAAATATGTTGGAGAGCAATACATGAATAATATCGAATTGCCGGCAGCAAAACTGGCAGATTATTTTGTAAACGATTTTAATGCTTCTTACGAAATAAAACCAAACAAGATTTTCAAATCGATTACGATTACAGCTTTAGTAAATAATATTTTCGATAAAAAATATGTTTCAAATGGCGCAATGTGGGATGTTTATCCCTACTACTATCCGCAAGCGGGAACAAACTTCTTAATTGGTCTGAATTTGAAATTCTAATAAGTTAAGACACAAAAAAAGCCTGAAAAATTATTTTCAGGCTTTTTTGTTTTTAATTGTATACGTGAACTACAGTTCCAGACGATTCTACACGATATTGTTTCATCGGATATTCTTTTCCGCCCAATCCTGTAAATAAGTTATATTGAGTTTTATCGCAAGAGCATACAGCGTAAATTCCGTCGATTGTCATTGCGGTGCAAGAAGTCAAAGGTTGGTTTGGACACGCAGCATCAAAAGCAGTGTAAGTTCCTTCACCAGTTTTCATCACAATAATTCCTTTCGCGCCATAATTTGCCACATAAACGGGGTTGCTCGGATATAACAGTTTGTTGTACGTTGGCAAATTGGTATCGAGATAAGCGTTTATAGAATAATTAGGAATATTAGGATTGTTGTTGCTTCTGTTGTTGTCACTGCAAGAAAATAAAACAGCAGTAAATGCGATAAAGAACCAGATTTTTTTCATTATTTGAATAAGAATTAGTTAAAACAAAAATAATTTATTTAGATTTGAAATCTATATGATTAACATATAATTATGTACTATTAAAAATTATAGTATATTTGTGGTAAGAAAATCCCGTCGCGATGGGATTTTTTGTATTTATATAAACGATGAAGTTATGAGTAAAGTATCTTATTATACAGCAGAAGGATTAAAAAAATTAAAAGATGAATTGGAGCACTTAAAAAGTGTAATGCGTCCAAAAGCATCTCAAGATATTGCAGATGCAAGAGATAAAGGAGATTTGTCTGAAAATGCAGAATATGATGCAGCAAAAGAAGCACAGGGTTTATTAGAAATGAGAATTTCTAAACTAGAAGAAGTATATGCAAATGCAAGATTAATTGACGAATCTCAATTAGACGTTTCTAAAGTTTTGGTTTTATCGAATGTGAAAATCAAAAACCAAAGCAACGGGATGGAGATGAAATATACGCTTGTTGCAGAAAGCGAAGCGGATCTTAAAACAGGAAAAATTTCTGTAACCTCTCCAATTGGAAAAGGTTTGCTAGGAAAATCTGTTGGAGAAGTAGCTGAAATTACAGTTCCGAACGGAGTTTTGAAATTTGAAATTCTTGAAATCTCAAGAGACTAAAGTCATTACGAGGAACGAAGCAATCTCACTATTATATTTTAAACAAATAAACTATGAGTTCAATATTCACCAAAATAGTAAACGGAGAAATTCCATGTTACAAAATTGCTGAAGACGATAATTATTTTGCTTTTTTAGATGTAAATCCAAATGCTAAAGGACACACTCTTTGTATTCCAAAACAAGAAATCGATAAGATTTTTGATATGGACGAAGAACTGTATTTAGGCTTAATGAAGTTTTCTAAAAAAGTTGCAGCAGCCTTAGAAAAAACAGTTCCATGCAAAAGAGTCGGAATTGCGGTTGTTGGACTTGAAGTTCCGCATGCGCACGTACATTTGATTCCGTTAAACGAAATGGACGAAATGCGTTTCATCAATAAAGTTTCGCTTTCTAAAGAAGAATTTGAAGCCTTAGCAAAAGATATTCAATCGAATTTATAAGATTTAAATAAAATAAAGGCTTCGACTTTGCTCAGCCTGACAAAATCAAAAGTGCAGTAAAACTATTTACTGCACTTTTTTATTTAGTGAAATCTGAAATGTAGTTCCTTTTCCAATTTCAGAATGAAGCACTTTAATTTTTCCGTTGTGGTATTCCTCGACAATTCTTTTAGTTAAAGAAAGACCAAGTCCCCAGCCGCGTTTTTTAGTCGTAAATCCAGGTTCAAAAATGGTTTTAAATTGTTTTTTAGAAATACCTGTTCCAGAATCCTTTACATTAATTTTTACATGATGCAGATCTTGTTCAATCTGAAGATCCAAAGTTCCTTTTCCTTTCATGGCATCAATCGCATTTTTAACCAAATTTTCTATAGTCCAGCTGTGCAACGTTGGATTTATCATTCCCAAAATCGGAGAATCTGGAGCTTTAAACGAAAAAGCAACTTGCTTAGAAAAGCGCGATTGCAAATATTCGTAAGCATTTTTTGTTTCTTCGACAATATCATGAAGTTCTAAAACCGGAATCGAACCAATTTTAGAAAAACGATCTGTAATGGTTTGCAATCGATCAATATCTTTTTCAATTTCAGTACTAATGGATTGATCAATATTTTCGGTTTTTAATATTTCGACCCAACCAATTAAAGAAGAAAGCGGTGTTCCAATTTGATGTGCGGTTTCTTTTGCCATTCCCGCCCAAAGTTTGTTTTGAGTTGCCATTTTGGTGCTTTTGTAGAAATTATAAATCAAAGCAATACAAAGAAAAATAATGAGAACCAGTGCAATTGGATAATATTTGAGTTTGTTCAATAGCTCAGAATTCCCATAATATAGCGTTTGATATTTTCCTGGAGCATATTCAAAAGTAATCGGCTCGTTTTCATTTTTCAACCTATTTAAAAGCGCTTTCCTTTTTTTCTTGTCATTCAAAACATCATCAGAAACATTTTTAGCACTCACAACTTTGTCGTAAAGCATGATCACACCAGGAATAGAAGTGTTGTTATTGATAATTTGGAGAGGCAAATCTAAATCGGTGTATTCATCGGCATTAACTAGAGTAATTTGAGCATTTACAAAAAGATTCATTTTTAAGCGTTCCTCATTTTTAAAAATTTGGAAGAAAGTATAAGTGTTCCAAAGAATTAGAGAAATGATTAAAAAGCAAATTGAAATAATAATCCAGCGGGTTGTATTTGTTCTTTCAGAAAAAGACATATCAGTTATTTTGTGGTATAAATATAACGAAATATACACATTTTATATTTTGCCGATGCTGAAAAGATTTTTCGTTTTATCTGCAAAACTATTTCTTCTAATTAAACCATTTCAATACTTTTGCAGGTACTAAAATGAGATTCTGTCTAAATTTTAAAGTATGATCAGCATTAATCCAAAAGAGATTCCAACGGCCAAATTGCAAGGCTATCTACAGAGTTCAATCGGTCCAAGGCCAATTGCGTTTGCGAGTACCATTAGCGAGACCGGGATTCCTAATTTATCTCCGTTTAGTTTCTTTAATGTGTTTAGTGCCAATCCGCCGATTTTGGTTTTTTCGCCATCACGCCGTGTTCGAGACAATACAATAAAACATACTTTAATTAATGCCGAAGCCACTCGCGAAGTAGTAATAAATGTCGTAAATTACGATATCGTACAGCAGACTTCACTGGCAAGTACAGAATATGGAGATGGTGTCAACGAATTCATTAAAGCGGGATTAACGCAAATTCCTTCAGATTTAGTAAAACCATTTCGCGTAAAAGAATCTCCAGTTCAGTTTGAATGCAAGATTACGCAGATTATTCCGTTAGGAACTGAAGGCGGAGCTGGAAATTTAATTTTATGCGAAGTAGTAAAAATTCATATTGCTGAATCTATTTTGGACGAAAACGGAGCAATCGACCAGCATAAAATTGATTTGGTTTCGAGATTGGGAAATAACTGGTATTCAAGATCAAACCAAGGGCTTTTTGAAGTAGCAAAACCCTTGACAACATTGGGAGTAGGCGTAGATGCAATTCCTGATTTTGTAAAAGAAAGCGCTGTTTTTGACGGAAATGATTTAGGTAAGTTAGGAAATATAGAAGCCTTGCCTACAAAAGAAGAAGTTAGTATATTTGTGAAAGAAAATTTCGCAGTCAAAGGAGTTTTAAGCTCCGATGATCAGAAAAAAGTGCATTTAGAAGCCAAAAAATATCTGGATAATGGCGATGTAGAATCGGCTTGGAAAGTGCTTTTAGCTAAAAAATAAAAAAGAAATAGAAACAATAATTAAATAGACGAAGATGGAAGTTACAGGAAAAGTAAAAGTGGTAAACCCAGAGCAGCAAGTTAGTGCCTCATTCAAAAAAAGAGAGTTAGTTGTTACTACTGAGGAGCAGTATCCACAACATATTTTAATCGAATTTACACAAGATAAATGTGATTTATTGAGTAGCTATAAACAAGGAGATGCAGTAAAAGTTTCTATCAATTTAAGAGGAAGAGAATGGGTTAATCCACAAGGAGAAACTAGATATTTCAATAGTATTCAAGGTTGGAGAATCGAAAGATTAGCTGCAGAAGGAGCTACACAAGCACCACCAATGCCAGCAGCAGAAACTTTTGCTCCAGCAACAAACTTAAACGAAGACGAACCAGACGATTTACCGTTCTAAGAAAGTTTAAATCTCAAATTATAAATTCCAAATTCCAAAGCTTTACTGTGTTTGGAGTTTGGAATTTTTATATTCAATATAGCTTTGTCAAAGTTTTGAACTTTGACAAAGCTTCTTAAGAAAGATTGGAATTTGGATTTTTTTTATTTGGAATTTTTTAAAGATGTATTACTTATTCAACGATTTATTTTTTCCGCCAGTAACAGAAGCTGATGAAGAAGGGGTTTTGGCCATTGGAGGCGATCTAAGTTCAGAGCGCTTACAATTGGCATACAAAAGTGGCATTTTTCCTTGGTTTAATGAAGGGGAACCAATTCTTTGGTGGGCTCCAGACCCAAGGATGGTATTGTTTTTTGATGAATTGGTGATATCCAAAAGCATGAAAAAAATCCTCAATAAGAAAATATTTAAGGTTACGTATAATAAAAATTTCAGAGAAGTAATTTCCAACTGTCAGCAAATAAAGCGTGAAGGCCAGAACGGAACTTGGATTTCTGATGAAATGATAGACGCCTACTGCAAATTAAATGAAGAAGGAATAGCAAAATCTGTTGAGGTTTGGCAGGATGATGTTTTAGTGGGCGGTTTGTACGGAATTGATTTGGGTAAAGGAAACGTCTTTTGCGGAGAAAGTATGTTTTCTAAAGTGTCCAATGCTTCAAAAACAGCTTTTATTGCTTTAGCCTTATATTTGAAGAAAGAAAAATACAAATTATTGGATTGTCAGGTTTATAATTCTCATTTGGAGAGTTTAGGATGTCGAGAAATTGATCGTGAAGAGTTTATGTCCATTTTAAAAAGTAAATAGAAATGAGTGCAGTTTACAGCGTAAAAGAAATTTATATCTATCCGATAAAAAGTTTAGCAGGCATAAGTTTAGAAAGTGCCAATGCAGAAGAAATGGGCTTTGAAAATGATAGAAGATGGATGCTGATTAATTCAGAAAACGTTCACGTTACCCAAAGGGAATATCCTATAATGAGTCAGTTTTATCCTCAGATTGCAGGAGATAAAATTCAAATTACTTTTGAAGGAGAAACTCATGAATTTTTAATAAATGAATCTTTAGAAACTTCAATACAATCAAAGGTTTGGGAGGATAAAAGTGAAGTTTTCGAAGTAAATAAAAACAGTTCAAAATGGTTTAGCGATAAACTCGGCTTTGAATGCAGATTGGTTAAAATCAATAAAATAGGTGCCCGTAAACACGAAAGTTCAAGAACGCAGGAAACGTACAATGTGAGTTTGGCAGACGGCTATCCCTATTTGTTAATCGGAACAGAAAGTCTAGATTTCTTGAATTCTAAACTGGAAGAAAAAATTACCATAAAAAGATTCCGTCCGAATATTGTGGTAAGTACAAAAAAAGCTCACGAAGAAGATAATTTTAAAACTTTTGCAATTGGCGGAGTTCAATTTAAAAATATAAAACCTTGCGGGAGATGCATTATGGTCAATAATGATCCGCAGAAAGGAATTGTAAAAAAAGAGCCTTTAAAAACCTTAAGTAAATACAGAAATGTAGATAATTCAGTTTTATTCGGAACTAATCTTGTAAGTCTGAATTCGGGAATTATCAGTGTTGGCGATGAGGTTATTTTCTAGAAATTCAATTTTGTAAAATTCCAATTTAAAGTATTAAAAAGGATTAATTCATTGTTTAAAGTTGGTAATTCTAAAATCAATTTTAAAGTTTCATGCGCCATCATATTTCCTATAATTCCAGGCAACGTTCCTAAAACTCCATTTAAATTGCAATTTGGAACATCTTTTGGATCCGGCATTTCTGGAAATAAATCACGGAGATTTTTACTTCCGTTATGATTAAAAACAGCAATTTGTCCTTCAAATTTTAAAATACTTCCGTAAACCAAAGGTTTATCAAGCTCAACACAAGTATCGTTAACCAAATAGCGAGTCGAAAAATTATCAGAACCATCCACAATAATATCATATTGTTCCATAATTTTTGAGGCATTTTCAGCTGTTAGTTTTTCATTAATTGAAACAGCTTCAATAAGCGGATTTAGTTTTGAAACGACTTTTTGCGCCATAATGGCTTTATGTTGTCCAATTTCATTCTCAGTATATAAAATCTGTCTGTGAAGATTATGAACTTCAATCGTATCAAAATCCATAATTCCGATAAAACCAACTCCCGCAGTCGCAATATATTGTAAAATTGGACAGCCTAAACCACCGGCACCAATCACTAAAACTCTAGCTTTTTTAAACTTTTCCTGACCTTCATCACCAATTTCAGGAAGAATGGTTTGTCTATTGTAACGAAGAAATTCTTGGATAATGCTCATTTTTGGGAATTTTAGATTTTAGATTGTTGATTTTAGATTTTTTTGGAATCGCAATTTTAGCTTCCAACAGCAACTTTGTCAAAGTAAACTTTGACAAAGTTTCACGTACCAATTGGAATTTTGAATTTTTCTATTGGAATTTGGGATTTAAAAGATTGGAATTTCTCCTAAAAGTAACTTCTGCTCCAGTCTTTCCAAACCGGTTCGTAGCCTTTATTTTTTATAATTTTTGAAATTTCTTCAGCAGAACGTTCATCGCTGATTTCGAATTGCTCTAAAGACTGCGGATCTACCACATAACCGCCAGGATTGGTTTTGGAACCTGCACTCATACTCGTAACACCAATCGGAATTATGTTATTTCTGAATTTCTCGTTTTCACGAGTTGAAATGGAGATTTCTAAATCTTCATTCAACAATCTGTAAGCGCAGATTAACTGAGTCAAATCTTTATCATCCATAATAAAATTGGGTTCGATAATGCCTTCAGCGGGACGAAGACGCGGAAATGAAACCGAATATTTAGTCTGCCAATATTTCTTCTGTAAATAATCGAGATGCAACGCGTTAAAAAAGCTGTCTGTTCGCCAGTCTTCCAAACCTAATAAAACGCCTAAACCTATTTTATGAATTCCAGCAGTTCCAATTCTATCGGGAGTTTCAAGCCGATAAACGAAGTTTGATTTTTTGCCTTTTGTATGATACTTTTTATACACTTCCTGATGATAGGTTTCCTGATAGACCAAGACAGAATAAACTCCAGCTTCGTGCAGACGCTCGTAATCTTCTGTAGAAAGTGGCTGAACTTCAACCGAAATAATCGAAAAATCTTCTTTAATTAAATTAATCGCATTCAGGAAATAATTAATATTTACGGTATAATTTGCTTCGCCTGTAACAAGTAAAACATGGTTGAAACCTGTTTTTTTTAGTGCCTCAACTTCAAGTTTTATTTCGGTATCAGAAAGTGTTTTTCTTTTGATTTTATTGTCTAAACTAAATCCGCAATAGGTGCAGATATTTTGGCATTCGTTGCTTAAATAAAGAGGCGCATACATTTGAATCGTTTTCCCAAAACGCTTCTTGGTGATTTCATGGCATTTCTGTGCCATTTGTTCCAGATAGTTTTGAGCATTTGGAGAAATCAAAATCAAAAAATCATCGAGATTTCGTTTCGTTTTAGCCAAAGACTGCTCGACCTCTTTTGAAGTTGTTTTGTATATTCTGGATTGGATTTCATCCCAGTTATATTGCTCAAAAATAGATTTGAATGTTTTCATTTTTTGGTTTCACGCAGATTTTGCAGATTTAAGCGGATTATTTAGATTTTTATTTTTTTTGATCTAACTAGATTTTATTTGCTATTCTTTTTATATCATCAAGGATGTTTGTTGTATTGAAATTTACGAGCAAACCTAATTTTTTCTTTGTTAGTCTTAAATATGTTGCAACTTGTTTATAATGAATCGGAGCCAGATCTTCTATAGATTTTAATTCTATTATCACTTTATCTTCTACTAAAATGTCAATTCTAAAAGCAGGGTCTAATGTTATCCCTTCATATGGAAGTGTTACTTCAACTTGCTTTTGAATTTTTAGATTTAATTTTTCTAATTCATAAAACAAAGCGCTTTCATACACAGATTCAAATAATCCAGGTCCTAGATTATTATAAACTTTAAAAATGGCTCCCCTTATCAAATACGATAATTCATTCTCGGTCATAATTCCTAATTTTTAATCGAAACAAAATTAAAGAATTTTCTTTCTTTATTGTTAAATTTCGTTTCACAATCATTTTTGAGTATCTGCAGAAATTAAAAAAAAATCAAATCAAATCTGCTTTAATCTGTAAAATCTGCGTGAAACAAAAAAACTAATCGTAAAGAAAAGAAGTCAATGGGCTAGAAGCCGAAGCATAATTCTGCTGATTGGCAACTTTCGCTTCAAACGCCTTTCTTCCCGCAATCACAGCTTCCTTAAAAGCTTCCGCCATCAATTTTGGATTTCCTGCTACCGCAATGGCAGTATTCACCAAAACAGCGTCGGCGCCAATTTCCATGGCTTTTGCGGCATCAGAAGGTGCGCCAATTCCAGCATCGACAATAACAGGAACAGTGCTTTGTTCGATTATAATTTCTAAGAAATCAATCGTTTTTAAGCCTTTATTACTGCCAATAGGCGAACCTAAAGGCATTACGGCAGCAGTTCCAGCACTTTCTAAATGTTTGCATAACACAGGATCGGCGTGAATATACGGCAGAACAATAAAACCCAATTTAGCCAGTTCTTCAGTAGCTTTTAACGTTTCAATCGGATCGGGCATTAGATATTTTGGATCAGGATGAATTTCCAGTTTTACCCAATTCGTTTCTAAAGCTTCACGTGCCAATTGTGCAGCAAAAACAGCTTCTTTAGCATTTCTTGCACCTGAAGTATTGGGTAATAAATTGATATTTGGATGTTTTAAATGCGATAAAATAGCATCAGTATCCGTTTCAAGATCAATGCGTTTGAGAGCAACGGTAACCAATTCGCTTTCTGAAGCTAAAATGGCATTTTCCATTTCTTCATTCGAACCAAATTTTCCCGTTCCGAGAAATAAACGGGACTTAAAGGTTTTATCTCCTATATTAAACAATGATTTTTGCATATAATTTTTCGTTTAATTGTTGAATTAATTTTTCTTTTTCATCACTTTCCGTAATGATTCCAGAAATGGCAATTCCGTGAATCCCAGTTTCCATTAACGGACTAACATCACGTAATGTGATGCCTCCAATGGCATAAACAGGAATTTCGATTTTATTTTTTTTTAATTTTTGCAGAATGTCAAAGTAGCCCGACAATCCCAGAATCGGACTTAATTTTTCTTTCGTAGCTGTAAAACGGAAAGGTCCTAAACCAATATAATCACAGCCATCTTTAACGTGATTTTGAATATCTTCAAAGGTGTTTGCGGTTCCTCCAATTACTTTTGAAGTTCCTAAAAAAGCTCTCGCTTCATTAATTTTAGTATCCGTTAAACCCAAATGAACGCCATCGGCATCAATTTCTTTGGCGAGGTGAAGATCATCGTTTACAATAAAGTTTGCATTATATTTTTCGCATAAAGGTTTTACCGCTTCCGCTAAAGTAAAAGCATCTGCTGCTGTTTGATTTTTAAATCGCATCTGTACCCAATTGCAGCCTGCATCAAGTGCCTGATTAATATTATACAATTGTTTTTCTATAGTTTCGCCCTGCGAGATATATTGAAGTTTGCTATACATAATGATATCCGATTAAAGTTGATGTTGAAGTCAGGTAATTTTCGATATAGATTTTAGCATTTTTACAGGCTTCGGTTAAGGTTTGTTCTAAAGCTAAATTCGAAGCAATTGCTGACGAAAGCACACAGCCTGAACCATGTTTTTCAAAGCATTTTTTATCTGATGGAAGTAATTCTAAAACTTCATTTTTTAGAAATAAGCGATCTATTCCCAAAGCTTTTTCGTTATGTCCGCCTTTCAGTAAAATGCTCGATGAGAATTCATTTTCTTTCGAAATAAAATCAGGAAATAATATTTCAGCTTCATGATAATTAGGCGTAATCAAATCGATTTTTGAAAGTATTTTTTTTAAATCTAAACGATCTTCAATAGTCATAAATTCAAATTTTGTTGTTGATTTAAGAACAGGATCCCAGACAATTTTAGTCAAAGGAGAAAGCTTTTTTACAGTCGAAACAATTTGGTTTAAGTCATTTAAAGAAGAAACAATTCCAATTTTGACAACACTGATTTTATAATTCAAAAACATTGTTTCAATCGAACGGATTACAAAACTCAAATCGGTCCATTGAATTTCATAAAATTGATTTTCAGTCTGAATGGTATTCGCAGTTGAAATAGCAAAACCAGTGACTTTATGCTGTTCAAATGTTTTGATATCAGCCAAAATTCCGGCACCGCTTGAAGGATCTAAACCTGCGATTGTGAGTACGAAAGGGCGATTTGCTGACATAATTTAAATTGTTTTAATGGATTTTCATTTTTCCAAATACTTCCTAAAAGAGCGAAATCATCAAAGCCTTTTTCTAAAACTTCTTGAATGTTTTCTGAATCAATTCCGCCTAAAGCAATCATTTTTGCTTCATGATTTGTTCTTGATTTTATTTCTTCGAAAAGATCTTGCTCTGGAGAATAATTTTCTTTCGAAATGCTTTTAAAAACGGGACTTAAAAAGGCGTAATCAAAATTTTCTAGAGAGTTAAAATCTTCTATAGAATGCGTTGATGTTGAATACCTACAAGGTTTTGAAAACCTTGCAGGAGAGCTGCTAGATTGATTTCTTTCTTTTTCAGAAAAATGAAAGCTGTCAATGCCAAAATCTTCAGCTAATTCATGATGATTATGCAGAACCATTTTATCCCGAAATTCTAATTTCATCTGATGGAGGAACTGAGTCATTTCTAAAGATGAAAAATAAGGTTTGCGAATATGAAGCAATGGCAATCCTTCTTCTAACAAAGAATGAAGAATGTCTATTTCATCTTCAACAAAAAAGGGATCAGTAATCACAATCATATCTTTTTTCTAGCTTCTTATCTCTATTTTCTAGATGTAAATCTCTTTCCCCTGTTCAATAAATTCTTCTGATTTCTCTTGCATTCCCTTTTCTGCAGCAGCAACATCTCTAATTTCCTGAGATATTTTCATAGAACAGAATTTTGGTCCACACATTGAACAGAAATGCGCCACTTTTGCACCATCAGCTGGAAGCGTTTCGTCGTGAAATTCTCTTGCTGTATCTGGATCTAAAGCCAAATTAAACTGATCTTCCCAACGGAATTCAAAACGGGCTTTGCTCAATGCATTATCGCGATATTGTGCACCCGGATGGCCTTTAGCCAAATCGGCAGCATGAGCAGAAATTTTATACGTGATTACACCGTCTTTTACGTCTTTTTTGTTCGGTAAACCCAAATGCTCTTTTGGGGTTACATAGCACAGCATCGCACAGCCGTACCAGCCAATCATGGCAGCGCCAATAGCAGAAGTAATATGATCGTAACCTGGTGCAATATCTGTAGTTAAAGGGCCTAAAGTATAAAACGGAGCTTCATGACAATGTTCCAGTTGTTTGTCCATATTCTCTTTAATCATGTGCATTGGAACGTGCCCTGGACCTTCAATAAAAACTTGAACATCGTGTTTCCAAGCAATTTTTGTGAGTTCCCCTAAAGTTTCCAATTCGGCAAATTGTGCAGCGTCATTGGCATCGGCAATAGAACCTGGACGCAAGCCATCTCCAAGAGAAAAGGCGACATCATATTGTTTCATGATTTCGCAGATTTCTTCAAAATGCGTGTACAAAAAGTTTTCTTTATGATGGAATAAACACCATTTTGCCATGATAGATCCTCCACGAGAGACAATTCCTGTAACACGATTGGCAGTTAAATGAATATAACGCAATAAAACTCCAGCGTGAATCGTGAAATAGGAGACACCTTGTTCTGCCTGTTCGATTAATGTATCACGGAAAATTTCCCAAGTTAAATCTTCGGCGATTCCTTTTACTTTTTCTAAAGCCTGATAAATAGGAACGGTGCCAATTGGGACAGGGGAGTTGCGAATAATCCATTCTCTGGTTTCGTGAATGTTTTTTCCTGTCGAAAGATCCATAATAGTGTCAGCTCCCCAACGGCAAGCCCAAACGGCTTTTTCTACCTCTTCTTCTATGCTTGAAGTCACAGCGCTATTTCCGATATTGGCATTAATTTTTACCAAGAAATTACGCCCGACAATCATAGGCTCGCTTTCAGGATGGTTAATGTTGTTGGGAATAATGGCTCTCCCACAAGCCACTTCAGAACGAACAAATTCGGGAGTGATTTTGCTTTTTTGAGTGTTGGCTCCAAAACTATGGCCATGATGCTGACAGCGCATAGCCTCAGTTTGTTCATTTAAAAGTTCGATTCGCTGATTTTCACGAATCGCGATATATTCCATTTCGGGAGTAATAATTCCTTGTTTAGCGTAATATAATTGGGTTACGTTAGCACCTTTTTTAGCACGTTTTGGCTGATGTAAATATTCGAATCGAAGATGGTTTAAGCTTTCATCTTTCAGTCTGCTTTGACCGTAATCTGAAGTTATTTCTTCTAGGATTTCGACATCATTTCGATCCAAAATCCATTTTTCGCGTAAGCGTGGCAATCCTTTTCGAATATCGATAGCAATATTTGGATCGGTGTAAGCACCCGAAGTGTCATAAACAGTTACTGGAGGGTTTTTCTCAATTCCGCCATTAGAAAGTTTGGTGTCGCTCAAAGTAATTTCGCGCATTGCCACTTTTATCGGATGAATTTCTCCGTCGATATATACTTTTTTAGAATTCGGAAACGGGGTTCTGGATATTTGTTCTTCTTTCATAGTTTTTGTTTCAGGTTTGAAGTTTAAAGTATCAAGTTGATTCTGATTGTGTTATTCACAACGTTTTTCCGTAGAGACGCACTGCAGTGCATCTACGTATGATTGGAAAATTGGAATTTGGGTTTTTAAAATTTGGATTAAATTTAACCTCCTTGAGTAGCAGAAATAATCAAAATATCGTCAGTTTCGTGTAGGAGGTATTCGTTCCATTTGGTTTTTGGAACAACAGTATTGTTGACAGCAACAGCGATTCCGTTTTGTTTGAGCGGAATTTCGAGATCGAGCAATGATTGAACGCTTAGCGATTCAGCATTGAATTTTTTGGTTTGTTGATTGATTTTAAGTTCCATTCCTTTTTGAGTTTAGTGTATAGTTACACAATAGGAATGGCTACAAAATACACGCAGGCGCGCGCATAGAAGTCATCTTACTTTTCCCTACGCTAGTATGAACTAGATCAGGTTCAGAGGGTAAAATCTCAGCCTGCATGATGCAGACACCCCTAAAGTGTGAAGCAAATATATGTAATTTTTGTTTAAAGTTTCAAGTTTAAGGTTTTCAAGTTCAAAAAAAATGAAAACTAGAACTGAAAACTGAGACAGTTATTTCTTTCGCGTAAAGCAATCTTCTATATGATCATTGACCATTCCAGTTGCCTGCATGTGAGCATAAATAACCGTTGAGCCAACAAATTTAAATCCGCGTTTCTTTAAATCTTTACTAATCGCATCAGAAATTGGAGTGGTTGCAGGAACATCTTTTAAAGTTTTTGGTTTGTTGTCAATTGGCTTTCCGTCAACAAATTTCCAGATGTATTTTGAGAAAGTTCCAAATTCTTCTTGAATTTTCATAAAAGCCTGAGCGTTTGAAACAGCGGAATTGATTTTCAATTTATTGCGAATAATTCCAGTGTCTTGCAGTAACTCTTCGATTTTATCTTCAGAATAATTCGCAATTTTTTTATAATCGAAATTATCAAAAGCAGTTTTAAAGTTTTCTCTTTTGTTTAAAATGGTAATCCAGCTTAATCCCGCTTGAAAAGTTTCTAAAATTAAAAACTCAAAAATAGTCGGGTCGTCGTAAACAGGAGTTCCCCATTCTTCGTCGTGGTATTTTTTATATAAATCGCTGGCAGAGCACCAGCCACATCTTATTGGTTCCATTTTTTTATTTTAAATGTATAAAAAAAGCTTCAGACTATGAAGTTTGAAGCTTTTGGGAATTTATAATTTATCAAAATTATTTTTTCTTATATACAGAAATAGCGCTTACTGATATACCACCTTCTGAATATGACATTTTTATTTTTAATGTAGTACTGGTTAATTCTGAGATTTCCCATTTAACTTCTTCATCACTATATTTTAAAGTTAAAGTGTTTCCATCTTTTTTCCAAGTACCATTTTCATCATAAGTGCTGCATTTTGAGTCCCAATATTCTGATGTAATGTCGATGAATTTTCCATCATTAGAGAATGTCATTGAAGGAATTTCACAACCTTCACTATCATAAGGTTGTAATATTTCTTGACCGCTAAAAACAGCTCCTTGGTGGGTAATTTCCCATTTTCCCTCAATAGAGCCACCATTGTTATCATCATCGCTGCTGCAAGAAACGGCAGTTAAGCCTAATGTCAAAATTGACACAAAAAGAATGCTTAGTTTTTTCATTTTTGGTAGATTTTATTTGTTAAATGTTATGGGGCGAAAATAAAATCTTTTTTGTAAAAAACGAAAGAATTTATGAGGTTTTTCTTTTAAACGTCTTAAATTTTTCTTAAAATATTGAGTAATAGCTTCTTAAAAGTAATTATTTTCCTATTTGCCAACTATATCCTTTAACACTCGGAATATATGCAGAACTTCCAACTATAACTAAATTATTGTAGGTTTTTCGGTTGTATTTAATGCCAATCGCATTTCCGGATGTGTACATTTTATTGGCTTTAAAGACTACTTTCATTTTGCCATCTTCCAACTCTGCGTCAGATACTTTTTCAATAAACCAAGTAGAATGCCATTTTACAGCCAATTCATTTTCGGCTGTTTTAGTTACACTTTTTACGAGCTTAACCGCTTCTTCGGGAATCTCGAAGTTCTCTGTTAACTGCTTTTGAGTCATGGTCTGACCCATTTTGCATTTTTCTAATATTTTACGAATATTGACAAAGCTTAATAATTTGTCGTTGGCTTCTTTTTTTATAGAAGTTGGCTGACTTACAGTATTATTTACGGTTCTGGAATTTACCGTTTTAACTTCTATCGGAGTTTTAACTGCAAAAGGACTTTTTGATGAAACAGTTTTTTTGGAATCGATCTCTTTTGGAGCGGTAATGTTTTTTGATGAAATTGTAGAATTTATTTTCACACCAGCGGGTGTTAATTTATTAACAGGCTGAATGATTTTTTTATGCTGTTTTTTTTCGTCATTTCCACAGCTTAAAAAGAAATAGGAGACAGAGAATAAAATAAGAAAGTAATTATTTTTCATAACCTAAGTTTTTTATTCTTAACTTTTTTGTGCTGGATCTCCTTCTAAATATTTTTTAATCAAATGATGTCCTAAGTAAATCGCTGGTGTTAGTAAAATAGCGATTGCCAGTTTAAAAGTATATCCTATTAATCCTGAAGATATAAAGGTGTCAAAGTCAATTTTTCCTGGAAGCCAAAAAGCAATTCCCAAAACAATAAACGAATCAAATAATTGCGAAATTACGGTAGAACCCGTCGCTCTCAGCCATATTTTCTTTTCGCCGGTTCTGTTTTTAAAAAACCAAAAAATCCAAACATCAATAAGCTGAGAAGCCATAAAAGCGATTAAACTTCCAACAATAATCCACATGCTCTGTCCAAAAACGGCTTGAAATTGCTCGTCATTTACAGGACTTATTCCTTTTGCGGCCGGAATTACCATAGCCATAAACAAGATAATAAAAGCATAAGCAATCAGACATGCCGTTATAAAAGAAAGTTTTTTTACTCCTTTTTCACCAAAATATTCATTAATCAAATCGGTTGTTAGAAATACGATTGGCCAAGGCAAAATTCCGATACTCATTACAAAAGGTCCAACTTGGATTAATTTTCCTCCAATTAACTCAGCGACAACGGCATTGGTGATAAATATCCCTGATAAAATTACAAAAACAATTTCTTTTCTGGTTTTAAACATTTGATTTTTGGTATTGATATTTCAAAAATAAACTATTTCTTTTAAATCTTAGAAACGGATTAAGAAGTTTGCTTTCGATTGGTTAATTTTGAGATTCTGTTGCATTTTTTGCTAGTCCAATTTTTGTACAGAATTAATAAAAGTATAGTTATGAAAACACCAATAGAATTAGATAATCCATTGTTAAGAGAATGGTCTGGCCCTTATGGAGGAGTTCCAGATTTTACAGCCTACAAAGTTTCCGATTTTAAGCCTGCAATAGAATTTGCAATAAAAGAAAAATTGGAAGAAATTGATGCCATCGCAAATAATCCAGAAGAGCCGACATTTGAAAATACAGTCAAAGCTTTAGAACTTTCCGGTGAAAAGTTAGATAGAATTTATGCTGTTTATGGAATTTACAGATCGAACTTGAGCACTCCGGAATTTAATAGTGTTGATACAGAAATGTCGCCAAAATTGGCAGAAATTAATGATAAGCTGTATCAAAATGAGAAGTTGTTTTCTAGAATTGAAGCTTTATACAAATCGGATGAAAAGGAAAATTTAACGAAGGAGCAGCAACGTTTGCTTTGGCTGTATTATACCGATTTTGTTAGAGAAGGAGCGGAGTTAAACAAAGAAGACAAAGATAAAGTTGCCGAAATAAACCAAGAATTGGCAACGCTTTTTACTTCTTTTAGTCAAAAATTGTTGGCAGAAGAAAATAATCAGTATATCGAATTAAAAACGGAAGCCGATTTTGACGGTTTACCTGAAGAATTTAAGAATGCTGCTATTGCTGAGGCAAAAGAAAGAAATCTAAGTGTTTTGGGATGTATCGGAAATACAAGATCTTCAATTGAGCCTTTTTTGACTTTTTCTAACAAAAGAAATTTAAGAGAACAAGCTTTTGAAATTTTTGCAAAAAGAGGCGATAATAAGAATGAAAATGATACAAATGACACTCTTGTATCTATTTTAAGACTAAGAGCAGAGAAAGCAAAGATTTTGGGCTTTGCTAATTTTGCTGAGTGGAGTTTGTCTAATAAAATGGCAAAGGATCCGCAGAAAACGCTAGATCTAATGCATTCTGTATGGAAACCTGCTGTTGACAAAGTAAAAAATGATGTTTCGGCAATGCAGGAAATGGTAGATAGAGAAGGAGGGAACTTTAAAATCCAGCCTTGGGATTACCGTTATTATGCAGAAAAAGTGCGTAAAGAAAAATATGATTTAGATCAGAATGAAATTAAACAGTATTTGCAGTTAGAAAATCTGCGTGAATCAATGTTTTGGACAGCGGGCGAATTGTTTGATTTAGGTTTTAAGCAGTTGTTTGATGTTCTGGTTTATCATGAAGATGTTAGAGTTTGGGAAGTAAATAATAAAAATACAGGAGAACCAATTGGATTATGGTATTTTGACCCATATGCGCGAATTGGAAAACGTTCTGGAGCTTGGATGAATTCGCATCGCGATCAGCAGAAAATCAACGGAAAAGTATTGCCAATCGTGTCAAACAACTGCAATTTTATCAAAGGAAACAGCGACGAACCAACTTTGATTTCTTGGGACGATGCTACAACTTTGTTTCATGAATTTGGCCATGCATTGCACGGGTTGTGTTCGAATGTTACTTATCCAAGTCTTTCTGGGACCTCGGTCGCAAGAGATTATGTGGAGTTTCCTTCCCAGTTATTAGAACATTGGTTGGCAACTCCCGAAGTGCTAAATAAGTTTGCCCTTCATTACAAAACAAACGAACCTTTGTCTCAATCATTGGTAGAAAGAATAGGAAAAGCAGCTAATTTTAATGAAGGTTTTGCAACTGTAGAAACGATTTCAAGTTCTTTTGTTGATATGAAACTGCATCTTGCAACCGAAGTAATCGATCCGTATGATTTTGAGAAAAAGATTTTAAGCGAAATTAATATGCCTTCAGAAATTGTGATGCGACATAGAATTCCTCAATTTGCACATATATTTTCAAGTGACGGATATGCAGCGGGATATTACAGCTATTTATGGGCAGATGTAATCAATGCAGATGCTTACGAAGCTTTTTTAGAAGCAAACGGACCTTTTGATAAAGTAGTTTCTAAGCATCTTTATGATGCCGTTTTGAGTGTTGGGAATACGATCGATAATGAAACGATGTATGAAAATTTCAGAGGACATGCTCCACAATCTGGTGCTTTGATGAGAGCCAGAAATTTTCCAGTTGAAAGTTGATATGAAATAAAAAAAGCCCGAATAACTAAATATTCGGGCTTTTTAATATTGAAAAAATAATATATTAACCTAAAGTAACTCTTTTGAAACCAGTGATTTCAACGTTGAATCCTTTAACGTAATCACCTACTTTTTTACTATCATCTTTGATGAAGTTTTGGTCAAGTAACGCTTTTTCTTGATCTAACGTAGTGTTGTCAGAGATGAAACGTTGTACTTTTCCTGGAAGAATTTTGTCCCAGATTTGCTCTGGTTTACCTTCAGCTTTTAATTCAGCTTTAGCATCTTCTTCAGCTTGTTTGATAACTTCTGGAGTTAATTGAGAGAAAGAGATGTATTTAGGAACATTTTTCAACGTTTTTCCTAAACGTGCAGCTTCTTCATTATCTTTTTCGATTACAGCAATACGAGCAGCAAGTTCAGATTCAACGAAAGCAGGATCAAAATCTTTGTAAGATAATGTGTCAGCTCCCATAGAAGCAACTTGCATAGAGATATCTTTTGTTAAAGTCTCAGCGTTGTCAACTTTAGCAGAAATAGCTGTTAAAGCAGCAATTTTGTTAACGTGAACGTAAGATCCAACGAAAGCACCTTCTAAAATTTCGAAACCACCGATTTCGATTTTTTCACCAATAACTCCTGTTTGCTCGATTAATTTTTCAGCAACAGTAATTCCGTTGAAATCAGAAGCTAAGAAATCTTCTTTAGAAGAGAAGTTGATAGCTCTTTCAACTAAATCTTTAGCTAAAGTAACGAAAGCCTCATTTTTACCTACGAAGTCAGTTTCGCAGTTCAAAGTAAGAATAGCTCCTTTAGTGTTATCAGCATTGATAAAAGAAACAGCAGCTCCTTCAGAAGACTCACGGTCAGAACGGTTAGCAGCAACTTTTTGTCCTTTTTCTCTAAGGATTTGGATCGCTTTATCGAAATCTCCTTCCGCTTCAACTAAAGCTTTTTTACAGTCCATCATTCCGGCACCTGTAGATTGTCTTAATTTATTTACGTCTGCAGCAGTAATTGTTGCCATAATATTTTGAATTTTAATGTTAAAAGTAAAAATTCCATCTTCTAAATCCCAAACTCCAATTTTATTAAATTATCAACATAACGTTTTTAATTTTGTATTTGGAATTTGGAATTTAAAATTTGGAATTTAAAATTTGATTTATTCTTCAGTTGCAGGAGCAGCTTCAGCCTCAACAGCAGGAGCTTCTTCAGCAGCTTCAACTTCTTTTTCTGCACCTCTGTCAGATAGACCTTCGATTACAGCAGTAGTTACTAAAGATAAAATTTTGTCAATTGATTTAGAAGCATCATCATTTGCAGGAATCACGTAATCAACCTCTCTTGGGTCAGAATTCGTATCAACCATTGCGAAAACTGGAATGTTTAATTTTTGAGCTTCTTTTATTGCGATGTGTTCAGCTTTGATATCTACTACGAACAATGCTGCAGGTAGTCTAGACATATCAGCAATTGAACCTAAGTTTTTCTCCAATTTAGCACGTAGACGATCAACTTGTAAACGCTCTTTTTTAGAAAGTGTGTTGAAAGTACCATCTTTCTTCATTTTATCAATAGAAGACATTTTTTTAACTGCCTTTCTGATAGTTACGAAGTTAGTTAGCATTCCACCTGGCCATCTTTCAGTGATGTAAGGCATGTTTGCAGCTTTTGCTTTGTCAGCAACGATGTCTTTAGCTTGTTTTTTGGTAGCTACGAATAAAATTTTTCTACCTGATGCAGCGATTTTTTTCAAAGCTTCGTTAGCTTCTTCAATTTTAGCTGCAGTTTTATATAGATTGATAATGTGAATACCATTACGCTCCATATAAATGTAAGGAGCCATGTTTGGATCCCATTTTCTAGTCATGTGTCCGAAGTGAACACCTGCTTCTAGTAATTCTTTTACTTCTATTTTGTTTGCCATTTTTGTACTAGTTTACGTTCTGTTGATTAGCAATGTATAAATGGCGATTTCTCTGGCTTTATACATTTAGATGCTAAACTATATCCTACCTCGATAGGAGAGCAACAATAACTGTGTTTTTTAATTTCAATAAATAATTGATAATGTCTTGTCCCATCCGAACAAGACAGGTAATATTAACGTTTAGAGAACTGGAATCTCTTACGAGCTTTCTTCTGACCGAATTTCTTACGTTCAACCATTCTTGGGTCTCTTGTTAATAAACCTTCTGGTTTAAGGATAGCTCTGTTTTCAGCGTTAACTTCACACATTACGCGTGCTAATGCCATTCTTACAGCTTCTGCTTGACCAGTTGTACCACCTCCGTAAACGTTTACTTTTACGTCAAAGTTACTAGCGTTTTCTGTCATAGAAAGCGGTTGTAAAACTTTGTATTGTAAAGTTGCAGTTGGAAAGTAAGTTGCGAATTCTTTTTTGTTTACAGTGATGTTTCCAGTTCCTTCAGAAACGTATACACGTGCAACAGCGGTTTTTCTTCTACCGATTTTGTGAATAACTCCCATTACTTAAGATCATTTAGGTTAACAGTTCTAGGTTTTTGAGCTCCGTGAGTGTGCTCAGCTCCTACAACAACATTTAGATTTCTGAAAAGTTCTGCTCCTAATTTGTTTTTAGGTAACATACCTTTTACCGCTTTTTCTACTAATAATGCAGGGTTTTTAGCTTGCAATACTTTAGCAGTTAAAGTTCTTTGTCCTCCTGGGTAACCTGTATGACGCATGTAGATTTTGTCATTCAATTTTGTACCTGTAAGGTTAATTTTTTCTGAGTTGATAACAATTACGTTATCTCCACAGTCAACGTGCGGTGTGTAACTTGGCTTGTACTTACCTCTTAAGATCATAGCAACCTTAGATGCAAGACGTCCTAAGTTATGACCTTCAGCGTCAACAACAATCCACTCTTTAGTTACAGTGCCTTTGTTTGCCGAAACTGTTTTGTAGCTTAATGCGTCCATAATATTATTTTAATTAAACATTCCATCCCCAATAAAGGGGATGCAAAAGTACAATTAATTATTTTAAAACCAAATACCTTAAAGAATATTTTATTCGCTGAAAATCAGGCATTCAGTTTTTGAAATAAATGGACATAAAAAAAACCGTCTCTTCTGAAGTGAAAAGACGGTTCAATATTACTAAAAATTGGCTTATACAATAAATATATTGGCAATATCTACTACTTGTTGTGTTGTAAGTGGTTCATCATAAGCTTCTGAGCCTGCCGCAGCGCCAAATGCAGTTGCAGTATTAAAACCTGCCTGCATGGTTACGCCTTCGCCATCATATACAGCTTGTGTTGCTGCTGGCATTCCTGCGCCTCTATCAGAATTGGAAATCCAGCCTTTTAAACCTCGAAGTCTTCGCACTTCAGATGCATGACGAGCTTCTACCGAATGTATCTGTAATGCGGCTTGCAATAAATCGGGTGTGGTAATTAAATTCGCTGCCTGTCCTTTATACGCTCTTACGCCTGTATCTTCAAAAGCTTGAGCGAGAGCTAAAAATGTAGGATAATCTCCAAAAGGATTAAATGCGCCTCCAACGGTAAAGTCAAAAGTAGGTTTGGCAACAAAGTTTGGACTCGCTGTTCCGCCTAATCCTGCAATTAGAAATTTCACGTGATCAGATTCATGAGCCGCAATCTGTTGGAAAACTTTTAAATCGCGTCCGCCATTTTCAGAGGCTGGAATTACGCCAGAATCTAGAGCCATAGCATAAAATTCGTTTTCTAGATATTCTAATGTTAAAGCAAATTGAAGCGCTCCAATAGGCGTAGCAGGAGTTGCTGTTATGTCTTTAGCGAAAGCTTTATTAGTCAAAGCTGATAGTCCGAAAGGGATTGAAGCCAGTGCTAAATTTTTTCCGATGTTTCCAAACTGAGAAAAACTGTCTCTTCTTGAGCCAGTGCTATTTAATAAATTATCATCAGTAAAGGATTCTATAAATTTTAAAATGTTCATAATTTCTAAGTTTTAGCTGGTTAGATTAAGGTAAGTATTTAGCTGTAAATTTTGTAGTGATAAAACCGGCAGCAATAGGCAGGATTTTAGACGGATCTTTAGCATCATCTAAACCTGTTGACATGTTTACGATATCATCTCCAGCAAAATCTTTAGAATTCGGATTAATTAAACTTCTGATAGCCGCCGCATGTCGCGCTTCTACAGAAACTATTTTTCCTGCTAATAATAAGTAATCAGCTGTTTTGATTAATTTTCCAGCACCATTATAAGCAGCAACTCCTGTATCTTCTAATGCTTTTGCAGTAGCAAGAACTTCGGTGCGGCTATTAAAATTTAGAGAACCATAATTAAAGGCTAGGGAAGGAAGCAATTGTGAGCTTGGATCTGGAAGTGCTCCAGTCAAAGCAGCTTTAAAGAAATCTCTGTGAACCACTTCGTGATGGTATAAATCGGTTAAGACTTCTCGTTCTAAAGAACTAAAAACAGTATTGAAATTGCTTGCATTTACAACTTTGGTGTAAAAATCAGCTTCCAATTGTTCAAGAGCGTATGCATAAGTAAGAACTCCAAAATCGCCAGAGCCTAAATCAAAAACACCATTTCGAACTCCAGGAAGTGAGGTGTCGCCCATGTTATTATCATCGTTGTCATTGTCGCTGCATCCAGCTAAAACCAAACCTGTGGTTACTAATGTTAACCCACTGAGCTTAAGAAAGCTCCTTCTACTATTCAATGAAGGATCAACTTCATGAATTTTAACTTCGTTTTTCATAATTAAAGGTTTTTTAATAAGGTTAATAACATTGGTCTTAAGTTTATTAACGAAATTTTTAGACATACGGTTTTAAACTTTAACGTTTATTATTTTTCTTTTAAAAAAATTTCAGTGATTTGAAGATGAAGTACTTGTTTTTTGTTTTATTTTCGGTAATTCTACTATATTTGTATCAATTACATGAAAAACTATTTTTAAATGAAAGCTAAAGCAACTCTAAAACAAATTGCGAAAGAACTTGGTGTTTCTGTATCGACAGTTTCTAAGGCGTTAAATGACAGCCCAGAAATCAGTGAGCAAACAAAGGTGAAGATTAAGGAGTATGCCAAACTCAAAAATTACAAGCCTAATGTTATTGGTCTAAATTTAAAAAACCGTAAAACCAAAACGATCGGGGTGATTATTCCTAATATTTTAAATTCTTTCTTTGCGAAAGTTTTTAGCGGTATTGAGAAAGTTGCCGACAAAAAGGGGTATAATGTAATTACGTGTATTTCTAATGAATCTTTAGAAAAAGAAGTTCATACACTAGAAATGCTAAGTAACGGAACAATCGACGGATTTATCCTTTCGGTTTCTGAAGAAGCTCAAAAATTACAGGATTACAATCATTTTTCTGAAATTATAAATGACGGAACTCCAATTGTAATGTTTGACCGAATTGCCGATGAAGTGGAATGTGATAAAGTGGTGGTAGATGATTTTGATTCTGCATTAAATTCAACACAACATTTAATTGATTTAGGATGCAAAAATATTGCCTTAATTTCTTCTGTAGATAATTTAAGCATCGGAAAATTGAGAGCAGATGGATATTTGAAAGCCTTAAAAGACAATAATATTCCCGTTAACGAAAAGATAATTCTTCGTACCGATTCTGAAGAAGATATGAAAAGCAGAATCGAAGGTATATTGGATCAAAAAGTAGACGGAATTTTCGCTTTAGACGAAAACGATTCTGTTGCGGCTCTAAGAGTAAGTTTGAAAAAAGGCTACAGAGTTCCTGAAGATATTTCAATAATTGGTTTTGCTGATGGAATTTTAGCTTCAAGACGTTTATCGCCAAGTTTGACTACAGTAAGTCAGCATGGTGTTGAAATTGGAGAAGTAGCAGCAAAAAGATTAATCGAAAGATTGGAAGAGCCTGAAGGGACAATTTCTGAGTACGAAACAATCGTCATTAAAACGAAATTGAAAGAAAGAGAATCTACGAGAAAGAAAAAATAAACAGAAAACATCCGCCGCAGCGGATGTTTTTTATTTTAACTCATAAGGAAATTTAGGATTCTTGTATTTTTTTAATTTCTCAAACGGAACTAGAAAAGATTCTTCACAGGATCTTGCTGCTCTATAAAAGATAGGAGTAAATTCAATTCCTTTTTCTGTATAATTCCAAGATGGAAAATCCCAGTATTCTTCATTGGTGTAATCACAATAATCATCTTCATTTTTTGGCTTTTCAAAATGTTCCTGAGAATTAATTACAGCAAGTAATTTAGGTGCAAAGAAATCAGTTCTGTATTTTGAAAAAGCATCAAAATTATTCTCTTTGTCGCCAGTTACACTTTTGTCAAAAGCCAGAATATCATCAATTTCATATTTTTTTCCGTTGTTTAAATCGATTAAATAACCGCTGCTTCCAAAATCGGGATGCGCGCCTCCGCAGAACCAAGAATCAGAAGTTTGAAAACCTAACAAATTGGTATTTAAATAATTTATTGTTGTGTTGCTTTCTATGCCTTGTCCATTGCTATATTCAAAACTAGAAGAACAGCCAAGCTGACTTAAGGTGTTTTCGATATGAATTTGTTCTAAAATCGGATTAATCAAGGTTTTGCTTTTCTCAGAAAAATTAGTTCCCAATCTAAAGAAATCTGAGGCGCAATGCTTTTCAGAATACCAAACAAATTCTTTGTTGTTGTAAATTGTGGTTTTCTGCTTTTTAAATTCAAGGAATTTATATTTTACCAGATTCAATTTTTCGTCATCAAACCTAATTTTGAGATTTGATTTGTAATTGTCAAAATTTACAGGCTCAAGATGAACAGCTAATTTTTTGTCTTTAGCATCATACCAAAAACCATCAAAACTGTTTCCTGATTTTTTTAGGTAAAATTTTTCAACAACAGCTTCATTCGGTTTAAAATAAAAAGTAAAATTATTGCCGTCACTTACTTTTCCTTCCAGTTTAATATCTTTTAATGAGCTTTGATAAAAGTAAACAATGTTTGGTGTGGCGTCATCTTCATAAATTTCAAACCTCATGAAAATTTTACTTTTCCCGAGCGTTCCTTCCAGATAATAGGCTCTGCTTTGACAAAATGCAATTGTTGAATAAAGTAGAAATAGGTGCAAAAGAAATTTCTTCATTTTACTTTTTAAAATTTAAAAATACAGTAGTAAAAGTAAGAAAAGTGAAATTCTTATAGCTTGAAATGATTTTGTTTTTTATTGAATAAAAAAAGCCATTCGAATTGAATGGCTTTATATGTTTAGATAGAAAGTAAATATGCAAACGCAATTATAAAAAATAATACAAGTCTAAATTTTTTTTGTTGTTCGGCTTTTAACAGATATCCGTCTTTTTTAAGCTCCCACGTAAAGATAATTTCAAAAAGAGTTTCTCTCAAATTAAAGATGAAATCTGTTATATGATAACTTTCTTTTGCTTTTTTTAAAGCTTCAAAACTTTCACGTTTCTTTTCTACATGTTTAGCTTGATCTATTAATTTAAAATTAATTTTTCTAAGATGAAGTTCATCTATTGCCAATTTATAAGCTCTCTCATTCCATCTTTTTGGAGCACCAGTTATTGCTAGTAACTCTTTTGTTGTTCGGGTTTTAATAGGAGGCTTAAAATCGTCGGTCATTTACTTTTTTTATTTGAAAAAAATCTAAAATCTAAAATCAACAATCTGAAATCTAAAATTGTTAGTGCGCTTCTAACCAGTCTTTACCTAATCCAAGTTCAACTTCTAGAGGAACCGACATTTTAAATGCATTTTCCATTTCGTGTTTAATCATTGGCTGGATTTTTTCGAGTTCGTCATTGTGAACATCGAACACAAGCTCATCATGCACCTGAAGCAGCATTCTCGACTTCCAGTTTTCTTCACGAAGTTTTTTATGAATGTTGATCATCGCTATTTTAATCACATCGGCAGCACTTCCCTGAATTGGTGCGTTTACAGCATTTCGTTCAGCGGCACTTCTTACAACGGCATTAGCAGAATTAATATCTTTTAAATAACGGCGACGGCCTAAAATAGTTTGTACATAACCATTTTCGCGTGCAAATTCAACTTGTTCATTAATATAAGAACGTAATCTTGGATATGTTTTATAATAAGCATCGATCAAAGCGGCGCTTTCACTTCTAGAAAGTGAAGTCTGATTGCTCAATCCAAAAGCTGAAACACCATAAATAATTCCGAAGTTTACCGTTTTAGCATTGCTTCTTTGTTCGCGAGAAACCTCTTCTAAGGCAACATCAAAAACTTTTGCGGCCGTGGCTCTGTGAATGTCTTCTCCGTTTTGGAAAGCGGCAATCATATTTTCTTCTCCGCTTAAAGCAGCAATAATTCGCAATTCAATCTGAGAGTAATCGGCAGAGATTAAAGTGTGGTTTTCATCGCGAGCGACAAAGGCTTTACGAATCTGACGCCCTCTCTGAGTACGAATTGGAATATTCTGCAAGTTCGGATTATTAGAACTTAAACGTCCAGTCGCTGCAACGGCCTGCATATAATCGGTATGAACGCGTAAGGTCTTTTTATCAACCTGTTCTGGTAAAGCCAGAATATAAGTGCTTTGCAATTTTACCATTTGACGCCAATCCAAAATATCTTTTACAATTGGATTGTCATTAGCCAGATAAGTCAAAACTTCCTCGCCAGTTGCATATTGTCCTGTTTTGGTTTTCTTTTGTTTTGCTCCGCCAATTTTAAGTTTGTCAAATAAAATATCTCCTAATTGTTTTGGAGAAGCCAGATTGAAGGTTTCGCCAGCCGTTTCGTAGATTTTTTGTTCCAAAGATTTGATTTCGACATCCATTTCTTTCGACATTTCTTTCAAGAAATCAACATCTAAACGAATACCTTCAGTTTCCATATCAGCCAAAACGCTCACTAAAGGAATTTCGATATCATCAAACAACTTTTTAGTTTCGGTTTTATCTAATTCTGTTGTAAAGATTTCTTTTAGCTGTAAAGTAATATCGGCATCTTCCGCAGCATATTCTTTAATATCTTCTAAAGGAACATCACGCATATTTAGCTGATTTTTCCCTTTTTTACCAATTAAAGTTTCAATAGATTTTGGAGAATATTTTAAATAGGTTTCTGCCAAAATATCCATATTATGACGCATATCAGGATTGATCAGATAATGCGCGATCATCGTGTCAAAAAGCTTTCCTTTTACAGTCACTCCGTAATTAGAAAGGATTTTTAAATCGTATTTTAAATTTTGTCCAATTTTCTCAATGTTTTCATTCTCAAAAAACGGAACAAATTTATCAATCAAAGCTTTTGCTTCTTCCTGATTTTCCGGAAACGGAACATAAAATGCTTTTCCTTTTTCGTAAGCAAAAGACATTCCAACCAATTCTGCATGCAGCGCATCAATTCCTGTTGTTT
Source organism: Flavobacterium erigeronis (assembly GCF_054075165.1). Taxonomy (NCBI): domain Bacteria; kingdom Pseudomonadati; phylum Bacteroidota; class Flavobacteriia; order Flavobacteriales; family Flavobacteriaceae; genus Flavobacterium; species Flavobacterium erigeronis. The sequence continues at coordinate 41,502 of NZ_JBSKGP010000001.1, read as the reverse complement.
CAGTATCAAAACAAACTGACGGTTGTTTTTGTAAATTTTGCAAAAGCAATTTAATTCCTAAATCACCTTGAACAGTTTGGTATGAATGTTCTGTGTTTTCTAAAGTATTGTAGAAAGAAGTTCGATGGGTGTCTGCATCTTCACCTTCCGTAGCGCTTCCAAAAAGATCAAATTGGTCTTCATTTTTAGCTGATGCTTTTTTAGCTGGTTTAGCATTTGCATCTGGCGCTTCAGTCTGCGCACCCCCCGTTTTAAACAAATTATCAAATTGCTCCGCCATTCTTCTAAACTCTAATTCTTGAAAGATAGCATCTGTTTTTTCGATATCTGGGCGAGAAAGTTCGTAATCTTCTTCATTAAAGGTAACATCACAATCGGTGATAATTGCTGCTAATTTTTTAGAAAGAATACCTTTTTCTTTATTGGCTTCAATGTTTTCTTTCATTTTGCCTTTTAGCAAATGCGTATTTTCTAAAAGATTTTCCATTGTTCCAAATTCCTTTAGGAACTTTTTAGCCGTAACTTCTCCAACTCCAGGCAATCCAGGGATATTATCTACAGCGTCACCCATCATTCCAAGAAAATCAATTACCTGTTCAGGCCTTTCAATTTCAAATTTTGCCAAAACCTCAGGAACGCCCCAAATTTCGATTCCGTTACCCATACGGGCAGGTTTGTACATAAAGATATTTTCAGAAACCAACTGTGCAAAATCTTTATCTGGGGTTACCATATAGACTTTGTAGTTTTGTTTTTCTGCTTGTTTGGCAATAGTTCCAATTAAATCATCGGCCTCGCAGCCAGCAAGTTCAATAATCGGAATATGCATCGCTCGTAATAATTCTTGAATGTACGGAACCGCAATTTTAATCGCTTCTGGAGTTTCGTCGCGATTGGCTTTATATTCGGTGAACATTTCGGTTCTCGCGTGGCTTCCTTCTTTATCGAAAGCAACGGCCAAATGATCTGGTTTTTCTCTTTTAATAACATCCAAAAGTGAGTTCATAAAACCCATAATTGCAGATGTATCCATTCCTTTTGAGTTGATTCTCGGGTTTTTAATAAAGGCATAATAACCGCGAAAAATTAATGCGTAAGCATCTAGAAGAAAAAGGCGTTTTTGAGTTGACATATTAAAAATATTAGTCTGTAAAAATAATCAATTGGGTTCTCAAAAGTTAAACTAATAAGATTTTTTTTCCACCATATATGTAGAGACTAATTGTAGTGCTCCTAAATTTTAAACCATATAAGCCATATAAGTTTATTTTTTTAGAGATGCACAGTCGTACGTCTAATTTTTAAATCATAGAAGTCATGTCATTCTGTAGAGACACACCGCAGTGCGTCTAAATTGTGAAAACGAATATTTTATTGGACCATATAAGTCATGTAAGTTCATTTTTAATTTTTATTACGATGAAATGTTCTCTCAAAGGCGCCAAGAGAATTAATAAACTTTGCGACTTGGCGCCTTTGCGAGATTAAATTATTCCTGCTAATCCAAAATGAACTTACATGACTTATATGGTTCAGAAACACAAAGCGTTAATGCCAAGTTAAAATATCTTAAACGTAGTATTTCTTCATTTTTTCTTCATCTTGTAAGGGTAATTTTGATCTGTAAAATAAAAGGTTATTAATTCTTAAATCTTAGAAATCATGAGAAATTTATTAATGTTACTAGTGGCAGTTTTAGGAACAAGTGCAATGGTTCACGCATTTCCAGCAAAAGATGGAAAAGAAGCTCCGGCAAAAGAAGTAAAAGCGACCAAAAATCCTAAACACAAAACTGATAAAAAAACAAAATCAGTAAAAAGTGAAGCGCCAAAAGCAGCAACTGCGAAACCAGAGACTGCAAAAGTGAAAAAATAAGAGTTGCTCTCGTTTTGTTTTCGGAGCATTGTAAGGAAACAAAACAGGAATAATGATTATGAGAATGCGATTGAAGAAAGCTGATGGAGAAATTTATCAGCTTTTTTTATTCGTTAATTTTTTAATAATGTGCGATTAGACTTTTGATAATTGATTAATTTTAGTTGCGCTTAAAAGCCTTTGTTTATGAATGTTTTAATTGTTGAAGATAATAAAGAACTTGCTGTAGAAGTTTTCGATTTTTTATGCAATGCAGGTTATATTTGTAAAATTGCAAATAACTGTGCCGATGCTCTGGAAGAATTCGGAAGCAATGATTATGATGTTATGCTGCTGGATCTTGGTTTGCCTGATGGCGACGGTTTTGAAGTTTTGCAGACCATTCGAAAAACAAAATCAAAAATTGCGGTAATTGTGCTTACTGCCCGCGGAGAATTAGGTGATAGAATTAATGGGCTTCATCTAGGGGCCGATGATTACTTAACGAAACCTTTTGCTTTGACAGAATTGGCGGCGAGAATATTTGCGGTAATTCGCAGGATTCATGGTTTTACCTTAAACAATTTAAGTATTCACGGTTTTTTACTGCAACTTCAGGACTATAAAGTTAGTTTTAATGAAATTCCTTTAAACCTCACCAAAAAAGAATTTGATATTTTTCAATATTTAGTTTTAAATAAAAACCGCGTTATCACAAGGTTACAGTTAACAGAACATATTTGGGGAGATGTCTTGGAGGTAAATTCAGATTCTAATTTTATCGATGTGCATGTTCGTAATCTCCGAAAAAAATTGGACAAACATACGCCTATAGATTGGTTTGAAACGGTTCGAAATGTAGGATATCGTATAAACGAATAAATCGATTCTTGTGAAAATAAAACATCAATTAGTCATTTTTAATGCTTTGACCAGATTGCTGGTCATTTTGATTTTATGGCTGATGCTTCCTATTTTGGTAGAAAATGTCGTGTATCGCCATATTAATACCACGCTGCTCGAAAAAAAGAAAAAATTTATCGAACATCTGAATCGAGAGGAAATAAATGATTTTATAGAAAATCCGGACAATTCAACAGGAACTTTTTCTGAGTTTTCAACACTTCATAGTGAGTTTTTGGTGCTTTCTAGAGTTCCGATAAAACCGCGTCAGAAAAAAACAACTTTTAGTAATGAATACCGAAAAATTGAAGGCGAAGAAAACGAATACCGAATTCTAGAGCATCATTTTACTTATGAAGGCGAAGATTATCAGCTTGAAATTGGGAGCAGTTTGAGCGAAGTCAACGATTTAACATTCGTAATCAAACTGTTTATTATTATTGTTTTTGTGGTGATTCTCTTGATTACCTTTTTGGCCGATACTTTTTATATCGAATATCTTTTAAAACCATTTTATAAAATTATCGATACCAAAATCAGGCGTGTCAACGAACCAGATGCATTTGATCACACTCCGATAAAAGCGGTTTCAAGAGATTTTAGAGAGTTAGATTTTGTTTTAAACCAAATGATGGATCGAATTGCTGAAGTTTTTAAAAAAGAAAAACAGTTTATATCTAATGTTTCGCATGAGCTGCTAACGCCAATTGCGCTTCTTAAAAATAAGCTTGAAAACTTATTGCAGAATGAATCTCTGGATGATAATGCAATGGATAAAATTGCAGGTTCTTTAAAGACGCTCGATATGCTGAAAAAAATCATTAATAATTTATTGCTGATTTCAAGAATTGATAACAATCAATACGAAGCGAATGAAGAAATCAACCTTCGTGAAATTGTTTCGGATTTGTATGAAGATCTCCAAGATCGTATTGAGGATAGAGAAATTCAGTTTGAAAATAAAATGCAAAACAGTTTTATTTTTATTGGAAACAAAACCTTAATTCATATTCTGATTTATAATCTGGTGACCAACGCTATAAAATATAACAAGCCGAAGGGAAAGATTATGGTCGAAGATGGTTTTGAAGATAATCATTATTTTATTTCAGTAAAAGACACTGGAATTGGAATGGATGAAACACAATTGGATAAAGTATTCAGCCGTTTTGCCCGAATCAGTTCAGATCAGGAAGGGCAAGGCTTAGGTCTTGCCATTGCAAAAAGTATTGCTTCTTTTCACCATATAGAAATTACGGTAAAATCGGTATTGAATGAAGGAACTTCTTTTAAATTATGGTTTGAAAAACATAATTAAAAGTTAAACTTTCTTGTAAGACTTTTTCTTCATTTTGCCTTAATCTCATGAATGTAATTTTGACTTATAAATAATGAAATAATAGTAATCATAAAATTTAAAAGTCATGAAAAAAGCAGCAATTTTAGCAGTAGCAGTTTTAGGAACATTTGCAATGGTAAACGCGCAAACAACTCCAGCACCAGCAAAAACTAAAGAAGTAAAAACGGAAAAACACGATAAAAAACACAAAAAAGCAAAAGGAGGTAAAAAAGCAGAAGCCGCAAAACCAGAAGCTGCAACAGCAAAATAAATGAGATGTAAATCTCGAATATAAAATAGTTTTAAAGATAGGTAGGTTAAAGCTGAAAGAGCAATCTTTCGGCTTTTTTATTTTTAGAGCGTTAAATTTTTTATAATAAAAAGCAATAGAATTTTCATTCTTTGTTACTTTGTTTAAAACTATATTAAATGATCCTTCGTTTTGTAATTCTATGCGCTCTTTTATTATTTATTGAGTTCTATTCTTATCAGGCTTTTCGAACATTAATCAAAGCACGCTGGGTTTTGGTTGGTTATCAAATTATAAGTTTACTGGCTTTAATCTTCATTATATATTCATTTTCTCAGGTAGATCGCTCTGTTGGTCAAACCAGACAGTTTATGTTTACTACAGGTTTGATGCTGGTAATATACGTTCCAAAAATTGTACTTACCTTAATAATGTTTGGTGAGGATATTTTTAGAATAGGAGCGAGTATCGTAAATTATTTTGTTTACAATGCGCCACGTAAAGAAATGATGCCAGATCGAAGAAAGTTTGTTAGCCAGATCGCTTTAGGGTTGGCTGCGATTCCGTTTCTTTCCATTATTTACGGAATTTTTGAAGGGAAATATAATTTCAAAGTCATCAAACAAACCGTATTTTTTCCAGATCTTCCAGATGCTTTCGATGGTTTTAAAATCACGCAGATTTCTGATGTTCATAGCGGAAGTTTCGATAATCCAGAAAAGATTAATTATGCAATCGATCTGATTAATGAACAGGAATCTGATTTGATTTTGTTTACTGGAGATATTGTAAATACACATGCTAAAGAAATGCATCCTTGGCTGGAAACTTTTAATCGTATCAAGAATTACAAATATGGTAAGTTTTCGGTTTTAGGAAATCATGATTATGGCGAATATGTAACTTGGCCTTCTGAAAAGGATAAAAATGAAAACTTTCAGGAAATAAAAAGATTATACGATCAGATTGGCTTTAAGCTTTTGCTGAATGAACATACTTATATTCAAAAAGGCAATGATAAAATCGCTTTAATTGGGGTAGAAAATTGGGGAGTGAATTTTAAAAAAGCAGGTGACCTAAACAAAGCTTCTGAAAATGTGCACCAAGACGATTTTAAAATTTTAATGAGCCATGATCCGAGTCATTGGGAGGCCGAAATTAAAGACCATCCAAAGAATTTTCATCTGACATTTGCAGGCCATACGCATGGTATGCAGTTCGGAATCGAAATTCCAGGATATTTTAAATGGAGTTTGGCGCAGTACATTTACAAACAATGGGCGGGATTGTACGAAAACGTCGGAAGATACGTTTATGTAAACCGTGGGTTTGGTTTTCACGCTTATCCAGGACGAGTTGGAATTATGCCGGAAATAACAGTTATTGAACTAAAAAAAGGCCGTAATGTCGCTTAATTCGTTAAAAATGCTACATTTGTATAATATATATTTCTTTTAAGAGATTTAAAAAACTTAAATTTTTGGTTTTATGTCAAAATTTGGAGAATTAATAAATGCTCAAGTTCCAGTGTTAATTGACTTTTACACAGATTGGAATGAATCTTCGGTGTCTATGCATCCTGTTATTAAGGACGTAGCTGCTGCGCTTGGTGATAAAGCCAAAGTAATCAAAATTGATGTAGATAAAAATCAGGAACTAGCTGAAGCACTTCGTATTAAAGGACTTCCAACTTTAATGATTTATAAAGAAGGACAAATGATCTGGAGGCAATCTGGAGAGCTTGATGCCAATACTATAATCGGGATTGTTCAGGAACAATTCAGCGTCTAAATAACTTCTTTTTATTGATGTTATTTAGTGAATAATGTCAAACTTATATCCGTTTTCTTTTAAAAAATGCAGTGTTCGAGGCAAGGCAAATCTTAAATTTGGAGAAGCCTTTATACTGTCATGAAAAACAATTACACTTCCTGATTTTACATTTTTTGTCACGTTTTCAAGACATTTTTCAGGAGTAATGCTTTGATCAAAATCAGCACTTAAAACATCCCACATTACAATTTTATAGCCTAAACTTCTAAGAATCTTAGACTGCGCTTTTTTAATTTTCCCGTAAGGAGGGCGGAATAGCAAACAGCGAGGCGCTTTTTCTTGTTCGTCTAAAATTGCCGCGCAGTTTTTTACATTTTCAACATATTCATTTGTGTGGCTTTTCCATCCATTTACATGGTTCATGGTATGGTTTCCAATAGAATGTCCGTCGGTGATTAACTTTTCAAATAAAGCCAAGTTTGCTTTGATATTTTTTCCAATACAGAAAAAAGTAGCTTTGGCATCAAATTTTTTTAATTCAGATAAAACCCAGTCTGTGATTTCTGGAGTTGGGCCATCGTCAAAAGTGAGGTATATTTTCTTTTCGTTGTTAGGAATGTCCCAGCAATATTTAGAAAACACCTTTTTGATAAATGCATTAGTTTTTACCCAATAAAAGCTCATTTTGAATTAAAATTATATTGTACGTATAAAATTAAAAAATGCAGCGCTATTTATCAAACAGTGCTGCATTTTTTTAATCAGTAAGATTTTCGTATATTATTTATTCTTTTTCACGTCCAAAACGCTCAAAAATATTTACATAAGTATTGAATGTAGTTTTGTGCTTATTGTAAAAAGCAGTGTCTTTATTTTCATCCATTACATGCAGCAAACTTCTATAGCGCTCGATATCTGTAATAATATCCATTGCCAAATCGGTCTGATCTGAAGGCGTTAAAGTTTTATAATAATCCAAATTCTCTCTATATTTCTGAACCAGTTTATTTAAAAGATCTTGGGCTTTAGCTTTTTCGCCAACTTTATAATAACCGTCACCAAAACCTTCAACTAACGAATAATATCCAAATTTATCCAAAGGCATTTTAGTCATTGCTAAATTTATTACGTTTTTAGCTTTGTCAATTTTACCTTCAGCAATAAGCTGATTCATTAATCTTGAAAGATTCGTACGGTACGTAATACTGTTTCTTCTCGTTTCTGGATCGTGGTAGATTTTTTCGCTTTCGCTGTTACCCCAATCCCATTTCATTACGATATCATACATTTTATCGGCATCAATTTGTCCCATATCTAATGGTCCACCGTCTTTAGAAGGAGCATTTTTTACAGGAACCAGTTTGTAAACCATTCCATCCAGCTGCAGATAATCTTTTAACCATAAATAATCTTCATCATCAAAAGCACCGCCACTAAAATAAATTGGTCGTTTCCAATTGTTATTTGCCAAGATATCAAGCATCATTAAGCGGTTTTTGTATAATGCACTTCCTTTAATATCAATATCTAAATAAGGAACGATTGAATCATAATATTTAGGATTAACTACCTTATTTTTGATGATAAGATCTTTGTCTACATTTACTCTAATCTTGTTTGTTGGATAGAAATGGATAGTTTGTCCGTTTTGTAATCCAACAGTCGATTTAGGGTTTTTGATGAAATCGATAAAATCTTTAATATTCCAACGAGTATCAATTTTTTGAATGTAAGCCGTATAATCCAAGTTATCACCCACATATTGACTGTGATTGAAAGAAATAGGCAACGGATTAGATTCATAAGACTTCGCTTTCATTTGATCGATGTACCAGTCTGTCATAAACAAACTCGTATTTACAATCTTCACATCGGTTCTAAAATGCTCAATTTCCTGCGCGTACCAAAGAGGGAAGGTGTCATTATCTCCAATGGTGAATAAAATAGCATCTTTATCACAAGAACTTAAATACGCTTTTGCCATTGCAACTGCTGTATATCTTCCAGATCTGTCGTGATCATCCCAGTTTTGAGCTGCCATTAAAACAGGCGCTGCTAATAAACTTCCCGCAATAAGTACTGGTCCAGCAATTTTCGGAGCGAGGTATTTTTGGAGACTTTCGTAAAGAGAATAAACACCAAATCCGATCCAGATGGCAAAGACGTAGAAGGAACCTACAAGAGCGTAATCTCTTTCACGAGGTTCAAAAGGTCTTTCGTTCAAATATATTTTTAATGCAATTCCTGTGAATAAAAACAAAGCTAAAAGAACATAAAAACTTTTTAAGTCTTTATTAGCATGGTACATTATACCGATTAACCCTAGAATAAACGGAATGAAATAATAAGCATTACGCCCTTTGTTGTTTAAAACATCAGAAGGTAAGTTGTCTTGAGAGCCTAAATGAACAGAATCTAAAGGCTTGATGCCGCTAATCCAGTTTCCGTCCAAATTGTCATATTTACCTTGAACATCATTCTGGCGTCCAACAAAGTTCCACATTAAATATCTCCAATACATATATCCGAATTGATATTCAAACATAAAACTAAAGTTATCTCCTGTAGAAGGTTTTTCGATAAGAAGATATTCACCATAGCTTCTTAAGAATTTTACATAACCTTCATTGTCAATCTGTTTTTGAGCATAAGCTCTTCTGAATTCAGAAACTGTTTTTTCAACTTCATTGCGCAATTGAGCTGTAGCTTTGTTATATTCATCTTCAGTCAATTGGCTAGCGTCGATTCCGTATTTTGCCAAATCTTCATCATAATTATGATTTGGATCTATTCTAAATTTCGGAGGATTTGTAAAGTTGATATAGTTTTGAATGTGAGCTGTTTCCGTGCTCCACATTCTTGGCAGAATGGCTTTCTGGTTGTCATCAGAATTTTGTTCTGCATTTTTATAATTATTGGTAATAATGTATTTACCAGTTTTATAATCTCTTTCGTAGTTAGGCTTTTTGTCTAAATAAGGAGTTTTAGCATCAAGACCAGCAAAAAGTTCGGTGTATTGAGGTCCGTAAAACAAAGGATTCACGCCATATTGTTCACGATTATAATAAGCCAAAACCTCAGTAGCATCTGATGGTTTGTTTTCGTTAATAACTGTATTCGCGTTTGCACGAACAGGAAGCATTAACCAAGTTGAGAAACCAATCAGGATAAATAAAATACACAATATAATAGTGTTGTAGAATATTAAACCTTTTTGCTTTGTGTATTTTAATCCGAAATAGAAAAACGCAATAAATAATAAAGCTACAAAGATAGTTCCTGAATTAAATGGAAGTCCCATGCTGTTTACCATGAAAATTTCGGTTTTTCCGAAAAATGCCATAGTAAGAGGAAGAAGCAACTTGAAAATGAATAATAAAATTCCAATCACAACTATATTAGCAATGATGAAATTTTTGATTGTAACTTTTTCGTAGTGTTTGAAATAATATAAAAATCCGATCGATGGAATGGTCAAAAGAGCCATAAAGTGAACTCCAAACGAAAGACCAATAACCAAAGAAATGATTAACAACCATTTGTTTCCTTTTGGTTTGTCCATGTCTTGCTCCCAACGCAAACCAAGCCAGAAAAGCAAAGCAATTAACAAAGAAGCCATTGCATAAACTTCGGCTTCTACTGCGTTGAACCAAAAACTATCAGAAAAAGTATAAGCCAAAGCCCCTACAAATGAGCTTCCTAAAATAACAATCGAATTGTTTTGATCAATTTCTGTAAAACGACCTACAATCTTTTTCAAAATCATAGACGACGACCAGAACATAAATAATATGGTAAATGCACTAGAAAAAACAGACATCATGTTAACCATAAGAGCTACATGCTGAGCATCTATTGCAAACATGGCAAAAAATGCACCCATCATCTGGAAAAGAGGAGCTCCCGGTGGGTGTCCTACTTCAAGTTTGGCTGCGGTAGCAATATATTCTCCGCAATCCCAAAAGCTCATTGTAGGTTCAACAGTTAATGTATAAGTTATTAAAGCGATTGCAAATGCAAACCAACCAATAATTGTATTCCATTTATTGAAATTGAATTGTGCCATATTTAGGTATTAAAAATTTGAATGTTTTTCTATCCTACAAAGAAAATGTTTTTTTACTTAAAGAAACGACCATTAACATAAAATTCTACAAAACTATCTTTTAAAACTAATATGTTGTCTATGAGGAGTTTTTAATGCTGAAGCTGATTTTAACGTGAAAAAAATCAAAAAAAAATATTTTTTTTGCTCAAAAAGTTTGCACAAACTAAATAAAGACTTAAATTTGCACTCGCTTAACAGCACTGCTGGTCTATGGTGTAATGGTAACACTACGGTTTTTGGTGCCGTCTTTCTAGGTTCGAGTCCTAGTAGACCAACACAAAGCCTCTCAGAAATGAGAGGCTTTTTTTATTTGAAAAAAGTTTACTTTAAAATTTGCATAAATTAAATAAAGTTTTAATTTTGCACCCGCTTAACAGCACTGCTGGTCTATGGTGTAATGGTAACACTACGGTTTTTGGTGCCGTCTTTCTAGGTTCGAGTCCTAGTAGACCAACACAAAGCCTCTCAGAAATGAGAGGCTTTTTTTATGCAACAAAGTTTTTTAAAATTCGAATATTTAAATTCCAAATTCCAAGGCTTTGCAGATTGGAATTTGGAATTTCTTTTTTGAAATTTTTTATAGTTGAGATTTATAAGGAAGAAGGAACGATTCCGAATTTCTTTTTAAAGGCAAAGGAGAAATGAGAAAGATCTTCAAAACCCACACCTATATATACTTCTGACGGTGTGTTTCCTTGACTGATTAAATAATAAGCTTCTTGAAGCCTTTTGTTTAATAGCCATTTTCCGGGTGTTTGCTGAAATACTTTTTGAAAATCCCTTTTAAATGTTGCTAAACTTCTTCCTGTGAGATAGGCGAATCTGTGCATTTGAACATTAAAATGGAAGTTTTTGTTCATAAAGGCTTCTAAATCAATTTTGCCAGGTTCGTTAAAATCAAATAAAATGTCTTTTAATTCTGGGTTTACTTTTAGTAAAAGATGAACAGCTTCTTTAATTTTTAAATTAAATAAAGCTTCGTTGTTTTCTTCTTCAACTTCAAGATAAGATAGCAGCGACTCCATAAAAGATTTGTAGAGCGGGTTAGGAGCTAGGGCAAACATAGCATCTGAATCCAATTTTTTGTCGGACTTTAAATTGTATTCTTTACTGACTTCTCTTAAAATTTCTTGATCTAGAAAAAGAGAAATAGTTTTGAACTCGCCACCTTCGGGAGGGATTTTAGTGAATTTTGCTAAATGATTTCGTCTGCTGAAACGAAACTCCCCCGGTTTTATGTGAAAAGTGTTTTTGCTGTCTGAGGCAATCATTTCTCCAGAAATCTGATAGCTAAAAACGTGCTCAGGTATAAAGTGCTCGCCTTCGCGACTGCGTGAATAATAACACGAGTATAGAATTTTAGGCTTTGTGCTTGGTTTGGTGCTCATATTGTAAAAATACTAAAAGATCTGGAAATCTTTACGCTTAAAGATTTCCAGATAGAGGAAGATTATTTTTGTTGAATTAGCGCTCTTGGTTCTAAATAGGCCTCAAGTCCTAAAGTTCCAAATTCACGTCCGATTCCAGATTGTTTAAATCCGCCAAAAGGAGCCATTGGGTCGTGGCTAATTCCGTTTACCTGAACGCGGCCAGCATTAAGTTGTGAGGCAACACGGTGAGCTCTTTCTGAATTTGAAGAACTTACATAAGCTTGTAGTCCATACGTGGTATCATTGGCAATTTCGATTGCTTCTTCTTCGGTTTTATAGGTGATGACAGATAAAACTGGTCCAAATATTTCTTCTCTCGCAATACGCATTTGATTATTGGCATGGATAAAGACAGTTGGCTTAACAAAATTTCCGTTTTCTAATCCTTCGGGTTTTCCTAACCCGCCAGTTAATATTTCTGCCCCTTCGTCAATTCCGGCCTGAATATAATCCTGAACACGATTGTATTGTTTTGTGCTCACCATTGGGCCTACATTAGTGTTTGGGTTTTTAGGATTGTCTACAATAAGTTTTGAAACGGTTTCTTTAATAAAAAGTTTTGCTTCATTTAACTTGTTTTCTGGAATTAACAATCTGCTTCCCGCGATGCAGGCTTGTCCGTTGTTCATAAAAGCCGCGCTTATAGCAAGCGGAATAGCTTTTGAAAAATCGGCATCGTCTAGAATGATGTTTGGAGATTTTCCGCCAAGTTCAAGCGTAACTCGTTTCATGGTATTAACGGCTTCTTTTGCAATGATTTTTCCAACATTGGTAGATCCTGTAAAAGATATTTTAGTAATATCTGGATTTCTGCTTATTTCTGCTCCCACGATTTCTCCCAGTCCGTTTACGATATTGACAACTCCTTTTGGAAGATTTGCTTCGTGAAGACATTCGAGGATTAATTCTGTCTGTTGAGCACTCATTTCGCTAGGCTTGATTACGGTTGTACATCCTGCTGCAATTGCTGTAGATAATTTGCTGCAGATATAGCCATTGCTGGAATTCCATGGAATAATGATTCCGACAACACCAATTGGTGTCATTTGAACTTCAGAATCTCCCATTGTTTTAGTGAAATCATAAGAATGAAGCAGGCTGATGGCGGAGTCAAAACTTTTTAGCATATAGTCGTAGCTTACACTGGTAAATTGAAAAGTACCTCCATATTCTTCTATCATTACATTAATAAAATCGTATTTTCTTTTTTCGACAGCAGATTTAATGTTTTTGAGATATTGGATTCTTTCTGAAACTGTTGTTTTTGAAAAAGTTTTAAAAGCGTTTTTAGCGGCTTCTATCGCTTTTTGAGTGTCTTCTGCATTGCCTAAAAGAACTTTTCCTAATTTTTCGTTTGTTATTGGGCTAATAAGGTCAAAGTATTCTGTTCCTTGTGGAGTAATAAATTCTCCATTAACGTAAATTTTGTATATTGTTTTCATTTTGTTGTTTTTTAATGAATTTCTATTTGACAAATTTCCGTATTAAATGGACTGGCAACTTTGTTGTAAAGCTCAACTAAGCTTTGCTGAAAAGCTCATTTTTTTTGTTTGGATAAAAAAAAGCTTCTCGTTTGAGAAGCTTTGAAGTTTTTTGAAATAATATATTTAAATCTTTAAAGTTATAACAGGTTTAACGGCGTGATTCACTAGACCTTCGCTGATGCTTCCGTTAAAGAAATGTGCAAAACCTGTTCTTCCATGTGTGCACATTCCAATTATGTCAGCATTTATTTTGTTCGAGAAATTAATAATTCCTTTTTCAATATTGGTATCATTGTAAATTTGAGTAGTGTAATTCGCAATATCGAATTCGGCTATAAAATCGCTCATTATTTTTTCGCTTACATGAGTTGGTTTAAAGCTGTTTGGTGTGCAAATAGTGACTAAATGTAATTTTGAATCAAATGATTTGGTGAAATTTAAAAGTTTTTCAAATGGTTTTTTGGCTTCTTCCGAAAAATCAGATGCGAATACAATATCGAAGGCGTTAAAATTTGGAATATTTTTTTTGATGACTAAGACAGGGATTTCCGAGTTTCTAACTACTTTTTCAGTATTAGAACCTATTAATAACTCTTCAACGCCAGAAGAACCGTGCGATCCCATAACAATTAAATCGACATCATAATCTTTGCTTATTTGAGTGATTCCATGAATAGGCTTGTCCATTTTTACAATTTCAGTAACCGGAATTCCTTCAAGATATTCTCTAGAGGCAACTTCATCAAGCGTTTCATTTGCTTTTTTCATAAAAAGCATCGCTTCAGGGATGCTGGCTCCGCCCATTATGGCATCATTGGACTGGTGAGGCAATTCGAGCATGTGCAGAAGAATGAGTTCAGAATTGTTCTTTTTTGCAATTTGTGCGGCAACTTTTAAAGCATCTTCTGCGTGTTCTGAGAAGTCTGTAGGTACTAAAATTCGTTTCATGATTTGAGGGTTAAAAATGATGAATAATTCTGTGTTTTAATGCTATTATAAAGATAAGAAATTATTTTAGAGCAATCAATTTATTTGATTTATAAAAAAAACACTATATTTGCACTGTTATTTATTAAAATCTAAATAATGAGGGGACTAAGTGTCCCCTCTTTTTATAAAATTATGACATTCAAAGAAAAAGTAAACGGATTAATTACAGAAGCTCTTCTGGAAAAACCATCAATCTTTTTGGTTGATCTGGCTGTTTCGGATTCTTTTAAAATTAGTGTTGGTTTAGACGGAGATAATGGAGTGGCGCTGCAAGACTGTATAGACATTAGTCGTGCAATCGAGAATAATCTGGATCGTGAAGAACAAGATTTTTCGCTTGAAGTAGCATCGGTTGGAGTAGGGACACCTCTGAAAATGGTTAGACAATACAAAAAAAATGTTGGTAGAACGTTGATTGTTACCACAAATACAGAAAAAATTGAAGCAGAATTGGTAGAAGCTAATGATGTTTTTATAATTTTGTCTTGGAAAGCAAGAGAACCGAAAAAAGTAGGAAAAGGAAAAGAAACAGTTCAAAAAGAGCAACAAATACCTTATACAGAAATTAAAGAGGCAGTTGTTACGGTAACATTTTAATTTTAATTAAAAAATTCGCATGGAAAATTTAGCATTAATCGATTCATTCTCAGAGTTTAAAGATAATAAACTTATTGATCGTGTAACGCTTATGGCAATTTTAGAGGACGTATTTAGAAATGCATTAAAGAAAAAATACGGATCAGATGAAAATTTCGATATCATTATAAACCCTGATAAAGGAGATATGGAAATTTGGAGAAGAAGAGTAATTGTTGCCGATGAAGATCTTGATTTTGAAAATGAGGAAATTACATTGACTGAAGCAAGAAAAATTGAAGCGGATTTTGAAATTGGAGAAGAAGTTTCTGAAGAAGTAAAATTGATTGATTTAGGAAGAAGAGCTATCTTAGCGCTTCGTCAGAATCTAATATCTAAAATTCACGAACACGATAATACAAATCTTTACAAACAATTTAAAGATATTATCGGTGATATATATACAGCTGAAGTACACCACGTGCGTCCAAGAGTAGTAATCTTGGTTGATGATGAAGGAAATGAGATTGTACTTCCAAAAGAAAAACAAATCCCGTCAGATTTCTTCCGTAAAGGAGATAATGTTCGCGGTATCATTGAAAGCGTTGAATTAAAAGGAAATAAACCTCAGATTATTATGTCTAGAACTTCAGAAAAGTTCTTAGAAAAATTATTTGAGCAAGAAATTCCAGAGGTTTTCGACGGATTAATTACAGTGAAAAATGTAGTTCGTATTCCTGGAGAAAAAGCAAAAGTGGCTGTTGATTCTTATGATGATAGAATTGATCCAGTTGGAGCTTGCGTTGGAATGAAAGGTTCTCGTATTCACGGAATTGTTCGTGAGCTTGGAAATGAAAATATTGATGTAATCAATTATACGAACAATATTCAATTATTTATTACAAGAGCGTTAAGCCCTGCAAAAGTTTCTTCTATCAAAATTGATGAAGAGAGCAAAAGAGCTGAAGTTTTCTTGAAATTAGAAGAGGTTTCTAAAGCAATTGGTAGAGGTGGTCATAACATTAAATTAGCAGGTCAGCTAACAGGTTATGAATTAGATGTTATCCGAGAAGGAGACGTTGCCGGAACTGTTGCAGATGAAGACGATGTTGAATTGACAGAGTTCTCTGATGAAATCGAAGAGTGGGTAATTGAAGAGTTTGCAAAAATAGGTTTGGATACTGCAAAAAGTATCTTGAAACATGACGTAGAAGATTTAGTAAGAAGAACAGACTTAGAAGAGGAAACGATTCTAGATGTTATGAAGATACTAAAAGAAGAGTTTGATAGTTAAGCGATAGCTTGAGTCTGCTCTAACAACACAACGAAAAAGGTAATAATAAAAAGGTTATATGTCTGAAGAGAGAGTAATAAGAATAAACAAGGTTTTAAGGGAATTAAATATTTCGTTAGAAAGGGCTGTAGATTATCTAAAAGATAAGGGAATTGCTATTGATGCAAATCCAAATGCTAAAATTTCTGATAGTGAATTTAATATCCTTCAAAGCCAATTTGCGGGCGATAAGGGGAACAAGGAGGCTTCTAAAGAAGTTGGAGAAGAGAAGAGAAAAGAAAAAGAGGCATTACGTGTAGAGCGTGAGAAAGAAATTGAAGACAAACGCAGACAAGAAGAGGAGCGTCAAAAACAGCAAGAAATAATCAAAGCGAGAGCTGTTGTTTCTGGACCTGTACAAGTTGGTAAAATTGACTTGAATCCAAAAAAACCTGCGATTACTCCTTCTGAGGAAGCGGCTAAGGTTGAAGAACCTAAAGCTGTTGCTGCTCCTGTGCAGCCAGAAAAACCTGTTCAAAATGAAACGGTAAAATCTGAACCAGTTGTTTCAACTCCTGTTTCTGAAACAAAAAAAGAAGAACCTATTATTACGGAGAAAAAAGAAGTTAAAGCAGAATCTAAAGTTGCTCAGGAGCCAATCGTGTCTACTGATCCAACAACTTCAGAGGAAACTATTACGACTCAATATCAAAAGCTTACAGGAACAACTCTTACAGGCCAGACAATTGATTTATCTCAATTTAATAAGCCTAAGAAAAAGAAAGAAGATCCTAAAGCGGCTCAGAATAAGCCTGGAACTCCTGGAGTTGGTAATAATAATAACGCAAATAAAAATAAGCGTAAAAGAATTGGTCCTAAGCCAGGTGTACCTGGTGCGCCAAAACCTGCTACGGGTAATGCTCCTGGAACACCAAATCAAAACAAGCCAGCTCAAAATAACAATGGAGGAGGTTTTAATGCTAACAGAAGTCAGAGACCTGGTTTTGTAAAAGGAAATCGTCCTGCAATTGTAGCTAAAGTTGAGCCAACTGAAGAAGAAGTAAAAAACCAAATTAGAGAAACTCTTGAAAAACTTCAAGGTAAAGGAGGAAAATCTAAAGCGGCAAAATATAGAAGAGATAAAAGAGAAACGCACCGTCAGAAATCTGATGATGAGCAAAGAGCTCTTGACGAAGGAAGTAAAACTATTAAAGTTACTGAATTTGTTACAGTAGGTGAAATCGCTATCATGATGGATGTGCCGATTACTAAAGTAATTGGAACTTGTATGTCTCTTGGAATCATGGTAACCATGAATCAGCGTTTAGATGCTGAAACATTGACTATTGTAGCCGATGAGTTTGGTTACGATGTTGAATTTATTACAGTAGATATCGAAGAAGCAATTGAAGTTGTTGAAGATAGAGAAGAAGATTTAGTAACTAGAGCGCCAATTGTTACAGTAATGGGTCACGTTGACCACGGTAAAACATCTTTACTGGATTATATTCGTAAAGAAAATGTTATCGCTGGTGAGTCTGGAGGTATTACACAGCATATTGGAGCATATGGAGTTACTTTAGATAACGGTCAAAAAATTGCATTCTTAGATACTCCGGGTCACGAGGCGTTTACCGCGATGCGTGCACGTGGAGCTCAAGTTACCGATATCGCAATTATTGTGGTAGCGGCGGATGATGATATCATGCCACAGACAAAAGAGGCAATTTCTCACGCACAAGCGGCAGGAGTTCCGATTATTTTCGCAATCAATAAAATTGATAAACCAAACGCAAATGTTGATAAAATCAAAGAACGTTTGGCTGGTATGAATTTACTTGTTGAAGATTGGGGTGGAAAAATTCAGTCACATGATATTTCTGCAAAAGTGGGAACAGGTGTAAAAGAATTACTTGAAAAAGTTTTATTAGAAGCTGAAATCTTAGATTTAAAAGCAAATCCAAATAAAGCAGCGCAGGGAACTGTTGTTGAGGCTTTCTTAGATAAAGGAAAAGGTTATGTTTCTACAATTTTAGTACAGCAAGGTACTTTGAAAATTGGAGATTACATGTTAGCAGGTAAGCATCATGGAAAAGTGAAAGCGATGCATGATGAAAGAGGACATATTGTTCTTCAAGCTGGCCCTTCGACTCCAGTATCTGTTTTAGGTTTAGACGGAGCTGCTACTGCGGGAGATAAGTTCAATGTATTTGAAGATGAAAAAGAAGCAAAACAAATTGCATCTAAACGTTCTCAATTAATGCGTGAACAATCTGTACGTACACAAAGACATATTACACTTGATGAAATCGGACGTCGTATTGCTCTTGGTCAGTTTAAAGAATTAAATGTAATCCTTAAAGGAGACGTGGATGGTTCTGTTGAAGCATTATCTGATTCGTTCTCTAAACTTTCTACAGAAGAAGTTCAAATCAATATCATTCATAAAGGAGTTGGTGCGATTACAGAAACCGATGTTAACTTGGCTTCTGCATCAGATGCAATCATTATCGGATTTAACGTTCGTCCGGCTGGAAATGCTAGACAGCTTGCTGATAAAGAAGAAATCGATATCCGTTACTATTCTATCATCTATGCTGCTATCGATGACTTGAAAGATGCGATGGAAGGAATGCTTGCTCCAGAGATGAAAGAAGAAATTTTAGGAACAGCTGAAATTCGTGAGATTTTCAAAATTTCTAAAGTGGGTTCTATTGCAGGATGTATGGTAACTGATGGTAAAATCCTTAGAACTTCTAAAATTAGAGTTATTAGAGATGGAGTTGTGGTTCATACAGGTGAGTTAGTGGCGCTGAAACGTTTCAAAGACGACGTAAAAGAAGTAACTAAAGGTTACGATTGCGGTATTCAGATAAAAGGATTTAATGATATCGAAATTAGCGATGTTATTGAAGCTTACCATGAAGTAGCAATCAAAAAGAAATTGAAATAATATTCAGTTATATATTCAAAAGTCCCAATGAAAATTGGGACTTTTTTTGTTCTGTATGTTTTGAAATGTAAAACAAATTTGTTGCAATTTATAATATGAAACGTATTATTGAAAAACGTGTAGGTTTTGATTTGTGAATTATTTATTCCTTTGCTCAAAGTTTTTGATGGTGACTAGGATTTGATGCTTTGGTTTATTTGGCGGAAATCCTATGGTTTAATTGTGATTTTTGAGAAGAAAAAAGGAATTAGATGAAAGTTGGGTATGAAGCTAAAAATAATTCAGATTATTAATTCGCTCGCTTATAAAAAAGATAAGCGTAATAATGTTATTTCTAAATTCACGACAGTTGAACAGCTAAGAGCGGTCATGCCGGGCTTATTATATGGCTATTTGTCAGAAGAAGAGATGCCAAATAGTTTAAAGCTGCTGTCGCCTCCTCCAGAGATAACTTCTTCAGCTTATCAAATTGATTTAGAACATGCAAAAAAGGCTGTTGAATCAGATAATGAAATTCGGTTTTTAAAAGCAGCCAGCGATGCAGATTTGTCATTTCCTACTGCAGCTAAATGTTTTGAAGCTGTTTTAGGAATTGAGATTAGTGAGCATAAAACGCCTAAGTTCTATGTTTTCATGCGTAGAGTAATGACAGACGCAGGATTGTCTACGTATGCTGCTAAGAATTATTATAATCGTGTGCGTCCGTTTGTTGTTAACAATAAAAAAACCTGTACGCCAGATCAGGAAGAAGTTTTAAAGACTGTTGGTTCTTTTCCGTCTGGTCATGCAGCTGTTGGTAGTGCTTGGTCATTAATATTGATCGAAATTTTTCCGCATCATAAAGAAGCGATATTAAAACGAGGGCATGATTTTGGAGAAAGCCGCGTAATTTGTAATGCGCATTGGCATAGCGATGTAGAGATGGGAAGAATTATGGGTAAAGCAACTGTTGAATGTCTTTTTGCTAATTCAGATTTTTTGTCAGACTTTGAAGCGGTTAAAAAAGAAATGCTTGATATTGGACTTGCTGCTACTGATAAGATCTAAGATTTTTGATGTATAAGAGGATGCTTGCTTTAAATTTTTCTTTACTTTAGGGGAGATTTAAATATTAAAAATATGAAACTAGCACTATGCTCATTTGTTTTATTTCTAAGTTTTTCTTCTTTATCCTTTTCGCAGGAAGCTGTAGAAAAACCAGCACCGCCAGCAGGCAATGCCATGGTTGGGGATTATTATGGAGAAGATATTTCTAAGGATGTCGTAAGTAAGGCAATTTCGGTTGGAGAATTAGAAAAAGATCTGAAAACGGTAAATAAGATAGAAAACGTTGCGGTAAAAGGAGAAGTAACGAGTGTTTGTCCAAAAAGAGGATGTTGGGTCAGTGTGAAAACTGAAAATGGAGCATCTTTCTTTGTTAAGATGAAAGACTATGCTTTCTTTGTGCCGACAGCATTAAAAGGAAAAAATGTAGTTTTAGAAGGAGCTGTAGAAAGAAAGATTACGTCTGTTGATGAATTAAAGCATTATGCAAAAGATGCTAAAAAAACAAAGGCAGAAATAGATGCTATTACGGCGCCTAAAGAAGAAATTCGTTTTCTGGCGAGCGGAATTAAAGTAGTAAACTAACTAAAAAAAAGAAGTTTTTTTTCAAAGTGATAATTATTATTTGATTGTTGGCAGAAAAATTTTAATGTCATAAAAAAAGCGAGATGAAAATCTCGCTTTTTTATTTAATTATTTTGAATGTATTATCTTCCAGGTTTAAGTAAAAAGACACTTTTGTATCTCTTTTTAATTTCTGCCAAATTCCTTTCGGCTTCAATGCGAGTTTTAAAATTACCAACGATTACCTTATAATTTGGGGTGCTGAAAATAATGGTTCCGTCTATATCTGAATTTTCTCTTTTGAAATCCGATAGCGTTTTTTTGGCCTCGTCACTTTTGCCGCTAAAGATTTGAATTCTATAAGTATCGTTTGTATTTATTGACGTGTTAATTTTGCGCTTTTCATTTAGTAACTGCTCAAATTTAGGATCTTGATTCAATGTTAAATTTTGGTCTTGAGCGTTAATATTGTGCGCGAAAGCAATCGTTGTAATTGTTAATAAAAGATTTTTTGAAGGACTTAAAATTCTCATAATGTGATGGTTTTTATGCAAAAATACTATTTAAAGTTTGAGTGTAAAATTTTAATATTATTTAGAATTGATATAAATTGATAATTAAGACTATTTTAAGGTTTTGAGAATAGCTCATAAGTCGTATTTTTGTGGCAAGTTTTAAAAAAGGGTATAGATTTATACTGGATTTAGTACAGAAAAAATCATACCAAAAATTAGTAGACAATTATTTATACTATATGAAAAAGGTGGGTAACCATAATTCGATCTCAAGAAAATTACTGCTTGGCTTATCGCTAACGTTAATTTTCTCCCTAACTTCATTTGCTCAAGATGCTGCTGCTCCGGCGGCGCCTGAAGCTGCTGCTGCTGCTGCTCCAGCTGCAGGAGGCGGTGATCCAGTAAAAGGGAAAGAACTTTTTAATGCAAATTGCGCTGCATGTCACAAATTAGATGCTAAATCAACTGGTCCAGCCTTAAGAGGCGTGGCAGATAAGCATGATAAAGCTTGGCTTTACAAGTGGGTGCATAATAGTTCTGACATGATTAAGTCAGGTGATCCTGTTGCTGTTAAACTTTTTGAGGAAAACAACAAAGCTGTTATGACTTCGTTTCCTCAATTGTCTGAAGGAGATATTGATAACATTATAGCATATACTTCTCAGCCAAAAGCTGAGCCTGCTGCAGCTGTAGCGGGTGGTGCAACTCCTCCTGGAACAAATACTCAGGATGGTGCTATATCAAATAATATTATTTTAGGAGCACTTGCTCTTGTAATGGCTATATTAGTTGTTATGTTGTTCATGGTGAACAAAGTATTGACTAAAGTAGCAAATAAAAACGGTATTGAAGTTGCTCCAAAAGAAGCAAGACTTCCAATCTGGAAAGCTTTCGCTAAAAACCAATTCTTGGTTTTGGTAACTGCAATCTTCTTACTTTTAGCTAGTGGATATTTTGTTTACGGATACTTAATGCAAGTAGGTGTAGATCAGAATTATGAGCCAATTCAGCCAATTCACTACTCTCACAAAATTCACGCTGGTGATAACGAAATCAATTGTAAATATTGCCACTCTGCTGCTCGTGTAAGTAAAACAGCTGGTATTCCTTCATTAAATGTTTGTATGAACTGTCATAAAAATATTTCTGAGGTTGCTGAAACTACTGCTACTCCCGAGTACAGCAAAGCTTTCTACGATGCGCAAATTCAAAAATTATATGATGCTGTTGGATGGGATAAGACTAAACAAGCTTATACTGGAAAAACACAGCCTGTAAAATGGGTTCGTATTCATAACTTGCCTGACTTTGTTTACTTCAATCACTCTCAACACGTTTCTGTTGCTGGTATCGAATGTCAAACTTGTCACGGACCAGTACAAGAATTTGAAATCATGAAGCAATACTCTAAATTAACAATGGGATGGTGTGTTGATTGCCATAGAAAAACTGATGTTAAGATGGAAGGTAATGCTTACTATGACAAAATTCATGCTGAACTTTCTAAAAAATACGGTGTAGAGAAATTAACTGCAGCGCAAATGGGAGGTTTAGAGTGTGGTAAATGCCACTATTAATCGATTTATTAAGATTTTAATATATATATACAATGTCATCAAACAAAAAATACTGGAAAAGTGTTGAAGAGCTAGAAAATAGCTCTATTGTTGAGGCGCTTAGAAATAACGAGTTTGTTGAAGAAATTCCTACTGATGAGTTTTTGGGTAACGCTGATGCTTTATCTACATCAGGAACTTCACGTCGTGACTTTTTAAAGTACGTAGGGTTTAGTACGGCGGCTGTAACATTAGCTGCTTGCGAAGGTCCTGTTCACAAGTCTATCCCTTATGTATTACAACCAGAACAAATCATTCCTGGTGTTGCAGATTATTATGCAACTACAGTTTTTGATGGATTTGATTTTGCTAATCTTTTGGTAAAAACTCGTGAGGGTCGTCCAATTAAAATTGAAAACAATACAATTGCTGGAGCTAAATTTGCAGCTAACGCAAGAATTCATGCATCTATTTTAGGATTGTATGATAGCGCTCGTTTGAAAGAACCAAAAGTAGACGGAAAAGATTCTTCTTGGTCTGCGGTTGATTTAAAAATCAAATCAAGTTTAGCTGATGCAAAAGCAAAAGGCGGACAAGTAGTATTATTAACAAATACTTTAGCGAGTCCATCTACTGAAAAATTAATTGCTGAGTTTATTGCAAAAAATCCAAACGCGAAGCATGTAGTATATGATGCAGTTTCTTCATCTGAAGCTTTAGATGCTTTTGAAGCTGCGTATGGTCAGAGAGCTTTAGTTGATTACGATTTCTCAAAAGCTTCTTTAATTGTATCTGTTGGTGCTGATTTCTTAGGAGACTGGCAAGGTGGTGGATACGATTCTGGATATGCAAAAGGGCGTATTCCTCAAAATGGAAAAATGTCTCGTCACTTCCAGTTTGAATCAAATATGACATTATCTGGAGCGGCTGCTGATAAGCGTGTTCCAATGACTACAGCTGCACAAAAACAAGCTTTAGTTCAAATTTATAATATCGTTGTAGGTGCTTCTGTTCCTGTTTCTTTGGAAGGTGCATTTAAGACTGAAGTAGTAAAAGCTGCTCAGCAACTTAAAGCTGCTGGTTCAAAAGGAGTTTTAGTATCTGGAATTGAAGATAAAAATGCTCAATTATTAGTTTTAGCTATCAATCAAGCATTGGCTAGTGAAGCTTTTAATACTGCTGGAGCAAGACAAATTAGAAAAGGTTCTAATGCTGTAGTTGCACAGTTAATTAAAGATTTGAATGCAGGAAGTGTTCATACTTTAATTATGAGTGGAGTTAATCCTGTTTACACTTTAGCTGATTCAGCTTCTTTCGTATCTGGATTGAAAAAAGTTAAAACATCAGTTGCTTTTTCATTAAAAGAAGATGAAACTGCATCAATCGTTTCTATTGCTGCACCGGCTCCTCACTATTTAGAGTCTTGGGGAGATCTTGAGCTTACAAGCGGAACATACAGCTTAACTCAGCCTACAATCCGTCCTATCTTTAATACAAAACAATTTCAAGATGTTTTATTGTCAGTAAATGGTACAGCTGGTACTTTTTATGACTATTTAAAAGCAAATTCTGGAGCTTACACTACAGGAACTTCTTGGAATAAAGTATTACATGACGGTGTAGCTATTATAGGATCTTCAGTATTATCTGGTGGTGCTATTGATGCTGCTTCTGCTGCAAACGCGGTTGCAAAATCTAAATCTGCTGGTGAGTTTGAATTAGTATTATATACTAAAACTGGATTAGGAGATGGTCAGCACGCTAACAACCCTTGGTTACAAGAGTTTCCAGATCCAATTACAAGAGTTTCTTGGGATAACTACGTTACAGTTTCTAATGCAGATGCTAAAAAACTTGGATTATCAAACGAAATTGTTGCTAATGGAGGTTTAGATGGTAGTTATGCTACTCTTACTGTTGATGGAGTTAAATTGGAAAATGTTCCAGTTATCGTTCAGCCAGGTCAAGCAGTTGGAACTTTAGGTCTAGCTCTTGGTTACGGTCGTAAAGCGGCTCTTAAAGAAGAAATGCAAGTAGGTTTAAATGCTTACGCTTTATATAAAGGTTTTAATAGTGTTCAATCTGTTTCTATTGCAAAAGCTGCTGGAGTACATGAGTTTGCTTGTGTTCAAGGTCAGAAAACTTTGATGGGTAGAGGAGATATTATTAAAGAAACTTCTTTAGAAATATTCAATACTAAAGATGCTGAACATTGGAATGAAAAACCAATGGTATCTTTAGATCACCAAGAAGTTGAAGCTACAACCGTAGATTTATGGGAATCATTTGATCGTACAACCGGTCACCACTTCAACCTTTCAATCGACTTAAATGCTTGTACTGGTTGTGGGGCTTGCGTTATCGCTTGTCACGCTGAAAACAACGTTCCAGTTGTAGGTAAAGCAGAGGTAAGAAGAAGCCGTGATATGCACTGGTTACGTATCGATAGATACTATTCTTCTGAAAGCACTTTTGAAGGAGATAACGAAAGAAAAGAAGGAATTGCAGGTTTATCTAGCTCATTATCTACATTTAATGAAATGGAAAAACCAGGAGATAATCCACAAGTAGCATTCCAACCAGTAATGTGTCAGCACTGTAACCACGCACCTTGTGAAACAGTTTGTCCTGTTGCTGCAACTTCTCACGGTCGTCAAGGTCAAAACCACATGGCTTATAACAGATGTGTTGGTACTCGTTACTGTGCAAACAACTGTCCTTATAAAGTTCGTCGTTTCAACTGGTTCTTGTACAACAAAAACAGTGAATTCGATTATCATATGAATGACGATTTAGGTCGTATGGTATTAAACCCAGACGTAAACGTTCGTTCTCGTGGAGTTATGGAAAAATGTTCTTTCTGTATCCAAAGTACTCAAGCTGTAATTCTTCAAGCAAAACGTGAAGGTAGAGTAGTAGCGAAAGATGAGTTCAACAATGCTTGTGCTTGTTCTGCAGCTTGTTCTTCTGGAGCAATGGTCTTTGGAGACGTAAATGATAAAGAGAGTGAAGTTGCTAAATTAGCTGAAAGCGAAAGAGCTTATCACTTATTAGAGCATGTTGGTACAAAACCAAATGTTTTCTATCATGTAAAAGTTAGAAACACTTAGTAAATTATTAATAAGAAACAATATAAAGGATTATGTCGTCTCACTACGAAGCACCCATTAGAAAACCTTTAGTTATAGGTGATAAATCATATCACGATGTAACTGTAGATGTGGCAGCGCCTGTTGAAGGACCTGCAAATAAACAATGGTGGATTGTATTTTCAATCGCATTAATAGCCTTCCTTTGGGGGTTAGGTTGTATAATTTACACCGTATCTACCGGTATCGGAACATGGGGATTAAATAAAACAGTTGGCTGGGCTTGGGATATTACTAACTTCGTTTGGTGGGTTGGTATTGGTCACGCCGGTACATTAATTTCTGCGGTATTATTACTTTTCCGTCAGCGCTGGAGAATGGCGATTAACCGTTCTGCGGAAGCTATGACCATTTTCTCTGTTGTACAGGCAGGTTTATTTCCAATTATTCACATGGGACGTCCATGGTTAGCATACTGGGTATTACCTATTCCAAATCAATTTGGATCTTTATGGGTAAACTTTAACTCACCTTTACTTTGGGACGTATTTGCGATTTCAACTTATCTTTCAGTATCATTAGTTTTCTGGTGGACTGGTTTATTACCTGACTTTGCAATGCTACGTGATAGAGCTATAACTCCATTTAACAAAAGAGTTTATTCTATCTTAAGTTTTGGATGGAGCGGTAGAGCAAAAGATTGGCAACGTTTTGAAGAAGTATCTTTGGTACTTGCTGGTTTAGCTACTCCTCTTGTACTTTCTGTACACACAATTGTATCTATGGACTTTGCTACTTCGGTAATTCCAGGATGGCATACAACAATTTTCCCTCCATACTTCGTTGCTGGAGCGGTTTTCTCAGGATTTGCGATGGTAAATACATTGTTGATCGTTATGAGAAAAGTTTCTAACCTTGAAGCATACATCACATTACAGCATATCGAGTTAATGAATATCATTATCATGATTACTGGATCTATCGTTGGTGTGGCTTACATCACTGAGTTATTTGTAGCTTGGTATTCAGGTGTAGAATATGAGCAATATGCATTCTTAAACAGAGCTACTGGGCCTTACTGGTGGGCATATTGGTCAATGATGACTTGTAACGTGTTCTCTCCTCAGTTCATGTGGTTCAAAAAATTAAGAACAAGTATCATGTTCTCATTTATCATCTCGATTGTGGTAAACATCGGTATGTGGTTTGAAAGATTCGTAATTATTGTTACTTCTTTACATAGAGATTACCTTCCATCTTCTTGGACAATGTTCTCACCAACATTTGTTGATATTGGAATTTTCATTGGAACAATTGGTTTCTTCTTTGTATTGTTTTTATTATACTCTAGAACATTCCCTGTAATTGCTCAGGCAGAGGTTAAAACAATTTTAAAAGGAACTGGAGATAATTACATTAGAGAAAGAGCAAACAGTAAAGATTCACATCATGAGTAATAAAGTAATATACGCCATTTATAATGACGATGACGTTTTGATGAATGCAGTAAAGAAAACTAGAGCTGCTCATCATCATATTGAAGAGGTTTTTACTCCATTCCCAGTTCACGGATTGGATAAAGCCATGGGATTAGCACCAACAAGATTAGCAATATGTGCTTTTTTATATGGATGTGTTGGTATTTCTGTTGCAACGACTATGATGGGATACATCATGATTCATGACTGGCCACAGGATATTGGAGGTAAACCAAGTTTTAGTTTTATCCAAAATATGCCATCCTTCGTGCCAATTATGTTTGAGATGACTGTATTTTTTGCAGCTCACTTAATGGTAATTACTTTTTACATGAGAAGTAGATTATGGCCTTTTAAAGAAGCTGAAAACCCTGATGTAAGAACAACAGATGACCACTTTTTAATGGAGGTTGCTGTAAATGATAACGAGGCTGAATTAGTTTCTTTCTTTGAAGGAACTGGAGCTGTCGAAGTTAAAGTAATAGATAAGAATTAATTGTAGCTATGAAAAGGATATATAAAATAACACTTTTAGTTGGTATAACTATTTTAGTTTCATCTTGCCACAATAATTCGGCACCGAACTATCAGTATTTCCCAAATATGTATGAATCTGTTGCTTACGAGCCATATACAGAAGCAAAAATATTTAAGGGAGGAAAAGAAGGACAGCTTCCTGTTGCAGGAACTATCAATAGAGGTTTTGAACCTTATGAATATGAAAATTCAACGGCAGGTTATGAATTAGCAAAAGCTAATTTAAAATCTCCTTTGGATTCTATCGAAAGAAATTCTGGAAAAGGTAAAGAGCTTTTCGAGATTTACTGTATCAGCTGCCACGGTGCTACTGGTAATGGTAAAGGTAAATTGGTTGAAAGAGAGAAATTTCTTGGAGTACCTAGCTATAAAGACAGAGAAATCACAGAAGGAAGTATCTTTCATGTTGAGACTTATGGTTTAAATGCAATGGGTTCACATGCAAATCAATTAAGTGCTCACGAACGTTGGTTAGTTGCTGACTATGTTCTGAAACTAAAAAGCCAATTATAATTGTTGAACAAACTGATCGTAATAGATATGTATACATTTTCAAGTAAATTAAAAACTTTTTCTATCATCTTAATGGCCGTTGGTCTATTAGGAATTGGGTATGGTTTTTTAAGTGCACCAAAAGATATTCAAGAAGTTGAAAAAATACTAGCTGCAGATGAACATGGTTCTCATGGCGCTGCGCATGAAGAAAAAGCGGAGGCATCTCACAAAGAAGCAGGTCATCATGAAGCAGCTGAAGCAGCACATGATTCTCATAAGGGGGCTGCACATGCAGAAGTTTCTGGCGCAAATGAGCACGAAAAACATTTAGAGCACGTATTACACCAATTGCAAAATAAGCCTTGGTCTGCAGTATATGTAGCTTGTATTTTCTTTTTACTGCTTTCAATGGGAGTTTTAGCTTTCTACGCTATTCAACAAGTAGCTCAAGCAGGTTGGTCTCCAGTTTTATTTAGAGTTATGCAAGGTATAACAGCTTACCTACCAGCTGGTTCTATCATCTTCTTTATACTTTTAGTATTATGTGGATTACACTTTAATCATATTTTTGTATGGTTAGGTGAAGGAGTTACTGATCCTAAAAGCCCAAATTATGATGCTATCATTGCAGGAAAATCAGGATACTTAAACTTTCCATTCTGGATTGTAAGAGCAGCTATCTTCTTGGCAGGATGGAATTTATACCGTCATTTTTCTAGAAAAAACTGTTTAGCTCAAGATGAAGCAAATGATGATCTTTACTACAAAAAGAACTTCAAAGCTTCTGCAGGATTCTTAGTATTCTTCATTGTTTCTGAGTCTATCATGTCTTGGGATTGGATTATGTCATTTGATCCACACTGGTTTAGTACATTATTTGGATGGTATGTATTTGCATCATTCTTTGTAAGTGGAATTACTGCTATTGCATTGGTAACAATTTATTTAAAATCAAAAGGATATTTAGAATATGTAAATACAAGTCATATCCATGATTTAGCTAAGTTTATGTTTGGTATTAGTGTATTCTGGACTTATTTATGGTTCTCTCAATTCATGTTGATTTGGTACGCTAACATTCCAGAAGAGGTAACTTATTTTGTAACAAGAATTCAATTATATAACCTTCCTTTCTTTGGAGCGGTTGTTATGAACTTTGTTTTCCCATTATTAATATTAATCAATACTGACTTTAAACGTCTTAACTGGGTTGTTGTTATGGCTGGTATTGTGATATTATTAGGTCATTATGTTGATTTCTTTAATATGATTATGCCTGGTACTGTAGGAGACAAATGGTTTATTGGAGTTCCTGAAATTGCATCGATTCTTTTCTTCTTAGGTCTATTTATATTTGTTGTATTTACTGCATTAACTAAATCTCCTTTGCTTGCAAAAAGAAATCCTTTCATCGAAGAAAGTAAACATTTTCATTATTAATATTTAAAGAAGTAAACAGATGACAAGTTTGTTGGTAATTATAGTTTTAGTTTTATTAGCGGTTGCATTATGGCAATTGACGAAGATATTTGATCTTACGCAGGTCGGAACTTCTTCGGATGATTCTCAGGTTGCATCGGATAATGATAATAACATTCAAGGATATATTATGTTTGGCTTTTTAGCTTTCATCTATATATTTACGATTTATGGTTTGCTAAAATGGGGTAATTTGGCACTTCATACCCCTGCTTCTGAGCATGGTGGTTTAGTAGATAATTTAATGAATATTACTTGGGTTTTAATTTTTACAGTTCAGGTAATCACGCAAGGTTTATTATACTGGTTTTCTTTTAAATATAAAGGTAACAAAGATAAAAAAGCATTGTTTTTTGCTGATAGTAATAAATTAGAAGCAATTTGGAGTATCATTCCTTCTGTTGTTTTAGCTTGTTTAATTCTTTATGGATTATACGCTTGGAATAACATTATGTTCGTTGATAAAGATGAAGATGTAATCGAGATTGAATTATATGCTCAGCAATTTAAATGGACTGCAAGATACGCTGGACAAGATAACGTATTAGGTAAAGCTAACGTACGTTTAATCGAAGGAGTTAATACATTAGGAGTTGATATGTCAGATCCTAACGCTCAAGATGATATCGTAGTTTCAGAATTACATATCCCTAAAGGAAAAAAAGTTCACTTTAAAATGCGTTCTCAGGATGTATTGCACTCTGCTTACTTCCCTCACTTTAGAGCACAAATGAACTGTGTTCCTGGTATGGTTACTGAATTTGCTTTCGTACCAACTTATACTACTTCAGAATACAGAGAGTTACCATTTATGGTTGAAAAAGTTGCAAATATCAACAAACTTAGAGCTGAAAAAAGTACTGAGTTAGTTGCAAAAGGTGGTACAGCTTTAGATCCTTATACATTTGATTACTTATTATTATGTAATAAAATTTGTGGAGCTTCTCACTACAATATGCAAATGAAAGTTGTAGTTGATACTCCTGAAGATTACAAAAAATGGTTAAGTGAGAAAACTACTTTAGCTCAAGATATTAAAGCGGCAGCTGCTGCTGAGAAACCAGCTGAAGGAGCTGCACCAACTGCAGACTCTGCTGCAAAAGTAATCGATACTGTAAAAGCAGTAGTTGATACAGTAAAAGCGGCTGTAGCTAAAGTTGCGATGAAATAATTAATTTAGAAAATTTAAAGTACACATATATGTCAGCAGAAGCGCACGATCACGATCACGGACACGATCACGAGCACGAACATCATCATAAAGACACGTTTATTACTAAATATATTTTTAGTATAGACCACAAAATGATTGCTAAACAATACTTGATTACTGGTATTATTATGGGAATCATTGGTATTGCAATGTCTTTATTATTTAGAATGCAGTTAGCGTGGCCAGAAGAGTCTTTCAAGATATTTAATGTTTTATTAGGAGATAAATTTGCACCAGATGGTGTAATGGCGAATGATATTTATCTGGCTTTAGTTACAATTCACGGTACCATCATGGTATTCTTTGTACTGACGGCAGGTTTGAGTGGAACGTTCAGTAACTTATTGATTCCGCTTCAAATTGGAGCAAGAGATATGGCATCTGGATTTATGAATATGATTTCATATTGGTTGTTTTTCTTATCAGCTGTTGTAATGTTATGTTCTTTATTTGTTGAAGCTGGACCAGCATCTGCAGGATGGACAATTTACCCTCCTTTGAGTGCATTGCCACAAGCAATTCCGGGATCAGGAACAGGTATGACATTATGGTTAGTATCTATGGCTATTTTCATCGCATCTTCTTTGATGGGATCTTTAAATTACATTGTTACTGTACTTAACTTAAGAACTAAAGGAATGTCTATGACTAGACTTCCGCTTACAATCTGGACATTTTTCGTAACAGCTATTATTGGTGTTATTTCATTTCCAGTATTATTATCTGCAGCTTTATTATTGATCTTTGATAGAAGTTTTGGTACTTCATTCTTCTTATCTGATATCTATATTGCTGGAGAAGTTTTACACTACCAAGGTGGTTCACCTGTATTGTTTGAGCACTTATTCTGGTTCTTAGGTCACCCTGAGGTTTACATTGTAATCTTACCAGCGATGGGTCTTGTTTCTGAAATTATGGCTACAAATGCTCGTAAACCTATTTTTGGTTACAGAGCGATGATTATGTCAGTTCTTGCAATTGCATTCTTATCAACAATCGTTTGGGGTCACCACATGTTTATTTCAGGTATGAATCCTTTCTTAGGATCTGTGTTTACTTTTACAACTTTATTGATTGCAATTCCATCTGCTGTAAAAGCATTTAACTGGATTACAACTTTATGGAAAGGTAACTTACAGTTTAACCCTGCAATGTTGTTCTCTATCGGAATGGTTTCTACTTTCATCACTGGAGGTTTAACAGGTATCATTTTAGGAGATAGTACTTTAGATATTAACGTTCACGATACTTATTTCGTAATTGCTCACTTTCACTTAGTAATGGGTATCTCTGCACTTTACGGAATGTTTGCTGGTATTTACCACTGGTTCCCTAAAATGTACGGAAGAATGTTAAATAAAAACTTAGGTTATATCCACTTCTGGGTAACTGCAGTTTGTGCTTATGGAGTTTTCTTCCCAATGCACTTTATTGGATTAGCAGGTTTACCAAGACGTTATTATACTAATACAAACTTCCCATTATTTGATGATTTACAAAATGTGAATGTTTTAATTACAACATTTGCTCTTGTAGGAGGTGCGTTCCAATTAGTATTCTTATACAACTTCTTTAGCAGTATTTTCTACGGTAAGAAAGCAGTTCAAAACCCATGGAAATCTACTACTTTAGAGTGGACTACTCCAGTTGAACACATTCACGGAAACTGGCCAGGAGAAATTCCTCACGTATACCGTTGGCCGTATGACTACAGTAACCCAAATCATGATGTAGATTTTGTTCCTCAAAATGTACCAATGAAAGAAGGTGAAGAAGTTTTACACCACTAAAAATAAAAAGAAAGACCATCTGAAAAGATGGTCTTTTTGTTTTTATTAAAGTTCAAACTATGAAAATTCCAAATTCCAAATCCGATAGATTCCTATTTATTGGAATTTGGGATTTCTTATTTGGAATTTGAATTTTATTCTGTTTTCCAAACTAATTAGTTTATATATCTTTGTAGGATGAATGAAAACCTCGATCCTACTACTAAAGGATATAACTCAGAAGAGTTAGATCTTGAAAAAAGATTGCGTCCGCTGTCATTTGATGATTTTGCAGGACAAGATCAAGTTTTGGAAAATTTAAAAGTATTTGTTGCTGCGGCTAATCAGCGTGGTGAAGCACTCGATCATGCTCTTTTTCATGGGCCGCCTGGTCTTGGAAAAACTACTCTGGCGAATATCTTAGCTAACGAATTACAGGTTGGAATTAAAATTACTTCTGGTCCCGTTTTAGATAAGCCTGGTGATTTAGCTGGTTTGCTAACTAACTTAGATGAAAGAGATGTTTTGTTCATTGATGAGATTCATAGATTAAGTCCAGTTGTTGAAGAATATTTATATTCGGCAATGGAGGATTTTAAGATTGATATTATGATTGAATCTGGCCCAAATGCACGAACTGTTCAAATCAATTTGAATCCTTTTACTTTGATTGGAGCGACTACACGTTCAGGATTGTTAACAGCTCCGATGCGTGCTCGTTTCGGAATATCTTCACGTTTACAATATTATACTACTGAACTTTTAACGACTATTGTTGAAAGAAGTGCTTCTATATTAAAAATGCCTATTGACTTGGAAGCTGCAATTGAAATTGCAGGAAGAAGTCGTGGTACTCCTCGTATCGCAAACGCGTTGCTAAGACGTGTTCGAGATTTTGCTCAGATTAAAGGGAATGGGAGAATTGACATAGAAATTTCAAGATATGCCTTAAAAGCACTAAATGTAGATGCTCATGGTCTGGATGAAATGGATAATAAAATACTGTTAACCATTATCAATAAATTTAAAGGAGGACCTGTCGGACTTTCGACACTAGCAACTGCAGTTAGTGAGAGCAGTGAAACAATCGAAGAAGTCTATGAGCCTTTTTTAATTCAAGAAGGATTTATCATGAGAACACCTCGTGGAAGAGAAGTTACCGATAAAGCGTATAAACATCTCGGTAAAATCAACACCAATATTCAAGGAGGTCTGTTTGAATAATTAATAAAATGCCTCAAAGTAAAATATACAATTATCCGCAAAGACTATCTATTTTTAGATTTTTTAAGGATGCTGAAGGCGTTCGTAGAAATCCTATACCGTATCATAAAAAATATTTTGAGCGTTTTGGAGATTCTTTTTCTATAAAAATTGGAAAATCGAGGCATATTATCCTATCAAGAGATAATGATGTTGCTCAATATATACTGCAGAAAAATCATAAGAATTATCATAAATCTAAATTTCAGTCTGTTTATCTGTCTAAATATTTGGGTAAAGGACTGCTGACTGTTGATGGAGAATTTTGGTTAAAGCAAAGAAGGCTTATTCAACCAGCATTTCATAAGCAAAAAATGAATCAGCTGGTTGAAAATATGAAAACGACTATTGCTTCTGAGTTGGAAGGGATAATTTCAAATGAGAAAGTTGATCTTTTTCC
Organism: Flavobacterium erigeronis; assembly: GCF_054075165.1. Lineage (NCBI taxonomy): Bacteria > Pseudomonadati > Bacteroidota > Flavobacteriia > Flavobacteriales > Flavobacteriaceae > Flavobacterium > Flavobacterium erigeronis. Next base: position 7,167 of record NZ_JBSKGP010000001.1, on the reverse strand, counting down.
TGTTATGAGTGAATTGGCGTTTAATGTTGTGGCTAAATCATTATTTCAATTTTCTATCGCGGATGAAAAGTTAGATCGAATTAAATATATTATTGAAGCAGTCCAGAATTTTTTAATTAAAGAAATTAGATTACCGCATAAAGCTTGGTGGTTTTCTATTACAGGTCAGGTAAAGAAACATCTTCAATTGGCTGAAGAAAACAATGAAATCATTAGAGGGATTATTGAAGAGAGAACTGCTTCAAAAACTGAAGTTAATGATCTGCTCAATATGCTTTTGGAAACTCGTTATGAAGATACTGGCGAGGGAATGTCCATTGAGCAGTTAATAGACGAAATTAAGATTCTTTTTATTGCGGGGCATGAAACAACTGCCAACGCTCTGACTTTTACATTGCATTTATTGGGAAATCATTCAGATGTGCAGCAAAAGGTATTGGATGAAATCCTTAAAGTTGAATCTGAAAGTAAGGACATTGTAGAGCAGTTGCAAAAAATGACTTATATAAATGCAGTTTTGAATGAGTCAATGCGTTTGTATCCTCCGGCCTGGATTACCGACAGACAAAATGTAGAAGATGATATTTTAGGAGAATTCACTATAAAAAAAGACACTCTGATAGGTGTTTCTTTTTATGAGTTGCATCGAAATCCGAAATATTGGGAAAACCCAGATAATTTTAATCCGGACCGTTTTTTAGGCGAACAGAAAAAGCATTCTATGCAATACTTTTATCCTTTTGGAGCGGGACCAAGAATGTGTATTGGTGCTGGATTTGCTATTTATGAAATGTGTTTGGCGATTTCTCATGTCGTCAAAAAGTATAAAATTATGTCAGTAGGAGATACTGTCAATTTTAATCCGTTAATTACCTTAAAGCCTGTTGGTGTTGAAGTTGTTTTTTCTGAAAGATAATGATTAATTCCAAAGAAAAATATTCGAAATTTATAAAAGAGGAAGCAAAAAGGCTTGGCTTTCTTTCTTGTGGTATATCTAAAGCAGGTTTTTTGGAACAGGAAGCGCCTCGACTTGAAAATTGGTTAAAGAACAATCGTAATGGTCAGATGGCTTATATGGAAAACCATTTTGATAAACGTTTAGATCCCACTTTACTGGTAGATGACGGTAAAAGTGTCGTATCACTTTTGCTTAATTACTATCCCGATTCGATACAAAACGACGAGAGTTTTAAGATTTCAAAATATGCCTACGGACAAGACTACCATTTTGTAATTAAAGATAAGCTGAAAGAATTGCTCCACTCTATTCAAGAAAATATTGGAGACGTGTCTGGACGCGCCTTTGTTGATTCAGCACCTGTTTTAGATAAAGCGTGGGCAGCAAAAAGTGGTTTGGGATGGATTGGAAAAAACAGTAATCTAATTACTCAAAAAGTCGGTTCCTTTTACTTCATAGCCGAACTTATTATTGACTTAGAATTAGAATACGATCACGCAGTTACAGACCACTGCGGATCTTGTACAGCCTGCATAGATGCATGTCCAACACAAGCAATCGTGGCACCTTATATTGTTGATGGCAGTAAATGCATTTCTTATTATACTATTGAGTTAAAAGAAAACCTTCCAGAAGAAATGAAAGGAAAATTTGATGAATGGATGTTTGGCTGTGATACTTGTCAAGATGTTTGTCCGTGGAATCGATTTTCTAAACCACATTCAGAACCTTTATTCAATCCTAATCCAGAACTACTTTCTTTTACTAAAAAAGACTGGATGGAAATTACTGAAGAAACCTTTAAGCTAGTTTTTAAAAATTCTCCCATTAAAAGAACCAAATTTGATGGTCTAAAACGTAACATCAAGTTTCTTCAATAATTATATTAAGTCTGTTTTTAAGTATGTTTTTGACTATCAGCTATTTGTTTTAAATAGCTTTTTTCTTTTTGTACAACTTTGAATTCTTACGTTATTTTACTTATTTGTCATTAAATTCTGTAAGAATTTAAAATTAACTCAATTATTTAAGAAAATTCCACTTCTTTGCTGTCAAATATTCATGTTTTTTCAATTCTCAAGCGATAAACAATTGTTAAAAAAGGTTGTTTGACGAGTTTATGTGCATTTTGTCGAAATAATGAGGTGTGATTTCATTCCTCGATATACTTTCGCACTTCCAAATCTACTTAATTTAAAACCTAAAGGACTTTTATAGTCTTTTTTAATCCAATGTCATGGTCTGCATAATGTCCTTTTTTTGTGTAAGTCTTGAAAAAACTTTTTTAAGTTTTTTAAAATCCAACATACTTTTTTTCACGTATCTCACCAATATGCTAAAAACGATCATCCGTTTTTTAGCAAATAAAATTTCTGTTCCACAAACCCAAGTTGTCTATGCGTAACTTTACTTTTAATCAGTCTAGATTTTCTAGACTACTATTTTTTATTGTTTTTTTATTACTAACAGCCCACAACGCTACGGCTCAATTTTATACCAAGCATTATATTGCACCAGCTCCTTGGCAGTATTTTAATAATGCGAATGAAATTGTTGTAGCAACAAATTCTACAAGTAGTGCAAACATTCGTTTATTAAAAAGCGATGGGACATTAGTAACTAACCTTACAGCCACTAAAGGAAATCCAGCAGTATACAGATTTACTGGCGCACCAAGTCCAACAGCAACAAAGGCGTACGTTTTTAATACCGTTTTAAGCGGAATAGGATTAATTGTAGAAGCTAGTGCTCCAGTGTCTATTAATTTAAGAAACGTAGCTTCCGATGCGTTATCGGGTACTGATATAGATAAGGAAATAAAAGGAAATGCGGCATTAACTAGTTTTGGTGATGCAGGACTTGGAGTGCGATTTAGAGTGGGTTATTACAGAGATGGTTCGCTAGGAAATTTTAACAATTATGGAGATCAAAGGCCTATCTATACTATTATGGCTACGGCTAATAATACAACGATAAAAATAAAAGATGTTATTGTAACTACATTGAATCAAGGGCAGAGTTATTTGTTTAAAGCGGCGATAGGGACGTTGGTAGAATCGTCTAATCCTATCGTTATGAATACGTCGGCTGCTATAGATATGCCTGGTGGATGTGGAGATGGTGCAGTCAATCAAATTCCCCCAGAAGCGGTTTTAGGAACTGAATATTTTCTTGAAAGAGGGACAGGAAATGATACAGCAGAGCAAACTACTGTAGTAGCAACAAAAGATGATACAGATTTAATAATTCAAAGTTTTACAACAACTGGAGCTTTGGTGCCTAGTTCAACCAAAACAGTGAACTTAAAAAAAGCTGGTGATTTTACTACTTTCGTTAATGGAGTATCAAATACTAATTTCACAGCTTCTAGGATTGTTGCCACTAAGAGTGTAGCTGTTTATTCAGGAACAGCACAAAATTGTGAAGTTGATATTTCAACTATCGCACCAGTATCAGACTGTGGAGGCTCAGAGTTTGTAGAAACAACTAAATTTAAGAACTATACCTCTGGAAATTTAGATTATTTTGGATATATTTTATTAAAAGATGCTGAAAAAGATGTTACTATAAATGGCAAAAAAACTACAGATATACCTGGAGTTGGAGCTCGTTATCAAATTGGTTCAACAGGTTGGTATATTATAAATTTTAATAGCGAGAAAATAGGAAGACCTGAAGTTCTTTCTATTGAAAGTAAAGCTAAACTAACAGTTTCGATAGTTCAGCAAGCTGGAGGTTTCTCGATGGCTGGTTTTTTCTCAACTTTTGCAGCTTTACCAGGAGATCCTGGTTTGACATACATCGAAGGAGGAGGTTGTACAAATAACTCCGCTGAATTAACTACACCTCCTGGTTTTGCTCCATATCAATGGTATTACAATGGAACAGCGATAAGTGGTGCTAATTCTCCAACATATGTTGCAACAAAAACAGGTAACTATTCAGTATCTTCTACATTGGTATGTGGGGCTCAGACTCCTTCTAAAACAGTTGCAGTAACTTTATGTACAGATTTAGGAATTACTAAAACAGTAGATATTGCTGCGCCTTGTATCGGATCTAATGTAGAATTTACGGTTAAGGTTAGTAATTTAGGAGGGAACAATGTTTCTGGGATTTCAGTAACCGATTCACTTCCTTCAGGTTATACGTATGTAAGTTCAACACCATCAGTTGGAGTGTATAATTCAACAACGGGAGTTTGGACAATTGGTGATGTAGAAGCACAATCATCAATGACATTAAAAATTGTTGCTACTGTAAACGCATCTGGAAATTATACCAATACGGCATCATTACCAAACGATGTAGATACAAATACTGCAAACAATTCTGCAAGTGCTGCGGTAAATCCAAAGTCAGCAAATCTTGTGGTAACAAATCCTGCTGCGGTTTGTGCACCTTCAACGGTAAATTTAACAGCTTCTTCTGTTACGACAGGAAGTTCTTCAAATCTGACACTTTCTTATTGGACAAATGCTGGAGCAACGACTAGCCTATCTTCGCCAAGTACTGTTGCGACTTCAGGAACTTATTATATAAAAGCAGTTTCTGCTGACGGATGTCAGTTTATAAAACCAGTAGAGGTTACAGTTAATGCACAACCTACTACGCCTAGTATTAGTTCAAGAACTAGTGGGGCTACTATAACTAATGGTTCAATTAGTTGTTTTGATGGAAGCAGTATCACGTTAAGAGCACCTAGCAGTAGTGGATATTTATGGTCAACTGGAGAAACTTCACGTGATATTGTTGTTACTACAAATGGAACTTATTCAGTTAAAGTAACTAATAGTTCAAACTGTATAAGCGCTAGCTCTTCTAGTGTTTCTGTTATATTTGCACCAGCTGCACCAATAGCTTCTGATCAAACATTCTGTTCTTCAGAGAATAAAACTGTTGGTAATCTGGTTGCGACAGGTAGTGATATAAAATGGTATAATAATAATGGTACGCTATTGCCATCAAACCAATTATTAACTAATAATACCAATTATTATGCAACTCAGACTGTAAATGGTTGTGAAAGTTCTAAGACTGGAGCAGTGCGAGTAACAATAAATTCAAATTCTTCAGCGCCAGTTGCAGCTGCGTTACAATCTTTTTGTGCTGCAAGCAATAGTACTGTTAATAATTTACAAGCTACTGGAACTGCTTTAAAGTGGTACAATGCATCAGGAACACTTCTTACTTCGTCTCAAGCTTTGGCTAATGGGGATTATTATGTTACCCAAACAGCAAATAGCTGTGGTGAAAGTGAGAAAACCAAGGTTACAGTTGCTATTAGTACGATACCATCTGCACCATCAGCCTCTTCACAAACATTTTGTGTAAACGAGAATAAAAAAGTAAATGATTTAACACCTTCTGGAACTGACTATAAATGGTATAGTGCAGCTACAGCAGGTACTTTATATATAGGTAATGAAACTTTAACTTCTGGAAATTATTTTGTAAGCCAAAGTAATAGTTGCGGTGAAAGTCCAAGAACTAGAGTGTCGGTTACAATAAATACTACCGCAGCGCCTACAGCTTCAGCTCAGACTTATTGTGTTTCTGAGGCTAAAAAAGTAAATAATTTAGTGGCTACTGGATCTGCCTTAAAATGGTATGATTCAAATACTGGCGGGACACAATATTCAGGAAATGAAACTGTAGTTTCTGGTAATTATTATGTAAGTCAAACGTTAAATGGTTGCGAAAGTCAAAGAACTCAAGTAACTGTTACGATAAATACTACGGCTGCACCTACAGCTTCAGCTCAAACTTTTTGTGCGGATGATGCTAAAAAGGTAAATGATCTGGTTGCGACAGGATTTGCTCTGAAATGGTACAATGCAAGTACTGGAGGAACGCAATATTCAGGCGATGACATTTTAATTTCTGGAAATTATTATGTAAGTCAAACACTTAATAACTGTGAAAGTGTAAGGACCTTAGTAGGAGTTACAGTAAATCCTACGCCAGCAGCACCTTCTATTTCAGCGGATGGAGCAACAACATTCTGTCAAGGAGAAAGTGTAATTTTAACTTCGACAGGAGGAAGTAGCTATCTATGGTCAAATGGAGCAACAACACAATCAATCACCGTATCTACTTCAGGAAGTTATAGTGTTAGAGTAACCAATGCTTCTGGATGTCCTAGTGCATTTTCAACAGCAACGGCGGTTACAGTAAATTCTATACCATCAGCACCTTCGGCATCAGCACAGACATTCTGTTCAGCTGAAGCTAAAAAAGTAAGTGATTTGAGTCCGTGGGGAGCAGCGTACAAATGGTACAGCGCTTCTGCAAACGGAACATTATATACAGGAAATGAAACCCTTGCAACGGGGACTTACTATGTAAGCCAAATGGCAAATGGATGTGAAAGTTCTCGCACAGCAGTAACAGTTACGGTAAATACAACTCCGTCTGCACCTTCGGCATCAGCGCAGACATTCTGTTCTGCCGAAGCTAAAAAAGTAAACGATTTAAGTCCTTCTGGAGCTACATACAAATGGTACAGCGCTGCTTCAAACGGAACATTATATACAGGAAATGAAACCCTTGCAACGGGGACTTACTATGTAAGCCAAACTGCAAACGGATGTGAAAGCACTCGCACAGCGGTAACAGTTACGGTAAATACGACTCCATCAGCACCTTCGGCATCAGCACAGACATTCTGTTCAGCTGAAGCCAAAAAAGTAAAAGACTTAAGTCCGTCTGGATCTACATACAAATGGTACAGCGCTTCTTCGAACGGAACATTATATACAGGAGATGAAACTCTTGCAACAGGAACTTATTATGTAAGCCAGATTGGAAACGGATGTGAGAGCACACGTACAGCAGTAACTGTGACTGTAAACACGAATCCGTCAGCACCAGTGTTGAGTTCAATTACTCAACCTACATGTTCAGTAACTTTAGGAAGTTTTACTATCAATAATTATAATTCAGCTTACACATATAAAATAACTCCTTCAGCTGGAGTTACTCAAACCGGAAATACGGTTACAGCACCAAAGGGGACTTATACAATTTCAGCTTCAGTTAGTAGTTGTTCGTCAGGAGATGCAAGCTTTGTTATTAATTCAATATTATGTGCTAATTCAGATTCTTACGCAAATCAGACTTCGGGAATTGCCGCAGTAAATGTTGGAAATGTTACTTCGAATGACAAACTAAACGGAGCCGCGGTTACAGCGACAAACACGTCAGTA